>NZ_BMPU01000001.1 GCF_014647755.1 Porphyromonas pasteri | reverse complement strand
CTTGATAGGCTACAGGTGTAAAGGCGGTGACGTCATAGCCGAGTAGTACTAATTGCCCGAAAGTTTTTGCTTGAGGTTGTATACCGACTTAGCGATACGTGAGTGAGTATTGTGCGTTTTTATCAAGTCAATGATTGTCTAAATACAGAGATATTTAGGTGGTTATAACGTTGGGGTTCCACCTCTTCCCATTCCGAACAGAGAAGTTAAGCCCAATCGTGCCGATGGTACTGCGTTTCGTGGAAGAGTAGGTAGCCGCCATTTTAAGAGGTAGGGTGATGGAGTGCAAGCTTCGTCACCCTATCGCCGTTTATATGCCTACCGCCGTGAGGGCAGCGCATAGCCTCCGCACGGCACTCGCATCAGTACTCCACCAACTCGCACCCACTAGCTCGCGGAAGAACGAGCATATCCCACCAGCTCACTGCAGACGCATACCTGCGAGGAGAGGAAAGTAACCTATATTGCTTCGTATCGTGACCAATACTGGTCGGAGCGGCGCCCCTGTATAGGTTCGTTTTTGTAGCTCGTAGGATAGCCGTGGAGCGGATACGGATAGGCTCGGTTCCCCCTATGGGAGCCCTATCTTCAAGGGCGGATAGGCTTTCCTCTACATATATATAATACGCATCCCGCATCCTGTGGAACTTCCACAGGGTGCGGGATGCGTATTTATTTTTTGGGGGGGGGCTGCGACTTATTGATAGCGATCCTTAGCGGCCGCAGCTAAGGGCGAAGGGACAGTAGGCGCACTGCTCATCGTCCTCGGTCTGCGTGAAGGGCTTGTCTGTATCGTAGAGTTCGGCTAAGAGCTCATCTACGAGGAGCGCTTCGAAGGACTCTTTGACTTCCGCATAAGGGGCTGCTACTTTGCTTTGCTTTTCACCAATAGGGAAGGTGAGGAGGGGATCGTACTTCTTTTGCTTCGTCACCAAGCCATCGTTTCCTTTGAAGCGGAAGATAGCAGAGTGGATCTGCGACTCGTCGAGCTTATAGGTTTGAGCCAAGCCCGCGCAATAGATGAGCGTCTGGAGGATCGCCTTGTTCTTGGGATCCTTGAGCCGCTCTTCCCATCGGAAGTCTACGGGCTTCTTCTTGGGCGTGGAGATCGTAAGCGCAGCATTCCCTGTCTTGTAGTCTACGACGCGATACTTGCCATCGACTTGATCGATGCGGTCGATGATACCACCGAGATAGGCGGTCTTGCCACTGGGGAGCGTGAAGGCGGCATAGACCTCGCTCTCGCTCGCAGCGTAGCTAAAGGATGCAGCATGCGCACTGTCCCACTCGAGGAGCTCGCGTGCGTAGCGCTCGATGGTCTGGCAATAGATGCGCGAGAGTCCGCTGAGCGGTGCACCCGGCTTGAGCTTCAGCTCGTCACGATAGGCCTTCTCTACACGCTGCCTGATGTTGTCCTTAGCCCTGAGCTCCTTATCGATCATCTCCTTGGTGATGGTGGTGAAGGTAAGTTGCTCTCCCGTGCTTGGGCTCTTAGTAAGGTCCGAGTAGAACTCCTCCATGACGCGGTGCAGTACGGTACCGAACTCATTCGAAGCCAACAGGAGGCTGGGAGAATCCTCTTCGCGGTAGCGGCAGATCGCCTCGTAGTAGAAGCGTAGCGGACAGGCGACGTACTTCGAGAGGCTACTTGGAGAGAGTGGGCGGATGGTCTTACGCTCGGGATCCACCTTGGGGTCGGTCGTCGTACGGTAGACGAACTGCTCCCATAGCTCCCCCTCTTTACGCTTCGAGATATCGGCACTCTCCTTGGCCTTGGCTTCAAGGCGGAGGGAGCGGCGCTTGATGTCGCAGCCGTAGATGTACTGGAGTAGGCTGATGTAGCGGCTCTCTTCGCCGAGGTTGTAGCCGTCGCTGGCGGGCGCTACGACGAAGGTCAGACGCTCGGCACGTGCGATACTCTGGAAGAAGGTGTAGTCCTGCCCTGGATCTTCCTCGGCGCGCCCCGTAGGAAGGCCGAAGCCTCGGCGGAGCGTGTAGGGGACGAGCGTATCGCTGTAGCGCTTCGTGGGAAGGGCGCCCTCCTGAGCGGAGAGGTAGATCATCGTGGGGAAGTGGAGCAGTCGTGTCTCGAGAAGCCCCATGACCTGCAGTCCTTGCAGTGGGTCGCCTTCGAAGGGAATGGTCACAGTCCCCACTAAGCCCTCTAAAAGATGTATCATCGCCTCGAAGCCCAGTACCATCTGATGCTGCTGGATGAGCCCCTGCAGGCGGTTGATGAGGCGCAGGTAGTGGTGGATGAACTCAAGGTCGAAGGACGAGAGCCCTTCATATACGAGCACTGTGTCTTGCTCTTCGCCCTCCTCTTCGTGGTGCTCACTGGTACGTATCTCCTGCTGGGCCGATTGGATGAGGTGGAGCAGTACGGCCTCGATGCGCTGCAGTGGGTCGCTCGTCTCGGAGAGCGGGTCAAGGAGGAGGTGCAGGAACTCAGCTTCCGTCTTATCCGTCCAAAGATCCTTGGCGGGGACAAAGAAGCGCTTGCTCTGGCGGATATGCTCCATGAGGCGTGTGGCCTCGGGGGCGTGTGCCGTGATCAGTCCTTGGCCCAGTAGCCCGAGGAGCTGGTCAGCGGGGTAGCGTGCCGAGCTCTCCGAGCGCTTGAGGTTGAAGGAGATGAGCGTGATCCATCGCTTCAGCATGAGGGCGATGGGTGTGCGATCCAGCGGATAGCCGAGGGTGATGTTGATACTGCCGATGTCGTCAGGTATCGAGCTGACGGTGGGCAGAAGGAGCCCTTCGTCGGGCAGGATAATAGCTGCCTCGAGGTTCTCCGTCGCCTCGGCGATGTTCAGCTCTTGGAGGAGCGTCGGGAGTCCCTTGGCTTGTGAGAGGAGGCTGGAGCACTCGATGACCTGTACCTCGCGAGGGAGATGCTGTGCGCTACCTCCTTGTGTCCACGGGCCATCGACTTGACCGAACTCCTTACAGAGCTTGTGGAAGTACTTGCTCGCAGGGTGGTTGGTGTCGTGCACGACCTCGACGGCGGCATCCCAGCAGAACTCAGCACGCTCTGCCTTCGTGAGGGTCTTAAAGAGCTTCTCCTCGGAGGGTGTGAGATAGAAGAGCCCGACGAAGATGAGCTTCTCATCCCCCGCCAGCTGATTAAGTACCTCTTCCTTCGCCTCGGCGGCACGGCGATAGAGCAGCCCGTCATAGACGTAGCCCTCTGCCTGTAGGCTGGTGGTGAACCGCTTATATAGCGGGGCGAGGCACTCCCAGAAGGAGAGGAAGCGCTTCTTGTAGCCCTTGTCGTCGTCCTCGCTGATGCTCTGAAGGCTGGGTAAGTCACCCCAGAAGCCCTGGATCATCTCGCGGGCTTCTTCGGTGAGGTAGCTGAAGTCGTCGGAGATCTCCTTGATGTCTCTCAGATTGCGATAGAGGTGGTCGGTGCGCACCAGATAGCGGTCGCAGGTCTCGAAGTCCTTGAGGATAATGTTGCCCCAGTAGAGGAACTCATCGAAGCTCTCGGTCATCTCGCCTCGCTCGGTACGTACCTCGCAGTAGGTCTGGTAGAGCTTGAAGAGGAGTGCTGTCTTGTCGAGGATCTGCACCTGAGGCTGGAGGCTATGCACGAATTCGCTCACCGTCTCCATCCGTGGGGCGAAGAGGGGGCGTGCCGTAGCCAGCTGGCTCAGGTGATGGCGGAAGAAGGAGAGGGCACGCTTCGAGGGGAAGATGAAGCGCAGCTTGGCAAGCTCTTCGGCCCCTTGCTGATAGTAGTGGGCCGCGACTTGCTTGAGGAAGGGATCGATATGATTCATTAGCGCTTGGCTGTGTTCTTGGGATTCTCCAGCTCTTCGGCACGGCGCAGGTCTTCGGCTGCCTCCTTGGTGTTGCCAAGGGTGGTATTCAGCTCGGCTCGCAGGCGGTAGAGGGTAGCTGGTGCACGACCTCCGAGGAGCTCGAAGGCCTGACGGATATCGCGCTGGGCGAAGCCACGCATACCCTTAGCCATATACATACGTGCGCGTCCCTCGAGGACCTCGGCGTTCTTCGGGAGCTTGTCCGTGAGGAAGGCATAGAGGCGCTCAGCCTCGTCGTAGCGTCCGCGCATCGTCTCCAGCAGGGCATAGCCTATGCGTGCCTTGAGCGAGCCGTCATTCTCCTCGATGATGGTCTTGAGGTCGGCCTCGGCCAGGTCATACTCCTTCGTCAGTAGGTAGACCATCGCGCGCTGGTAGCGGTAGAGCTCGTTCTTCGGATGGTCGCTGAGAAGGAGGGCGAAGTCCGTGAGGGCTGCCTTGTACTCCTTGCGCTGGACGAAGAGCTTGGCACGATTGAAGCGTGTCGTCGCTTCGTGGGGATCCTTACTGAGAGCGGAGGAGAAGGAGAGGAGCGCGGCATCGTCCTTGCCCTGCAGGAGCTGAAGCCCCCCGAGGTTATTGAGGAGCATAGGCTGCAGGGCTGCAGGGGGATTGAGTCGCAGAGCCTCTGCGAGGAAGGCCTCGGCTGCAGCGTAGTCACCTCGGTTGCCTGCTGTGAAGCAGGAGTCGATGAGACGGGTATAGCGGGTGCTATCAATAGCCTGAGTCGTCTGCTCTTGGGCGGAGGCACGGAGTGGTGCTAAGAAGAGACCTATGCAGAGGGCTATGAGGGCAAAGGAAATTATCTGTCTGGAGCGAGTCATCGAATGGAGTGGGGGAGGGGCTAAGTGAATGAGCCTCCCCTATCTATCAAAGATACTGCTCATTCACGATATAGCATACGTCTTGATTCAGCAGAGGGGAAAACGCTATTCCCGTGAAGAAAAAAGTAGCGTCCCGCAGTGCTTTTTTGCTGTCTATGTACGTAGTCTTAAAGACCAGGTGCGTAAATCCGAACGACTATGTACGTGGATTTTAGAGCCACGCACATAGATTCAGCTTATCAGCTATAGGTTCGCCACTTTTATTCGTCCTCATAAGAAGTCATACCACTGCTATTCCTTGATTTTTCCTCCGAGGAAGTAAATGCCGTAGGGCACAGCTGCGTGGGGGGAGGTCGCAGAGGGTGGCTGATCGGGTAGGCTCCTTTGCGCCTACCATAGATGGCTTATGGAGTGGGTGTGAATATCTCCCTTCCGCCCCAGCCGTGGGGGCTTTTTATTACCTTTGCACGGGTAACTATAGCCTTGCCTCACTGGGCAAGCCCCTCCCTATAAATATTATGGTAGAAGACGAACTGCTTGGATATGATGATACCGCTTCGGTGGCCTTCATCCGCAACTATATCCCCCAGGAGCTCAAGGAGCTCCTCTCCGATGATGATATCGTTTACTTCGTAGACCTCATCTATGACTACTACGAGAGCCGTGGCTATCTGAGTGATGATGATGCCGATGACGAAGAGCCCATCGAGATCGATGAGGACGAGCTGGTTGACTATGTCGTGCGCAACGCTCAGAAGGATGGGGTAGGGAAGTTCGATCCCGACCAGATCCGCTTTGTCGTGCAGGGTGAGCTCGGGTACTGCGAGAGCATTAACCTCTTCGACTAATCGCCTGTGGGAAAGAACAAGCTGGCGAAGTTCGCCGAGATGGAGACCTTCCCCCATGTGCTCCAGTATCCCTTCGCACGTCTGCAGCAGGAGGCCTTCCCCCTGCGTGGTCGCTGGCGTGAGGACTTCTTCCACAACGACCGCCCCATCGTCTTGGAGCTCGGCTGTGGTAAGGGCGAGTACACCGTAGGTCTCGGTGAGCTGTATCCAGAGAAGAACTTCATCGGTGTGGACGTCAAGGGCGCTCGCATCTGGACGGGTGCGAAGGCTTCGCACGAGGCGGGTATGACGAATGTCGCCTTCCTGCGTGGGGAGATCGAGTCCCTGACGAGCTTCTTCGCTCCTGGAGAAGTCGATGAGATCTGGATCACCTTCCCCGACCCTCAGATGAAGAAGGTGACGAAGCGCCTGACCTCCTCGCGCTTCATCTGTCGCTATCTCGAGGTGCTGCGCCCTGGTGGCTCGATCCATCTCAAGACCGATAGCCCCTTCCTCTACACCTATACTAAGGCTTTCGTTGAGCTGAACCATCAGGAGATCCTGACCGATACGGCCGATCTCTATGACGGTGCCTTCGAGGATAAGATCCTCGGGATCAGGACGTACTACGAGCGTCAGTGGCTGAGCCGTGGTCTGACGATCAAGTACCTACACTTCGTCCCCAAGGAGCCTGCTGGTGGCTTCGTCGAGCCCGACATCGAGATCGAGCCCGATAGCTACCGCAGCTTCAGCCGCTCACGCAGAGTCCAATAGCACTACTCCTATGTCCATCACACTATATCCCAACCTCATCCTCGACGCCCTGCGCCGTGTCCGCTACCCAGGTACGGGTCAGGACTTAGTCACGGCCGGTATGGTCGAGGACGATATCCGTATCGAGGGTATGAAGGTGAGCTTCTCGCTTATCTTCGACAAGCCCAATTCCCCCTTCATCAAGTCGGTCGTCAAGGCCGCTGAGAAAGCCATCCTCACCTACGTCAGCCCTGAGGTCCAGATCGAGGGGAATATCAGCGTGAAGGTCCCCGAGGTCGTGCCTCAGGATAGCCTACCCCTGCTGCCGAAGGTAAAGAATACGCTGGCGATCTTCTCGGGTAAAGGAGGCGTCGGGAAGAGCACTGTCTCGGCCAACCTCGCCGTAGCCTTAGCCCAAGCAGGGTATAAGGTCGGGCTGCTGGATGCCGATATCTTCGGCCCTTCGCAGCCTAAGATGTTCGGCTGCGAAGATGAGCGTCCCGTCCTCGAGGACGTCGACGGGCAGGAGCTCATCGCACCCGTCGAGCGCTTCGGCGTGCGCATGCTCTCTATCGGCTTCTTCGTCAACAAGGAGAGCCCCGTGCTCTGGCGCGGTAGCATGGCGAGCAACGCCCTCAAGCAGCTCCTCACGGAGACGAACTGGGGTGAGCTGGACTATCTGCTCATCGACCTGCCTCCAGGGACGAGCGATATTCACCTGACGCTGGTGCAGACGCTCGGTCTGACGGGCGCACTCATCGTCACGACGCCCCAGCAGGTAGCCCTGGCTGATGCCATCAAGGGCGTGGGGATGTTCCTCGACGAGCACGTACAAGTCCCCATCCTTGGGCTGGTGGAGAATATGGCATGGTTCACTCCTGCCGAGCTCCCACAGAACAAATACTATATCTTCGGGCGTGATGGCGGTAAGGAGCTGGCTGAAGAGCTGGACATTCCTCTACTTGGGCAGATCCCCCTCATCCAGAGTATCTGCGAATGCGGTGACGGCGGTGAGCCCATCGCCACGCAGCGCGATAGCCTGATGGGTATCTACTTCCGCACGCTGGCACGCAATGTCGTCGAGCAGATCGAGCGTCGCAACGCTGAGCAAGCTCCGACCCAGCGCGTAGAGCTACAGAAATAAAAGAAGACGCTATAGAGCAGTGGGGCGGTCTGTCGCGCACCCCTTTGGCCCTTGGGCTGAAGGGCGTGTGAGGAACGTCCGGGCAACGCAGAGCGCCATACTTCCTAACGGGAAGCTATCCGTGAGGGTAGGTAGGTGTAACAGAGAATGACAGCCACGGAGGACTCGCTCCCCCGCGGTGATGGTGAAAAGGTGAGGTAAGAGCTCACCGGAGTGTGTAGCAATACATGCTGCCGTACATCCTATGGGTTGCAAGGTCATGTAAACCGACGCTACGAGGGTTGCTCGCCCCAGTCGGAGGGTAGACCGCACGAGGTGGTAGGTGACTACCATCCCAGATAAATGACAGACACCCATCGGGTGGGTGACCGCCCACGGGTACAGAACTCGGCTTATAGCTCCACTGCTTCTATTGCGCGCTTCTTCTTCATATCCCTCTCATGGTAGCGGGTGTGTCCCGCTCCCATCCTCCTTCCCTTCCGACGAGATCACTTATCCTATCCTCATTACCCTCACCCCATGCCTAACGTACTGCGGCATATAGAGGCACAAGCCCTCGCTGCTTGGCGCTTTGTGACGCTCGATATGTGGCGCCTGACGCGTGCTTCGCTCGCTGCTCCTGCCCGTCTCGGGGTGGCGACGCTGCGTGTGCTCTACATGACGGTACAGGCCTATATCGAGGAGGGTATTGGTTTGCTTGCGGGTTCGCTTACCTACAGTACGGTGCTTTCGCTGGTGCCTATTCTGGCGATCATCATCGGTATCGCTAAGGGCTTCGGACTGCAGGAGACGGTGCGTGATGCCTTGATGCGTGCCCTCCCAGGGCATGAGGTGGAGTTCGGGAAGGCCTTTGCCTACGTCGAGAACTACCTATCGCAGGTGCAGGGCGGCCTCTTCATCGGGGTCGGTCTGGCGGTACTCTTCTACACGGTGCTGATGCTGATCTCGACCATCGAAGATGCCTTCAACCGCCTCTGGCAAGCACCCTATGCCCGCCCTTGGTCACGCCGTGTGATCAACTACCTCGGCGCCTTCATCCTCTTCCCGCTACTGCTCACCATCTCCAGCGGTACGACCCTCTTCCTCTCCACCCTGAGTAATACCTACCTCGGTGAGCTGGGGATCATCTCAGCCCTCACGACACAGATCCTCGGTCTCCTGCCCTATGTCCTCGTGACGCTCGGCTTCGTCTGCCTGTACTTCTTCGTGCCGAACGTGCGGGTACACTTCATCCCCGCCCTCATCGCAGGGCTTATCGCGGGGATTGCCTTCCAGATCTTCCAGGCTCTCTACATCAATGGGGTGCTGTGGATCTCACGCTACAACGCGATCTACGGGAGCTTCGCTGCCGTGCCACTGGCGCTCCTCTGGATCCAGCTCTCGTGGATCATCATCCTGCTTGGTGCTGAGATCTCCTACTCCATACAGCACGTCTGGCACTTCACCTCGCCTCCCAATAGCCGTCCACTCTCGCGCCGCTATGCCGATACCGTCTTCATCGCCCTCACGGCACGTATCACGGCGCGCTATACCTCGGAGGATCCCGAGCCTTACCGTGCGGAGACCTTGGCTGCTGCCTGCGACCTTCCGCTGAGACAGACGCAGGAGGCGCTGAGCCAGCTGACGCGTATGGGCGTACTCATCGAGGTGAACTACGGCAAGGACGAAGTCATGGGCGGCTACTACTGCCCCAACATCGCGCCCGACCGCCTCACGCTCGGTGTGCTCCTCGATCATATCGATCGCTTCGGTGGCGAACTCCTTTCGCTCAAGCTCAGCGGCGTGCATGCTGCTGCATGGCAGGCGCGTACCCGTGCCTATGCTGCCGTCCGTGAGCGTGCGGACGTCCTACTGCGTGACCTCGTATAGGCCACTCCTTCGCTGCACTCCGCTTTGTATCCTCCGCGAGGTGTAGCAAACTACGCTTGCTTATGCAGACACTTATCAAGATATTCTTCATCTTCCTCTTCTACTGGATAGGCGAATTTCTCTCCTATCTGATGAGGGGATTTGTACCTGGCAGCGTCCTCGGGATGCTCCTTCTCTTCCTTGCGCTGCAGCTGAAGCTCGTCAAGGTGCATCAGATTGACTCCCCTGCCCGTGCTCTGACGGACAACATGGGGCTCTTCTTCATCCCCGCCGGTGTGGGGCTGATGGCGCAGCTGGATACCGTGGTGGCCAATTGGTGGGTCATCCTGGTGGCGGTCATCGTCAGCTCTATCCTCGTCATCGCTTCGGTGGCCTATGTACAGGATCAAATGGAAAGGAGGCGTAAGTAATCATGCTCGAGCACTTCTTCCACAGCGAGGTCTTCACGATCACGTTCGTCATCGGCCTCTACCTCATCAATATCAAGATCCATCGCTGGGTGCAAGTACCTGTACTGCACTCGCTGCTGCACCCCGTGCTGGTGACGATCATCGAGCTGATCCTCATCCTCACCGCACTGAAGGTACCCTACGAGACCTTCCGCGAGGGGAGCCGTATGATTCACTTCATGCTCGGCCCTTCGGTCGTCGCTCTCGGCTACATCCTCTATGAGCAGGTGGCACATCTGAAGAAGAACGCGATCTCTATCATCGTAGCTATCACCATCGGTGCTATGGTGGGTATCGGCTCTATCGTCGGTGTCGGTCATCTCCTCGGCGTAAAGAGCTCGCTCATCGCTTCGCTTGCACCGAAGTCCGTGACGACGCCTATCGCGATGGAGCTGGCAGGTCACAACGGTGGTATCCCCGGGCTGACGGCCGTCATCGTCGTCTGTGCGGGTATCATCGGTAGTATCATCGGCCCTCCGATCATGAAGCTGATGAAGATCAAGAGCCCCGTGGCGAAGGGGCTGGCGATGGGTGCTTCGTCGCATGGTATCGGTACGGCTGCTGCTATCCAGATGGGCGCTATCGAAGGTGCTCTGAGTGGGCTGGCGATCGGGATCATGGGGCTGATGACCTCCATCCTCCTGCCGCTCTTTGCTCGCTGGTTCGGCTAAGCGCATATCCCCAACTCGCTATCATAAGCCCCGAAGGCCTCAGGTCTTCGGGGCTTTTTGTACCAAGCCGCAGCCCCCTCCTCCTATTTCCGTGGGGCGAATATGTAAATCGCTACCCCCTGTGCGGTAGGGGTGTATGCATGGTTTTCACCAATTTCATCGAGTTGATGAGTGGGAATAAATAAATAACACTTATATTTGAATGGTTTCTATTTGCATTGCGCAAGTAGTTGTAAAGCAAAGTTAAGTATAAGCGTAATTATTCTCACAACTAACCATGACTCCTAAGAAACTATGGTATGCACTGGCGGCAGTCATCCTGCTGTCGTTCGGTGTACTTGGCTTCTTTGGGCTGGAGATCTTCCGCACGATGCCACCCTTCCCAACGAAGGTGGTGACGACGGATGGCACGACGCTCTTCGAAGGTCAAGACATTAAGGACGGCCAAAATGTATGGCAGTCCATCGGTGGTCAGACCGTAGGTAGCGTATGGGGCCACGGGGCGTATATCGCTCCCGACTGGTCCGCTGACTACCTGCACCGTGAGGCTGAGCTCCTGCTGAAGAAGCTCGCCGAGCGTGACGGTCTGGACTATGCCTCACTCCCTGCCGCTGAGCAGGCTAAGTATCAGGTCCTCCTACGTGAGGAGGTGCGTAAGAATACCTTCGACGAAGCGACGGGCGTCATCACGTACTCGCCGCTGCGTGCTGAGGTCGCTCGCGAGCTGGGTGCCTACTACGCGAAGCTCTTCCTCGGCGACGCTTCACCTGAGTTCGTGAAGCTCCGCTCGGCCTACGCCCTGCGCGATAAGAGCATCGAAGATCCCCGCAAGATGGAGCAGATGAACGCCTTCTTCGCTTGGGCTTCTTGGGTCTGCGTCACGAACCGCCCAGGTACGGATGTCAGCTATACCAACAACTGGCCTCACGACCCCACGATCGGCAATATCGCTCCCACTTCGCTCCACCTCTGGTCGGGCTTCAGCGTGCTGATGCTGCTGACTTGCGTCGGTATCCTCGTCTACTACTATGCTCAGTCGAAGGAAGACGAGGTAGGCGTCCTGCCCACCTCTGATCCGCTGCGTGGTATGAAGCCGACGCCCTCGATGCGCGCCACGACGAAGTACATCTGGATCGTGTCGATCCTCATCCTCGTGCAGATGGTCCTCGGGGCGATCACGGCACACTATGGGGTCGAGGGTGACGCACTCTTCGGGCTGCCTATCCAGGACTTCCTCCCTCAGGCGGTATCACGTAGCTGGCACGTCCAGCTGGCTATCCTCTGGATCGCTACCTCTTGGCTGGCTACGGGGCTCTACATCGCACCTGCTGTGTCGGGTGTCGAGCCTAAGTTCCAGCGCCTCGGGGTGAATGTGCTCTTCGGTGCGCTCCTCTTTGTCGTCGTCGGCTCACTCGTCGGTCAGTGGTTCGGGGTCATGCAGAAGCTCGGCCTCATCGAGAACTTCTGGCTCGGCCATCAGGGCTACGAGTACGTAGAGCTTGGCCGTCTGTGGCAGATCCTGCTGCTGGTTGGCCTTGTGCTGTGGCTCTTCCTCATGATCCGCGCACTGATCCCCGCTCTCAAGCGCAAGGATGAGAATCGCCACCTCCTGACGCTTTTCATCATCGCCTCGCTGGCTATCGCCTTCTTCTACGCTGCTGGGCTGATGTACGGTCGTCAGACGCACATGGCTATCGCCGAGTACTGGCGCTGGTGGGTCGTGCACCTCTGGGTAGAAGGCTTCTTCGAAGTCTTTGCTACGGTCGTTGCCGCCTTCCTCTTCTGCCGTCTTGGGCTGCTGCGTATCCAGTCGGCTACGGTCTCGGTACTCTTCTCGACGATCATCTTCCTCTCGGGGGGGATCCTCGGTACCTTCCACCACCTCTACTTCAGCGCTACGCCGACGGCGGTGCTGGCACTTGGTGCTACCTTCAGCGCGCTGGAGATCGTGCCGCTGGTGCTCATCGGTATGGAGGCTTACCACAACTATAAGCTCTCGAAGTCTACCGACTGGATCGAAGCCTATAAGTGGCCGATCTACTGCTTCATCGCTATGTGCTTCTGGAACTTCCTCGGGGCAGGCATCTTCGGCTTCGCTATCAATCCTCCTATCGCACTGTACTACCTGCAGGGGCTGAATACGACGGCTGTGCATGGTCACGCTGCGCTCTTCGGGGTCTATGGTATCCTGGGTATCGGGCTGATGCTCTTCTGCCTGCGCGGTCTCTACCCCGACTACAAGTGGAATGACAAGCTTATCGGTACGGCCTTCTGGATGATCAATATCGGGCTCTTCCTGATGGTGACGGTGAGCGTCCTGCCCATTGGTATCCTGCAGGCGCACGAATCGATCACGAATGCCTACTGGTCAGCTCGCTCGGCAGAGTTTATGCAGCAGGATCACATGCAGCTGATCCGCTGGATGCGTATGCCAGGTGACCTCCTCCTCGGTATCGGGGAGCTGCTGCTGGTGGTCTTCATCTTCGGCCTGCAGTTCGGCTGGTCACGTAAGGGTACGCGTTAGTCCCTTCACTCTATTTCGATAGCAGAGGCTATCACTGCTTCTATGGGAGCAGTGGTAGCCTCTCTTCATGTTTATACCCCGCTCACGGGAGGGCGCTCGGTGTACGAATAGGGGAGGGTGGTGTGAACCTATATGGGTCAGCGGGCGAAGCTATATAGCATTGATAAGTGACCTCTATTAGGTTGTTGCTTCGCGTCGGGATAAAAAAGTTGTGGACGAGTGGCAGATAAGTTTGGGCTACGTACGTGGTCCTAATATCTACGTACGTGGATATTTGGATTTGCGTGCCTGGTCTTTAAGACTACGTGCATAGACAGAGAAAAACCACTACGTGAAAGCGCTTTTTTCTTCACGAGAAGGACACTTTTCCCTCCGCTGGATAAGAAGAATCCTCGCGATAAGAAGGGTTTGCTTGACCAATATAGGTTCGTACTGCCCCTATCGTAGAGCTGCTGTGGTGACGTGCTGATAGCGGGGGGCATGCGCCTTGATAGGCTTGGTGTCGAGTGCGTGATGAAGGCTTCTCTCTGCGGTCACGATGAACTTCGTCCGGCCGTGTAGCTTAGGTCGCCGAGAGTGATTATCTTTACATACGTATAGGACACTATTAATTAAATATAAAGACAAATAATATGGCACTATTAGATGACCTCGTGTGGCGCCACGCCACGAAGGCCTACGACCCCACCAAGAAGCTCCGTGAAGAAGACCTGATGAAGATCGTCGAGGCAGCACGTCTGGCTCCCACGTCATCGGGCCTGCAGCAGTTCCGTCTGATCGTCGTCGGCAACCAAGAGCTGAAGGAGAAGATGGTCGAAGGGGCTCTGAACCCTGACTGCATGCGCGAGTGCTCACACGTCATCGTCTTCGCTGCTTGGGATGAGTACACGCCCGAGCGTATCGATGAGATCTACGACCTGACGACCGATGAGCGTGGTCTGGTACGTGGTCGCTTCAAGCGCTACACCGATATGCTGAAGGAGACGTTCGGTAAGATGCCTAAGGAAGAGCAGTTCCAGCACGCTGCTAACCAGAGCTTCATCGCCCTCGGTCTGGCGCTGGCACAGGCAGCTGAGCTGAAGATCGATAGCACGCCTATCGGTGGCTTCGACCCCAAGCTCGTCGACGAGCTCCTCGGTCTGCGTGAGAAGGGCCTGCGTAGCGTCTCGCTCCTTTACCTCGGCTACGCTGACCCCGAGCGCGACTGGCTGGGTAAGATGAAGAAGGTGCGCAACTCGATGGAAGAGTTCGCGACCTTCATCAAGTAGCTCTGCATTTTCACACCCACTATAGTATGCACCAAGTGAGCCTGCCCATATAGAGGCGGGCTCTCTTGGTGTATCCTCTTGTTATGTAAGGGCTGTAGCACCCCCTTACACAGCTCACCACTTAGCTTAATCGTTCGGATGCCCACGCATATCAAAGCTCTGAAATGTCCCCAGTGTGGTAGCACGCGCGCTACAAAGATTAGCGAGGACCACTACCGCTGCGACAGCTGCTCGACGGAGTTCTATCTCGACTCGGATGATATCACCATCCATCACAAGGTAGAGACGAAGCCAGCTCCCAATACCTTCCTTAGGCGTCTACTCCTCATCATCCTTGCGCCGGCGGCCTTCTTCTCGCTCATTACTATAGGGCTCATCGTCTGGGGAAGCTCTCGAGAAGAGACCTCGAGGGAGAGGGATGGTGAGGAGCATATGTCCTATGCCTGTGAGCGGCTCATGGCCTTCTCCAGTACGGCAGGGCGCCCCATCGTCGTGCTCTGTGGTGCTGCGCGCCGTGACGACTCCAGTGGGGACTGGGATCATGCTAAGGGCTTCATGTACTTCTTCGATGGAGAGACTTATGAGATCATCAAGAAGCTTGAGCTCCCTGATGTGACGGGGAGTGTCAGTGTGACGGATGCACGTCAGTTCGAGGACGGGACTTACTATGTCGTCCTCAATAAGAAGCGCCTCTTTGCGATTGATCGCTCGACGCTTGATGTGAAGGAGATCCATGGTGAGGACTATAAGCTACCAGAGTTCACTGAGGGCTTTGGTAAGGTCGGGCTTTACTTCTACAAATATGGGGATGCCCTGGAGGTCGAGACGAATCTGGGAAAGAAGTTTGTCTACTATCCCATAGCTAATAAGCTCTACACTGATCGGTCAATTTTCAAGGCTTATGAGGATAAGCTTCCCGCGCCTCAGCTCAGGACTCACTTTACCTTCTCAGAGCAGATGACGGGATCTGACTACCAGGATGAGCAGATCCAGCTTGTACGCTATCAGGCACTGGAGCAGCTCGGATATCCTCGTTATATCCCATCTTTTGGCTGGGAGAATGACAGGCATTCATACTATCCGAAAAAGATCTTTGTCAGCCAGTACGTCGTAGAGCAGTCACGCTTACAGAGCTACGAGGACTTTACTCCAGGGTCCTACTACTTCTCGCCTACCGTCCTTTATGAGTCGGCTGACCAGATCCTCATTTCCTTCAAGCCCACGGCAGCCGCTGATGCCAAGAAGATGCTCCGATGTCTGGATGCTCAGACGGGTAAGGTGCTGTGGAGCTGCTCTGAGGGGCTGGACGGCCTCGACTTCTGCTTAGGCGTAGCGCGCTTCTCTGGCGGCTATGTATTGGTAGACTACTCTCACTCTTGGCTGATCTCCAGTGAGGGTAAGGTGATGACTTGTGTGGATATCCATAGCCGCTTTAGGTAACACGAACTCCAGCCTCCCCCTGCATAGTATGTGCCCTCTCACCTAAACATACCTCTTTGCATAGCTCATATACAGGATGCCCACGCATATCAAAACGATCAAATGTCCGCAGTGTGGTAGTACGCGTGCCACACTGCTTCGCGAGGATCACTACCGCTGCGACAGCTGCTCGACAGAGTTTTATCTCGACTCGGATGATATCACTATCCATCACAAGTTTGAGACGGAGCGCAATGGATCTCCCCTCGGAAATACCTTCGCAGCGAAGTTCAAGCGCTTCTTCCTCGTCCTCCTTGCGGTGACGGTCTTCTTCTCACTCATTATCATAGGGCTTATTACCTTCGGAAGATCCCGTGCAGGAAGCTCGGGGATGGGTAGCGGAGAGGAGGGGATGTCCTACAGTATTGAGGAGCTCGCTACCTTTACCACTACAGCGGGACGTCCGATCGTCGTGATCTTTGGCACTGCTCGTCCGGCCAGCTCAAGCAATGTCGATGATGCTAAGAGCTTCGTGTCCTTCTTTGATGGGGAGACTCAAAAGCTGGTTAAGAAGATTGAGCTCCTTGACGTGAAGGGGCGAATCCAGAATATGGATATGCGCCGATTTGGGGATGGGGCTTTTTACATTGTCTTCAATGAGGCTCACCTTTATAGGCTCGATCCCTCGACGCTCGATATGACGGAGGTCCATGGTGAGGACTATAAGCGCCCTGAGCTCACTCAGGGATTTGCAAAGGTGGTATTTTATTACTCTCAGTTTGGGGATGCCTTGGAGGTCAAGACAAATCTGGGTGAGAGCTTCGTCTACTATCCCATTGCTGATAAGATCTATACGGAGAGGGAGGCTTATTTTGCTCCTCTGGAGACGCTCCCAGCTCCTCAGGTAGCTACACACTTCTCCTTTTCGCTTGAGTCCTCAGACTATCCCAATAAGCAGCTCCAGCTCATACGCTACCGTAGACTCGAGCAGGACGGCTATCCTTGCGAATACCCAAGGTTCCAATGGCGGAGCTGGGATGGTGAGGACTTTTTGATCAGCTCCACCAGTGAGAAGCGTGCGCGTCTGCAGGGGTATGAAGATCTGACTCCTGGGGCTTATTACTTCTCGCCTGGGGTCCTTGATGAGTCGGAAGACCAGATCCTCATCACCTTCAAGCCCACAGCAGCCGATGACGCTAAGCAAATGCTCCGATGCTTGGATGCCCAGACCGGGAAGGTGCTGTGGAGCTACTCCGATGATGAAAATAATCTCCATGGTGGGTCCGTCGCATCACGCTTCGCGGGTGGCTATGTCGTGGTGAACAACCGTTCGTCCTACGTCATCTCCAACGAGGGTAAGCTCGTGAGCAGCACGGATTATCGTAAGCTCATCGAAGGCCGCTCTTAACTACTCGTATTTCTTACTTAAATTTGTCCTTGTAGAGGCTTTGCCCCATACGAATACAGGACTTTATCACGTTCGTAACTTACACATATTTATAGCTCTTCGCATAGCTCATACCCAGTATGCCCAAGCACATCAAAGCTCTGAAATGCCCCCAGTGCGGTAGCACGCGCGCCACGCTGATCCGCGAGGATCACTACCGCTGTGATAGCTGCTCGACGGAGTTCTTCCTCGACTCGGATGATATCACCATCCATCACAAGCATGAGACGGTACCCGATAACTCGAATCCCTTCTCCTTCATCCAGTCGCAGTTCTCAGCACACCCCAAGCGCAGCCTCCTCATCGCAGGAGGGGCATCGTTTGCATTCTTCCTCCTGGTCATCATCGGTAATCTCACCTCCAGTCGCTCGATGGACCGTGTGGCCGAGCGTATCGCGGCCTCACAGGGAGGCTACGGCTATACCGGTACTCTGAAGGAGCGTATGTCCTATGACTTGGAGCCCATCGAGCTCTTTGCCAGTGCAGCAGGGCGCCCCGTCGTGGTGGTCTGTGGCTCTGCCTATCAGATGAATACGAGCTCAAAGAATGCCCAAGGCTTTGTGCGGCTCTATGATGGAGAGACAAAGAAGGTCCTCAAGGATATCCAGCTCCCTGATCTGAAGGGGAGCGTCGATGTGACGGGCTTACGTCAGTTCGGAGATGGGTCAGTTTACCTTATCCTCAATAAGAAGCACCTCTATCGTATCGATCCCTCGACGCTCGATATGAAGGAGATCCATGGCGAGGACTATAAGGTAGCTGAGTTCAGCGAGGGCTTTGCGACGGTAGAGTTCGTCTATAGGGACAATGGTGATGGCCTGAAGGTCATGACAAATCTGGGTAAGAGCTTTGTCTACTATCCTATCCCCAATAAGCTCTATGGCGAGAAGATGGCCTATAAGGGCTATCTGGAGAAGCTCCCCGCTCCTAAGGTCGGCACGCACTTTACCTTCTCACGTCAGACTACTGACTATGAGGATCAGCAGATCCAGCTGGTGCGCTACCGTACGCTTGAGCAGGTCGGTTATCCGTACGATGAGCCAGACTTCGGCTGGCAGAAAGACTATGGTGGCTCTGGGATCTTCACTGATGCCTCGCCCTATCGCAAGGTCTTCGTCTTGCCTTATACAGCAGAGCGCTCACGCCTGCAGGGCTACGAAGACTTTACCCCAGGGGCTTACTACTTCTCTCCTGCGGTCCTTCATGAGGCAGCTGACCGAGTCCTCATTTCTTTCAAGCCCACGGCAGCCTCTGATGCGACAAGGATCCTCCGATGCCTGGATGCCCAGACGGGCAAGGTGCTGTGGAGCTATTCTGATGAAGAAGATCACTTCGCTTATACGCTGAAGACTACTCGCTTCTCTGGTGGCTATGTCGTGGCGAGCTCCTCTGAGGCCTGGGTGCTTACTAATGATGGTAAGCTCAAGGAAGGCACGGACTTCCACAAGGTCGTCGAGGGCGAAGACTAACACAAGCAGATAACACGATAACTCTAACCCCACACATACAATACTTCCTATGGGTCTATTCAATGTTTTCAAGGGGCAGCTGGCGCAGGTCATCCAGTGGGCTGATCCACGCCCAGGCGATCTCTGGTATCGCTTCCCCTCCTCACTTGATGAAATCAAGGATGGCAGTAAGCTCATCGTCGCCCCTGGTCAGGGTGCCCTCCTCGTCTACGAAGGCAAGGTCGCCGAGGTCTTGACCGAGGCAGGCTCCTTCCAGCTGAAGACGGACAACCATCCCTTCTTCACTACGCTGGTGCGTCTGCGTCAGGGCTTTGAGAGCGAGCACAAGCTCCAGATCTACTTCTTCCGTACCACGCAGATCGTCAATATCCCTTGGGGAACGGCTACGCCTATCCTCATCGTCGACCCGATCTACAAGGTGCCTGTAGAGCTCGGTGTACATGGGGTCTATGCCTTCCGTGTCGCTGATCCCAGCCACTTCTTCACGCAGTTCATCGGTGCCGGTGTCGCTAACTATGAGGTAAGTGCACTCCAGAGTGTCATCGTCGAGCGTGCCTACCAGCAGATCGCCTCTATCCTCCATGCGCATCAGTATCCCATCACCGAGATCGACGGCCGCCTGCCCGAGATCTCTCGCGAACTCCAATCTACGATGGCACCCATCCTCAACGAGCTGGGTATTGAGCTGACGGATGTGCGTATCACAGGTACCCACTATGATAAGGCTACGAGCCAGCGTATCGCTCGCGTAGCAGACATCACGGCCGAGAGCCTTGCTGCCAGTGAAGCCGGTATCAGCTACGAAGAGATGCAGCGTCTCGAGGCTCTGCGCGATGCTGCTCGTAACGAAGGTGGTATCGGTGCCGCAGGTCTGCAGATGGGGCTTGGTCTGGAGCTGGGTAAGAAGCTCACTCAGACCATAAATGGCGAAGAGCCTGCTCCTGCAACTCCTGCACCCGAGGCTCCTCAGGTAAAGACCGAGGACCTCGGCTCCGATGATCCACTGCTTCGTCGCCTCACGCAGCTCAAGCTCCTCCTCAGCGAGGGCGTCATCACGCAGGAAGACTACGACAAGAAGAAGCAAGAGATTCTTGATCAACTCTAACCCCTCAGACAGATCTGACTTATGAAGTACATCTTTGGCGGCATCATCACGCTGCTTCTCCTGGCCACGCTGGCCTTCTATCTCCTTGGGATGTGGGGTGTCGAACTCCCCATCACCTCTGCCGACTTGACCAAGGCCTGGATCACGGGCCTCGTCGTGCTGGGGGCTCTCTTGGTCTTCACGGTCATCCTGCCCTTCTTCTTCGGCGGTCGCTCCAACCGCTACGATAAGTCTTCGGGCTCTATCGCTCAGCGCAAGAAGGACTAAGGACTATTCCTTAATAATAATAGGTCACGGCCTCCATCTCTACCGAGTAGAGATGGAGGCCGTGACCTATTTATTAGCTTATTAGCGGGTATCAGTCTATCCCCAGCAATAGGTATTTTGTGGGTAGGTGATCCATAGTTGTGCTTTCTGTGTTTAACTTTGTGTAGACCTAAACAGAACAAGATCCCTCGCTCTACCGAGGAATCGCTCTCGAGAAAGCCTCTCTCTCCGCTCGACATGTAGCCCTTTCCCTGGATCCTTTGACGGGTGAGTTGCGCTGGGAGGACTACGTCTTGCTCTGTTGTTGGTCCGATTCGTATAATCAACTTATAGTATACATGAAGAGTATTATTTGCCGTATGGCACTACTGCTGAGCCTTGTCCTTGTGGCCCTTGGGCAAGCTCAGGCACAGCACTCAGCGACGACGGGGAGTATCGTGGGTACCGTCGTCGATGCTTCGACTCACGAAGCCCTTCCTAATGTCCAGGTTCTCATCAAGGGGACGACTATTGGTACGACGACCGATGTCCATGGAGCATTCTCCATCCAAGGCCTTGCTCCGGGCTCTTATACCATCCAAGCACGTCTCGTGGGCTATGGGGTGGAGGAGAGCCGTGTCGGTATCGAAGCTGGGAATAGTCGCCACCTCGATCTCTACCTCCAGCAGCAGAGTATTGACCTCGATGGGGTCGTCGTCTCGGCTAATCGTCAGGAGACGCTTCGCCGTCATGCACCGAGCCTTGTCACCGTCCTCTCGCAGGAGATCTTCAAGAAGACCAATTCGGAGAACCTCAGCCAAGGTCTCCGCTTCCAGCCAGGTCTTCGCATCGAGGACAACTGTCAGAACTGTGGCTTCAACCAAGTGCGTATCAACGGGCTTGAAGGGGCTTATTCTCAGATCCTCATCGATAGCCGTCCTATCTTCAGCTCGCTTGCTGGCGTTTATGGTCTGGAGCAGATCCCTGCCTCTATGATCGAGCGTGTCGAGGTGGTACGTGGGGGTGGATCAGCCCTCTTCGGTGCTAATGCCGTCGGTGGGGTGATCAATGTGATCACAAGAGAGCCTCTGCGCAATACCGCTAGCCTTCGCCAGAGCTATACTTCCTTCCAGCAGAACAAGGGGGCATACACTTCGCTGATGCCTACCACCTCGTTCAACGGTTCTCTGGTCAGCGAAGACCGCCGTGCTGCTGCGATGATCTTCGGTCAGCATTCCTCTCGAGGGATCGTGGATGTCGATGGGGATGACTTCACCGATATTCCCGAACTGAAGAATAGAGCCCTCGGCTTCCGTGCCTACTACAAGACGGGCATCTATGGCAAGCTGACGGCTGAATACCGCTCCATGCACGAGTATCGTCGTGGTGGTGATCGCCTGAGCGAAGCACCCTTCCAAGCTCGTATCGCTGAGTACCTCCAGCACTTCGTCGATGGGGGAAGCCTACGCTTCGACCAGACGACTGCTGAGGGCAACGACAGCTTCAGTCTCTATGCCTCGGGGCAGAAGGTCCTGCGTAAGAGCTACTATGGTGGGGGCAACTACGCCGATGAGCTTCTGAAGCCCCTGATCAACCTCCCTCGTGGTAATGCCCAAGGCACTGACGAGGAGAAGAAGCAGGCCGAGGTGTATCAGAAGGCCTATGACGATGCTCTCAAGGCACTGACAGCCTATGGCGAGACCAAGGGCTTTGACTTCCAGGGGGGCGGTACCTATGTCCACAAGTTCCCCAAGTCACTTACTCTTACGGTAGGTGCTGAGGGTGCTTACTCGACGCTCAACGATAAGAGTGGCTACCGTGCTCATGGGATCGATCAGGTCACAACGACTTGGTCTCAGTACGACCAGCTGGAGTATTCGACCGACCGGTGGAACTTCCTCCTCGGTGGGCGCTTCGACTATGTCCGTCTGACGCAAGGGGGGCAGAAGAGCATTGACCCGCTCCTCATCTTCAGCCCCAGAGCAAACGTACGCTTCAATCCTACCAAGGACCTCAGTCTGCGCCTCTCTTACAGCGAAGGCTTCCGTGCTCCTCAGTTCTTCGATGAGGAGATGCATGTCACGCTGGCGGGTGGTGAGCCCAAGGAGCGTGTCCTAGCGAAGGATCTGAAGGAAGAGCGCTCTCGCAGTCTCAGCGCCTCCTTCGACTGGTACACCACGCTGGGGAAGGGCTGGCAGCTCAACCTCATGGGTGAAGGCTTCGCTACCTGGATCCGAGACAAGTTCACTCCAGACAACGAGGATGGTGTCCTCGACCCCAAGACGGGGCGCAAGGTCATCACGATCATCAACGCTCGTGACGGGATGAGCAAGGTCTATGGCCTGAGCTTCGAGGCTCGTCTGGCGTACCAGCGCCTCTTCGACCTGCAGGGCGGCGTGACCCTACAGCGCAGCCTCTACGGGCAGGACAAGGTGCTCTTCGATGCTGATGAAGACAATCCTACGCAGGCCAAGGTCACCACACGAGACTACGAGCGTACCCCTAATCTCTACGGCTATCTGACCGCTACGCTTCGTCCTACCTCTGCTCTGAGCTTCGTCCTCTCGGGCACCTATACGGGCTCGATGAAGGTACCTCATGCCGCCTACGAAGGAGTGGGGGATCTCAACCTCCAAGCTAATGAGCTGAATGCTCTGGGGCACTTTGATGTCGTGCGTGATGGGACGCACTATCGTGGGCAGAATGCAGGGTCAGCTTACCTATACAAGGCAAAGCCCTTTGTTGATCTTGACTTCCGTGTGAGCTATGCCATCAGCCTCACTTCGCTGGTGAAGCTCACGCTGGATGCGGGGGTACAGAACTTCCTCAATGCTTATCAGAAGGATACCGATATGGGTCCTGGACGAGCTTCGGACTACATCTATGGGCCTAACCGTCCTCGTCGCCTCTATCTCTCGGCGACCTTCGATATCTAAGAGATAGCCTTGCGCAATGATCCCATATATAGGTATATGGGTGCGTAGGTAGAACTATATAGGAAGCAGTCCAAAGCTATATGGCTTTGGACTGCTTCCTATATAGCTTTGTGAAGTGATCTATATTAGGTTGTTGCTCCGCGTAGGGATAAAAGTTGTGGACGAGTGGCAGATAAGTTTGGGCTACGTACGTGGCTCTAATATCTACGTACGTGGATATTTAGATTGACGTGCCTGGTCTTTAAGACTACGTACGTAGATAGAGAAAACCACTATGTGAAGGCACTTTTTTCTTCACGAGAACAATGCTTTTCCCTTCGCTGGATAAGAGGAATACTCGCGATAAGGCGAAGGGCTTGCGTATCACTTCGGAGAGGTATATCGGGGAGCTGGGCGCACGATGCCTTAGCACTCTAAATAGAGGGCTGGACTCTCGGCTACAGCCTCATCTAAGCAGATATACGCTCCCCATATAAAAGGTCACGGCCTCCATCTCTACTCGGTAGGGATGGAGGCCGTGACCTTTTGCTCTCGTTGGCTACTCTCTTGGGTAGCGCGAGAGACTACTTGCGGAAGAGGTGCTTGAACTCATCGGCATAGAGGCGAGAGAGCCCCTTGCGATTGTCGATGGCTTCGCCGACGACGATCATCGTCGTCAGGGTGAGCTTGTTCTCGTGGACAATCTGTGCGAGGTCACGCAGTACGCCACGGTAGATACGCTGGTCAGGCCACGTCAGGTGGTAGCAGGCCGCGACGGGCGTATCCTCGGGATAGTGCTCAAGGAGCTGGCGCTGTACGTCGTCGACGATACCCGCGCTGAGGAAGATACACATCGTGCTCTGTGAGCGAGCCAAGAGGTGAAGCTGCTCCGTCTCGGGCATCTTCGTGCGGCCTTCGCCACGCGTCAAGATGATGGTCTGCGTCTTCTCGGGGATGGTGAACTGTGAGCGGAGCTCTGCAGCTGCCGCCTGGAAGGACGAGATCCCTGGGGTGATATGGTAGCTCATCCCATAGGCATCGAAGAAGGCCATCTGCTCCTGGATAGCCCCGTAGATACAGGGGTCACCGGTGTGAAGGCGGGCGACGATGAGACCCTTGTCGTAGAACTCCTTCATCAGAGCGAACTGCTCCTCGAGGTTCATGTCAGCAGAGCTACGCACCGTAGCACCTGGCTTAGCGCATAGCGTGAGAGCACGAGGGACGAGGCTTCCCGCATAGAGGATGAGGTCAGCGATCTCCAGCCACTGACGACCACGGATGGAGATGAGGTCGGGGTCACCAGGACCTGCACCGACGATCTCGATATGTCCGCGGCGCTCTGCACTGCGCTCTACAGCCAGAGCGAAGGTGAAGTCATTGCCATTGTGGAGCATGCCCTTCTGCTTCTCGAGGACAAGACTGCCGAGGGAGGCAGCATAGCGTGCCGTGCTCTCAGCTACGCCCCATACGCCCGTCACCTCGTGGACCTTCTTCGAGGGATTAGCGACCTCTACGTCTGCCAGGTCGGCTGCGGTGTAGATCTCGGGAGTGAGCTGGAGGGTCGCGGCGAGCTCATGCAGGAGCGGCTCGTCCTTCTTGAGATCGATGGTCGCCAAATGGTGGATGGCCTCGGGGAAGAAGCCGTGACGGTGTATCTCACCGAGGATATAGCTGACAATATCCTTGGGGTCGCACTGATAGCGGCAGCCGAGGCCGAGGCTCAATACGGGCGGGATGAAGTGCACGACGGGGAGTAGGTCGGTCTCCAGTGCTCGGTAGGAGACGACGAGGAGCAGCGCGTACTCGGAGAGACGAGGGATAAGCTCCTCACGTGAGTAATAGACGTCGACATGGTCGGCCTTGGTACGCTCCAGCTCGCTTGTACCCTTGTCCTGCACCTCGAGGAGGAGGGCGGTCTTCTCTCCATTTGTATAGAGAGCGATGGGGCGGTTCAGCCCCTCGGAGCTGGCCTTGGTCACCCAGCCATAGCGGCGAGAGAAGAGATCCAGAGCCCACAGGCCTGTATTGTCAGTCTGCGTGCTGATGACGGGCTCGGCACTGAGGAGGGCGGCGAGGTCACGTGTCAGCTCGTTGGCACCGCCGATGTGTCCAGAGAGGACGGAGACGACGTGGCGCCCCGTGCTGTCGATGTTGATCACCGCTGGATCGGTGTACTTGTGCCCGATCAGTGGAGCGATGCTACGCACACAGATACCCATAGCTCCGATGAAGATCCACCCTTCGAATGCGGTGAACTGCTCGGCTACGAACGACTGGATATGATCGATGTGCTCGACCCCTTCCCCAGGGTGAGTGGAGAAGAGGCGAGCATCGGGATAGTTGGATAGGATTGGCTTAGCCGTCTGGATCCCTTGGGGTGAGACGGCAAGGATGGCAAGAGTCATAGAGGAGGTTTTGTGTATGATAAGGGGGGATTAGCAGCGAGCAAGGATGCGTGCTACTGCTTCGTGGTCGATGTCTTGATCTTCACCGAGGAGGGTGCCACGCTCACGGAAGCGACGGACGACCTCTTCGCGTAGGTCATCTCCGAAGCCACGCTCAGCGAGACGCGTCTCGAGACCAAGCGAACGGAAGAATGCTTCCGTCTTGTCGATAGCCTGAGTGATGCGTTCGTCCTCACTACCCTCGGTAAGACCCCAGATACGGGAGGCATACTGCAGGAGCTTGGCATGCTTCCCCTTGCCAGCCTGCTCTCTGAGGAGGGCGGGTAGGACGATGACCAGTGTGTGACCATGCGTTAGCCCCGTGAGAGCCGTGATCTCATGCCCTATGCGATGGGTCGCCCAGTCTTGTGTCACGCCCATAGAGATGAAGCCATTGAGTGCCATCGTCGCCGAGAGCATGAAGGTGGCACGTGCATCGTAGTCTGCAGGCTGAGCCTTGATCTTGTCTGCCTCCTCGATGAGGGTGAGTAGAATGCCTTCTGCCCAGCGATCCATGAGAGGACTCTCCCCGACACGGGTGAGGTACTGCTCTACGACGTGGATGAAGCTATCGGCGATACCGCACGCTATCTGGTAGTCGGGTAGGGAATAGGTATAGCTCGGATCGAGGATCGAGAATAGAGGATATTCGTTGTAGAAGCCGAACTTCTCATGTGTCGCTTCGCTGGAGATCACGGCTCCACGGTTCATCTCTGAGCCCGTAGCGGGGATCGTCAGCACGGTGCCAAGTGGAAGGGTCTGGACGCTTCGGTCAGCCCCATGTAGTACGAGATCCCAAGCATCACGCTCCGAGGGGATAGCATTGACGATAAGCTTGCTGGCATCGAGGACACTCCCTCCGCCCACTGCGAGGACGAAGGTGACTCCCTCCTGCTTCCCAAGTGCGATAGCCTTACGCAGGGTCTCTACCTTGGGGTTAGGTTCGATGCCCCAGAACTCTACGGTCTGGAAGCCACTGAGCTGACTGATGACGGCTTCGTAGACACCATTACGCTTGACGCTACCCCCGCCGAAGGTGAGGAGGATCTTGGCATCTGAGGGAAGGAGCTTCGGGAGCTCCAGGATGCTGTCTTTGCCGAAGACGAGCTTGGTGGGATTGCGGAAGGTGAAGTTATTCATAGGGCTTTACTTGTTGGATAGACATTACTTGTCTGAAGAGATACGGTAGACTTGGCGGTGGATCTCCTGCTGGATGCGGAGGAAGTCTGCTTCCTGCAGAGAGCGATTAGAGAGTAAGTGTAGATCGACCCAGGGGAGGTCTGCTCCATAGGGTGGCTGGCGGTAGTCGAAGGGCTGTACGATGAGCCCAAAGCGTGCATAGAAGGCTAAGCGTCGCTCCGCCATCGGTGAGTAGCCCGCTGGTTCGGCTTCGAGGACGATGGGATATTCGTCATCGTAGAGCTGTCCCAGCAGCTGGAGTACCTTACTACCAAGGCCTTGTCCTCTTCGATTGGGATCAATGACAAGGTACTCAAAGTAATGTGATGAAGGTAGCTCCCAGCCTACGACGAAGCCCACGACCTCGTCATCGGAGAGGATGAGCTGAGCTATATGTTCGCAGCGCTCTGGGCCGAAGAGCTGCGTCCACGGACGACGCTCTTCGGGAGGGAAGGCTTCCTCATAGATCTGTCGCAGATGTGCTGGGGGCTCTTGTCCCCAAGGTATAGGGTATAGCTCGATGGTAGGCATGACGGGTCAGCGGGAGTAGCGGCGTGGGAAGCGCAGGAGGATCGAGAGCAGTGCGCAGCCACCCATGATGAAGGGATAGTAGAGGTTGGGGACGATGTCCATGGGCGACACACCTGCGAGCTTCGAAGCAAGGAGGAGCTGTGCACCATAGGGGATGAGTCCCTGCACGAAGCAGGAGAAGGTATCGAGGATACTTGCCGTCTTGCGAGGATCGAGGCCGTACTGCTTCGTGATCTCACGGGATACCTTGCCCGTGGTGAGGATAGCGATCGTATTGTTTGCTGTGCAGAGGTTGGCCACAGAGACTAGGATAGCGATAGTCAGCTCAGCCCCGCGCTTGCCACTGATGCCACGCGTGAGGTGCCTGAGGAGGTAATCGATACCGCCGTTGTAGCGGATGAGCTCGAGTACACCGCCTGCCATCAGTGTCACGATGATTAGCTCGCCCATGCCCGTGATACCACTGCCGAGAGCGGCTATCCAGTCCCAGGCGGGTAGCGTACCTGTACCCAGCCCGACAGCACCGCAGGCGATGATGCCGAGGGTGAGGACGCCCAGCACGTTCATTCCAGCGACGGCCGCCACGAGGACAAGGAGGTAGGGGAGGGTGAGGAGGAAGGAGCCTTCGCCCGAGGGACGTACGGCAGGGAGCTCCAGCCCGACGACGAAGTAGAGGACGAGAGCGATGATGGCGGCTGGTAGGACGATAGCGATGTTCGCACGGAACTTATCCTTCATGCTACAGCCCTGTGTGCGGGTCGCAGCGATAGTCGTGTCGGAGATGAACGAGAGGTTGTCGCCGAAGAAGGCGCCCCCCGTGACGACGGCAGCTACATAGGCATTCGATAGCCCGAGGCTCTCACCGAGCCCGAGGGCGATGGGTACGAGGGCGATGACCGTGCCGACACTCGTGCCGATGGAGAGGGAGATGAAGCACGCCGCGATGAAGAGTCCAGGGAGGAGGAGCGAGGAGGGGAGGAGCGAGAGGATGAGGTTCACGGTCGCGTCAATGGCACCCATACTCTTAGCACCTGTAGCGAAGGCACCAGCCAAGACGAAGATCCAGATCATCAGGAGGATATTCGGGTCGGAGGCACCACGTGAGTACTGGCGGATACGCTCCTCGAGCTTGATGCCGCGGGTGATAGCGACGGCATAGATCGAGGCTACTGTGAAGGCCACCGTGATGGGCATCTTATAGAAGTCCCCTGCACAAATCGAGGTCAGTAGATAGACGGAGAGGAAGACGATGAGAGGGCTCAGACCGAACCAGCCCCATCGCTTCGGCGAAAATGTAGGGGTATCTTGCTGCATGCGGGAGGGAGTAAATGATGGAATGTACGTCGTGCAAATCCCTTGCACAGTGGCACAAAGGTACGCATTCTATTCCGACTATCTGGCGGGTGAGTGCCCGCTAAATGCGCAGTGCCCCGCTCCTCAGATCGAGGGGCGAGGCACTGCGTAAGGGGGGCGCTCGGTGCAGAGCGCTGATCGTGAGGGATTATCGCAGGGCGGCGAAGAGGTCTGCGAGCGTCTTCAGCGAGTTCTCCTTCGAGTCGATCTTCAGGCTCATCTTACCATCGAGATTGGTGGCCGTGAAGCTCAGGGACTGGAGGACGCGGAAGGCCTTGGCCTTCTCGCCGATAAACATCTGGAGCAGATCAGAGGTAGGAGCCGTCGTCAGGAGCTTCTTCAGGTCGATGTAGGAGAAGCTGTTGCCCTTCTTGAGCGAGCTGTAGTCGCTGTGCTTCGTGAAGTTCTCACCCGACGTCTTGAAGAGCAGCTCTCTTCCCATACCGCCGTAGGCCATATAGGTCACACCATCTTGGTAGCCGAAGAAGAAGGGATCATCCGCATTGCGATAGCGGTGCTCACCACCGTCCTTGATGTATCTGCCAGAGTGCTCCTTCTCAGCCTGCTGGTAGAGCATGTCCACGAGCGTAGCATCCTTCGTCTTGAGGTAGCCTACGAGGCCGAATTCCGACTGCTCCGCGTTGATGTGGGGGAAGGTGAAGGCGATCTCCTCTCCGAGGGTGGGAGCAATAGCTTCGATATCGATACCTTCCTCCTTGAGGTTTGAGAGTGCTTCCTTGAAGGTAGGGAGCTTGCTGTAGTGCTCGAGGAGCTTCTGTGCGCTGATCGTAGCAGCAGCGGTTATGTAGCTATCCTTGGGGAGGTACTTCACGAGGTCATCCTGTACGGACTTGGGAGAGACTTCCTCGGCGATCTTCTTGAGCTTCTTAAGGATCTCCTTGTCTTCGCTACCATAGGTCATGGTACCTACGACTTCGCCCGTCTCGAAGGAGACTGAGTAGAGCATGTAGCACTTCTTCATATCGATGCCATCGAAGTTGGTGGCATCCGAAAGGCCTACAATGTTCTTAGTCATTGATTTGCCATAGCTGGAGTCCAGGAACTTTGACATCGAGAGGACACCGCGGATATCGCCCTTCTGGTCCTCGAGGTCACGGAAGGCTGGGGTAGCTACATAGCTCTTGTCCTTGGTCTGGCTGAGGTACTGCTTAGCGAGCTGCTTCGTCTCTTCGATGGTCGACTCGCTGGTGTTGAGGGAGATGAAAGCCTTGTCATTGAAGGCGTAGACCGTGACATTCCCTGAGGCATGATAGGTAGAGATCGGGGACTGGTGGGCTGTCGTGTCGCTGGTCTCTTCGATGGTGTCGTACTCACTCTCATCGTATTCGACATCTTCGGGTTCGGTGGAGTCTTCGTCGATATCGAAGAAGATGCCGTCCTCGGCCTTGAGAGCTGCAGCATCCTTGTTGCGGAGCTTACGGAGCTTGTTCACACAGGCCTCGAGCTTGCTCTTGTCATCTACACGCAGGAGGTAGCCGAGGCTGACCTTTTCATTGGAGAAGAGGAAGACGGGGCTCTTGAGGTCGACACCGCTCTTGCTGGGGTTTTGGATGAGCTCCTTGTAGTAGGCTTCGGCCTCCTCGCTGTCGCTCAGCATCTCGGTGAGACGCTTCTGTAGCTCGCCATCCTTACTGTTGGTGACGCCGGCTTTCTTGGCCATGGACTTGAGGTCGAAGGAGCATACCGAGAAGGCATCAGCCGGCAGGGCATGCTGGTAAGCTTGGTCCTTGCTACAGCTGGAGAGCCCGAGGGCAAGGACTGCTAAGAGGAGAAGGTAATGTTTGATTCGTTTCATAAGTCGCTATGATGTGTAGTTAATTGGGGGCATCTATATACTGCAAATATAGGGATATATCCACAAAAGAGGCCGCTCCGTGTGATCACTTAGCTACTAGCTCAAACGGGCATTTCGCTCCTCCTATTATCCTGGGAGCAAAGGATGTCGCTGTGCCGAAGAGTAGAGCGGGGAAATGGGAGACTAAAGGCGCTTCGTTAGTGATTGATATTCAGATGTATATCGCTTCGCTGCTCCGAGCTGTGGAGGAGGGGGATAGCGACCTATATAGGTCACCGGACGAACCTATATAGGTCACTGCTCGAACCAATATAGGTCACATATATCGACCTATATAGCTTCGCTTCTCGACCAATATGAGACTGTTGCTCCGCGTAGGGATAAAAGTTGTGGACGAGTGGCAAATAAGTTTGGGCTACGTACGTGGCTCTAATATCTACGTACGTGGACATTTGGATTTACGTACCTAGTCTTTAAGACTACGTGCATAGATACTGAAAAACCACTATGTGAAGGCGCTCTTTCCTTCATGAGAAGGACACTTTTTCCTTCGCAGGATAAGAGGAATATATGTGATAAGGCGTAGGGCTTGCTCGGTCACTTCGGAGAGGTGTATCGGGGAGCTGGGCGCACGATGCCTTAGCACTCTAAATAGGAAACAGGACTCTGTGCAACAATCTCAATATAGGTCAGCGCGCCGACCTATATTAGTTCACATCACCTCCTTCGGGGCATGTATCCTGATCTCGGGGGAGATGAGGGTTAAAGCGCTTAGATGCACTACCTTTGTGGTATCATTCATCTCCTTACTACGAGCGGGGAGTCTCCCTGCTCGCTCTCGATCCTAAGCCAATGCATTGGACCCAACTCCTCTCTGACCGCCGTCTGGGTGCAGACCGCGCAGAGCGCCCCCAGTCGCGGGGCTGGGCACGAAGCGACTTCGAGCGGGACTATGACCGCTTAGTCTTCTCGCCTGCCTTCCGTCGCCTACAGAATAAGACGCAGGTCTTCCCACTCCCTGGGAACATCTTCGTGCACAACCGCCTGACGCATAGCCTCGAGGTGAGCTGCCTCGGGCGCTCGCTGGGCAACATCGTCGGGGAGGTGCTCTCCGAGCGCTATCCCTCCGATCGTGAGACGCCCTTCCGCTCGGGGATCAGTGCCATCGTCAGCGCTGCGTGTCTGGCACACGATATGGGGAATCCGCCCTTCGGACACAGCGGAGAGCGTGCGATCAGCGCTTACTTCGGTGAAGGCCCAGGGAAGCGCTGGGAGCCTTTGGTACGTGCCGAGGGCGGACGCTGGGAGGACTTCCTCTACTTCGAGGGGAATGCGAATGCCTTCCGCCTCCTGACACATCAGTTCCGTGGTCGCCGTCCTGGGGGCTTTGCCCTGACGTATAGCACGGTGGCGAGCATCGTGAAGTATCCCTACAGCAGTCTCTTGGCAGGGGGGAAGAGTAAGTTCGGCTTCTTCGCCACCGAAGAGGAGACGATGAAGGAGGTCGCCACAGAGCTGGGTCTCGAGCGACGCACCGCCTCAGCGCTGAGCTATGCCCGCCATCCGCTGGTCTACCTCGTGGAGGCCGCAGACGATATATGCTATCAGATTATGGACATCGAGGATGCCGCGAAGCTCCACATCCTGAGTCGTGAGGAGGCACAGGGGTTGCTCTCGGCCTTCTTCTCCGAGGCGGAGCTTCGGGAGGTGCAGCAGGGCCTTCGGCATATCACTGATCCCAACGAGCAGACGGCTTACCTGCGCTCCAAGGTCATCAACCTCTTGGTCGAGGAGGCCGCAGGTATCTTCCTCGATGCTGAGCGGGAGATCCTCGCGGGGACCTTCTCTGGTAGCCTCATCCATCACCTCGAGCCACGCACGAAGGCTGCCTACGAGGCATGTAGCCAGACGGCCTATGCCCGCATCTATCGGGCTCGCGAGGTCGTCGACGTCGAGCTCGCAGGGCATCGTATCTTCACCGCCCTGCTGGATCAGCTCCTCGAGGCACAGCTTCACCCCGACTACCAGTACAGCCGCACGCTCCTCAGTCGCGTAAGTAGCCAGTATGAGATGGGGCAGTCCTCGATGTACGGACGCATCCAGAGCACGCTGGACTATATCTCGGGGATGACGGATATCTATGCCCTCGACCTCTATCGCCGCATCACGGGGATGAACCTCCCTGCGGTCTAAGCGCTCGCTTCTTCTCTTTGTACCTATGTATAAATAGGGTGTAGAGGCTATAATGACTACCTTTGCACCGTCATCCGACAATCCACGTATATCTCCACGATATCATACATCCCATTATGTCTATCAATAAACTATATCCCCTGACCTTCGAGCCTCTCTTGAAGGAAGTCATCTGGGGCGGCAGTGCTATCCGCCCATTCAAAGGTCTTACCCCCGACGATAAGAAGGTCGGTGAGAGCTGGGAAATCTCTCACGTCGACGACAATTACTCCGTCGTCGCAGCTGGCCCGCTCGCTGGGAAGAACCTCGACGAACTGATCCATACCTACGGCGAAGAGCTCGTCGGTAAGAGCGTCCTCGAGCGCTTTGGTCGCCGCTTCCCCCTGCTCATCAAGTTCATCGATGCCCGCGACTACCTCTCTATCCAGGTGCATCCCGATGATGCCCTCGGTCTCAAGCGTCACAATTCCTTCGGGAAGACCGAGATGTGGTACGTCATCAACGCGACCCCAGGGGCTAAGCTCTATAGTGGCTTCGCCGTGCAGTCTTCGCCCGAGGACTACGTGCGCCGTATCGAAGAAGGCACCATCGTCGAGGCTCTCGCCGAGTACGAAGTGAATGCTGGTGACGTCTTCTTCCTCCCCGCAGGCCGTGTCCACGCTATCGGTGCAGGCTGCTTCATCGCTGAGATCCAGCAGACCTCTAATATCACCTACCGTATCTACGACTATGATCGTACGGATGCTGCGGGCAACAAGCGTGAGCTCCACACCGAGCTGGCGAAGGACGCCATCGACTATCACCTCGAGGAGGACTACCGCACGGCTTACACGCCTCAGGTAGATGCTCCCGTAGAGCTGGTATCTTGCCGCTACTTCGAGACGAACCTCCTCGACCTCGATGCCCCACTTGCTCGCGACTGGTCTAAGCTGGATAGCTTCGTCATCTACATCTGTATGGAGGGTGGCGTACGTCTGACGGATGCTGACGGCACGGTCGTCGAGCTGCATCAGGGTCAGAGCGTACTCGTCCCTGCTTCCAATCCTTCGCTCACCCTCACACCCGTGGGCAAGGTCAAGCTCCTCGAGACCTACATCCCCGCAGCAAAGTAAGCTCTCGCAGCTATGGCTAAGCGACTCTTCTACCGCATCAAGGAGGTGGCGCACCAGCTCGGTGAGCCCGTCTCGACCGTCCGCTACTGGGAGACGGTCTTCCCGCAGGTATCGCCTCACATCTCCCCTAAGGGCGTGCGGCAGTACACCGAGCGGGATATCGAGACGCTACGCACCATACAGCTCCTCCTGCGAGAGAAGGGGATGACGATCGAGGGGGCGAATGCCCAGCTTCGCGTCCGTCAGTCCTCCCTCGAGTCGCGCGCCGACACGCTGCTCCGCCTACGGCAGATCCGTCAGCAGCTCGATGAGCTGCGTAAGGCACTCGGCTAATCGCCCCTCGCCGTAGTCAGCTGAAAAGCCGATAAAAGCATAAGCCCGTGCTCCCATATCTGGGGGCACGGGCTTATGCTTTTGTGGCGCTTAGTGGAGGCTATGCCTTAGCGAAGAGGCGTAGGCTGTGCACCTTGTGGCGGATGGAGAGCGTATTGATGAGCGCTGTGATGAGGAAGATGCCGACACCGATGAGGGCGGTCGTACCAAGCCCTCCGCTCACTTCGTCAGAGAGTAGGCGCTGAGCTGCCTCGATATAGTAGCCGCGGGCATAGGCTACAGCGACGAGGCTAAGGCCGAGGACAGCACACTGTACGAGGAGCGTCAGTGCGATGTAGGGGCGGATGACGGCACTACGCGTGTAGCCGAGCAGTAGGAGATCCTCGATCTGTCGCGTATTCTTCTGCAGGAGCAGGTATATCGAGAGGAGAAGCAGATAGACCGAGAGGGCGGAGATGAGTACCCCGATAGCTAAGACAAGTCCCGCGAGGAGTCGCAGGAGGTACATCGATTCGCCTGACGCCAGGCGCTCGCCTTCGCTCTCATAGTGGTGGTCACGCAGGTAGAGCGTGATGGCTGGATCGGAAGGACTCTTGACCTCGACGATGAGGCGTGTCGAGGGGGCTTCGGCACCAGGTGCCAAGCGTTCGTTCATCGCCTCGAGGAAGGGTAGGGGGACGAGTAGCGTATTGAGGCGGTTGGAGAAGCCTACGATACGGCCACGTAGCTGGACCTCTTCGCCAGCGCCCGAGAGGTCAAGCTGGAGGGGAAGGCTACTCATCGTCGCCTCGGAGAGAAGCGGAAGGCCCTGGCTCTGCGCGAAGGCAGAGTTGTACAGCCCGAGGTAGTTGCGTGGGATGATGATAGGCACCTCATCGCTATTCGGGTCGTACTTCCAGTCCTCGGCCTTCACGTCGAGGAACTCTTCGGGTACGGCTTCGAAGAACATATACGTCGACATCCCGATGCCGAGCGTCAGGCCAGCCGACACACGGAACTTCGAGGGGAGGAAGCGCCCGACACGCAGGGCAAAGTCTTGCTTCGATAGCTCTTCGATTTCGCTGGCGGAGAAGCTGTTGCTCTTCTTCCCGCCGAAGATGCCACCGCGTACCTGCTTGCTGATGATGATGTAGTCGCCCTTCATGAAGCGATCCTTCGCACCGAGGACGCTCGTCGCATCTTGGTAGAACTGGCATCCGAGTAGGATGATAGCCATGCCGATGAGATTGGCGACGAAGAAGCCGAAGAGCTGCAGTGGGCTGATATGACGGCTCAGCAGGCGTATGACAAGTCTATTCATAGGGCTATAGCTGGTAGGTGTGGTGATACTCCAGCGGTAGGTGCTTGCCTACGGAGGTGACGATGACGGAGGCGCCTTGGGCGGTGGCTTCGGTGGTGATGAGCCCTGCGAGCGTGCGGCCGTTCGCCTCATCGAGGTGGCTGATGGGCTCGTCGAGGAGGAGGAAGTCGAAGGGCTGACAGAGCGAGCGGATAGCGGCAAGGCGCTGCTGCTGCCCGAGGGACAGCAGGCGTGCGGGGCTCTTGAGCTTCTCGGCAATACCGAGTGCCTCGAAGTAGCTCTCGATAGTCTGGCGGTCCTTATGCCCTGTGAGTTGGTTCTTGATCCACACGTTGTCCCAAGCCGTTAGCTCGCCGAAGAGGCGCATATCCTGGAAGAGGAAGCTCAGGGACTCACGTCGGATGCGCCCCCAGGCTGAGGCGGAGAGTGCGCGGATATCTTGTCCGTCAAAGGCGATGCGCCCCGAGTAGTCGCCACGCCAGCCGTAGACGAAGCTACAGAAGGACGACTTACCAGCGCCGGAAGAGGCTTCTATGAGATAGTGCTTGCTCCGCTCGAGACTGAGCTCCTGTCGCCAGACCTCGGAGATGAGATCGGTACGCTCACGGAAGACCTCGGGTAGGACTTGGGAGAGGGTGATTTGCTGCATGGAGAGATGGACTATGCTTAGTCGCTTGTATTCTTGGGGGAGGGAAAATGCGGGTCTGTGCGACTGCACCCCCGTGATTATCAACGTGCAAGATATGGATTATCAGCTTATGATGCAAGAATAATGCTGTGGGAGGGTGGTGGGAACCCTATCACGGGGTTTTTTCTTGCCCAGCGGAGCAAAATCTACATTCTCGTGAAGGAAAAGGGAGCTTCCCATAGTGCTTTTCCTTTGTCTACGCACGTAGTCTTAAAGACTATGTACGTAAATCCCAAAGACTACGCACGTAGATTTTAGAGCCACGCACGTAGATCAAACTCATCAGCTATTCGTCAGCAACTTTTATTCGTACTCAGAGGAAATCATTTGACTACTACTTTCAGCTTTTCTCTCCGAAGGGACGGACTCCGAAATTGCGCTACCGTATGAAGCTTGAGCGCAAATAGTCTTATCTTGGTGGTGTAAAACGTACGAGGCCCGAAGCAGAGATGCTTCGGGCCTCGCACGTTTGATACGACTAAGTGATGCGCTAAGAGCGGCGCAGTACGCGAGCGTAGGCGAAGGACGTGATCAGGAAGTAGACCAGAGCCTGTACCCACAGCGTGATGTACTGCGGTAGAATGTCGGAGAGCTGTGCGCCCATACTGCTCACGGCGACGAAGGCTTGGACGCCAGGCGTCGAGGGGATGAGATAGCCCAGCGCGCGCAAGGGACCAGGGATAGCCGACAGAGGCCACGACAGCCCCGTGAGGAAGAGGAAGGGTACCGAGGTGAAGACCCAGAGGATCATCGCCTTCTCACGGTGGCGCGTCAGGAGACTACAGCCGAGAGAGAAGAAGATCATCGCCAGGATCATCGGCAGGAAGAGCAGCACATAGGTCGTGAAGTCCGTCAGCTGTGGCAGGCCGAAGAGCCAGGGTGCGACGACCAGCGTGAAGAGCGACGTCACCGAGTAGAGGGTGAAGTAGCAGATCGCACGACCTATGAGGAGGCGCATCACGCTGACGTAGTGCCCTCCGACGTACTGCACAGGCGTGCTCAGCCCGCCATGCTCACGCTGCGTACCCGACATCATCGCAATGCCGATGAGGAGCGTCTGCTGGATGATCAGCACCAGCACCCCAGGCAGGAGGAAGCCTTGGAAGCCCCCTTGCGGGTTGTAGGGTACGACCCATTCGCTCTCGATGGGGCGGACGGAGATACGTGTGGCTTCGCTGGAGGGGCCGTGGTGGCGCTCCGCTTCGATTTCGCGCCCCATCGTCAGCGCTACCTCGGTCGTCGCCAGAGAGAAGGCCTTATAGTAGAGTGCGGAGACGAAGGTCGCATGCAGATCAACGTGCGCTTGGCGCCCGCTCATCAGCATACGATCGAAGTCCTCGGGGATAATCAAGATGCCGTAGGCACGCTCCTCCCCGATGAGGCGGTAGGCCTCTGACTCCCCTGCGACATGAGCTACCACACGTACATCGGGCGAAGCGTCGACACGGCGAATGAATTCGCGTGAGTGTGCCGTGTGGCTCTTGTCGATGACGACCAGTGGTGCCTCCCGCACGACTTCGCTCCCATAGAGGGCGGAGTAGAGGAAGGGATAGGCGAAGGGGACGACGAGGAAGAAGAGGATAGCCCCGCTGTCGGCGAAGATATGACGGAACTCCCTGAGGCAGACCTGCCAGAGGTCACTCATACGGAGTCTGAGAGATCGGATGATATTCATAGAAGCATCAAGCGATATAGCCGACATTCAGGAGGTACTTCCTCAGACGAGGCAGCATGATGAGCGGCAGGAATATGAAGGCGAGTAGCCCGATATATTGGGGGAGCGAGTCGGCGAAGGGGGCCCCGATGAGCGCCTGATTGATCCCTATGCGGAAGTAGTAGCGCAGGGGGAAGATATAGGCCAGCGTCTGCATCGGTGCGATCATCGAGCTCACGGGGATACTCATCCCTGAGATCGAGAAGGACAGCATCCCGAGGAGGCTACCGAGGCTCATCCCCATGCGGAGCACGGGGATCAGCGAGATGAAGAAGATACCGAGAGCCTGAGCTGCCAGCACGAGGAAGAGCATGGCAAGCGCCATCGGTGCCCAGCCCGACTGCAGGGGGTAGCCCATCCAGCCGTAGAGGATACCCTGGATGATCCAGCCCGAGAGGACGAAGAGGATGGTCTGCGGCAGGAGCTTGCCGATGAGCGCACGGCTCATCGAGCCCTTAGCCAGACGAAGCCATTCGCTCGCCGTACCGCGCTTGATCTCGAGACCAATGCTGTACGAGGTGAGGAGTAGGATCATCAGCTGCAGGATACCAGGGAGGATCGTCGTGGTGAGGTAGGCCGAATAGTTCAGCCAGGGATTACTCATCACCTCATTGCGCACGACGATGGGCTGCACGGTAGCCATAATCTCCTCCATCGTCTTACCCTTGGCTTGGCCGGTCTGAAGGCCGACCTTGGCCGAAGCAAGCTCGGAGAGCATCTTCATATCGCGGAAGGTGAAGCTCCCTGCCATCAGGTAGGCGCTATTGGTATAATAGTGGAGCTTGGGCTGACGTGCCGATCCCGCACCCGCCTGCAGGCCGGAGGGGATGTGGAAGATCGCATAGACCTCCCCACGGCGCATCGCTTCGAGCGCCTCGGGCATCGAGGCTGCCTCGAGGACTACCTCAGAGCTCTGGAAGGCGTCGAGGCTACGTGTGAGGGCACGCGAGGTAGCGGTGTGGTCTTCGTCCACGACCGCTACGGGCATATTGGTCGGGAGTCCTCCGCCCATCATGTAGAGGAGCATAAGGGTGACCAAGAGCGGTGCCCCGAAGATGGCGAAGAGGTAGATAGGGCGCGTCGTGAGGTAGCGGAGTTCGCGCCTCAGTACGGCACCCAGACCTGTCTTGGGGGTTGACATCTTAGAGCTGACCCTTGTCAAGTACGATCGTCATACCCGCCAGCAGACCTTCGACAGGCTGGGTGGGCTGAGCAGTTACTTCGAAGGTGCGCAGGTCGTGCTGGTCGCGGGGCTTCGTAGCCTTCCACGTGGCGTAGTTCCCCATGTCCTTCATCTTCGAGACAGTTAGCTCGACCTTCTTCCCACCGAGGGCGGGGATAGTGCCGTGGAGCTTGCTGCCCTGACGTAGGCCGGCGAGCTTGTCTTCGCGCACAGCGAAGAGGACACGCACGGCGCGGTAGTCGGAGATGCTCATGATAGGAGCGCCCGTACCGACGAGCTCGCCCTGATGAGGGTAGATCTCGGAGATGATACCGTCGACGGGAGCGATGAGCGCACCCTCCTTGAGGTAAGCGTCGACCTCGGTGATAGCACCTGCAGCGCGCTCGACGAGAGCCTGAGCAGCCCACTTGTCCTCACGCTGAGCACCGTTCATCGCCATATCGTACTGGCTGCGAGCAGCACGCTCGGTAGCGCGCATGGCGTTGAGCTGAGCGGTGGCTTCGTCGTACTTCTGTGCGGGGAGGACGCCTTCCTTGTAGAGGCGCTCGACGCGCTCGAAGCTCTTCTCTGCGACCTCGAGGCCAGCCTTAGCCTTCTGCCACATCTCGTAGGCGCCTTCCTTCTGCTCCTTACGAGCACCAGCCTGTGCCTTCTGGCTCTGGGCTTCGGCAGCGGACTTAGCAGCCTGAGCTTGCTCGAGCTTAGCGAGGACTTCGGGCGAATAGATGCGTACAAGGGTGTCGCCACGATGTACGCTCTGGCCTTCGCTGACGAGGAACTCGGTGATACGACCTGGGACCTTGCCCGCGATGCGTACTTCATCGACCTCTACTTGGCCGGTGATGATATCCTCCTTCTCACCGAAGAAGATGAAGCCAGAGAGGGCTAAGAGGACCATAGCTACGACGACGATACCGACGCCGAAGATGATACTTTTCTTGGACGATGCATTGGCAGCCTCGTTCTGCGTGGGCTGCTGGGTGGGTTGAGTACTCATTGTTTTATAGGGCAAGGATATTCTTCAGTTTGCTTTCGGAGAGGAGGACGCGGATCTGCGCGTCGATGAGGCTGTCTTGTGCGCTCATCCAGGCGGTCTGCGCCATAGTGTAGTTGAGCAGGGGGATGACGCCTTCCTTGTAGCCGACTTCGGCGTAGCGCATGTTCTCGCGTGCCATCTCGACCGCCTTGAGAGCCGTCTGGTAGGCACGGCGAGCATCGTCAGCTGTACGGAGTGCCTGCTTCATCTGCAGGGTGATCTTACTGCGGGCTTCGGCGAGCTCGAGCTGCTTGACACGGTGCTCGGCCTTAGCCTGACGACGGCGGAAGGAGCCTGAGAAGAGGTCGGAGATGGGTACCTGAAGCATCGCACCGAGGTAATACTGTCCGCCAAATTCCTTCTTCGGACCATTGAAGCTATTGGGGTTCGTAGCCGAATAGCTGGCGAAGCCGTAGACCTTAGGTAGGAGCTCTGCCGTCTCCATACGCACGCGCTTGCTATAGATGGTGTCGACCATACGCAGGGAGCGCACTTCGCTACGACGCTCGACGGCGGCGGGAAGGTCCTCTGCCTGCAGGCGCTCAGTAGGAGCGGGGAGGGCAAGCTCGATCTGTCCTTCGTCTGCCAGATGGATGTCGGCAGAGGACTCCAGCCCACAGAGGTCAGCCAAGAGCATCTTCGAGAGCTCGAGGCCATTCTGTACCTGACTGCGCTTGACCTCGGCTTCGCTGAGCTTCGTGCGGACGGAGAGGCCGTCGGCCTTCGTCGCTACACCAGCTGCGATAGAGGCATCTACGTCGCGCACGGTCTGCGTCAGTAGGGTCACGAGCTGGTCAAGTAGGCGGGACTTGCTGTCGAGGGAGATGATCTGCCAATAGGTCTCATCGACCTTCGTCTCGATCTCCGTGGCAGCTGTCTCACGGAGGTTGTCCTGGAGCTGCTCGGCGAGCGAGGCCATCTGATAGCCCGTGGTGATCTTACCACCGAGGTAGATGGGCTGGATGGCGGTGACGTTGGCTACCCATACGTTGCGCAGGTCGACGGTGCCGAGGTGACGCAGACGATCGGGGATGAGGAAGTTGAAGGAGCCCAGGGGCTTGTCCCAGTCGATGAGGTGGAATTCCTTCTGCATATGCAGGTAGGCTCCGCGAGCCGTCACCTGAGGGAAGAACTTTGTGAAGACCTCTTGCTTGCGGGCGTGGGCAGCTTCGCGCTCGGCGTCCTTCTGCTGGAGCACCCGGCTGTGGGTCTTGGCCATTTCGCGGCACTCGTCGAGGGTGAGCTTCTCTTGGGCAGAGAGCAGCGACGTGCTGGCCACGAGCCCTGTGAGAAGGAGGGCTATACGCTTGGTGCGTACTGATAAACGTAGATCCATTATAGCTATTTCTTATTCTTACTTAGTCTTGGGAGGGCTCGCGCTTGATCTGGCAGGTGATGCGGCCGAGCGCTTGGCGGATATTCTTCTTCGGGTGCATGATGATCTTCGCAGGCTGGAGGGTCGCTTCGGTGACCTCCTCGGGGGTGTTCATCAGCTTGCCTTGGACGAAGGGCATCAGTGTACCCATCTCTCCGAGGTCGACGCCGACGCCTTGCTCGAAGCTCGTACATACGACCTCGGCGAAGGCACGCAGAGCGGACTCCACATCGATGCGGGAGAGCGAGCAAATACTGCTGATCTGCTCCATCACTTGGTCGATGCTTAGCTTCTCACGCTTCGTGGGGTAGGCGTAGTAAAGCGTCTTGCCGGCGCGAAGGCCCTGCTTAGATACCTTACTCTTTATCTCAAGAGTCATCATATTTCTTATCGTTTTTAGGAGTGACCTATGTGTGGTAAATGGAATTACCTTACATAGGTGATTTGCGATGCAAAGGTAGGTAACAAAATGTTATCAACCAAATATTCATTGCTTTCCCCCGCTTTTCTCTTGTCTTTTCCCTTGCCTACCAGCTCCTCCCTCCGAGGATGGGCGATGCTCAGCTCTTATAAATGAACCTTCTACCCCTTGATGAAGCGTGGAAGATTTGCCGTGACTACCACTCAGGATTTTCCTTTTTGATGCTTAATGTGCTGTGTGATAGTGTAGATTGAAAATCCAAGATGTGCCAAACGACTCGGTGAAGAATTGCCGGAATTGTGCTGTGTCTCCTCTTGGAGCTTTGGTGTCATACCTCCGAGAAGGGGGGGATGGAGTGCCTTCGCCTGTGCCGTCGTCGGAGTCTCATTAGCTGGGGAGAGCTACCGTCATTGGGGCGGGAGTCCCTTGTGTCTTCATTGACTTGCGAGGGCATTCCTATACAGGGAAAGTTCCACGCAGCCGAAGGAAAAGCTTCCACGGCGTAGTGGTAGAGCCACGAACGAGTATAGCATTACTTCTGTCTACGTGCCTGGATCTAAAATCTACGCATATGGATCTTAAAGTTTACGTGCGTGGATGATAAATCTACCTACGTAGATAAGCAAAATACACTATACGAAGTCTATTATTTGATTATTGCGATGGGGCTTTTTCTCAGCGTGTGTGAGGGGTGAAGCTGTATAGGAAGGGACTGCGCGACTTAGGTGGACGCGACTCAGTTGGGTGGGAGATAATGCTCTGAATAGGGCTGTTGGGTGGCTTGAAAGTGGGAGATCAGTGGTGAGACGAAGGCAAGTAGAGTAGGCTATTCTCGCAGGCTTTACCCTTCGAATTAATTATGTCGTGTGCGATATATGTAAGATTTGTATTACCTTTGCAGAGGAAACAGATCATCAGCTATAAGGAAGGAATAGACTCTAATGAACGGGGCGGTCTTATCAAGCTGCTCGATACCTCTTGCTTTCTCGCTAAGTAGCTCTAAGGAGCGCCCTGATGCTCTTACTCCCAGTCGTACTTTACATTAAATAGATTCAGCTATGTCAATCAAGGTTTTGTACACGACTTCGGCTCGTGTCGAAGGTGGCCGCCGCGAAGGCCACGCAGTAAGTAATGATGGTGTACTCGATGTACAGCTCCGTTCGCCCAAGGAACTCGGTGGTCAGGGCGGTGGTACCAACCCCGAGCAACTCTTTGCAGCTGGCTATGCCGCCTGCTTCGATAGCGCCCTTGGGCTCGTCCTGCGCCAGAGCAAGCTCCATGCGAAGACGGCCGTCACCGCAGAGGTCAGCCTCGGCGAGAATGGTGAAGGAGGCTTCGGCCTCGCTGTCAAGCTCCGTGTCGAGGTCGATGGTATCGATCGTGAGGCAGCACAGCAGGCTATGGAGCGTGCCCATCAGGTATGCCCCTACTCCAATGCGACGCGCGGTAACATCGACGTGACCCTCGAGCTCGTATGATGCCCGCTACGCTCCCGACGAGCAAGACGCAGCACGCCTTTCGTATCCTCCTCGGGCTCTTCCTCCTCTATGCGGGGATCAGCCACATGACCTTCCGCCGTGCGGACTTTGTGGCGCAGGTGCCCGACTGGCTCACGATGAGCAAGGACTTCGTCGTGCTGGCCTCGGGTGTCGTGGAGATGCTCTTAGGGCTCTCCCTCGTAGCTCTCTATCGTCAGCGCGTGTGGGTCGGGCTGGTCGTAGCGATCTTCTTCGTGGCGATCTTCCCTGGCAACATTCATCAGTACACGGAGGGGATCAGCGCCTTTGGGCTCGATACGGATACGAAGCGCTTGGTGCGCCTCTTCTTCCAGCCACTGCTGGTCCTCTGGGCTCTGTGGTCCACAGGGGCGCTCAAGGCACTATGCCAGCGCTCGAAGTGCTAAGCCCTATCTCTCAACTCTAATCTACGGCGTAGCCCATAGGTGCCGAAGGAGTAGCCTCCCTCGGTGCCTATGGGGTGCGCGTTCTTCGAAGATATATACATCGTATGTCCTCACCTTCACTCCTTCTGGAGGATCAGCTGTGCTTCCGCTTCTATACGGTCGTCCGGCTGATCACACGCCTCTACCAGCCTCATCTTGACCGTCTGGGGCTGACCTATCCGCAGTATCTGGTCTTGCTCGTCCTGTGGGAGCAGGACGGGGTGCCCCTCAGTCACATCGTAGATCGTCTGGGGCTGAATACGAATACGCTCACGCCTCTGCTGAAGCGCCTCGAGGCGGCAGGCTTCGTCACACGTATGCGTGGTACGGTCGATAGCCGGCAGGTGATCCTTTGTCTCACACCTCAGGCGAAGGCCTTGCGCGAGGAGGCTGAGGATATCCCCTCGCTCTTCTCCTCCAAGCTGCGAGATGCAGGCTGTGCCGAGGGCGAACTATCGGCACTCCGTGAGCAACTCGATCATCTGATCTCACGCTTGGAGACTCTCACTCAGTCGGCCGGAGTATAGCTCTCTTCTCAATAGGGATAAAGCACCCCGCCCCACACCGTAAGCCTGATGGCTCGTGGTGTGGGGCGGGGTGCTTTGTATGGATTATAGGGCGGAGCGGGGCGCGCTTACTTGCGGTAGTCCTGCTCGATGTAGTCGATGAAGGCCTTGTTCACCAGGTGCGAACCGCCAGCGGTGGGGTAGTTGCCGCTGAAGTACCAGTCACCAGGGTGCCCAGGGATCGCCGTGTGCAGACCCTCCAGGCTCTGGAAGACTAGCTCGACCTCGGCCTTGGTGTCTATGGGACGAAGGAGCTCGACCATCTTGCGGGAGATCTCTTCGGGCGAGAAGGGAGCGTAGATCGCCTTGACGACATTCTCCACGTGCTTGTTGTGCGAGACGCTCTCCAGCTCACGTGCCTTCTGATACTGCTCCTCGAGGAGGTACTGTATGCCTCGCTCTTCGATGAGGGCGATGGCAGCGCGGAAGGCGATGAACTCCTTCATCTTGCTCATATCGATGCCGTAGTAGTCGGGGTAGCGGACCTGTGGGCAGCTCGAGACGATGACGATCTTCTTCGGACCGAGGCGGTCGAGGATACCGATGATACTCTGGCGAAGGGTCGTCCCACGCACGATACTGTCGTCGATGACGACGAGGTTGTCCACGCCACGCTCTACGGTGCCGTAGGTGATGTCGTAGACGTGCGCTGCGAGCTCATTGCGGCTCTTACCCTCGGAGATGAAGGTGCGGAGCTTGATGTCCTTGATAGCGACCTTCTCCGTGCGGACGCGTGCGGAGAGGATCTCACGCAGCGCTTCGTCGGAGAGAGAAGGCGTGCTCTTGATCTGTCGGAGCTTCTCCTCGGTGAGGTGCTTGTCCATACCCTCGATCATACCGTAGTAAGCGACTTCGGCCGTGTTGGGGATGAAGGAGAAGACCGAGTGGCGTAGGTCGCCACCGATAGCACGGAGTATAGCGGGCGTGAGCTGCTCACCGAGAGCCTTACGCTCGCGGTAGATGTCGACGTCACTACCACGGGAGAAGTAGATGCGCTCGAAGCTACAAGCCTGATCCCTCTTAGGCTGGATGATCTGCTCGGTGCGGACCTCGGCAGCACGATTGACGAGGATAGCTTGCCCTGGGCGAAGCTCGGTGATCTGCTCGGCGGGGACGTTCATCACCGTCTGGATGACGGGGCGCTCAGAGGCCAAGACGACGACTTCATCATCGATATAGTAGAAGGCTGGACGGATGCCGTGGGGGTCGCGCATGGCGTAGGTCTCACCGCTACCCGTCTCCCCGCACATAACGAAGCCTCCGTCCCAGAGGGGGGCACACTGGCGCAGGACGTTCGCCAGATCGATGCGCTCCTCGATGTAGTGCGTGATATCCATACCCGTGAGGCCGTGGGTACGACTCTCGTTGAAGAGGCGCTCGACCTCGCGGTCAAGGCGGTGCCCAAGCTGCTCCAGGAGGATATGCATATCGGAGACGTGGCGGGGATGCTGGCCAACGGAGGTAATGGCGTCGAAGACGTCGGTGACGTTCGTGAGGTTGAAGTTACCGCAGATGGAGAGGCACTTGGCGCGCCAGTTGCTGCGGCGGATCATGGGGTGCACGTAGGTCAGGCCACTCTTGCCCGTCGTGCTATAGCGCAGGTGTCCCATGAGGCAGGAGCCAGCGAAGGGCAGATAGCGCTCGGCATAGGCTGCATCGGCGAGCTTCTCTACGGGGACGTCAGCGAAGGAGGCGTAGACGGAGTTGAAGATCTCTTGGATGGCAGAGGCACCTTCGGCGCGCTCGCGGAAGAGATATTCGTCACCAGGAGCCGCGTGGAGCTTGACGACAGCGAGCCCAGCACCTTCCTGACCACGGTTGTGCTGCTTCTCCATGAGGAGATAGAGCTTATTGAGGCCATACATCCAGGTGCCATACTTCTCTTGGTAGTAGGCGAGGGGCTTACGTAGGCGGATCATTGCCACGCCACATTCGTGCTTGAGGGGTTCCATTGAGTGAAGGGATAAATCTATGGAGTCGGTATAGAGGAAAGAAGTAAAGATGCGCATGCCTCCCGCAGCGGGGAGTATGCGCATCTTTGACTTATCTATTTGTGCATAGGAGGGTGCGGAGGATTAGCGCTTGCCTTGCTTCTGGGCTTTGCGCTGCTGCTCCTGCTGGAGGCGCTGAGCTTCCTCGAGGCGTTGCATCCACTTAGACTTCTTGCGGGGCTTCTTCTTGTTCTCTTCGAGCTGGCGGAGGAGCTTGTCCTCGTTGAGCGTCCAGCGGAAGGCGAAGTACTGCAGGATGGTGATGAGCGTAGAGACGAAGTAGTAGTAGCTAAGACCCGAGGCGTTCTGGTTGAACATGAAGAAGAACATGATCGCCATGATATAGGGCATGGTCTTCATACCGGCCATACCTTCGCCCGTGGGGCTCTGATTCATCGTGTAGCGCGTGTAGAGGATGTTCGTCACCGTCATCAGCACGCAGAAGAGGCTCAGGTGGTTGCCCAGGAAGGACGAGATGAGGGGGATGTTTGCATGCCACGAGATGACGGCATCGTAGGTAGAGAGGTCGTCAGCCCAGAGGAAGCCCTGTCCGCGCAGTAGGATGGAGGTAGGGAAGTACATGTACAGCGCGATGAGGAAGGGCATCTGCAGCAGCATAGGCAGACAGCCGCTCATCGGGCTGGCACCAGCAGAGCGATAGAGATTCATCGTCTCGGTCTGACGCTTCATCATCTGATCCTGCTCCTTGCCGGGGTACTTAGCGTTGATGGCCTCGATCTGAGGACGCAGTACTCGCATCTTCGCCTGCGACATGTAGCTCTTGTAGGTGAAGGGCCAGAGAAGCATCTTGATGAAGAGCGTCATCAAGAGGATGATGATACCCCAGTTCGACAGGAAGCCAGAGAGGAAGGTCACCACGGGGATGATCAGATACTGGTTGATCCAGCGGAAGACGCTCATGCCGAGGTAGACGAGGTGGTCGAGGTGCAGGGCGTTTGCCTTGTCGACACCTTCGTCATAGCCCTTCAGGAGGTCGTAGTCGTTCGGGCCGAAGAAGAATATAAAGGGCACGACGGTCTCCGTCTCCTTGACAGAGATGGGGAAGGTCCCCTTGAAGTCGCCGGAGCGGACGTAGCCGCTACCTTCGCCCTCGGTCTTGAGGGTGAGCTTATTATCCTTGAAGCCCGTAGCCGAAGCGATCAGTACGGAGCTGAAGTACTTGTCCTTGAAGGCTACCCAGCGCAGCGTCTCTTGGATATCTTCGTTGGCTTCGCTGGTCGTCTCGAGACGGTCTACATCGCCCTGAGGGTAGTGGTAGTAGATACCGCTATACTGCCCCTCGAACTTCCAGGACTGCTCCTGCTGGGGGATGCGCTGACGCCACTCGATATCCTGTAGCGCAATGTTCACGGGGAGGAAGCGACGAAGCTCGTGACCGCGGATGGTGAAGTCCACGCGGTAGTCGGAGCTGCGGAGCTTATATACGTAGTCGAGGTAAGCTGACTCGTCGAGCTGCATACGCAGGGTAGCAGTGGAGTCGGTAGCTTCGATGATGTCGAAGTTGGCATCAGCCGTGCTCACCATACGGTTGTCAAGTGTGCGCAGGGGGAGATCCAGACGCGTGTCGCCCTTACGGAAGAGGTGTACGGGCTTCTTCGACTGGTCGAGGTAGTCTGCGAGTACAGCTTCGACAGGGGCACCACCACGGGTGGAGATGGAGAGAGCGAGCTTCTCGTTCTTCAGTACGATGACCTTCTCTTCCTTAGCCTGCTGGTAAGGGGGGAGGATGGGAGCACCCGTGCTGTCGAGGGCAGCGGTGTCAGCCGTGGCCTGTGGGGCAGCGGGCTGCTGGGCTACGACGTGGGTGGTATCCGCTGGTGGCGGTGTCTGCTGAGTCGGGTCGGGCTTGCTGAACCAGGTGAACCCGATGAGTACGGCCCCAATGAGTAGGGCTCCGATGAGTGTATTCTTATCCATTAATCTATACTATGCCTCCACACGCGCCAGTGGGGCGCTGGAGACGATGTGATACAGTCGCGTTGCTCTCTTAGGCCTGATGGCGCTCGCCACCATACTTGATCGCCTCCTTCACGAAGGCGAGGAAGAGCGGGCTGGGGTGGAGTACCGTGCTGCGGTACTCAGGGTGATACTGTACGCCGACATACCAAGGATGTCCGCTGAGCTCTACCGTCTCGACGAGCCCCGTGTCAGGGTTCTCCCCTGCACAAATCATGCCAGCTGCTTCGTAAGCCTCGCGATACTGGCTGTTGAACTCGAAGCGGTGGCGGTGACGCTCACGGATGAAGTCCGAGCCATAGGCGGCAGCGATCTTTGATCCTGGGCGCAGCACGCAGTCGTAGCCACCGAGACGCATCGAGCCTCCGAGGTCGGAGATGCTCTTCTGCTCTTCCATGAGGTCGACGACCTTGTGTGTGGTCGAGGGGTCAATCTCCGTGGTGTGGGCATCGCTCCAGCCCAAGACGTTGCGGGCGAACTCGATGACCATGCACTGCATACCGAGGCAGATACCCAGCGTGGGGATGCCGTGCTCGCGCGTATAGCGCAGGGCGACGAACTTCCCGTCGACACCGCGCGAGCCGAAGCCCGGAGCTACGACGACACCATCAACATCCCCCAGCAGTTCGGCTACATTCTCCTCAGAGACCTTCTCGCTGTGTACGGAGATGAGGCGGAGCTTGCGGCCACTGTAGGTAGCAGACTGCAGGAGCGCTTCGTCGATGGACTTGTAGGCATCCTGCAGCTCGACGTACTTACCGACGAGGGCGATGGTGACGACGTCCTTGGCTTCTTCGCGCAGGGCGAGGAACTTCTTCCACTCCTTCAGCTCAGGCTTAGCCTCGGGCGTGATACCGCTCTTCTTGAGCACGATCTCATCGAGATGTTGTTCGCCGAGTGCCAAGGGTACCTGATAGATGGTGGGGACGTCGACGCTCTGCACGACGGACTCTGCTGAGACATTACAGAAGAGTGCGACCTTGCGGAGGATGTCGCTGCTGAGCGTGTGCTCGGTGCGCAGGACGAGGATATCGGGCTGGATACCAACCTCCTGGAGCTGCTTGACGGAGTGCTGGGTAGGCTTGGTCTTCACTTCACCAGCCGCAGCGATATAGGGGACGTAGGTCAGGTGGACGCACAGGCAGTTCTGCCCGAGCTCCCACTTGAGCTGTCGTACACTTTCGAGGAAGGGGAGGGATTCGATATCGCCGACGGTACCACCGATCTCGGTGATGACGAAGTCGTACTGCTTCTTGAGGCCAAGGAGCTTGACGTTGCGCTTGATCTCGTCGGTGATATGGGGTATGACCTGTACGGTCTTGCCGAGGTAGTCACCCTTACGCTCCTTGCGGATGACGTTTTGGTAGATACGCCCGGTGGTGATGTTGTTGGCTCGTGAGGTCGCTATGTCGAGGAAGCGCTCATAGTGTCCGAGGTCCAAGTCGGCTTCGTGCCCGTCATCGGTGACATAGCATTCGCCGTGCTCGTAGGGATTGAGGGTGCCTGGGTCAATGTTGATGTAAGGGTCGAACTTCTGTATCGTGACGCTGTAGCCACGTGCCTGTAGGAGCTTGCCAAGAGAGGCTGCTACGATCCCCTTGCCTAAGGAAGAGACGACGCCCCCCGTGACGAAGATGTACTTTGTTTCCACTATGCGCTATTATATATCGGATGAAGCGTACTCCAGCTATGGCCACACACCCCTTGCCTTGCGGGGGTAGGGACGAGCTGATAAGTACTCCACCCAAGTTACCCTGCAAAGATACGCTTTTTACCCGCTATGCTCCTTCCCGCGTAGTGTGTGCTGCAAATTTCTCCGACGTCTATTACTACCCCTGCCTACCACGATAGAGAAAACTTCGAGATGCTGGCCTTCCGTAGCTCCGTCTTCTGCAGGGAAGAGGGGGCTTCCCTGAGTGCTTCCTCTTCTCTATAGAAGGCGATGAAGTGCAAAGGACTATTGGTATGGGGTGTGAATGAGTAGTTGTTTGCACTCAGACCACTATTCGTTCATGCCCCATACCACTATTGGTTTGCACTGCCTCGCTCGGGGGTGCTCTTCATCCCTTCCGAATAAGATACTCCGCTTAGGAGCAAAACAAAGGCTACACCCGAAGTCTGACTTCGGATGTAGCCTTTGCTATGATGGAGAGAATGGGGAGGGCTTTACACGAAGAGGTGTGCAGCATCCCTCCCGTCCGCCTTAGAAGCGGAAGCCAATGGATACGCCCATATCGAAGATGTCAGATGCCTGCTTGATCTTTGAGACCTTGACTTGGGGCTGCGTGGCATCGAAGGTAAACACAGCATCCGTCATATCTCTGGGGATATCTTGACGAAGAGCCTTTTCGACCTCTGCGTGGCTAACCGCAGGAGTATAGGTGCCTGTAAGACTCCCGCGTGTGAAGCCACGTCCTACACCGAGGATGTGCCAGTCTAAGACGATGTTCTTCCGTCGTCCGAAGAGCCATTGTGCCCCGATGCTGAGGCCGTAGCTGTGTGTCGTGGCCTGACCGTCGTAGTCAACGCTGATATGCTGCATCTTGTCGTCTACCACCTTGTGTGGGGCATATATATGCTGGCGGGTGAAGTCGCTATGCTGGAATCTGTAGTAGCCCTGTATGTAGAAGCCGTGTCCTAAGCCTCCATTGAGATACCATCTTAGTTGGGGCGAGAAGGCTATATGCTTCGGCTGCTCGGGAGAGAACACGATGGAGTTGCTGAGAGCATAGCTACGGTAGTGGAAGGCTCCAGACTGCGTCCCTTCATCTCCCTGAGGGGTGAAGTAGAGACCGAGCTGAGCACTGACTCCATGGGCGAGGAGGCGCTCGACCTGAAGGTTGAGCTTCCCAACGACCACGCTCAAGGGATCGGTCTTGACGATGGTCCTCCCATCAAGGAGCGAGTAGAGCTGGGTAGGGTCGGGCTTGGGTGCTTCTTGTGCCAGCACGGGGAGTGTGCCGAGGCCAAGCATAAGGATGGTAAATATCTTTCGCATAAATATGTAGATAGGGCTGGGGCTTTGCGTCCCAGCCGAATAATGAATCGTTAGAAACGGAAGCCGATGGAGAGCCCCATATCAAGGATATAGGACTGGTACTTGATCTTCGATACCGTGACCTTCGGCTGTGTGGCATCAAAGGAGAACTCAGTGCCCTCTCCTTCGTTAGGGAGCTCTTCGCGGATACGCTCTGTGAAGCTCTGCTGGTCGATGCCTGGGGTATAGCTCCCCGTGAGCTTGCCTCGGACGAAGCCACGGCCGATCCCAGCGATGTACCAGTCTAAGACGACATTCTTTCTCCGGCCAAAGAGCCACTGTGCCCCGACGCCAAAGCCGAAGCCATGCATCGTAGCTTGGCCATCATATACCAGAGTAAATTCAGGTGTATTACTGCCAATTAGAGTGCGGTGCGAGCTGATCTCTTGGTTGGTAAACTGAGTGTGCTGGTAGTGATAATACGCCTGCATGTAGAAGCCATAGCCCAAGCCATCATTGAGATACCATCGTACTTGCGGCACGACGGCGACATACTTGGGCTGGAAGGAGTAGAGGGCTATACTACTCGTCACCGAAGTGATGTCGTTGAAGGCTCCGAACTGTCGCCCTTGATTGGCCTTAGGAGAGGTGAAGATGGATAGCTGTGCGCTAAGCCCATCGGTCAGGATGCGCTCGACCTTGAGGTTGAGGTTCCCGAAGATGTCGCTGAAGGGATTGGTCTTGATGATGGTCTTCCCATCAAGGAGCGAATAGACCTGTGTGGGGTCTGTCTTAGGTGTCTGCTGCGCCAGCACGGGTAGCGTGCCGAGAGCAAAGAGCAGAGGAGTAAGTCTCTTGATCATAATGGATAGAGGTATAGATCGTGTCGTATCGTACCGCTAAATTAGTGAATTCAGGGAATTTTTCTGTTGGTGTGCTGCTGTGGCGTAAGTCGTAGGGGGAAAGAGCATTGCGGGGAGGGGAAAATGAACCAGTACTGGTCACTGATCCGATCAGTACTGGTCGCGCTTCGGACCAGTACTGGTAACTAATGGTGACCAGTACTACTTCGCTCGGTGACCAGTACTGGTTGCTTTTACCTCAAGATACGGCGAGCTGGCAGAGGGCTGTGAGCACTCTGCGAAGTCTCGAGTGAAAGCGGTGGGGTTATTCCTCGGGGAGGAGTGGTTCACCGAGGTCACGTAGACCTTCGATGAGGTAGGGGCGAGTGATGTCCCGTGGCTTGAGGATCTCCCGATCCCAGGTGATGAGGTCGATGTCCACGGGGATAGCTTCGGGGTGCTTCTTGCGCTGCTCGGGGGTACGGCCTGTACGACGCTCTAGAGCCTTGAGGTGTGTGGCGAAGGTCTCCAGCTCCATGCTTGTCTCTCCTACGGCTACTTGGTCGGTGAAGAGCGCATCGGAGAGCCCGAAGCTGATGGGGGCAGACTCGCGAGCTGGCGAGAAGGTGAGGCGCTCCAGCTCGAGACTGCGGAGCCCCGCTTGGGCCAGAGAGAGGTGTTTCTGTGGCTCATTATTAGAGCCCAAGGTCAAGACAAAGCGATGGAGCTTCATGGTCACTTGCTGTCGGTGTGCTGGGTGTGTACAGAGGCCTCGTGGATCGAGCTGAAGAGCTCCCTGAGGAAGCCTTCATCCAGTCCCAAGGCTCGGCCCTGCGCTAAGCGGTCCTCCAGCAGACTGCGGTAGCGGTCGGGCTGCACGATAGGGAGGTGGGCACTGGCCTTGATATGCCCGATCTCTTCGGAGACGATCATGCGCTCCCGCAGCAGGCGCAGGAGTTCGGCATCGATGTGGTCTATCTTCTCACGTAGTCCGCTGAGCATGCGGTCATCGGTCGGGTGGGCTGGGCGGAGATCCAGCTGGGAGAGGAGCGTGATGAGGTCGGTAGGGGTGAGCTGCTGTGCGGCATCGCTCCAAGCACTCTCGGGCTCGGGGTGCGTCTCGACCATCAGGCCGGAGAAGTTCATCTCCAGCCCCATACGGCTGACCAGCGGTACGAGGTCTCGGCGCCCAGCGATATGGCTGGGGTCAACGAGGATGGTAAGCTCGGGATGGCGACGGCGTAGCTCAATGGGGATTTGCCAGAGGGGGGCATTGCGATAGAGTCCCTTGGCGTAGGTGCTGAAGCCGCGGTGTATAGCCCCTATCTGGGGGATGCCTGCTTGGTAGAGGCGTAGGAGAGCACCTTCCCACAGCTCGATATCGGGGTTAAGTGGGTTCTTCACCAGCACGGTGACGCGCTCTCCGCTGAGGGCTTCGGCAAGCTCTGCCATAGCAAACGGGCTTGTCGTCGTGCGCGCTCCGATCCAGAAGGTATCCAGCCCAGCAGCGAGTGCTTCCTCCACATGGCTGGCGGAGGCCACTTCGGTGGCGACCTGCATACCCAGCTCACGCTCGACGCGCTGGAGCCAAGGCAGGCCTTCGCTACCTACCCCCTCGAAGGAGCCCGGGCGTGTGCGGGGCTTCCATAGGCTGGCACGGAAGAGGCGGATACCTCGGGCACGCAGCGCCTCGGCTGTCGCGAGGGTCTGTGCTTCGGTCTCGGCACTACAAGGGCCAGCAAAGACTATATAAGGGAAGGGAGAGGGATGACGGAGGGTGAGTGGGCGGAAGGGGGAGGCTTGCATGGGCGAGCGAGTGAGGGGCTGGGACTACGCTTGGGGCTCTGCGCCAAGCTCTTCGATGAGACGGAGCATGGAGCGGTAGAGGACGGAGTGCCAGGGGTGGGTCTTCTGCGAGAGCAGGTCGTTGTGCCAGAGGAGCGTGAGCTCGCCGTTGTATCGAGCTGTCGTGCGGATGAGGTCGTGTGCGATGCGCTCGGCTTCATCTTGCTCCAGCGCCATGTAGCGCTGATCACTCAGCGTCAGGTCGCGCAGCACGAGAGGGTGGAGGATGAGCTCTGTCAGAAGGCGGGTATTGGGATTGATGAACTTCACCGGACGGCAGGTGCCGAGGCGGAAGCCGACGACATCGGCGTAGCCCATCGAGTAATCATTGCGGAAGCCCGAGACGTAGGCCTGAAAGAGGTCCTCGGGCTCGCAGGAGGTGAGCTTATTGTGTCGCAGGCCACGGGGACGCTGACGGAAGGCCTTCTCAAACTGATGGCGCTCCTTGCTGATGAGCTCCGACTGGTGCCCCGCGGCATAGCTGCACTGGAGCGCTAAGAGCACCTTGTGCTTGGCGGCTATCGAGAGGATACGACGGAGGTAGAGGGAGTGGAGACTATAGTAAGGCTTATCCAGCGGGTGGCGCGAGGGCATACGGATGAAAAGGAAGATATCCGATCTATCCCTACCCAAGCTATCGCAGGTATTACGATCCCACTTGAAGAACTTGGGGAAGGTGAAGTAGTCGTCCTCGACATCTGCCGAGAAGCTTAGGCGTGCTGCCTCTAAGGGACTCTTCTTCTGCTTGAGCCATGCACGCAGGAAGCTTCTCCAGCCACGATAGTTGTACGGGCGGGAGAGGTCGTGGGTGAGGTTGACTCTGCTGAAGGTCTGGGGACGCTCCTCGAGGCGTAGGTTGTGGCGCTCAGCGATACCCGTCTCGAGGAGGATCTGTCTGAGGGCTTCGCCGTACTCGTCGATGATGGGGCGGTGTAGGAAGCCTGCTCGATAGGGGAGCGAACTCTTCCCAGGGAAGCGCCCATAGGAGTCGCGCTCACTACGTCGGTACATCTCCTCATAGCGGGAGATGAGGAAGTAGGTCGAGGCGAGGAGGTCGGCATGGATGATGAGCTGACTCCCGTCAGCACTCCACTCCTCTCGGGGCTCGCCGAAGAGTAGTGGTATCCCTCGCCACGTCTTCAGCGGGAGGGTAGGCATCGACTCCTCGGTGCCGTAGACGTCCATCTTGAAGAAGCCTGAGGGGATGATGACGATGGGATAGAGCTTCATCTGCTCAGGATCGTCGGTATAGCCGATGGCTTCGAAGCGGCGCTGGAAGCGATCGTCACCTTCACTCTGTACCCAGAGCGAGCCGACGAGGAAGTCAATGAGGTACTGGCGTATCTTCTTGCTGAGCATGGGGCAGGGATTACTCTTGTGCTGAGCTCATGGTGAGCACGGCCTCGATAGGATGGTGGTCCGACTCGCTGGCGGTCTTGTCGACCTCACAGCTGATAGCACGGAAGGCAGAGCCGTAGAGGATGTGGTCGATGCGCACGATGAAGGGGCGCGTCGTGAAGGTAAAGCCGAAGCCATTGCCACGCTCGACGAAGGCGTCCTTCAGCCCATCGGCGATCTTACGGCGGGTATAGGAGAGGGGCGTGTCGTTGAAGTCGCCACAGACGATGACACGCTCGGTGCCGTAGCTCTGGATGAGCTGGTGGATGATGTTGGCCTGTACGCCATGGGCACGGAAGGTAGGCGCAAGCTTGCTGCTGAGCGCGTCCTTCAAGCGGAGTGCCTGCCCTTGGGAGGCTAAGCGCAGATAGTCCTCTCCATCCGTGCGACGCAGGTGGAAGGACTCGAGGTGTACGTTGATGATGAGTGTCTCTTCGCCACGGATTAGTACCTTGTAGGCGACAGCCCCATTGACCCACGAGGGGAGGGGGATTTCCTTTGCTTCGGTGATTGGGTATTTTGAGAGAAGCGCAAGGGTACTTCCACCACGATTCACACGATTAACACTGATGTAGGGGTAGTCCTTATCGAGATAGCTACGCAGGGTCTTTGAGACGACACCTGCCCAAGGATTCTGATTGAGCATCGCCTCCTGCAGGCACACCAAATCGGCACCACTGCTCTTGATATACTGCAGGATCGCGTTGGGGCTGGTCTTGCTGTGAGGCTTGAAGCCGAAGGCGCAGACATTGTAGGAGAGCACGCGTATCGCATCGTCTTCGTCGCCGAGGATCTTCGCCGAGCGGCTGATGGGGAAGTAGGTGAGGAGCTGTGGCAGGGAGATGAGCCATACGGCACCTACGAGTATGAGGTGCTTCTTGTCGAGTGCAATGAGCCAAAAGAGGCTCACAAGGATCTGCGCTAAGATCAGCCCAGGGAACAGTAGGCCTAAGAAGCTCGGGAGGATCCAGGTCTTCGGTGCTATGTACCCCGAGTAGGCCCCGAGGAGATAGACCCCAGAGATGAGGAGTGTCCCCACGAGGAGGAGGACTCGTGCGATACGTGAGCTGAAGGTGAAGAGAGCGCGAAGCTTCATTATTGGGTTGCCGTGGGGGAGGTTAGTTCTTGTCTTTGGGGAGGTTCTTCATCAAGCGACGACGCTCCTCGGGGCTTAGGCTGGAGAAGCTCGAGTGACGGGTCTTGCGTAGCAGTTCCTCTCGGTCGCTGGTAAAAACGCTTGCGGGATGCTTGGCTTGCTTGCGGTAGTAGAGACCGCAGGCGATACCGAAGAGGAGCCCGCCGAGGTGCGCCAAGTGACCGCCTAAGTTTCCTCGTCCAGCACCGAGGAAGACGAGGAATAGGAAGACCCAGAGTGCGATGGGTGGGATGCGATTCCCCGTAAAGCGCAGGGTGAACGAGGAGAGAATCTTGCGATCTACCATGACTGCCGCAGCGCATACGCTGAGGATGGCAGCTGAAGCACCTTGCAGCGACAGGGGAGGGATAGTCTGTGCACCGAGGAGCTGGTAGCCTAAGAGGTAGGTCAATGCCCCTGCGATGATGCCTCCGATATAGGCCCAGAGGAATCTGCGCGTCCCGAGTCGATACGCCATCACGGGGAGGAGCGCATAGACCAGACACATGTTGCCAAAGAAATGGAAGAAGTTTAGGTGGGGGAGGGCATACGTGACGAGCGACCAAGGGTGGTAGAGTACCTTGTCCCACTCAGGGTAGAAGGAGAGTGAGAGCCCGAGATTCCACCAGCGTAAGGGTGTGATGAGCGTGCAGGCCCAAGAGGTCAGCCCGATAAGGAGGTAGGCGAAGGTATGTAGGATGAGGAGGCGCATGACGATGCTCCCCTCTTGCCAATACTCTTTGTATAGCTTCTGCCAGTTCATCGAAGAGCTATCGGATAACCCCCTTCTTACGCCAGAGATAGATGAGGATAGCCCCGCCGATCATCCCACCGAGGTGAGCGAAGTGGGCTACCTGACCCCAAGTGTTGTGGATGCCAGCGAAGAGCTCGAAGGCGCCGTAGAGGAAGACGAAATACTTCATCTTCAGCGGTATGGCGAAGCCAATGAGGACGTATGAATTGGGGAAGAGTACGCCAGAGGCAAGGAGGATGCCGAAGACAGCTCCCGATGCCCCCACGGTATTCAGCATGCTGAGGAAGGTGTCGAGTGGGACGATCCCCGATGGGAGCTGTACGCTCGCATACTGTACGACCTCGCGTAGCTCATAGTACCAGCTCAGCTCCTGCACCAGCCCTGCACTAATACCACAGAGGAGATAGTAGATCAGATAGCGCTTGCTGCCCCAGAAGTACTCGATGCTCGAGCCGAACATATAGAGTGCGAACATATTCGACAGCACGTGCTCGATGGACGAGGTGCTGTGGAGGAACTGATATGTCAGGAGCTGCCACACTCGGAAGGCTGAGGACTCGAAGTAGTGTAGGCCAGCGACCTCCGCAAGGTCAAAGCCTCGACGCAGTAGCAAGACTGAGGCGAAGTAGATGATGAAGTTGATGACGATCAAGTTGCGGGTCACTGGGGGAGCCCAGCGAGTCCAGGCGGAGGAGGACTGTTGCATACAGCGCTATGGAGTGATGATGGAGTCTATCTAAATATATGGGGCTCTCGGGGATGTACTCACCTGAAAAGCCCCGTCTCACAAAGATAACTATTCTTCCCCGCTTCTTTGTTGCACAGCAGGAAGCGAAATAGCCCCGCAGGAGGTCATCCTGCGGGGCTATTTATGTCCTACGGCTTCGGTGCGCGGGCAGGGTTGCCTCAGCGCAGATGGGCCGTACGGTGTGGACTACTTGATACGCTTGTAGCCGTAGACAGCGAGGTCACCGAGCTCTTCTTCGATGCGGAGGAGCTGGTTGTACTTAGCCATACGGTCGGTACGGCTGAGCGAACCGGTCTTGATCTGACCAGAGTTCGTAGCTACAGCGATGTCAGCGATCGTAGCATCTTCCGTCTCACCAGAGCGGTGTGAGGTGACGGAGGTGAAGCCGTGGCGGTGAGCCATATCGATAGCGTCGAGGGTCTCGGTGAGCGTACCGATCTGGTTGACCTTGATGAGGATCGAGTTACCGCAGCCTTCGGCGATACCACGACGGAGGTACTCGACATTCGTGACGAAGAGGTCGTCACCGACGAGCTGGATCTTCTTGCCGAGCTTGTCGGTAAGCTTCTTCCAACCTTCCCAGTCGTTCTCAGCCATACCGTCTTCGATCGAGTCGATAGGATACTTCTCTACCAGCTGGCTGAGGAACTCAACCTGCTCGTCGATCGTGCGCTTCACACCGTGGTCACCTTCGAACTTCGTGTAGTCATAGATGCCATCCTTGAAGAACTCAGAGGAAGCGCAGTCCATAGCGATGGTGATGTCCTTACCGGGGACGTAGCCAGCCTTTTCGACAGCCTTGAGGATAGACTCGATAGCGTCTTCCGTACCGTTGAGAGCAGGAGCGAAACCACCTTCGTCACCTACAGCGGTGCTGAGGCCACGGTCGTGGAGGACCTTCTTCAGTGCGTGGAAGACTTCAGCACCCATACGGAGACCTTCGCGGAAGCAGCATGCACCGACGGGGCGGATCATAAATTCCTGGAAGGCGATAGGAGCGTCAGAGTGCGAGCCACCGTTGATGATGTTCATCATAGGTACGGGGAGCACGTAGGTATTGGTACCACCGATGTAGCGGTAGAGGGGGATGTCGAGGTACTGAGCGGCAGCCTTAGCGACGGCGAGAGATACACCGAGGATAGCGTTAGCGCCGAGGTTGCTCTTGGTCTTGGTGCCATCGAGGGCGATCATCTTCAGGTCGATCTCACGCTGGTTCAGAGCACTCATGCCGTAGAGCTCAGGTGCGATGACGTTGTTGATGTTCTCTACTGCCTTGAGGACACCCTTACCGAGGTAGCGACCCTTGTCGCCGTCACGGAGCTCGAGAGCTTCGTTTTCGCCCGTGGATGCACCGCTGGGTACAGCTGCACGACCGATGATACCACACGCAAGGTGTACGTCTACTTCTACTGTGGGGTTCCCACGGGAGTCGAGGATCTCACGCCCGACGATCTTGATAATTTCCATAAAACTAATTCGAATTAGCAAATCTGTCTATATAGACTTTTCTGTCTCCTACAAAGGTACAACGAATATATGATATTCAACTGCCCGAGTTACAAGAGAATGGACAAGGGGATAAGGGCGCTCCTCTGCACCCTATTTAAGGCTTCTCAAAAGCACCTCCTTCGGTAGTAGAAAAAGCGCCCCACAGCACGCTACGAAAAGGTGTGCTGTGAGGCGAAGGTGGGGATATAAGGGCTGAAACGAGAGCGCCTTAGATGCGAAGCGTAGCCGTCACGATGAGCTCGCGGGGGCGGAGCGGTACGGCGAAGCTCGAGATGTCGGTGTCGGAGAGGCGGGTCACTTGGTAGGCAGTCTGACCCCATAGGTTCGCTAAGCGGGCGGTGAGCTTGATACGCTTGCTGACGGTCCAGGCAGCGTCGAGGTCACCGAAGAGGGTGTGCTTGTACTCTCTTGGAGCGACCTCATTCATTGAGTGGACGACCTGCAGGCCGAGGAGCCAGCGATCACCGAGGGGGAGGCCTGCCTCGAAGCTCTCACGCAGGGAGAGGACGGGGCGTAGCTTCGTCAGCGGGTGATGTATCCATAGACTGCTGAGCTCGAAGGTGTAGGCCAGTTCCAGCGGGGAGAGCTTGTTGCACGTCATCGTGAGGCTGGGCACGAGGAGGTCGCTCTGGATCTGATAGACGCGATGTGCTTGTGAGGAGATGTAGCTCGAGTGGCTGTATCGTAGCTCGGCATGTAGGCTCAGCCCGAGTGGTGCGATGGACTTGTCGACGACGCCCGCTGCGGAGAAGGTCTGGCGGTGGTGCGTGCTGTCGATGGGGATGCTCACCGTGCGGTCAAGACTATAAGTATAGTCACGGTAGTAGCCGTGGGTCGTGTAGTTGTAGCTCAGATGGAGGTAGGTGAAGAAGAGCTCCAGCGGGTTGCGATAGGTGAGGCGGAGCGAGCTGGAGAGGGTCTGCTGACTGTAGAGGTGCTCGAGACTCTGGTAGTAGAGGCGGTAGCCTCGTCTCTGGGTGCTGGGGCTGTAGTAGCCGTCGAGGTCGGGGCGCTCGGAGTAGCTCCCACGTAGCCATAGCTCTCCGTGCTGCCCGAGGCTCGCCCTCATGCTGAAGAAGGGGGCGATACGTAGGCGTGTCGCCTCATCGTGGCGCGTACCTACCTGAAGCATCTCCCGCTCGAGGGTAAGAGGGGTACCCACCGAGAGATAGAAGCCCTCGGGGCGGTAGCTGAAGGACGCATCCAGCGCCAGAGAGAGGTCACGGTAGCTGCAGGAGCGGGCAAGGCTCGCGTAGGGCGTGTCAAAGCTCCGTAGGTCGGCCGTGGCTGCCAGCCCCGTGTGAAGTGCGGTGGTGCGGGAGAACTGGAAGCTCGTCGAGGCTTGATGCGTCGTGTGAAGCTGGGTGATGCGTCGCTCTTCGTAGAGCGTCTGCGTGGGGAGTGCCGCCTCGTTCCACTCGCCACGGAGCGTCTCTCCTGCGGTGTAGCCACGTGTGGAGGAGACGAAGTCGAGGACCGTACCGCCTAAGCGGAGGGTCGTCTGCAGGGCCGCTTGGAGCCAAAGCGGCTCCTGCCGTAGTCCCAAGGTGTACTCACGGCGATTGGAGCGAAGGCCCTCAGCTTGGTCGGAGCGCCTACCTCCGAAGCTTAGCTCACCTACGAGATAGCGCTTGGGCGCATTGTGCTCGTAGCGCAGGGCGGCATTGTAGTAGTTGGGGCTTCGGGTCAGCTGTGATGTCTCGTAGAGGTCGAGCGGTGTAGTGCCGAGGTAGTGGGTCTCGCTCTCGGAACTGAGACGTCGGCGGTCGTGGTAGCCCGAGACGTTGATGCGGAGGTTACTGTACTCCCCGAGCTTCTGCAGGTCATTGATGCCCCAGTTGAAGCCTCTGTCATCGAGGTAGCGCCCGATGTCGAGGGGTGGGCGCTGTGGGGAGGAGGTCTGTAGGGCGGTCGAGGGAAGGGAGATCTGTGGAAGGCCACTCCCTGCGTCGTGCTGCTGCTCGAAGTCTGACGAGAGGTCTACCCCCGTATTATTCCCCTTGAGTGAGGTGATGAGTTGGTTCGTCGGTGAGGCCTGCATGAGGAAGGCTTTTCCCTCCCAGAGCGGTGCAGGCAGGCCCGTCCCTGCTGTGACCTCCCCGAAGGGACGGAAGCGTGCGGCCTTGCTCAGACGGATGTTCAGCGCTGCCTGGTCGCTGGAGACGAGGCCCTGTAGGACGCGCTTGTGCTGGTTGTGCTCGATGACATCGACCTGATCGACGGCATTGATGGGGATGTTGCGCGAGGCCTGCGTGTAGTTGCTGCCCAAGGGATCTTGCCCCTCGATGTAGAACTTATTGATAGGCTTACCCTGATACTCTATCCGTCCATTCTCCTTGACCTCTACCCCGGGGAGCTTCTTGATGACATCCTCGAGGTAGCGGTCTCGCTTGCCTGCAAAGGCCTTGACGCGGTAGCGGAGCGTGTCGCCCCGCACGGTGATGGGGCGTGCCTTGATATGTACCTCACGTATCGGCGTCGTCGAGGGCTGGAGACGCACGGTGAAGCTATCTCCCGAGAGCTCGCTGATGCGTAGCTCTTGCTTCGTATAGCCTAAGAGGACGAAGGAGAGAAGCTGGTCTTGGGGCGTGAGGCGAAAGCGTGCCTCGCCCTTGGCGTCGCTCTGCGTGAAGGCCGTGCGGTGCCGTTCGCCGTCCCATGCTGAGCAAAGGACATCGACGATGGGGGCACCCGTCTCAGCATTGACGATACGGGCGGTCACGTGGCGCTCACTCGTCTGCCCATGCACTTGCCCTATGGGGAGCAGGAGGAGCAGCATGAGGAGGCACCAAAGGAGTCGGGGCGTGTAGTCGTAGTGTCTCATAGTGGTATCGGGAAGTGGGAGAGGGGCTTTTACTCCAGCTCAATCGGGTTGTAGGGCTTAGGAGGCTTGGCGGTCTTCTTCCCCTGGACGTTGATCTTCGGTGTGCTGTAGCCCGAGGGGTTCGTCATGTAGTTGCGGATGGCCTGCTGGAGGCGCTCCCTGGTCGTCTTGAAGTAGGACTTCTTCTTGCGGTAAATGACCTCTCCGCGCGGAGCGCGCTCGAAGCCCTGCAAGGTGAAGACGTGGTCACGGTCCTTATCATAGATACAGGTGATGAGTCCAGGGAGTCCTCTGAACTTATACGGGCCATAGCTCAGCGGGATCTCCTCGGTGTACCAAGCCGTGTAGTCGCGCCCTCGGTAGCGGGTCTGGGCGCGGTGGCAGGTGTATCCAGCGATGATACTATCTCCTGCGACCAGCTCCCACTGCTGCTGGGGGATACTATCTATGTAGGTGAAGTGGTCGGTGACGATCCGATCGAAGTACTCCATCTTCCCCTCTCTCTGAAGGAAAAGTATATGGCTATCCATGACGGAGCTCTTGCCTGCCTTATAGTATCCTGGGACGAACTCTTCAGGGGTCTTACCCGTCTTGACTCCATCGTCAAATATGGAGTCAGCCAGCAAGGTCCCATGGTCTATATAGCGCTGGGCCGTTTCACCGATTTGCAATACTTGCGTCCATTCATAGGCTGGCGCCATGCTTTTCGCGACAGGATGGTACTCTGCTTTATAGAATGCACGATAGAGGTTGGGCTCAATGACGTCCTTGCCTACGGTGTCAGCCTTCATTGTTTTGAAGGCACGTATCAAGCTCTCGATGAATGGGGCCATGTTGGTCTCTTGTGCCTCAGCGCTCATTACGGAGAGGATGCACATACTGAGGGATAAGGCGATGCCTCGGAGGAGTCTTACTGTCTTCATAGAGGGCGGGGAGGAGTGGACGGGCGATTTATTCTAATTCGATCGGGTTGTAGGGCTTACTATGATGCTTGACGGGCTTGTTCTTGGGGTCACGGACGACGATGTCGGAGGTGAAGAGGTCGGGCTGCTCGTGGTAGTTCCTCTGGAGCTTCGCCACCACTTCCCGCTTGGTCTCGAACCACCACATACGTCGCGCTTCCTCGTAGATGTAGTCCTCTGACGGAGCTTTCTCAAAGCCTACAAGCGTATAGATATGCTCGCGCTGGGTGTCGTAGATGCAGGTGATGAGGCCAGGGAGACCTCCGAACTTAAAGGGCCCATAGGGGAAGGGGATCTCCTCGGTGTACCAAGCGATGTAGTCTCGTCCACGGAAGTGCGTCGTGGCCTTGTGGCATGGGTAGCCTAAGACCGTACTATCGCCCCGCACCATCGTCCACTGGAGCTGGGGGATGGGCTCGGTGTAGTGGTACTTGTTGATGAAGATCTTCTCGTGGGCATTGATCATCCCCTTGGAGCGGTCGAAGATAAGCTTCAGATGAGATAAGGCAGCTCTTGAGGCAGCCTTATCCTCCGCCTCAAATTCCCCGTATTTCTTCCTCGCCTTCACCGACGCATTCCATATCGAGTCACTACGTAGCTCGCCATAGTCGAGGAAGGCTTGGTAGTTCCTGCCTATCTGCAGAACCTGCATCCAGTGATAAGCTGAGGGGGTAGATGGGTCGTCTCGGTACTGCTTCTCATAGTAGGCCCGATACTGTGCGTAGTCGAATATGGTCATCTGCAGGGAGTCACTCGGCTCATATACATAGGTGTAGTCCGGGAAGACCTTGGGCTTTTGACCTATGGCGGGAAGGCTCAAGCACCCCATCCCAATCGTGAGGAATAGGGTGCGGAGAAGCAAACGTATCATAGTTCTGTGGGGTGGGGTTATTCCAGCTCAATGGGGTTGTAGGGCTTAGGGGGCTTGCGGTTGATCTTAGTGCCAGGGGCTGGCGTGATAAGGTCGGACTTGAAGAGGTCGGGCTGCTCGTGGTACTGTCGCTGGAGTTTATTGACCTCCTCGCGTGTGCCCTCGGTGGGTTTGCGTCGCCCGTTGCCGTAGTAGATGTAGTCTAAGGCGGGGGCTTTCTCAAAGCCTACAAGCGTGTAGATGTGCTCGCGCTGGGTGTCATAGATGCAGGTGATGAGGCCAGGAAGCCCCCCGAACTTATAGGGCCCATAGGGGTAGGGGATCTCCTCGGTGTACCAAGCTACGTAGTCTCGTCCACGGAAGCGGGTCGTGGCCTTATGGCACGTGTAGCCCAAGATCGTGCTATCGCCCCGCACCATCGTCCACTGCTGCTGGGGGATGGGCTCGCTGTAGTGGTACTTCGAGACAAAGACTCTGTCGTATGCGTCCAAGACACCCTTGTTGCGGTCAAAGAGGAGCTTCACGTCGGGAAGCGATTCATCTTTAGCTGCAGACCATTCGGGATGCAGTTCGGCATCACTCTTGCCCGCCTTTATCGAGGCGTTCCATATCGAGTCGGCACGTAGCTCCCCATAGTTGACGTAGCCCTGATACTTGCCCCCGATTTGCAGGAGCTGAAGCCAGCGATATTCCCGAGGATCGGAGGGGGTGTCTCTGTATTGTTTTCGATAGTAGGCTCGGTATTGAGCATAGTCGAAGATGGTAAGCGCTATGGTATCGCTCAGAGCATGGTGCCTGTCGGTTTTTTGGGGAGCTTGGGCTGAAGCGGTCGTGCTGTGGAAGCACAGGCTCCCTATTCCGATAGCAAGGAATAGGGTGCGGAGAAGTAAGGGTTTCATGTGTCGTGTGGTGCTTGGTGGTGTGGGAAGATGCGATGATTAGGATTGGGTAGGGCGGTAGGCGATGTAGAGCGGGCGTTTGCTGCCCTTGCGCTGGATGCGTAGGTAATGGCCTGTGTCCTCCGTAGCGAGGAGCTTGAAGAGGCCAATCTTCGTCTTGTAGAAGTAGCCACTATAGCCGAAGTAAGCTTCCGAGCCGAAGACACGGAGACCATTCATTAAATTGATACCACTTACCTCGGATATGTCGTAGGTCGTGCGGCTATACCGCTTCGACCATAAGAGCCGCTTCAAGACCACGGTCTCTCCGTCATCCTCTATCGAACGGGGCATAGCGAGGGGAGGATAGATGAGGGTCAAAGCGCCTGCCCAGAGGAGGAAGGCAAACAATGATAAGCCGTCTTCCATCACCAGAAGGTAAAGGATGAGTGCAAGGGCCCACAATCCAATGAAGGTGATGACCTTGACGAATTTAGAGTACCTAAACGTGTAGTGCATAGTGCGATTAGATGGAAGTGATGGTGTTGCTTTGCGCTAATACCCCATTCTGATGGTGAGGAATAGGGTGCGGAGTAATGAGGGTCTTGTGGGAGGGGTGGTGCTGGGGGTGGTGTGGGAAGATGTGATTAGTAGGATAGGGCAGGCTGGTAGGCGATGTAGAGTGGGCGTTTGCCACCTTTGCGCTGGATGCGTAGGTAATGACCCGTCTCCTCCGTAGCGACGAGATTGAAGAAGCCCATCTTCGATCTGTAGAAGAGGCCACTATAGCAGAAGTAACCTGCCGAGCCAACGATGGCGTAGCTCTTCGTTAGCTCCATATCACTTACCTCCGAGATATCGTAGGTCGTACGGCTATACCGCTTCGACCATAAGAGCCGTCTCAGGGCTACGGTCTCTCCGTCATCCTCTATCGAACGGGGTATAGAGAGGGCGGAATAGAGCAGCGATATAAAGATCATCCAGCTGTATAGGACAATCATAAACCAAGGGCTTGATCTGAATGCATAGTAGCAGATCAGCCCAAGAACCATTACGCAGAGGGCGGTGTAGACCTTGAGGGGGGTAGAGTATCTAAACGTGTAGTGCATAAGATGAATGTGGTGTCGTTGCGTTGCGCTCCTGTGTCTCTGTATTGCGTGGAGAAGGGCTTCTCTCCACACTGCAAACCTAAAAAAAAACTTGTAATCAGCAATACCAGAGAAGAGAACCTTGCGATACACGTCGCGTAGCCGTGCTATGTGGGGCTCGCTGCTTCGGAGAGAAAAGCTGAAAGCAGTAGTGGAATGAATCCCTACGAGCGCGAATAAAAGTCGCGGACGAGTGGTAGATAAGTTGCGTCTGCGTACGTGGATCTAATGTCTACGTACGTGGATCATAGGATTTACGTGCGTGGTCGTTAAGACTACGTGCCTGGATAGGGGAAGACCACTACGAGAGGGCGGCTTTTTCTTCGCGGGGATAGCACTTCTTCCTCCGCTGGATGAGAGAAATCGGCGTGATAGGGCGAGTCCCTTACCCTCTGTTAGCGGGCTATCCCCGCGCGTATAGGGGCGCAGGTACGAGGCTTTAGCTATCTTTGTACCACTATACATACAGATAATCACCTCTTTTTAAGAAGCAAAATGATCAACTTTATTGAAGAGCTGCGCTGGCGTGGGATGATCCATGATATGTTCCCAGGCACTGAGGAGCAGCTACAGAAGGAGCGTACCTCTGCCTATCTGGGTATTGACCCCACGGCAGACTCCCTTCACATCGGCCACCTCGTCGGGGTCATGATGCTGCGCCATCTCCAGCTGGCAGGCCATCGCCCCATCGCCCTCATCGGCGGTGCTACGGGGATGATTGGTGACCCCTCGATGAAGTCCGCCGAGCGTAACCTCCTCGACGAAGAGACGCTCCGCCACAACCAAGCTTGCATCAAGAAGCAGCTGTCTAAGTTCCTCGACTTCGATAGCGATGCCCCCAACGCTGCCGTGCTGGTGAACAACTACGACTGGATGAAGGACTACAGCTTCCTCGGCTTCATCCGCGACATCGGCAAGCATATCACGGTCAACTATATGATGGCTAAGGACTCGGTGAAGAAGCGCCTCAGCGGCGAGAACTCCAACGGGATGTCCTTCACCGAATTCAGCTACCAGCTCCTGCAGGGCTACGATTATCTGTATCTCTATCGCCACTACGGCTGCCGTCTGCAGATGGGGGGCTCTGACCAATGGGGGAATATCACCACGGGTACGGAGCTGATCCGCCGTATGGATGCTGGCGAGGCCTATGCTCTGGTATGTCCGCTGATCACGAAGGCCGACGGTGGTAAGTTCGGTAAGACCGAGAGCGGCAATGTGTGGCTTGACCCCGAGCGCACGAGCCCATACGCCTTCTACCAGTTCTGGCTGAATGTCAATGATGCCGATGCGGCACGCTATATCAAGATCTTCACGACGCTGACGCAGGAGGAGATCGCAGGCCTTGAGGCTCAGCAGGCTGCCGCTCCCCACGAGCGCGCACTGCAGAAGCGCCTGGCGGAGGAGATCACCGTCCTCGTCCACGGCCGTGAGAGCTATGATGCCGCTGTGGCTGCCTCGGGCATCCTCTTCGGGCAGGGCACGCGCGAGCAGCTCCAGTCGCTCGACGAAGCTACGCTCCTCTCCGTCTTCGAGGGGGTACCCCAGTTCGAAGTCTCGAAGGATAAGCTGCAGGGTGGTGTGAAGGTCATCGACCTCCTCACCGAAGATGCGGCAGTCTTCCCCTCGAAGGGCGAGCTGCGTAAGCTCATCGCCTCGGGTGGTGTGAGCGTGAACAAGGAGAAGGTCACCAGCCCCGATGGCCTCATCACCTCTGCCCAGCTCATCGCTGACCGCTATCTGCTTGTACAGCGCGGTAAGAAGAACTACTACCTCGTCTTGGCTAAGTAAGCCACGGACACTCGATAACGACGGCTCCCCCACTACTGCAACGGTAGCGGGGGAGCCGTCTTCTTTTGTCCCACCTCGGAGGGGGTACGAATGGAGCTCTGAAGCACGCGCCTCCGTATTCAGGTCGGTACCGTATCGGAGGGAGCATAAAAAGCTACGGGCGCGCTACGATGAAGTAGCGCGCCCGTGGCTTTCTTGGTCTTCGCCTGCAGGAGGGCGAAGGGGAGGGTGTGTGGCTTAGCCTTCGGCCTCTTCGTCGAGGAGGTTCTGGCTATAGCCGACGAGGTGGCGGAGGTTGCCGAGGAGCTCGTTGGTCTCGATGAGGACGTTGAGGTAGACCATCGAGGCACGCAGGTCCTCACGACGGCCCTTGTGGGCGCGCTTCATCTGGGTCTTACGCATACCCTTGACGATCTCGCGCAGCTCCTTACCCATGTTCTTCGCCTTCTTGGCATCCTCCATACGCTTGCTGGAGATGAGCTGGTGGACCTGTGCGATGTAGTCGATGACGCGGTCTCGGATGGGGGCGAACTCAGCGCGGTACTCCTCGGGGATGGGGTTGTAGTTGTTGTCTACGTGCTCTACCGCTACCTCCGTAGCACGCTCGAGGGCGTAGATCATCTGCAGACAGGTATTGGCACCGAGGTGGAACCACATGTTCTTCTCCAGCATGTCTTCGTCGCTGGCCATACGTCTCAGCCCGATAGTCTCCTTACGACGCATCGTCTTGAAGGCACGCTTGTGCTCGTCGAGATGGTGCATGGTCTTTTTCAGACGGCGCAGATCTTCGCTGAAGAGGCCGTTGGTCAGGTCGAGGTAGTCCTGACTGACGTGGTCGAGCAAGCCGATCTGATTCTGACGGACGTGCTCAGAGAGCAGGCTCCACATCGTCGTAGGATCCTCGGCATTGAGGATAGCGACGAAGAGCTCATCATCAGCATCACCCTTCTTACGACGGATGAGATGGCTATTGAAGAGCAGGAAGAGTGCTACAGCGATGAGGATGATCATAGCGATGAAGCCACCATAGCGCATGATCGTAGCGACGATGATCGCGATGATGAAGGCGGCACCAGCTGTGATGAACCAGCCACCGATGACCGACATCACACCCGTCACACGACCGACAGCACTCTCACGACCCCAAGCGCGGTCAGCCAGCGACGTACCCATACCTACCATAAAGGTGACGTACGTCGTGGAGAGAGGGAGCTTGAGCGAGGTGCCGAGTGCGATGAGTAGCCCTGCCAGGACGAGGTTCACCGAGGCACGCACGAGGTCGAAGGCCGCACCAGGCTCCATCGTGAGCTCCTGCTTATTGAAGCGGGAGTCGATCCACGTGCGAGCCTTCTGAGGTACGGCACGCTCGAGGAAGGAGCCGATAGCACTGCTGGTACGCACCAGACCACGGGCGATACGCGATGAGCCGAAGGTCTCCTCACCATCGTCTTGGCGGGAGAGGTTCACCGAGGTCTTGATGACATTCTGCGCGCTCTTAGAGAAGAAGAGCGCCAGCGTCATGATGATACCCGAGCCGAGGAGGAAGATGTAGGGCGTCTTGGCGGGGAGGTTATTCGCACCCATGAGGTAGGTGTCGTAGGCCCCATTCCCGTTGGCCATGTAGTCCTGATAGGCGGAGAGCCCCGAGAGAGGTACCCCGATGAAGTTCACCAAGTCATTACCAGCGAAGGCCAGCGAGAGGGCCAGCGTACCGGCGAGGATAATGATCTTGAGGATATTCACACCGCACCAGTGCAGGACCTGCATGATGATCGAGAAGCCGATGAGGCAGCCGATGACGAGCTCCAGCGTGTGGCCGTTGACCCAGTCCTTGTAGGCGAAGGTCGACTCCTGGAGCCCCTTGATGAGCATGAAGTAGACGATAGAGGTCAGCGCGATACCCCCGAAGATACCAGCGAGGTAGGGGAGAGTCTTCTTATAGTTGAAAGAGAAGCACACACGCGTGATCCACTGCACCACCGAGCCAAAGAAGAAGGCCACAGCTACCGAGAGGAAGATGGCGATGATAACCTGCAGGGCCTTGGAAGCATTCAGCATCTCCAGCATCTGGAGGCTGGGGTCGTCAAAGCCCTTGAGCACTGACATACAGAAGGAAGCCCCGAGGAGCTCGAAGACCATAGAGACGGTCGTCGAGGTCGGTAGCCCGAGTGTATTGAAGATGTTGATCAAGATGATGTCGGTGACTACCGCGGTCAAGCAGATGGTCATGACCTCCTGGAAGGTGAAGTAGGCGGGATTGTATATCCCATTGCGCGCTACGTCCATCATCCCATTACTTAGGGAGGCTCCGAGGAAGATCCCCACAGCAGCGACGCTGAGGATGACCTTGAATGGGGCAGCCTTCGCCCCAATAGCGGAGTTGAGGAAGTTCACCGCGTCATTGCTCACCCCTGCTACGAGGTCGAAGCAGGCGAGGATGATCAAGAAGACGAGGATACAGATAAAGATAATGTCCATTACAGAGAGGATTCGTGATCGTCGTGGAGAGGGAATTAGGCGGGATTAGAGAAGAGGGGGAGGTCAGCAGTGTCCGCCTCGTCGGTGGAGACGGTGGGCTGCTCTCCTTCGTGGGGCTCGATGAGGGCGAGGAATTCGTCCTCGGAGAGTATGGTGATGCCGAGGTCGGTAGCCTTAGCCAGCTTTGCTGGGCCCATATTGGCACCTGCCAAGACGTAGCTGGTCTTGCTGGAGATGGATGAAGCGATCTTCCCCCCGAGGCTTTCGATGAGGGCCTTGTATTCCTCGCGAGAGTGATGGGTGAAGACGCCACTGATGACGAAGGCCTTGCCCGAGATCGCAGCATGATCGGTCGTCGGGAGCGGCTCTTCCTCCGGGCGACGGCTCAGAGGAAGCCCCAGACGCTGGAGCTCCGAGATGAACTCCCTATTCTCGGGTGAGGCGAAGTAGTGGACGAGGCTCTCGGCGATGACCGCACCGATATCGGGGATAGCCGTGAGCTCCTCGAAGGTCGCTGCGCCTAAGGCATCGATATCAGCATAGCGCTGCACGAGCGTCTTAGCTACCGTCTCGCCCACGAAGCGGATGCCGAGCCCGAAGAGTAGGGCACGGAAGGGGCGCTCCTTGGAGGCCTCGATGCTCTCCAGCAGGCGAGTAGCACTGCGCTCCTTGAAGCCGGGGAGCTGCAGGAGATCCTCCAGCTTCAGGCGGTAGAGGTCGGCGATGCTGCGCACGAGGCCGTGGGTGAAGAGGAGGTCAATGGTCTCCGCTCCGAGGCGTATGTCAGCGGCCTTGCGCCCAGAGAAGTGCTCGATACGAGCCGTCTGCTGCGGGGGGCAGGTCGCTTGGTTCGTGCAGTAGTAGGCGGCTTCTCCTTCGTTTCGCTCGAGGGGAGAGCCACAGGCGGGGCAGTGGCTGGGGAAGATGACGGGCTGAGCGTCGCTGGGACGCTCCTCGGTGACGACGCCGACGATCTTTGGGATGATCTCACCGCCCTTCTCTACGAGGACCTGATCATCGAGGTGTAGGTCGAAGGCTTCGATGAAGTCAGCGTTGTGAAGCGAGGCTCGGCGCACGGTCGTGCCCGAGAGTGCCACGGCATCGAGATTGGCCACAGGTGTGACAGCACCCGTACGCCCGACCTGGAAGTCTACGGAGATGAGGCGCGTCTTAGCCTGCTCGGCTTGATACTTGTAGGCGATAGCCCAGCGTGGGGTCTTCGCTGTATAGCCCAGCTCCTCCTGCTCGGTGATGGAGTCGACCTTGAGCACGACGCCATCGGTGGCGACGGGGGCTTCGGCACGTGCCTGCTCCCAGTAGTCGAGGAAGGATAGGACCTCCTCCAGCGAATGGCAGCGGCGGGTAGCCTCCGAGATCTTCAGCCCCCAGCTCTTACAGAGTTGCAGACGCTCGTAGTGACTGTCGGGGAGACTGGGCTGCCCGGGCACGTAGTAGAGGTAGGCATCGAGGCGGCGCTCGGCTACGATAGCGGGATCAAGCTGCTTGAGCGTACCGCTGGCGGCATTGCGAGGATTAGCGAAGAGGGGGAGGTCGGCACGATGACGCTCGGCATTCAGTCGGTCGAACTCCACGAAGGGCAGGAGGATCTCCCCACGTACCTCGAGGCTCTCGGGATAGCCCGTGCCACGCAGGCGGAGGGGGATGGAGCGTATCGTGCGTACATTAGCCGTCACATCATCGCCCATCTGTCCGTCGCCACGAGTGACGGCACGGGTCAGTAGTCCCTTCTCATAGGTCAGGGAGATCGAGAGCCCGTCGTACTTCAGCTCCGCAATGATGGTGAAGGGCTTACCGCCCAAGTCCTTCGAGACGCGCTCGTAGAACTCCCGTACATCGTCGTAGCTGTAGGTATTGCCCAGCGAGAGCATAGGGTAGCGGTGCGCTACCTGCGTGAAGCCCTCGGTGCGGTCACGGCCGACACGCTGCGTAGGCGAGTCGGGTGTGATGAGCTCGGGATGCTCCGCCTCCAGTCGCTCCAGCTGCTTAAGCAGTTGGTCGAAGTCGTAGTCCGAGATGGTGGGAGCTGAGAGGACGTAGTAGGCGTAGTTGTGCGCCTCGATCTCCTCTCTTAGACGCTGGATCTCTGTGGCTATGGGTGCCATATCTGATAGTAATGGAGGTCCTCGTAGTGGTTGTCTTGCCAGTGCCAGCGGGGGAGCGTGGCGGTATACTCGAAGCCGATGCTGCGGAGCATCTGCTGAGAGGCTTCGTTGGAAGCCAAGACCTCGGCATAGACTTGCTCACAGCGGAGCTTGTCGAAGGCGTAGCGTAGCGCTAAGCGGATGGCTTCGGAGCCTATCCCCGTCTTGCGAGCCTCACGGTCGATGTAGATACCGACGCCCAGACGGCGATGGATGGGACTGTAGTCGTAGAGGACGAGATGCCCCAGTGCCGCGTGAGTCTTGAGCCCCTCGATGATGAGGCTCATCGAGCCTGTCTCGAGGATATGCGTGCCCGAGGCGGTGATGTAGCGCTGGATGAAGTCGGGGGAGAGAGGATTGATCGTGCCGCTGGAGTACCAGCCCTCGGGGTCGTTCTCCCAGCTGAGGAGCAGCGGGAGATCTTCCTGCGATAGGGCGCGGAGCTGTATGTGCTTGCCCGGGATGCCGATAGCCTGCGTGTGCATGGGGTCAGAAGCTTAGCGACTGATCGAAGTCCGTGCGGGTGAGGATGGAGCGACCGAGCGTCACTTCGTCGGCATACTCGATCTCATCTCCGATGGCTACACCGCGGGCGATGACCGAGAGGCGTACGTCCAGCCCCGCGAGGCTGCGGTAGATGAAGAAGTTCGTCGTGTCCCCCTCCATCGTCGTACCCAGCGCCAAGATGACCTCACGGACACTGCCACTGCGTACCCGCTCGATGAGCTCGGGGATCTTCAGATCATCGGGACCAATGCCGTCAATAGGGGAGATGACCCCGCCGAGGACATGGTAGACACCACGGTACTGACCGGTATTCTCGATAGCCATCACATCGCCTACGTGCTGTACGACGCAGACGGTGGAGCTATCACGCTGGGGGCTGGAGCAGATCGGGCAGAGCTCGGTGTCACTGATATTATAGCACTGCCGGCAGTAGACGATGCCATCTCGCATCTCTACGAGGGCATCAGCGAAGGTATGGGTATCGATCGGGGGGCGTGAGAGCAGGTGTAGCGCCAAGCGTAGAGCAGTCTTGCGCCCTACCCCTGGCAGGGTAGAGAGCTGCTCTACGGCTCGCTCGACGAGCTTGGACGGGTAGGCGTTCATCGTATCGGGTCTCGCTCTCAGTAGAGATAAAGCCCGCAGAAGAACCCCTGAGTACTATCGCTATGGGATAGGGGAGGGATCTTCTACGGGCTTTATCGCAGGTTATTCTTCGAGGGCCTCGATTTCGTTGCCTTCCTTGTCTACGAACTTGTAGTCGAGGAAGCCGAGGCTCTGATTGGGGGTCACACGTATACCGCGAGCTATCTGGAGCTTCCAGCGGCGGGCGATGGACATGAAGAACCCCTTGGTGAGGTAGGCGGCCACATAGGGATGTACGTGGACGTTGATGTAGGATGTGTCTAAGCGTGGAGCTAAGTCACGGAGCTTTTCTTCGAGCTGATCGGTGAAGAGGATAGAGGACTTCATCTTCCCTGTACCAAGGCATGTGGGGCACGTCTCATCCGTATTGATCTGGGTGGCGGGGCGCACACGCTGACGGGTGATCTGCATCACGCCGAATTTACTCAGCGGTAGGATGTTGTGTCGCGTGCGGTCGCTCTCCATCAGCTTGACCATATGCTCATAGAGGAGCTGACGATTCTTCTGGTCATGCATGTCGATGAAGTCGACGACTATGATACCACCCATATCTCTCAGGCGGAGCTGACGAGCGAGCTCTTCGGCTGCGATGAGATTGACGTCGATCGCTGTGCCCTCCTGCTCGGTGCTCTTACGGGAGCGGTTGCCACTATTGACGTCCACGACGTACATAGCCTCGGTCTGCTCGATGATCAGGTAAGCACCACTCTTACAGGTGACAGTACGCCCGAAGGACGCCTTGATCTGCTTGGTGACATTCTTCTCATCGAAGATGGGGAGGTTCCCCGTATAGAGGCGGACGATATCTTCACGCCCAGGGGCTATCTGACGGACATACTCGCGTATCTCCTCGTAGTAGGCCTTGTCGTTGACGTGGATGCTCTGGAAGGAGGGGTTGAAGGTGTCGCGCAGGATGCCTAAGGCACGGCTGGACTCTTCGTAGACGATCTTTGGGGTCTTGGTGATCTTGGGGAGCTTCTGTATGCTCTCCTCCCAGCGTCTGAGCAGACGGCTGAGCTCCTGATCGAGCTCGCTGGCTCGCTTTCCCTCGGCCGAGGTGCGGATGATCACGCTGAAGTTCTTAGGCTTCATGCTGAGGATGAGCTGCTTGAGGCGTGCTCGCTCCTCGTGTGATTCGATCTTAGCGCTGACGGATACCTTGTCAGAGAAGGGGACGAGGACGAGGTTTCGCCCTGCGATGGATATCTCAGCCGAGAGGCGTGGCCCCTTCGTGGAGATAGGCTCCTTGACGACTTGGACGAGGACATTCTGTCCAGCCTTCAGGTAGTCAGCGATCTTCCCGTCCTTCGGTAGGTCAGGGAAGGTGGGGATCTTGCTCAAGGAGGGTACTGCCTTGGTCTTCTCAATTTGCTCGAGGAAGCGCTGCTGCGCTTGGTAGATCATCCCCAGGTCGAGGTAATGAAGAAAAGCATCCTTCTTATATCCTACATCGACGAATGCTGCGTTGAGGCCAGGCATCACCTTCTTGACGCGTCCGAGATAGATGTCTCCGACGGCGAATGCCAGGTCACGACGCTCGCGCTGGAGCTCTACCAGTCGTTGGTCTTCCAGTAGAGCCATCGAGATCTCCTTGGCGGAGACGTCGACGATCAGTTCACTGTTCACTTGGCGGATTCGTTAATGATAGTAGAGTAAAAAAGGAAGTAGTATAAAGTGTACGGGGGCAAGGCATACGTCTTGTGAACTGCCCTACCCCCGCGCATGTGACATTACTTCTTCTTATGTCTGTTCTTCTTGAGTCTCTTCTTACGCTTGTGCGTAGCCATCTTATGGCGCTTTCTTTTCTTTCCGCTTGGCATAGCTGCTTTTGATTATATGATTATTTACTATAGTTCGGCTTTCGATCCACTACTTGACCTTGGAGGCGAAGAGCTTCGAGGGCTTGAAGGCAGGGATGCGGCGCTTGGGGATGATGATCGTAGTCTTCTTCGAGATATTGCGAGCAGTCTTCTCTGCACGCTCCTTGATGATGAAGCTACCGAAGCCACGGAGGTAGACGTTTTCTCCACGTACCAGAGAGTCCTTGACTGACTCCATGAACGCCTCTACCACTGCCAGAGTAGTCTCTTTATCTACTCCCGTGCTCTTGGCGATATCGCTCACCACTTCTGCTTTCGTCATAGTTGATGAAATATTTTAATTGTATGAATATCATTCTTTTTGCCCTGCAAATATACGGTAAATCTTCGAATATGCAAGGTGTACTTAGCATCAGAGAGCAGGGTGGAGACTGCACTTCCACCCCGCTCCCTTATACTTTATTTTACCTTCTACTTGCTTACTTGAGGCTCTTGAAGTAGGCGTCGAGGAGGCGCTGAGCTCCGACGAAGGAGGAAAGGCGGTCTGAGAGGATATCGCTCTCGACCTCGGGGCGTAGGCTTCGAATAGCATCACTCTGGTAGAAGGAGTTCTTCAGAGCTTCATTGATGCTCTCGTACATCCACCACTTGGTCTGGCGCTGGCGCTTCTCTTCGAAGTAGCCCGAGTCCGTGGCGAAGTGTCGGTACTCATCGACCATATCCCATATCTCCTTGATGCCAAGACCGTAGAAGCCTGAGTAGGTGAGGACCTTGGGACGCCAACCTGACTCCGTAGGGGGGAAGAGGTGGAGGGCATTGCGGAAGTGGGTGGCAGCAAGGTTAGCCTTGTCGATGTTATCACCATCGGCTTTGTTGATGACGATGGCATCAGCCATCTCCATGATACCACGCTTGATCCCCTGTAGCTCGTCACCCGTCCCAGCCAGCTGGATGAGGAGGAAGAAGTCTACCATAGAGTGTACTGCCGTCTCACTCTGCCCGACGCCGACGGTCTCGACGAATATCGTATCGAAGCCTGCAGCCTCGCAGAGTACGATCGTCTCACGCGTCTTACGGGCTACACCTCCGAGTGAGCCAGCCGAAGGGCTGGGGCGGATGAAAGCATTCTTCTCGCGGGAGAGCTGCTCCATACGGGTCTTATCTCCGAGGATACTACCACCAGAGCGCTCGCTGCTGGGGTCGATAGCGAGGACTGCCAGGCGTCGCCCCTGCTTGACGAGGTGCATCCCGAAGGTGTCGATCGAGGTACTCTTCCCTGCACCTGGTACCCCCGTGATACCGATACGCATTGACTTCCCAGCGTAGGGGAGGCAGCGCTCGATGATCTGCTGGGCGATGGCCTGATGGTCGGGGCGGTTGCTCTCGACGAGTGTCACGGCCTGACTGAGGCAGGTGATGTCGGAGCGGAGGATGCCTTCGACGAATTCGTCCACCGTATAGGTGCGGCGAGCTACGCGTCGTAGGTTGGGATTGACCATAGGCTGGGCTGCCACGCCTTGATTGACCTTGAGCCCGAGGTAGGCTGGATCATTCTCTGGGTGGTGTAGAAGCTCTTCGTTGATATCCATATCGCTTGCTTTGAATAGTGCTTGTTTTGTGTCGGTGGTAAAGGGGCACGGGATAAGGTCGTCCCCATGCTCGCGCTTTCCTTTGTCAAAGGTACGCAATTTCGCCTGTGCCACACCCCTCATCTTATACGTCGTTGGGGGGATAAAGCACGCGGGGTGAACCAATGATAGTTCACCCCGCGTACTTTATCTTTTGCCTTGCTCTTGCTTAGTGCTTAGCCAGCTTCATGAAAAGCTTGGTTGAGCGATTGAGGATGGGCTGGAAAAGCGCTCCAAGCAGTAGAGCACTGATGAGGAATGTCAGGACGCTCTGGTAGGGGGTGAAGTGGAGCTTCTCTGCCAGTGCAAGCCCCAGCTGGCGTACGATCGGGTGGCTGACAAAGATCGCTGCGGAGATGCTACCGACCCACGCGAGAGGTTTATTCACGCTCTGCGGAAGGAGTTGGGTGCATGAGGTGGCAAGAGCACAGACGAAGATCGGCGTCGTGATCCATGGGAGGAAAGAGAGGCTTGTCACGAAGATCAGTGCGATCGAGACCAGGGCAATGATTACGTATGCCGTCTTGCTCAGCTGGATATCCTCTTCATAGCGCGCATAGAGGAGACCAAGACCGAAGGGAAGGATACTCCCGACGAAGTTATTTCGTAGCCATGCCATAGTAGCTCCATCAGGGGTGACGAAGGCTTGTGCGATGCTGCACACTAAGATTGCTCCGACGATCATGCCCCACGAGCGACGGAAAAGGAGCAGACGGTAGACTACATAAAGCTGGAGCATGAGCCCGAAGTACCAGTAGGGTCCTGGAGCATAGGTGGCAAAGGAGCATATCCCAAGGTTGCAGAGCATCGTGAGCTGGCTCAGTACACCGAAGATCGTAGAGGCGGGATAGCTTACGTAGAAAGCATTCAGTAGGAGGTATGCCGCATAGCCCACGATACACATCGAGAGGAGCTTGAGGTAGTGCGTCCAGATGAAGGGGAGGGGGCGAACATCCCTGGTAGTGCGTCCATACTTCTTCTCAAGACCATAGGCACTGAGGAAGACGAAGATCACGACTCCATAGTGTCCAAAGAAGGAGAAGAGCTGTAGTGGAAGGCGTCCGTCGGGGTGTGATAGGTAGGCAAGGAGTTTCGAGACGTGCCATTCTTGGTATGTAAACTCATTCTCGAAGATCGCTCCATACATCCAGTGCGTATAGTTGTGGAGGATGATCGAGAGGATGGCCAAGCCTCGTAAGACCTGACTATTGAGATTGATGGATCGAGACGAATCAGAAGATGCCGCCGACTGATGAGACATGTACTACTTGAGGTAAAGGGTGATGATAGCGAAGCACTGCGTAAGTGTGTATGCCGAGGAGGACTGAAGTCGATAGGTCTAATTCAGATGTACCGACCTCTATAAAGGGGACGTAGCCTCACGGCTATTTGATCTATGTAAGGCTAAATATGATTCTCAGCGGAGCCAAAGCTGCGAAGAGGATCCCATATCAGCGAACTGCCTTAGTAACATCGCAGGTCTGCGAATTGTTGCGACACGCTAATATTTGTGTGATTGGAGAAGAGCTTTGTGCCTCCCCTCCCTTGAGATCGCTACAAAGTAGCCCCAGTGTAAGGAGGTGGACTTACACTGAGGCTGATGTCTTTGTGCTATGGAGTCATGCTTACAGCTGGCGTACGAGTTCGCTGAAGATGCGGCCCATACGGTCGGAGGCTGCGTTGGCGGCGCGTACGACATCGTCACCATCGTTGACGAAGTCATCATCGAAGTGCCAGCCTTCGTTGGTGATGACCGACATCCCGAAGACGCGGATACCAGCGTGGCGTGCGACGATGACTTCGGGTACGGTGCTCATACCGATAGCGTCGCCACCCGAGCGAGACCAGTAGGTGTACTCGGCAGGTGTCTCGTAGGAGGGACCCGTGAGGCCGACGTACACACCTTCGTGGACGTGGATACCGAGCTCCTGAGCGATGGCCTTAGCCTTCGTGATGAATTCGCGGTCGTAGGGGCGCGTCATGTCTGGGAAGCGTGGCCCGAACATCTCGACGTTGGGGCCGATGAGCGGGTTGGGGAGGTTGTTGATGTGGTCGCGGATGATCATCAGATCACCTACGCGGAAGGTCTGGTTGATACCACCTGCGGCGTTGGAGACGAGGAGGTTCTCGATACCGAGGAGCTTCATCACGCGGATAGGGAAGGTGACCTGCTCCATGGGGTAGCCTTCGTAGTAGTGGAAGCGCCCCTGCATGCACAGCACGGTCACGCCCGAGAGGGTACCAGCGATGAGATTCCCCTTATGGCCGATAGCCGTAGAGTGTGAGAAGTGGGGGATCTGTGTGTAGGGGATGATGGTGGGATTCTCGAGCATGTCGCCGAGCTTGCCAAGGCCGCTACCGAGGATGATGGCGGTCTTGATATCCTTTGGTAGGCGTGATGCCAAGTAGTTGGCGGCCTCGTGATAGTGTTGGTCGAGCATAATAATAGGGATATATCTTGCCGAATATTGCGAATAGTATTTGCCTCAAGGGCAAAACAAATATAGCAATAATCGGGGAAGGGAGACGGCGCTACCTACTCCTTTTCTTGCACGGTGGAGTTGTAGGGTACCAGCTTCAGCTCCCCGCTTTCGTATTCGGCAAGGAATATATCTGCAGCAGACTCATATCCCATCTTTTGCAGCTCCTCGGCGAGCCACTCTTCGGTGCGGTCTACGTCATCCAGCACGCTGGTCTGTACGATGCCATCTGTGATGACAGGGTACTTGGGGTTCTCCTCGCCTTTCAGGACGATGATGAGCTCTCCATTCTGCTCGAAGACAGCTCGCTTCACGTCGCGGATGTGGTAGACCCCCTCGCGGCGTAGCTTGAATGCTACTTCGTTCGCTGTGATCTTAGCCTTGCGGCAGGCCTCTACATCAAGGACCCCGTGCTTGATGAGGACAACAGGAGCGCCATCGATGAATCTCTTGATGCTATGGTTCTTCGTCTTGAGTCGTCGCAGGCCGATGATGAGGGAGGCCCAGATCGCGAGGACGGCTGCAAACTGGAGGATCGAGATGGCTGGGCTATAGATGATCCCACCGATGATACCCCCGAGGACATAGTTCTGCACCTGGTCTATCGCAGAGGTTGGTGCTAGATTGCCCTTGCCAGACTTGTTGATGACGAGGACAATGGCAAGTAAGCCCAGGAGTAGCTTCAGGAAGACATTCAGATAGAAGAGGTCATCCGACTGGAGGTAGGAAAGTGCTGTCATATTATATGAATGAGGTGAGATTGATTAGACTGCTGTTAGAATGAGATGTCGAGGCCGGCATCGACTACATTGTAGTCCTTACGTATGTCTACGATGGGGTCTGTATCATAGATCAGGCGGTAGGCGCCTCGTATCCCGATGGTGGGCGTGATGTTGTACTTGAGGTCGACGGCACCTCCGAAGCGGGCCTTCTTGAAGTACGTGTCGGGAGTCGCTTGATGGATGGCGGTCGTCGTGAGCTCCCAGTGCTCGCCGATCTTATTCCGCATGCTGAGCGAGAGATGGCTCTTGATGCGGTGGCTGTAGGCATACTTGGGGCCATTTGCAGCGGGCATCGGGCGCTCCCACTCTTCGTATTCGTAGAATAAACCCAGTGTAGCGAACATAAGGGTCGTGGAGGAATTCAGCAGACGATAGCGCGACTGAATCCCCGTAGAGAACTTAAAGGCCATGCCTCTACTGGCCGCCCACTGGGATTCCGCAAAGGGGTAGACCTCAAAGGCATGGTCCAGCAGGTAGCGGAATTCAGCATGGATATACCCACCACTGAGGGTCACTTTCTTACCGTAGGTGGAGAACTCAAACTTATTTATGAGGTTGATCACTCGGCTACGCTTGATGAGCAGGTTGATATTGGCGCTATTGCGTAAGGTGAATACCTCCTCCTTCTCGGTCTGGAAGTTGAGAGAAGGGCTGATCGTCCCCTGGAGTGTCTTCGTGCTATCGATGCTCATCGTCATATTCTCAGAGAAAAGCATCTGTGCCGACACGTGGATGGGTGCGAGTAGTATGGCCAGTAGATAGAGTAATCGCTTCATATAGGATCTATTGTTCGTTCGTCTTTTGACGCTGCAAAAGTAGAAAAAAAGTGTATGTGGATTTAGCGGAGCGATATACCCAATATATAGGGAGATAGCTGGCGTCAAAAATCGCCGTGATCGCTTGATGAATATATACGTGGGGAGGCTTGGTGTGAAGCGGGCTACTCCATCACCATCTTCTTATTCGACGTGGGGGAGACGACGATGCGAGTACGACGGTCGTCGTAGGTGGGCGCGAAGAAGTTGAAGCGCGGCTGCGTATACTCGGTATGGATGCCGAGGAGATCTACGAGAGCGTGTGTGAGCAGATCCGAGAGGATCCGCTTATCCCGCTGACGGCTGATCTGGCGCCAGAGGTCGGGGCGCTCCTCACGGAGCTGTGGGGAGAAGTAGACGAAGAGCGGGATCTCGACCGCACGGGGCACAAGGGCATGGCCCATCAGCTCGGGGTAGTCTTCGTCGAAGAGCGCATCGCCGTGGTCGGAGAGGTAGATGACGAGGGCGTTCTCCTCGCGGTAGCGCTCTATGATCTCGTGGATGATGTAGTCGGTATAGAGAAGGCTATTGATGTAGGCTGATATGACCAGATCCTTAGCTTCTCCCTTGTGGATGGGTAGGCTATCGGATGTGAACTTGTTGAATGCTTGGGGGTATCGCTCTTTGTAGGTCATGTGCGAACCCATAAGGTGAACGATCTGGAAGAGTCCTCTGGGGGAGCTCATTCGGAGACTATCTGATAGGTCTCGATGATGAAGGAGAAAGGGGAGTATGACTTCATCAAACAAGTCGGGGCGATTTGCTACACCTTCTCCGCCCAGTCCTTTGAAGAAGGCTGGATTGCCCGTGAGGATATCTGCCTGTCTACCCAGCAGGTTAGACATCGAGTACTTACCTGTGATTTCTTGATTTGCGATCCAGGCTGTAGCATACCCTGCTTGGCGAAGCACATTAATAATCGAAGGGAACTTATACCAGGGCTTTTCGCCTTGCTCCTGAGTGTAGAAGGTCAGTGAACGCGTATTGGAGAGGATCGTTGCTGAGGCTGGCGAGACAACATTGGAGAATGGTATAAGCTCCTGAGCCTGAATTAGACTGTCTGCATAGGGGGTGTTCTGCAGAGGATAGCCATAGCAGTGCATACTGCTACGACGGGCTGATTCTCCGAGGATGAGGATGATGTTGAGTGGAGCCTTAGATATGGGGTTAATGACGACGCTATTGAGCTTGTGCTGGGAGCGGCGTATCATATCCAGCTCTGCAGCGATATGCTTCATCGCTTTGTGAGCACTAAGGGTATTGAAGATCGTGCGATCAATACCAGCGTATTCGAGTCCTCCGAAGTTGTAATGCCGACGACATAGACGGAGGTTACTATAGATGTTTTCGAGACCCACGAAGAGGGAGAGAAGTGTAATCGTAAGGCTGCAGCACAGGGTGATGCAGGAGGGATACTTCTTCCTGAAGACGAGGGATACTACGAAGGCGATGACGACGGCAGGCGTGAGCTGGCAGAGCACGCGGAGTGCTTGCTCGGCGGTGATGCTGTCGAGGAATTCACTGCCCTCGCGCCAGTTGGTCGAGAGCATGATCTGCGCCAAGTCCATGTTGTAGGTCACATGGTAGAGCCCGATGAGGTAGAGCTCGTAGGCGGAGAGGGTGAGGACGACGACGGAGAAGAGGAGCCCGAGTGTGCGGGTCAGCCACTTCCATGGAGAGAGGGCGAAGAGGAGGGTCAGGAGGCTCGCCCAGCCCCCGATGCGAAGGAGCTGGCTGAGGACCAGCGGGAGCACTTCGCCCGAGGGGACCTCGGTCTGATAGGGTAGATAAGCCAGTAGCACACGCAGCTGGGCGAGGAAGACTAAGACGAAGAGCCAGAGACGCTCGCTTAGTCGCCTGCCGAGGGCTGCGTGTGCTACTCGGTGAAGTATGGAGGGAAGTCCCCGCATTTATCTGTGCTTACTGAAGAGACGCTGGGCTACCTCGCGAGCTTCCGCGATGATAGCTTCCTGCCCTGGCACGTGCTTGTCGCGCATAAGGATACGCCCATCGACGATGACGGTGTCGATGCAGCTGCTACCCGAGGTAGCATAGACGAGGTTCGACGTGAGGTCATTCAGCGGCACGAGCTCAGGCGTATTGAGGTCGACAAGGCAGACGTCTGCCAGACGGCCCTCTTCGATGCGCCCTGAGTTGAGGTCGAGGATGTCTGCACCGACAGCCGTAGCAGAGGCGAAGATGTCATCAGCCTTGCACGCCGTGCTGTCGAAGCGCCAAGCCTTCCCGAGGAAGGAAGCGAGCTTCATCGCTACGACCATATCGAGGTTGTTCGACGAAGAGCAGCCGTCCGTACCGATACCGATGCGGATGCCACGGCGCTTCATCTCCTCGTACTTGAAGGTGTAGCCGCTGGCGAGCTTCATGTTGGAGGCTGGGTTGTGCACGACGGAGACATTGTGCTTGGCCAGCAGATCCATCTCCTCATCATCTACCCAGACGACGTGCGCCAGTACCAGATGCTCGCTGAGGATGCCGAGCTTCTCGAGGTAGCGCACAGGGCTGAGGCCATGCAGGCGGATACATTCCTCTACCTCGCCCTTGGTCTCAGAGAGGTGCAGGTGGATCTTCACACCGTGCTCGACTGCAAACTGATGGCAGAACTGCAGCTGCTCACCGCTCACCGTATAGATGGCGTGTGGGCCGAGGGTGAAGGTGATGCGGTCGCTGAACTCGCCGAAGCGCTCCATATACTCATAGCTGCGCTTGCGATCCAGTGCAGCACGCTCGGGGTTGCCTTGGTCGAAGAGGGTGTAGGAGAGATGTGCACGTAGCCCCATCTCTTCGACAGCCTTGGCGGTCTCCAGCGGGAGCATGTACATATCGAGGAAGCAGGTCGTGCCCGAGCGTAGCATCTCGAGGCAGGCAAGCTTGGCGCCGACATAGACGTCATGCGGGGTCATCTGTGCCTCGACGGGCCAGATGTAGTCCTCGAGCCACGTCATCAGCGGTAGGTCATCGCCGTAGCCACGGAAGAGCGTCATCGACGCATGGGTATGCGTATTGATGAAGCCGGGGATGATCGCCTTGTCGGTGCCGTCAAGCACCTCCGCTCCTGTGGGAGCGGAGATACCTGGGGCGATACGAGTGATAAGGTTTCCCTCAATGAGGACGTCGGTAGTCGTCGTCCCGTGGAGGACATTCTTTATTAGGATAGAGGTCATAGATATCTATTCGGGGTGAGGAGCCTATCGCTTGGGGTAAATCTTGTAGAACTCGGCGACGGCTTCGATACCCTTGTAGAAGATATCCAGGGGCATATTCTCGTTGGGCGAGTGGATGGCGTTGCTCTCCAGACCGAAGCCCATAAGGATGGTCTTCACGCCGAAGACGCGCTCGAAGGCTGCGATGATGGGGATGCTACCGCCACGACGTACCGCCAGAGGGCGCTTTCCGAAGGCTACTGCGACAGCCTCTTCGGCTGCCTGATAGGCGGGCAGGTCGATGGGGCAGAGGTAGGCTTCGCCGCCGTGCATAGGCGTGACCTTGACGCGGACGTACTTCGGAGCGATGCTCTCGATGTAGTCGATGAAGGCCTGGCTGATCTTGTGGTGGTCTTGGTTGGCTACGAGGCGGCAAGAGACCTTAGCATAGGCCTTGGAGGGAAGGACGGTCTTCGAGCCTTCGCCTTGATAGCCGCCCCAGATGCCGCAGACGTCGAAGGAAGGACGGCAGCTATTACGCTCGAGCGTGTGGTAGCCGACTTCGCCGAAGAGGTCATCGATGTCGAGGAACTTCTTGTACTCCTCTTCGCTGAAGGGGATCTTCGCGATCATCGCGCGCTCTTCATCCGAGAGGGGCACGACGTCATCGTAGAAGTGGGGGATGGTGATACGCCCATCCTTGTCCTGGACCTGAGCGATGAGCTTACAGAGCTCGTTGATGGGGTTAGCGACAGCACCGCCGAAGTGGCCGGAGTGCAGGTCGTGGTTGGCACCCGTGACCTCGATCTGCCAGTAGGCCAGACCGCGCAGGCCCGTGGTGAGCGAAGGCGTCTCGGCGCTGACCATGCTGGTGTCGGAGACGATGATGTTCTCTGCGCGGAGCATCTCGAGGTGCTCACGGCAGAACTGCTCGAGGTGCGTCGAGCCGATCTCTTCTTCACCCTCGAGGAGGAACTTCACATTGCACTCGACGAGACCGAGTGCCAGAGCCGTCTCGAAGCCCTTGATCTGGATCATCGACTGACCCTTGTCGTCGTCAGCACCGCGTGCCCAGATGTGGCCGTCACGTACCTCGGGCTCGAAGGGTTCGCTCTTCCACAGCTCAAGTGGCTCGGGGGGCATGACGTCATAGTGTCCGTAGACGAGGATCGTGGGCTTGGAAGGGTCCTTCTCATAGTGCCCGAAGACGATGGGGTTACCTGCCGTCTGGTAGATCTCTACGGTCTGTACGCCGAGCTTCTTGAGGTGGTCACGCCAGTACTCTGCACAGCGCTGCATGTCGGGCTTGTGCTCGCTCTTGGCGCTGACCGATGGGATGCGGATGAGCTCGAAGAGGTCCTCGAGGAAGCGAGCTTCGTGCTCGCGGATATAATTCTTGATCTGGCTCATAATAGGTATGGGTCCAAGGGGTGAATGTATTTGTATGGGGTAGGGCAAAGGCATGGGAGGGCTCCCGCTTTGCCCTAATAAAGGTAGGAAAAAAGTCTGTCTTGTCTCCGCTACGCCTTGCTTTTCTTCGTCTTGCGTGGGGCTTTGCGGAAGTGGATATCCTCGAGCGTGAAGTAGCGCTTCGAGGGGCGCAGGTGCACCTTGACCTCCTCGATGTGGACGGTGGGGTTGAACTTCTCGCCCTCTTCTACGGCGCGGCACTTGAAGGTGGGCATGAGGTGTCCCAGCCGACCATAGTCGACGATGGCGCCCTCCGAGACGAGGTCGCGCGCGGTGTCTGCAGCGAGGTTGAGGACGCTCTGCACCTCCATGTAGTTGAGGGTAGTATTGCGGGCGACGAGCGAGCAGAAGCGCTCGAAGTCCACCTGGTATCGGCCCGTGAGTCGTGCGACTTGCATGCTTTTACCACGGTGCTTGCCGAAGGTGACTTTCCTCTGGTAGAGGACGTACTGAAGGGTTTTGCTTGTCATAGTACATTGTGTAGTTGGGCGAAGGAGCTGAAGTGCCTGAGATAAGGTACTTGACTTCGCGAGGTTTGTTCCTTGAGCAAAGGTAGTTACTATCGTTAGAATGCGAAATCTCTTTCGGTTAAGTTCGGTGTTTTTATCGCTTGGGATTGCGGATTAATACGTATTAATCCGCAAATTAATACGTATAAAATCCCGACTTAATACGTATTAATTCTCGAGTTTATACGTATAAATCTTTGCCTTCATTCGGTTAATCTTCCAGCTACTACCGCTTGAATGGACGCGAACTCAAGGTAGTTCGCTCGCGAAACTCCTTTGCATTCGTCGTTAAGCTCTACTATTTTGCCCGCCGAGCACCTCTACTTCCTTCACCAAGCTCCTCTCCTTTGCTCTCGAGATGGCTTGTCTCTACGCTATAAGCTGAGCAAGTCGCTACGCTTATGTCCTGATTCTTCTACCTTTGCAAATGGAATTAACAATTTACTCAAGCATGATAATGAAGAAGGCCATCGCCCTATTATTAGCCGTAAGTGCTCTCAGCTCCTGCTCGAAGAGTAAGGATACTCCCGTCGTCCCAACGCCTCCCCTTCCCGCACCTCAGCAGCCAATGGACTACATAGCAAAGATCAAAGAGTTTGTGGTACCCTACAGGATCTACTATGAGGTGAGCTTTACCTATGATAGTCAGAAGCGTTTGACCTCAATGGAGGAGAAGCATATTGGGTCGTCAGCTACGAAAGTCGTGAATACTAAGATGATCTATTCTGCTCAGACGATTACCATGGTACGAGAGGAGAATAAGCTCGAAGATAATCTGAAAAAGCCTACGGAGTATATCCTGTCTCTTGATGCTAATGGGAGGGCTAAGAAGCTGGTCACGAAGAGATACGTAGAAAAAGATATATCCGCGGACGGTGTATCTGTCGAAACCGTAGAGGACTATATCTATGATAGTAAAGGGGCTCTCACGGGGTATAAGCCCGCCATCCGCCAACGAGCGACCTTAGCGTGGCTGAATGGTAATATGACGTCGTTTGCCTACAGCATACCTTCGAATACAGATATCGAAAAGAGAGAATATACTACCATCGCCAATCGTATCTATCCTGACCTCAACATCTTTCAGAAGGTCCTGGGACTATTAAATAGTCGTGTAGGCTACCTCTGGTCTGATAGATTAGGTCTGCGCTCTGCGAACCTCGTCTCTCGTATTCATCAAGATTATAAAACTTATCCAAACTCAAGAGTAAACCTGACCTACAGCTACCAGTACAAGCTGGATGCTAAGGGAAGGCCTATTGAGGTCAAGGAGATTACAAGCCCTCGTTCTTCTACGACCTATGTGATTACCTACCTCGAGAAGTAAGTGCAGGCATAGATATCCTTATAGAGACAGTGGGAGGAGCAGATAAGCTTCCTCCCACTGTCTGTATAAGGGCTTCCCGAGAGGCAAGGCTTCCCGAGAGCTGTGAGCGGTAAATACGCTACCTTTACTGCGCTGGGCGAAGGTGTTTGCCTTGCCCCGTCTTCACTATGAATAATCACTTCACAAGCAAATAAGGTATGCTCAAAGAACGTCTAATCATTGCCCTCTGCGCCCTCGGGCTCTTCTCCTGCCAAGGCGGAGGGAAGCAGCAGTCCGAAGATACTTCATCGCACGCCGCTCCCCCCGTCTATCTCGGGACGGTGCCATGTGACGACTGCGAGGGCATCGAACTCTCCATCACCCTCGATGACTCCATACACGCTACCTATATGGGCGAATATGCTGGGCATGTGCGCGACATCAGGAAGGTGACCTATACCGTGAAGGATAGCATCTTGACGCTTAACTCCCTCGACATTCCGGAGCGCTTTGCCCTCGGTGATGGGACCCTGACCATCCTCGATGTCAATGGAAATAAGATCGAGGGAGATCAGTCCTCTCGCTATATCTTGCGTAAGCGCCAGCCCTACAACTTCCTTGGTACGTATACTTTTGCTTCCCCCCAAGAAGGCGACAGCTCCCATCGCACGCTCATGATATTCCACGAAGAAGATAAGTACCTGATCTCCATCTCTGGCTCTCAGCTGCTGGGCAAGGGGCATAGTGACCTGGCCGAGCTGGGGACGCTTCGCCGTGACACGATCTTCGTCCCACTGGGTGAGCCCTCCGAGGGTGTCACGATGTGTATCGCACCCAGCCACGATCAGCTGGGCGTCACGGTCTTCACGAAGAAGGACGGTGAGATCCCCTCTCGGGTGGCGTACAGCGATGGCCGAGTCCCTATGCCTGAGACCTACTACAAGTCCACGGTCACGAAAAATAGCATCGGGGATATCACGAGCGAGATGACACTCGAGGATATCCTCAAGCGTGTACCTACTGCCCAGATTGAGCTGAAGGAGGAGCAGGGAGAGTTCGCCGATGACAAGTACGACGTCTATACGATCTATACACGCTACTTCGAGCCCCTCCTCAGCATCAGCCCGAAGAAGTGCGCAGATATGAAGCAGCGAGTCAATCGTGTGACCGTCCTCAATCCGCTCTTCCATACGGCGCAAGACATCACTACAGCCTCTACCTTTGGGGATATCAAGCAGGCCTATTCGATCACGCGTATCGAGCCCGACATGAAGGATGTCGTCGTCGTGGTAGATGACCTGCGTGCCAGCTTCTCTATCCCGAAGTCGAAGCTCCCCGCTACTTGGTGGGACGAGAAGACGAAGACCGTCAATAGCTCGCAGATCCCCAGCTCGGCACCCATCCGCAACTTTATCCTGTGGTGGGAATAGTCCCTCCGCCCATAAGCCGATGAAGAAAGTAGCTCTGCTCTTATTTACCCTCAGCGCCGTCACGGCTTGCACGAAGGGAAGTCGTACCACTGCCGCCGCTTCATCGCCCACTGAGAAGCCCTACGACTATATCTCCAAGATTGAATACTACTACAACGGGAGTCCCAACAAGGAGTTTGAGATCAGCTTCGACTACGACGATGAGATGCGTCTGACTTCGGTGCGGAGGATCTATGATTGTAGCACGCCCGAGGCCGTCACGACTTGGCACCTCGCCTACACGGACAAGGGCATCAGCGTCACGTGCGATGATCACAAGCTCGAGGCTGGTATCGTGAAGCCTTCGGAGTATCGCTTGTCACTGGATACCGCGGGTCGAGCTTCCCAGCTGGAAGAGACTTACTACACTGCCAATAGACCAGTGCGCTGGAGTGAAGCGGACTACGTCTACGACGGTGATGGGCATCTCACGGGATATAAGTCCTCCCGCTATGGGGAGATGATCCTCGCGTGGCAGGATGGTAATGCGATGCGCTCTACCACCGCCGAAGGAGGACATCCGATCGAGCAGCGGACATTCTCCTCCAAAGCGAACAAAACTTACCCCGACCTCTGCCTTTACTTAGCAGACCTCCGAGGTCGGACGGACGTGCAATTCCTCTGGGGAGATCACATGGGGATGCGTTCGGCGAACTTACCCCGAAGCTTCTCGGCCTCTCTGGGGGACTCGATACCCCCGAGCTATAGTGGCTTCATGTATCGCTACGATAGCAAGGGCCGCCCCCAGGAGGTGGATCGAGCGGATGATACGGGCAAGGTCCTTCGTATCGTCATCACTTACCTTGAGAAGTAAGCACCGCTCCCACACGTATCTATACGACGACACCCCGCAGGGTGACTGCCTCCAGAGAAGGTAAGTCCCTTGCGGGGTGTCGTATGTATGGAGTTAGGCTAAGCCTTAGAGGCGGCGAGCACCGTCGGAGATGACGACGTCGTAGAACTTAGGCTGGATGCCGTACTTGGCTTCGTAGCGCTTCTTGACTTCGGCGATGAAGCTGTCGTGAAGCTCTTCCTTGAGGAGATTGATCGTGCAGCCACCGAAGCCACCGCCCATGACGCGTGAGCCGGTGACACCGAATTCACGAGCGAGATCGTTCAGGAAGTCGAGCTCTTCGCAGCTCACTTCGTAGAGCTTGCTCATACCGTGGTGCGTCTCGTACATCTTCTCACCGACGGTCTGGTAGTCACCCTTGTCGAGGGCTTCGCAGACAGCCAGGACACGCTCGACTTCGCCGATGACGTAGGCAGCACGCTTGTAGTCCTCTTCGCTGACTTCATTCTTCACCTCTTCGAGCTGAGCGAAGGAAGCATCGCGGAGGAACTTGATCTCGGGGTAGCGCTTAGCGAGGACGGCTACGACATTCTCGCAGCTCTCACGACGCTTGTTGTAGGCAGAGCTGGCCAGCTCGTGCTTGACGCAGCTGTCGACGAGCAGTAGACAATAGCCCTTAGGATTGAAGGGGTGCTCTTCGTACTCGAAGCTCTTACAGTCGAGGCGAAGGAGCTTGCCAGCCTTACCGAAGACCGAAGCAAACTGGTCCATGATACCGCACTTCACGCCGCAGTAGTTGTGCTCGGTAGCCTGACCGATCTTCGCCATATCCCACTTAGAGAGACCGAGAGAGAAGAGGTCATCAAGAGCGAAGGCGAAGGTGCTCTCCAGCGCTGCTGACGATGACATCCCTGCGCCCAGCGGTACATTGCCAGCAAAGACCGTGTCGAAGCCTGCGATCTTGCCGCCACGCTTCTGGATCTCACGGCATACACCGAAGATGTAGCGTGCCCAGGACTGGCTGGGGGCATCCTCTTCCTTGAGACCGAACTCAGCCGATTCGCCGAGGTCGAGTGCGAAAGCACGGACGCGGTCCGTACCGTTGGGGCGGATCTCAGCGACCATAGCCTTGTCGATAGCGCCGGGGAAGACGAAGGCGCCGTTGTAGTCGGTGTGCTCACCGATGAGGTTGATACGGCCAGGAGACGTGTAGAGGGTACCGGCTTCGCCGTAGAGAGATGCGAACTTGTCGCGGATAGCTTGTGTATTCATCTGAGGTTTGAAGATATTTGTTTGAAAAGCAGTCCCCCTGACGTATAGTCGTACGAGAGGGGGACTGTGGAGAATCTAAAGAAGTCCGAAGACTAAGGGAGCTGGCGAACCTTGTGACCTACGAGAGCGTAGTAGAGGAGGTAAGCTTCACCGATGAGGACGATGATCCAAGTGAACTGCCAGCCACCGAGGCTGTCTGCGAGGAAGCCTTGTACGAGGGGCAGGATAGCACCACCGACGATACCCATCATCAGGGCACCCGAGCCTGCGGACGTGTACTTACCGAGCTTGTCGATAGCCAGAGAGAAGATAGCACCCCACATGACGGAGTGGAAGAGACCAGCACCTGCGAGGAGGTAAGGATTGTTCAGGATCATACCGCCGAGGACGAGGATACCTGCACCCAGAGAGGTGATGAGGAGCTGCTTGCTGGCGCTGATACCGCTGAGGAAGCTACCACAGAGACGGCCGACGAGCATCAGACCCCAGTAGATGGTAGCCAGAAGAGCTGCATCCGAAGGCTCGAAGTTGAGGCTCTTACCATAGAGGTTGATGTTGTTCCCGATACAGACTTCGACACCAACATACATGAAGATAGCGACGACACCGAGAGCGAGGTGCGAGAAGCTCCATACGCTCTTTTCGAGGACTTCGCCTTCCTTCTTCTCCGTGCTTGCGATCGCGGGGAGGTGGAGCTTAGAGAGCGCTGCGATGAGACCCCCGACGAGGACGATGAGTACGAGGAAGGGGATGTAGAGCGAGCTCAGTGCGATGTCCAGACCGCTCTTACCTGCGAAGATGACCGAAGCCACGAGGATAGGAGCGATGGTAGCCATCGTAGAGTTGGCCGTACCAGCGATAGACTGACGCGTGACACCCGTAGTACCCTTCACGTCACAAGCGACGATGTAGGGGTTCAGCACTGCCTGCAGGAAGGTCATAGCAGAGCCTGCTACGAAGCCAGCCAGAAGGAAGATGTAGTAGGCCACGGGGATGATGACGACGTTAGGATCGGTAGCAGCCTGGAACTTTACGAGGTCTACTGACTCGAAGACATAGGCAGAGAGCTCATACAGTCCGAAGGCAGCGATCAGCCCAAAGAGACCCGTGATGAGGGTATTCTTATAGCCCTTCTTCTCGATGCACTTGGCGCTGGGGATACCCATAGCGAGGTAGCCGAGGAAGAAAGCGAAGGTGATCAGCGTGGTGAGCGCATTGGTGAGCGAGCCCGATTTCTGCAGGAAAGCGGCCTGCATAGGTGCTTGGAACTGCCCGTTCAGGTTCGTGATCAGACCGACGAGGGCCATGAGCACGACCATGATGATGAACGGCACCAGATAGCTCTGAGTCTGTTTCTGTTGTGTCATTGCTTACTGTTTATGTGAATGGATTTTGTTTGTTAGCTGGCTAAGCTTCGAGCGTGAAGCGGAAGATCGTCGTCGAGCGGAAGGTCTCTCCGGGATTCAGACGCGTCGAAGGGTATTCGGGCTTGTTGGGGCTGTCGGGATAGTGCTGCGTCTCTAAGCAGAGTGCGGCACGTGCCGGATAGCGGTGATCGTGCTTCCCGCGGAGGTTGCCGCTCATCCAGTTGCCCGTGTAGAGCTGTACCCCAGGCTGGTCGGTGTAGACCTCCATGACGATGCCCGTCTTGGGGGAAGAGCAGCGCGAGGCAATAGCGAGCTTGCCCAGCTCCTTGTCCAATATATAGGTGTGGTCATAGCCACGTGCCCAGCGAAGTTGGTCGGTATCCGTGTCGATACGCTCGCCTATGAGGTGGGGCGTAGAGAAGTCCATAGGCGTACCTGCTACTGCCGCGGGAGCACCATAGGGGATAGCCGTCTCGTCGGTGGGGAGGTATTCCTTGGCGAAGATCTCTAAGGTATGGTCGTGTACCGAAGGATCGCCTTCACCTGAGAGGTTGAAGTAGGCGTGATTGGTGAGGTTCACTACCGTAGGACGCGTAGTCGTAGCCTCGTATTCGATGCAGAGCTCGCCTTCATCGGTGAGCGTGTAGACGACACGTACAGTGAGTTCGCCAAGGTAACCTTCTTCGCCGTCGGGGGAAGTGTAGGTGAAGGCGACCTTGTTAGGAGCCAGCTCTTCGCCATCCCAGATGACGGCATTGAAGCCCTTGAGTCCACCGTGTAGGCTGTTGGGGCCATTATTGATGGGGAGCTCATAGCTTGTGCCATTGATGGTGAAGTGACCTCGGGCGATACGATTCGCATAGCGCCCGCAGATAGCACCGAAGTAGGCTTCTTCGCTGTGGATATATTCGTCGAGACTGTCGTGACCGAGGACGACGTCTGTATAACCTGTGCGGCTGGGGACTACGAGAGAGACGAGCTTAGCACCTTGGTTGATGAAGTGCGCTTCGGCTCCTGCCTTATTGATCAGAGTGTAGAGCTGGACGGCTTTACCGTCTACGACTCCACGGAAGGCCTCATGGGAGAGCCCGGCTTTATTCTGCTGCATCGTTAGTTTGTAGTTAGTTGGCTGTGAAAGCCACTCAATTGAAGCTTTAACGTGGTCAAATATACGAATAAGTACGCATACAGCCACGGCTCTCGGTACTTTGTCTTGGAGCGGAATGAATAGATAAGCCGACGCCCCGCATCAAGTACTTGGTGCGGGGCGTCGGCTTGTATTTAGTAGGGAGTGCAGGCTACTTCTTCGGGGTGTAGAGGCGCATGCGCTTGATGATGACGTTTTTCAGCGGGCGGTTGTTGTCATCCGTCTCGACGCGCTGGATCTTATCCACGGTGCCCCAGCCATCGAGTAGGCGGCCAAAGACGGTATATCCGCCATCCAGGTGTGCTGCACCGCCCTGGAGCTTGTAGGCTTCGCGCTGCTCGGGCGTGTACTTCCACGAGCGACCAGCTTCCATCTCATCCAGATCCATATCGGTATAGTACTTCCCCGTGACGATATAGAACTGGCTGAAGGAGGACTTCTTCTCCGGATTGGTGTCATCTCCCTCGCGGGCAGCACCGATATAGCCGCGGACGTGGACGAACTTCTCGGGCATGATCTCTGCCTTTATCGTCGCTTCGTCGGAGTCGCCAGGGAGGGACTTCTCGCGGGAGAGACCGCGGGTCTTTAGGTTCCCAGCTTGGATCATGAAGTCCTTGATCACGCGGTGGAACTGTACGCCGTCAAAGGCATGTTGTCTGACGAGCTTGAGATAGTTGTCACGGTGGACGGGCGTCTCGTTGAAGAGCTCGATGATGAAGTTACCCTTCGTCGTCTCTACGAGGATCTGGGGGCGTTGCTCGCTCTGTGCGCTGACGATAGAGCTTAGGCTGAGGGCACAGAAGAACGCGAGTAAGGGGCGGAAAAGCTGTCGCATGGAGTGTGTGATGTGTGAGATTAGGGGAGGAGCGGCATACTGTCGTTGGACGCATCAGCTGTCGTGATGAAGGCCTTGGGGTCAAGATCCTTGACGAGTTTCTTCAGCATAGCGAAGTGCTTACGCTCGATGATGATGAAGAGCACCTCACGGGGCGTACCCGAGTACATCCCTTGGCCGTGGAGGAAGGTGCCACGCACGCCGACTTGTCCGATGAGTACCTCACGAAGCTCCTGCGTCTTGTCCGAGATGATGAAGACCGACTTGTGAGGATTCTGAGGCTGGAGTGCGTCGACGACCTTGCTGTAGACGAAGATAGCGATCCACGAATAGAGGGGCACACGCCAGTCTTGGAAGACCCACAGCCCCAAGAGGACGATCAGCGAGTCGATGAGCATGATCAGGGTACTGACCTTCGTGTTGAACGCACGAGATAGTACGCGTGCCAAGGTATCGGTACCTGCGCAGGTACTTTGTGCCGTGAAGATCATCCATACACTTACTCCGAGCAGAGCCCCGCCGTAGAAGCTACACAGAATAGACTCTTCGACGAGCGGGCGACCCCCTGACCACGTCTCGATGAGGTCAGAAAAGAGAGCGACGAGGACGAAGGTCACGACGGTCTTGACTGCGGTGATCTTCCCAAGTCCCTTCATCGCCAGGAGGAAGAGCGGGATGTTGAAGACAAGAGCAATGGTACCGAGACCCAATTCCAGCCCGAAGAGGCTGCGAGCGACCTCGCGGATGACGAGCGCCAAACCATAGACGCCGCCCGGGCTAATGTGTGCGGGGGCGAGGAAAAGACTGTAGCCAATGGCCAAAATAAAGGAGCCGAAGACGATGAGAAAGGCATCGAGCAGGAGCTGCTTCTTCGTTGTCGGAGCGGTAGGCATAGTGTATGAGGTAGATGTTTCTCTCACAAAGATAATTCCTCTGGTTGATTCTGCAGCCTCCCGAAGGGAGATCCCGCCGAAGCCACCCGATGAAGCTACTGAAAGTGATATGACTTCGCCTCTGAAGTTATATTACCTTGCCCCGAATGTTATATTACTTTCACTCAGAAGTTATATTACTTTTCACTGAATGTTATATTACTTTTCGGTGAAAGTTATATTGCTTTTCTCAGTCCCTCCGAATACCCTGTGTAGACAGGCTTTGTAGAGGTCTCAGGAATTGCCTTCTGACCCGACGAAAAACGCCTTCCCCTCCCTCCGCTCTTGGGCGAAGGAAGGGGAAGGAAAAGGGCTCTTTCAGCCGCGCGATGGGCTGAATTAGATGTGAAGTGAAGCGGTGAACTGGACGTTGCGCCCTTCGGCGGGGATGAACTGCGTGCTGTTGATCGTCGTGCTGTAGTAGACGGTGTCGAAGAGATTGTTGACATTCAGCTGCAGGCTCAGCGCCTTCATAGGCGAGAAGCTTACGACGGTGTTGAAGATCGTACTGGGATCGATCTTATAGATATTGGTCTCGTCGGAGTAGAAGCTGCCCGTGTGGATCGCACCGAAGCCCAGTCTCAGGACGGTCTCGCTACTGAAAGGAGCGTTGTAGAAGGCCCAAGCGGAGACCTTATCACGAGGAACGCGCTTGAGGCGATTGCCCGCGGAGACGTTTTGCGTGAAGTTGCTCGACGTGTATTCGGCGATACGCGCGTCGGTGAGCGAATAGCCGAGGTTGAAGTCAAAGACAGAAGAGGGCGCGTAATTCATCTCCAGCTCGACACCCTTACTGATGGACTTCCCGATAGGGCCACCGATCTTGCGGCCGTCGGCAGCTACACCGAGGTTGGTGCGGACCATATTGCTTAGCGTGATATGGTAGGCTGCGGCGTGAAGCGAGAGTTCGTTGCCGAGATCCAGATGCAGACCGGCTTCCCACTGGCGACCCGTCAGCGGCTTGAAGCTCTTGAGCTCTTCGGCACTCATCTCATGTCCGTCAGCAGCCATATAGACTACCTCGGGTGAGAGGGTGATGCGCTGGGGCTTGAAGAAGGAGGACACGGAGCCGTAGATGTTGAAGCTCGGCGTGATGTTGTACACAGCGCCGAGGCGATAGGTCAGTGCGGCATTCGTAAGTATCTGGTCGGTGGTGCGGTCGAGGAGCTTGCGGTCATCCGTATTGTAGATGCCGAAGTCACGACGGAAGAAGTCCATACGTACCCCAGCAAGGAGTCGCAGATTCTGCCACGTTATGAAGTCCTGCAGAGATACCCCATTGACCAGGTCCTTGAAGACCTGCATGCGGCGGTACTTCATATAGATCGGGCCCTGATCGAGGATAGGATCCTTCAGCGTCACTATAGACCCGACGCCAGCACCGGTATAGAGTGCGCGGTCAGAGCGACGAAGATCCATGTAGGAGAAGTTGTGAGCAGCGAGGATCGCGTGGCTGGTATTGCCCCAACGTAGACGTCCCGTCAGCTCGATCTGATTCTGTGCCGTCAGCGTCCCATAGGCAAAGCCGAAGCCATCACGCTCTACGCGGTCGATGAGTACAGGTACCTTCGTCGTGCCGTCGAGGTAATAGTGCTTAGCACCGGTGGCTTTTGCTCCCGTGAGATAGTTCAGCCCGTCGGTGGAGTAGTAGTTGAGGCTATCGTAAGCGAAGAAAGCGTGCTCGGAGAGTCTCCAGCGCTCGTCGATCGCGTAGTTGTACTTGGCGTGGAACTTGACCGTCTTATTCGTCAGGAACTCATTGGGGTCGGTGTAAGCTCTCGAGGCAGGTTCGCTGCTGGGGAAGGTACCTCGCTTGTAAGCCAGCTCATCGGTCGTGCTATCGTAGACGTCCCACTTGAGGTGTGGCTGACCATAATCACCACGGAACTGGTCGTGGCTTATGATCGCTGCGAAGCCAAGCTTGTGCTTGGGCGAAAGCTTAATGTCGACAGCGGCATGTGCATTGGCGATCTTCGTGTAGTTACCACGCCAGCCATCACTGGTCGAATACTCCACGTCGGCACGTGCATTGGCCTTGCTTGAGATCGCACTTGTCCCACCAGCTGTGATACGATGCGTGCCGTACGAGCCGATGGTATAGCTTGCGTCGAAGGCTGGACGGGCCTTAGGTTGCTTATTGATGATGTTGATGACACCACCGAGAGCGGAGTGACCTACGCTCATTGAGGCAGCCCCCTTGAGGACCTCGATGTGATCTACCGCTGCCATCCCCGTAAGAGGTGCTGATTGCCAGAGCGCATGACGCTCATCGCGCATCCCATCGTTGAGGACTACGGACTCGTAGAAGCCTCGGAGGAAGAACATGTGGAAGCCACCGTAGTCCTTGAATGCTCCTACACCAGGGACGGTCTGCATAGCTTGTGCGGGATCGGTGTAGCCTAAGAGGCGGATCTTCTCAAGAGGAAGGATATTCGTCGTCAGGGGGATCTCACGGCGTGGAGCAGGGATCTTGACGACTGTACTCGGTGCCATCACACGGGCACCACGTACTACGACTTCGCCGATGACTTGAGCCGAGTCGGCTGAGTCTGTAGTCTGGCCTGCCAGCGTCATAGGTAACGCCAGCGCCATGAGGCAGATAAATCGCTTCATGATGTACAGGTTTTGGTTTGTATAAATAGGTTTGGCGCCTGCTGGGGGTAGGAGTGCACGCATTCACGTGCTGGGAGCTCCCTCCCGTGAGGCAGTAGCAAAGGTATAGCTTTCCTGTGAGAGGAAAATAAATGCGCAGGGCTGTCAACTGACAGCCCTGCGCACCTATATAATAGGTATAGCCTCTCCCTAAAGCACCTCGAGTTGGGCGAAGCGCAGGAGGAGCTTCTTCGTCTCGCCCGTGTCGAAGGTGACGGTAGCCTTGGCATTGTCGCCACGACCTTCGAGCTCGTCGATGACACCCGCACCGAAGCGCTTGTGCACGACGCGTCCGCCGACAGCGAGCGCACCGATACGCTTGTGCTTCTCCTCGGGTGTGTCACTCGCCTCTCGGCGCTCGATGAGGACACGGCGCGAAGGAGCGGGAGGAGCCGAACGGAAGACGGGGCGATCGGAGAAGTCCGTCGGGAGGTCACCACCTGCGGGACGTACTGCCTTGGGTCGGTCCCAGGGCGAGGCGTGACTGCTTAATCCTGAGTCGAAGGTCACTAATTCCTTGGGGAGCTCACGGACGAAGCGGCTGGGACGGCTGAACTCCGTGCGCCCGTTGCGGAAGCGCTCTCTCGCATAGCCGATATGACAAGTCTTCTCAGCACGCGTCAGGGCGACGTAGAAGAGTCGGCGCTCTTCCTCCAGTTCCTTGCCCGTATTGCTCATCATCGAGGGGAAGAGATCTTCCTCCAGCCCTACGATAAATACGTGAGGGAACTCCAGTCCCTTTGCCGAGTGGACGGTCATCAGCGTGATGCAGTCCTCATCGTCGCCCGTCTTGTCTTGGTCGGTCATCAGTGCGATCTCGCTGAGGTAGACGCCGAGTGAGGGCGTCTGGTCGGCCTCGAGAGCGGCATGGATGTATTCGTCGATACCGCCGAGTAGCTCCTGGATATTCTCTACACGCCCCTTGCCTTCGCTGGTGGTGTCGCTTTTGAGGTCGGTGAGGATACCCGTCTCATTGATCACGCGCTCGGCGATCGCATAGAGGTCATCCTCCTGCTGGTTGTAGGCGCGTAGGTCATCGAGAAGGGCAGCGAAGGCTTGTAGTCGGGCAGCGGTGGGCTTATTGACCTCGACACCATAGACCAGGGGCTCACGGAGGATCTGCATCATCGGCAGCCCCTGCTGTGAGGCGGCCTGACGCACACGCTGTACTGTCGTGTCGCCGATACTTCGCTTGGGATAGTTGATGATACGCAGGAGAGCCTCTTCATCCAGCTCATTGACCAAGACGCGGAAGTAGGCGACGACGTCCATGATCTCCTTGTGGTCAAAGAATGAGCGTCCGCCATAGATACGGAAGGGGAGTCCAACACGGCGGAAGACCTGCTCGAGGGTACGGCTCTGCGCATTGGTGCGGTAGAGGATGGCTATCGAGCTGTAGGGAGCACCATCGCGGTGAAGACGCTGCACTTCGTCGGAGACCCAGAGAGCTTCGAGGTCACCCGTGAGCGCCTCATGTACGGTGATAGGCTCACCGATAGACTCCTCTGAGAAGACATCCTTGGGGATCTGGTATTCATTGTTTGCGATGATCTGTCCCGCGGCCTTGACGATGGTCTGCGTGGAGCGGTAGTTGCGCTCGAGCTTGAAGGTGCGGGCGTTGGGGAAGGTCTTCTCGAAGCTGAGGATATTGTCCAAGTTCGCTCCGCGGAAGGAGTAGATACTCTGGGCATCATCGCCGACGACGAAGATAGCACCCTTGTCCTGCATCAGCTGGCGTGCGATCATGTACTGGGCGAAGTTGGTATCCTGATACTCGTCGATGAGGAGGTAATCGATGCGGTCCTGCCAGAGCTTCAGTACATCGGGATGCTGGCGGAAGAGGATATTGATCTGTAGCAGGAGGTCATCGAAGTCCATCGCATTGGAGCGCTTGAGCTCAGCCTCGTAGTGCTGGTAGATCTCGTAGAGCTTCGGCAGGCCACTCTTCGCATCGTACTTGAGGAAGTCAGTGTAGGAGGCGTAGGCACTGGCGGTGATGAGGCGGTTCTTCGCCGAGGAGATGCGGTTGTGCACGACATTGGGCTTGTAGACCTTGTCGTCGAGACCGAGCTGCTTGATGATGGCCTTGATACGGCTACGGCTGTCGGAGGTGTTGTAGATCGAGTAGTCCGAGGTGTAGCCGAGTAGGGGAGCATGTTGGCGGAGGATCTTCCCGAAGATCGAGTGGAAGGTGCCCATGTGGATCTGCCGAGCTACCGAGCCGACGTGGCGGGAGATACGCGCCTGCATCTCACGGGCGGCCTTGTTGGTGAAGGTCAGCGCCATGAGACCTGCGGGGTGATAGCCCGAGTCTAAGAGATAGAGGAGCTTGTAGACGAGGACGCGGGTCTTGCCGCTGCCTGCGCCAGCGATGACCAGTGCAGGGCCATCGTTGTAGACGACGGCGGCACGCTGGGCTTCGTTGAGCTCACTGAGGTAGGGAAGGTCGAGGGTATCACTTGCACTCATGACGAGAGGGGTATATATAATAATGTAGGGGAATGCCGATATGCCGAGCTCTTGCTTCGAGAGCTAAGGGCTTCTTTTGCCCCGCAAAGGTACAGCGAATCTCTCCATAATATATAGGTATGAGCCCCACAATGCGGTCGCATTGCGGGGCTCACTGCTCTTAGGGCGTCGCTGTCTCCGAGCTACAGCTTAGTGCTGCATACTACGATGGCTGTGCCAGTCTCTACGCAAGCGATGGAGGAGGCGACGCGTGAGGCGTACCCCTTCGGGGATAGCTCCGACGAGGAGCATGAAGAGGAAGAGACTGGGAAGACGATCCTTCCAGTTGTCACCAGCGGACTCTGCATAATAGAGTAGCCAAGCGAGGAAGGCGTAAAGGATAGTGAGTAGGATTCGCTCCATAGGCATTATAATTACGAATTCACGTGAGTTGCGTGGGGAAAGCCCGAGGGCAAGACAGATGTGTTGTATTAGTTTTGCCTTGGCTTCGTTGCAAAGGTACGACATATTTATGATACCAAGAGCGCTTCACAAAGGTGCTCCTATTCTCCTCATAGAGAATAGAGTGCATAGCTATATTTGTAGGCGGAGAAGTAAGCTAAGAAGGGGGCTCGGAGAGGTCTTTACTACGAGAGGGGAAACTAACCAGTACTGGTCGGTGAACGAACCAGTACTGGTCACTAATATGAACCACTACTGGTCACGCTGCGAACCACTACTGGTCGGAGCACTGACCAGTAGTGGTTGGTTTAGCCCCCTGCGTGGGGGGCGATAGCCCTGTGGCGAAGTCTCGCTTCCCGGTGGGCGCGAGGCGACGATCTTGCACGAGTAGGAGAGCCGATTTATTCGTAACTTTGTGTACTATACATTCTTTCATGGTAGGCTCTGCTCGGGTCTTCCTTTCATTTATTAGATGCAAGACTTAGATATTCGTGGTGCCCGCGTGCACAACCTTAAGGACGTGGATGCTCACATCCCTCGCTACTCGCTGACGGTCTTCACCGGCCTGAGTGGGAGCGGGAAGTCCTCCTTGGCATTCGACACCATCTACGCTGAGGGCCAGCGTCGCTATATCGAGACGTTCAGCTCCTATGCCCGAGGCTTCCTTGGTGGAGGTCTCGAGCGCCCTGACGTCGATGAGATCACAGGTCTCGGCCCCGTCATATCTATCGAGCAGAAGACCACGAACCGCAATCCCCGCTCTACCGTCGGGACCGTCACGGAGATCTACGACTTCTTCCGCCTCCTCTATGCACGCGCAGGTACCGCTATATCGTACCTCTCGGGCAAGCCCATGGTGCGCTATACCGAGGAGCAGATCCTGGAGCTCCTCCTCGAGCGCTATGAGGGAAAGAAGGTCCTCCTCTTGGCCCCCGTCGTCAAGCAGCGTAAGGGGCATTATAAAGAGCTCTTCGAGCAGCTTCGTAAGAAGAGCTTCCTCACCGTCCGCGTCGACGGGGAGCTACGAGAGATCACCTACGGCATGAAGCTCGACCGCTACAAGCTCCATAGCGTCGAGGTACAGACCGACAAACTCACCATAGCGGAGAAGAACCGCGACCGCCTACTTGCCAGCCTCCGCCTGACCCTCAAGGAGGGCGACGGGGTGATGATGCTCCAAGAGATCGCCACGGGCGGGGTCGCTTACTTCAGCCGCCATCTGATGGACCCCGAGACGGGGCTATCATACAACGAGCCTGCACCGCACAACTTCTCCTTCAACTCGCCTAACGGCAGCTGTCCGCGCTGTAAGGGCCTCGGCGAAGTGCGTGTCATCGACCTCGATAGCATCGTGCCCGACCGCACGAAGAGCATCTATGCTGGGGGGATTCTCCCCTTGGGGAAGTACCGCCGTACGCTGGTCTTCGCCCAGATCGAAGCCCTCTGCGCTAAGTATGAGGTCTCGATCAAGGATCCTATCTCCCAGCTGCCCGATGACCTACTCACAGAGATCGTCGAGGGCAGTGAAGAGGACTTAGTCCTGCTGGACGACCGCTTCACAGAGCTGCGTGGCGTACCCCTCTCTTATGATGGCCTCGGTGCCTACCTTATGGCGCAGAGCGAAGAGGAGGAGAGTCCCCGAGGCGCAGAGAAGTGGATGGCACAGTTCACCCGCGCAGAGGTCTGCCCCGAGTGCCATGGTGGACGCCTGAACAAGGAAGCCCTGCACTACTTCATCGGCGGGAAGAATATCGGTGAGGTCGCTTCGATGGAGCTGACGCACCTGGCCTCTTGGCTTGAGGGGCTGGAGGATAAGTTGACGGATCAGCAGCGTACCATCGCTACCGAGGTACTCAAGGAGATCCGTACCCGTCTGTCCTTCCTCCTGGATGTGGGTCTCGGCTACCTCTCTATGAACCGCATGACCGCCTCCCTCTCAGGGGGCGAGAGCCAGCGTATCCGTCTGGCGACACAAATAGGTACCCAGCTGGTCGAGGTACTCTATATCCTCGATGAGCCGAGTATTGGTCTCCACCAGCGAGACAATGTGCGCCTCATCCATTCGCTGCAGAAGCTCCGTGATCTGGGGAATACCGTCATCGTCGTCGAGCATGACAAGGATATGATGCTCGAGGCAGACCATATCATCGATATGGGGCCGAAGGCAGGCCGCCTCGGTGGCGAGGTCGTCTTCTCGGGCTCGCCCGAGGCGATGATGCGAGCAGGTACGCTGACGGCACGCTATATCAGCGGTGTCGAGACCATCGAGATCGCCCCCGAGCGTCGCCCGATGACCGAGCGTCAGCTCCGCCTGACAGGCGCACGTGGCAATAACCTTCGTGGTATTGATGTCAGCCTCCCACTGGGGACAATGATATGTGTCGCTGGGGTATCGGGGAGTGGTAAGAGCACGCTCATCAATGAGACCCTGCTGCCTATCCTCAGTCAGCACCTCTATTCTTCGCTGAAGGATCCGCTGCCCTATGATAGCATCGAGGGGCTGGAGTACGTCGACAAGGTCGTCGCCGTAGACCAGTCGCCTATCGGCCGTACGCCCCGCAGTAATCCCGCGACTTATACGGGTGTCTTCACCGATATCCGTAACCTCTTCGTGGGGCTTCCCGAGAGCAAGATGCGTGGCTACAAGCCTGGACGCTTCTCCTTCAACGTCTCGGGCGGACGCTGTGAGACCTGCTCGGGGAATGGCTACAAGACCATCGAGATGAACTTCCTCCCCGACGTCTTCGCTCCCTGCGAGGCTTGTCACGGGCGTCGCTATAATAGAGAGACCCTCGAGGTGCGCTTCAAGGGTAAGTCCATCGCCGACGTCCTCGATATGACGATCAATGCGGCGGTGGAGTTCTTTGCTCACGTCCCCCATATCCTCAAGAAGCTTCAGGTCCTGCAGGATGTAGGCCTCGGCTATATCAAGCTCGGGCAGTCCTCGACGACCCTCTCTGGCGGAGAGAGCCAGCGTATCAAGCTGGCCTCCGAGCTCGCTAAGCGCGACACGGGTAAGACCGTCTATATCCTGGACGAGCCGACTACGGGCCTGCACTTCGAGGATATCCGCGTCCTCCTCGGCATCCTCAATCGCCTCGTCGATCGCGGGAATACCGTCATCATCATCGAGCATAACCTTGATGTCCTCAAGAGTGCCGACTATATCATCGAGATCGGTCCCGAGGGTGGGAAGGACGGAGGACAGCTGCTCTTCGCTGGTACTCCCGAGGCTTTGGCAAAGGTCAAGGATAGCCCTACGGCACCTTTCCTCGCCGACGAACTCAAGCTTGCTGGCCGTAAGAAGGCTTCACACAAATAGTATGTTGTATTGAATAAATCCTTACCCCTAACACTATAACCACCACACCCATGAAACTTGGAAACCGTTTATCCAACAAGATCTGTCCCGACAACATGACGATCGAGGAGTGGCAGGTAGCCCTCCGCCGTGAGAACGCACGCGAGAGTGACTTCACCGTGGAGCACCTCGACAAGAACCGCATCTGGGGTGACTACCTCGTCTGTAGCACCACCGGCCGCTATCGTGTCGCCTTCCGTGGCGTACAGAGCGATCGCAACTTCTGCTCCTGTCTGGACTTCCGTACCAATGGCCTCGGTACCTGTAAGCACCTCGAGGCGGTATCGCTCTTCCTCGAGGAGCACGTCCCAGGCTACCCTTGGGCTGGCCTGAGCTATGCTGCCGAATACTCCTCTATCTATGTCAGCTACAAAGGCGGGCGTAGCATCCGCCTCCGTGTAGGCGATGCGTACCGTGCCGAGTACGAGCGCCTGAAGGAGAAGTACTTCTCTCCCGAAGGGATCCTCCCCGAGAGCAACTATCACCTCCTTGAGCAGATCTGTGAGGAGGCACTGGCGATCTCATCCTCCTTCCGCTGCTACGAGGATGTGCAGGAGTTCGCCGAGGAGTGTGCCCAACTCAGTCAGTGGAAGACCGAGCTCAGCTCCGCCTATCCCGAGAAGGCTATCCCCTGGGATAAGAAGCAGATCAATCCCGCTTACTCCGAGGTCGAGCACCTGCTCTATGACCTCTGCTTGAATGGCTTTGGCTTCATCGTCGGCCTCAAGCATCCCTTCTATATGCACCTCTTGGCCCGCCTCGTCGAGGAGGTCTATCAGGGGGAGGTCGAGCGTAACAAGGGCTATATCATCGTAGGGAACGAGACCGATGTCCTGCTCTGGCAGTCCATCCTCCTGCAGTACAGCGAGTACATCCATCTGCCTGTGCAGGTGGTCTCGCAGCAGACCTTCCTCAAGCAGCCCATACAGCAGGGGGCGAAGGCGACCTTCGTCTACGTCAATGATGCCGACTGCTTGAAGGAGTGGAAGAACCCCGTCTCGCTCGCCATCAAGCGCCTTGAGATCAAGCATCTCTATATGCATGTCGAGACGCTCCAGCACTTCACTCCCGTGCAGCTCTCCTCGATCCTGCAGCACATCAATCCCTTCATCATCGGGCCCTTCTACAAGTTCATCCACACATACCGCCCGATGTTCCCCCTCCGTGAGCGTGCTGACTTCCTCCCCCCCGAGATGCAGCCCTTCACGTTCTTCGTGACACAGGTGCTCTTGACGGCGCTCGTCCTCCCCTCGGGAGACGCTCCTTCGTCGGCTCCTTTGCCGGTAGAGGAGATGCTGACCCCTGAGACGCGTGTGACGAAGTTCCTCTCCCTGCTCGGCGAGATCCTCGACGACCCGAAGTCTACCGAGATACTTCGTGAGCGGATCGCCCGTGGTGCAGGCTTGCGGTAGCTTGTCTAAGTAGTCTATTTAGATTACCTTTGCACTCAATTTGTTAGGGTGCTGTGGGCGGAGATCTCACCTCCTTGCCCGCCCCGACAGATATTACGAATAAGCATAGTATACATTAAAATAATAAAAGACGAATGGCTGTATCGATTAAGCAGACCTCCGATGTAGCAGCTGTCATCACCGTCCAGGTGAGTGCAGCAGACTACCAACCCCAAGTAGATAAGGCACTGAAGAACTATCAGAAGAATGCTTCTATCCCTGGCTTCCGTAAGGGCCACGCGCCCCTCGGCCTCATCAAGAAGCAGGTAGGCACCTCGGTCAAGGTCGAGGAGATCAACCGTGCTGTCGTCAGCGCTCTCTTCGGCTATATCGACGAAGAGAAGCTCCAGATCCTCGGCAATCCCCTGCCTGTAGAGGACGCTGAGGAGTACGACTTCGCTACGGAAGAGAACTTCGAATTCTCCTACGACGTAGCCCTCGCTCCTAAGATCGAAGCTAAGCTCGAGAAGAAGGACAAGCTCACCTACTACCGCATCGTCGCTACCAAGGAAATGGAAGACGAGCAGATCAAGCGTATGCTTGAGAACGCTGGTAAGCAGGTCGAAGCTGACACTGTAGAAGACAACGACGTCGTCTACGGCCGTGCCCTCGAGCTCGCTGATGGTCAGCCTAAGGAAGGCGGTATCGAAGCTGCCCAGGCACTGATCCTCCCTCGCTTCACTAAGAGCGAAGCTGAGAAGGCTAAGCTCATCGGTGCTAAGCTCGGTGATACGATCACCTTCGAGCCCTTCGCACTCTACGATGGTCAGGTGCCTGAGATCGCTTCACTCCTCCAGATCGAGAAGGAAGCTGTCCCCGCCCTCGATGGTGTAGCCTTCTCCTACCAGATCACGAAGATCTCACGCCGCGAAGCTGCTGAGCTCAACGATGCCTTCTTCACCGAAGCCTTCGGCGAAGGTAGCGACATCCGTAGCGAAGAAGCTCTGCGTAAGAACATCCAGGAGAGCTTCGCTGAGCAGTTCGCCACCGAGAGCGACTTCAAGTTCACGCGTGACCTGCGTGCCCTCCTTCTGAAGAAGGCTGGCAAGGTAGCTTACGACGAAGCTCTGCTCAAGCGCATCTTCCTCGCTCGCAACGCTGAGGCTAAGGTCGAAGATCTCGATCGTGATATGCCACAGATCCTTGATGACATCACCTTTGACCGCATCAAGGGTCAGCTCCTCGAAGCTGCTGGTGTGCAGATCTCTGATGAGGACCTCAATAAGTTCGCCCTCATCGTAGCTAAGAACCAGTTCGCTATGTACGGCATGACTTCTGTGCCCGACGAACTGCTCGAGAACTACGCTCAGAGCATGCTCAAGGACGAGCGCACGAAGGAGAGCCTCATCGACCGCGTCGCTGACTCCAAGCTCGCTGCTATCGCTAAGGAAGCGATCACTGTCACGGAGAAGGAAGTATCTCCCGAAGAGTTCAACAAGCTGATGAGCGAAGACACGAAGGCTTAAGCCTCGCTGTTCTCCCAGCAGATATATAGACAGAAGCCCCGTCGCAGATCTCTGCGGCGGGGCTTCTTGTATTCTCTGGTATAGAGCGATTGATATTTAATAAGAAGTTTGCTACCTTTACCATCAAGATAGATAAGGAGAGACACACCGACACACCTCAGCGATCCTCTCCGACCAACGCATTACCCTCACCGACGTACCTCCTCCCTATGGCTGAGCGATAAGTCTTAAACGCATTCCCTGAGTACCTCTTCATTCAAGAGAGTAGGCACTCCGAGTAGACCCGCACAGCCGTACCATCCTCTCTCAGACCCTCCCTTCCCGCCGCGAACACCAATCTACACGAGTAGGGGAGAGCCTTTAGCACACACCTTGATGTGTATCTCATCACCCTCCAGCAGGAGGCAGATGAGGTCCACTCCACCCGTCGTCAGATCCCATCCGTTTTACCTTAGTTACCCAAAGACGCAAATGAAGAAGAGTTTACTCTTACTCCTATTCCTAACTCTTTCGATAGGAGTAGCATGGGCTCAAAAGAAGCAGATCACCGTCAAGGGGATCGTCCTCTCTGTGGAGGACAAAGAGCCCATTGTCCCGGCCTCAATCCAGTCTGTAGACTATCCCAACATCGGTACGCTGACCGACCCGAAGGGACGCTTCACCCTTCACCTCCCCGAGGGAGCTCGCTCGCTACGTGTGTCGAGCGTCGGCTATGCAAGTAAGGTCGTCGCCATCACGGGCAAAGAACTTCGCATCCTCCTGGACAACGATGAGCAGTCCATCGACAAGGTCGTCATCGTAGCCTACGGTACGCAGAAGAAGCAGAGCCTCGTTGGGGCACAAGCCTCGATCAGTGGCAAGCAGCTTGCTGCCCGACCGATCTCTAATGCCTCGAACGCACTTGCCGGTGCTGCCGCAGGGGTACAGGTCACGACCTCATCGGGTCAGCCTGGCTCCGAAGCCGATATCCGTATCCGTGGCTTCGGCTCGGTCAATGCCTCCTCAGCCCCTCTGTACGTCGTCGATGGCGCTGTCTATACGGGGCGTATCTCCGATATCGCTCAGCAGGATATCGCTGATATCTCTGTGCTGAAGGACGCTGCTGCCACCGCCCTCTACGGCTCCAGTGCAGGTAATGGGGTCATCCTCATCACCACGAAGCGTAATGCTGGGCAGGCTGGTCAGCCTCACTTCACCTTCTCTACGAGCCAAGGCTTCTCCGTGCGTGGGCTCCCTGAGTACGATAAGATCGGTACCATGGACCACTACAAGGTGCGCTGGCAGCAGTGGTACAACACGCTCCGCTATGACGAGCGCAATAAGAATAAGACTGATGAAGAGCTCGGTACGATCGCAGCCCTCCAGACTTATCAAGCGCTGAAGTACAATCCCTATAGTGGTATCGACTCCTACTATCGTAAGGACGCCAATGGGGTCTATCAGCTCTCTAAGGGTGGCCCTGCTAAGGGTGCTTATCCTGGTATCCTCCTTCCCACGGGCGAGCTGAATCCCGAGATCAATGGCCTCCTCTATGGCGATGACCTCGACTGGTACAATGCCTTCTACCGCACGGGTCATCGTGGTGAGTACACGCTCAGCGGAGGTCTCCGCACCGATAAGCTCCAGTCTTACCTCTCGCTGAACTACCTCAACGAGCGTGGCTTCATGATCGAGTCAGGCTACAAGCGCTACAACCTCCGTGCTAACCTCTCGTATGATATCCGCCCCTGGCTGACGCTCGGTACGAACATTGGGCTGACGCACACACGCTCCGAAGGTCCTCGCTCACTCGGTGGTACTTCTGCCAATGGTGCACACTTCTCCCAGACTGTCGCCCCTATCTATCCTGTCCATGTCCATGACCCGCTGACGGGAGCATACGTCCTCGATGACCGTGGGAATAGGATCTACGACCACAGCGTCACCCGTCCCTATCGCAAGAACTACAATACGATCGAGCTGGCTTACCTCGACCGCTCTGAGTCGCTGCGTGATGCCTTGATGGGCCGTGCACACCTCGATATTAAGCCTATTGACGGGCTTAAGTTCTCACTCCAGGTGGCCTATGACCAGCGCAACACTCGCTCTAAGGTCCGCTACAACAACAAGACGGGGGATAATCCTCAGGGCTTGCTGGAAATGAGTGTAGGTCGTGGTACGACTCTGACCTTCACACAGCTCGCCAACTATAATAAGAAGGTGGGTAAGGATCATGACTTCGAAGTCCTCATGGGCCATGAGAGCTATGATCTCGAGAACTTCGGTATGTCGGGTTCGAAGGAGTTCCTGAAGTTCATCGTCATCGATGAGCTCTCCAACTATACCAAGGTACGCTCAGTCAACTCCAATACAGATACCTATCGTAAGGAGAGTTACTTCGGTCGTCTCAACTACAACTATAGCGACCGCTACAACCTCTCGCTGGCCTACCGCCGAGATGGATCCAGCCGCTTCCATAAGAATAGCCGCTGGGGGAACTTCTGGGCTGTCGGTGCTGGGTGGAATATCAACTCAGAGAAGTTCATGAAGAATGTCTCTTGGATCAACCGACTCAAGCTCCGTGGCTCCTATGGGCAGACGGGGAATGACGGTCTCTCGGGTTATTATCCTTACCAGACGACTTACAATGTCAGTGCTAATAACCTTGATGAGCCTGGTCTGCGTGTAGCGAATGTGGGGAACACCGACCTGACGTGGGAAACCCAAATTACCTCTGACGTTGCACTCGAATTCGGCCTCTTTGACCGAATCGATGGTACGATCGAAGTCTTCAACAAGGAGTCGAAGGATCTGCTCTTCGAATATGAGCTACCTACCTCGAGTGGCGTCGGGAGTATCGACCGTAATATCGGTAAGATCCGCAACTATGGTCTCGAGCTCGAGCTCGGTGCTAAGATCCTGCGTATAGGCGACTTCTCTTGGAGTATGCGCGCTAACGCTACATGGCTGAAGAATAAGATCGTCAAGCTCCCTGACCTCAATCGTGAGGATGGTATCATCGTCGGGACGAAGAAGTATTTGGAAGGTCGTAGTCTCTTTGACTACTACCTCTACGAATACCTCGGGGTAGACCCAGCTGATGGTAAGGCTATGTATCGCCTCGACCGGGAGAAGTATCCTGATGAACCTGGCCTCGAAGCTACGGGCGAGCGCGCTACCTATACGAAGAATGGGGAAAAGGCCCGCAAGCACTACACCGGCTCCTCTATCCCCGATGTCTATGGTGGCTTCTCTACGAACTTCCGCTACAAGGATATCGGTCTCAACTTCGTCTTTGCCTACCAGATCGGTGGTAAGTCCTATGATGGGCTCTATCAGGATATGATGTCACGCGACCTCTCTTCCGGGACAGCGATGCACCCAGACCTCTATCGTGCATGGCGCAAGCCTGGGCAGGTCACCGATGTTCCTCGTCTCGATGCTGACCCACAGAACTTCTCGACGATGACCTCTGACCGCTGGCTCATCTCTTCGACTGCCCTTGCACTGAAGAGCATCTCGATGAGCTACGACCTCCCCAAGCGCTTCGCTAAGAAGCTCGGGGTCGATGGTGTTGGCCTCACCTTCGCTGCTGAGAATCTCTTTATCCTCTCCAAGCGTAGAGGGCTCAACCCCTTCAGTGGCTATAGCGGCGTCCACGGCACTGTCGGCTATGCTGCCTCCCGTACCTTCACTACGACTCTCAATGTCACCTTCTAATCTTTGCCTACGATCATGAAGAGATTGCATAAATACCTTGCCATAGCTGCAGGCGTGAGCTTGCTTACGCTCCCAGCATGCAAGAAGGACTTCCTCGAAACCTCTCCCACCTCCTCGCTGGGGGATAAGCAAGCTGAAGGGACCCAAGAAGGGCTCCAGGGTATCGTCAATGGGCTGCATCACATGATGTACACCTATAGCTTCGGTCAGGCCTTCGGGGCTGGAGCACCTTCGCTCAACCTGCGCCTTGACCTGATGAGTGATGATGTCATCAATACGCAGCGAGCTTATCTCAGAGAGTACACCTATCTGGGTGCGCATAATGAGCGTGGGGATGGAGTCATCAACTACCTGGCTTGGGACTTCTACTACACCCTCATCCAGCACACGAATATCGCTATCCGAGGCTTCAAGAAAACCCTGACCGAAGAGGAGCGTAAGGATAAGAAGATCCTCTACTCCGTAGGGGAAGCCTACGCCTTCCGCGCCTATGCTTATCATCAGCTCGTCCAGCTCTACGCTAAGCGCTACAATGCCTCGACGGCAGCCAGTGATCCTGGGGTCGTCATGCGTGATGAAAATGCGACTAATGCTCAGCTCTATGAGCCTGCTCGCCGTGGTACGGTCGCTGAAGCCTATGAGCTCATCGAGTCAGATCTGAAGATGGCTATGGAGACACTCAAGGATCTGGACCAGAATAATTCGCGCAACCACCTGCGCTACTCGACGGTCTGTGGTATAGCTGCTCGCGTGGCTCTCTGTAAGTCCGACTGGGCTGCAGCGGAGACCTATGCTAAGGAGGCCATAGCGAACGCTAACTCTAAGCTCCAGGTGGGTGAAGAGCTCCTCGATGGCTTCAACGACTACAATGCCAATGAGTGGATGTGGGGCTACCGCTATGCCGAGACGCAGAACCAAGGCTATGGTACCTTCCTCGCCCAGTACTCGACGAACTTCGATAACGGCTGGGAGGACCACTTCCGCTTCGCAGTGAATCGGAATATCTTCGACCAGCTGGGGACGAATGACGTACGCCGCAAGTGGTGGTACTGCTATGACCTGGATCAGAATATCCCTGAGGATGTCGATGCTGGCTACCTCCCTCTGATCAGTGGAGTACCTGGCTTCGAGATCACAGGTCAGTGCATGAAGTATCGTGTACAGAATCACGCCTCCAGTAAGGGGGACGTCCTCATCATGCGACTCGGCGAAATGTACTACATCCAGGCTGAGGCTGAAGCTCGCCAGGGGAAGGATGCCGCTGCTCAGACGACGCTCTACACGGTAGTGAAGACGCGTGATGCTGACTTCGTACAGCCCACGGAGACGGGTGATGCCCTGATCGAGAAGATCTTCCTGCACAAGCGCCTGGATCTCCTCTTCGAGGGGGTACGCTTCTTCGATATGAAGCGTCTGGGTATCGTGCCGAATCGCCTTGCAGCAAAGAATTTCCAGATCATTAAGGACTTCGCTGGTCATGGCGGTGGTGAGACGAAGTACCTGGAGGCCATTACGAAGAACCAGGGGTCGTCCTACGAGACGATGCCTAAGACAGCCGATGATAAGAACTGGCAGTTCAAGATCCCTTACACGGAGATTAAGTCCAATCCTCTCTGTCAGCAGAATCCTTAGTGCTCTCCGCACAGACTAAATGAATTAGCCCCTACGACTCACTGCGAGTCGTAGGGGCTAATTCGTATCTAAGGGGTATGGAGCTGAGGCTACCAGCCACCGGTGGCACCACCACCACCCGAGGAGCCTCCACCGAAGCTACCTCCGCCAAATCCGCCTCCGCCGCCGAAGCCTCCACCACCCCAGCCGCCTCGATTGCGACCTGAGTTGAGTAGGGCACCGAGGAGCATACCTCTCAAGAGCTCATCATTATCTGACTGACGGCGGTGGTCGCTATGCGAATCGTGCCCGCAGTTGCGACAGCGGTAGTGCCGGCGCTCATAGCGCCCTCCATCGATAAGCTCTGTACGCTCAAGGGCTACCGTACGGGCTCCACAGTGCTCGCAGCGGGTCCATGCGTCACTGACGTCACGTCCAGCGGTCTCGGCATAGTGACAGTGTCTACACTGATAGACCGTGTAGAGGCGTGAGCCGATCTCCATCTCCTTCTGCTCGGCAGGCGTCAGATAGCGCCAGCCCTCAGCCGGAGCGAGGGGAGCCATCTTATCCTGTCTACACTGTGGGCAGGAGCTGGCGAGGCGGCGTATTTCGTTCAGCACCCGACGTGCATAGAAGTGATAGAGTAGCCCTACGGGCAGACAAATGATGTAGAGTAGGATGGGGTGGGTCTTAGCTCGGGCTTCGATCAGAGGAAGGCGCTCTCTGGCTAAGCGCGGTGTGCGGCTACGGAGCTTCTCCTCATAGAGGCTGGAGAAGGCGCTATATCCAGCAGAGAATACCAAGACACCGTAGAGGAGCCACAGCATGAAGGTGAAGGACTCCCCTTCGCCACGTGCTGTCCTGCGGTCGGAGGTGTACTCCTCTCCTTGGAGTACCTTACCTACGGCCACGACACCATTATATATCGCTCCGTCGTAGTCCCCTTCGCGCATCAGCGGGATGATGTACTCTCGCTGGATACGGCTGGCACGGACGTCGGTCAAGATCCCCTCCATCCCGTAGCCCGTCTCGAAGCGCACCTTACGCTGGTCCATGACGACCAGCAGCAGGAGCCCATCATTGCGAGTCTTCGAGCCCAACCCCCATAGCCTAAAGAGGTCCGTGGAGAAGCTCTCGATATCTCGCTCCCCGATACTCGGGAGTATGACCGTGGCGAACTCTACCCCCGTCGTGCGACGGATCTCGTAGAGTGCCGCATCGATGCGCTCTCGCCCCTCAGCACTGATGTAGCCCTCGGGGTCGGAGAGCAGACGCGTGCTGTCGGTCGTGAAGACATTCGGTACGAGCTCGGGCGTATAGACCTTCCCCTCGGCCCAGAGACCGAGTGGGAAGAGGCTAATGAGGGCGAGCAGGAGGAGATGTCGGAGCGCTCTATCCATCCTGTAGCGCATAGTCGTTTGAGTGGGGAATTACTTCTCCGTAGAGAAGTTGACGGTGGGGGCTACTTCGCTACCAGCCTGAGCCGTGAAGTAAGGGCGTTCGCGGAAGCCCGTGAGCCCAGCGACGATGACGGTGGGGAACTTGTTGCGGTGCGTGTTGTACTGCTGAGCAGCGTCATTGAAGTCGCGGCGAGCCGTAGTGATACGGTTTTCCGTCCCTTCGAGCTGTGAGGAGAGGTCACGGAACTGCTCGTTAGCCTTCAGATCGGGGTACTTCTCCACGACGACCATCAGACGAGAGAGGGCCGAGGAGAGAGCATCCTGGTTCTGCTGGAAGCGCTTCAGTGCAGCTTCGTCCATATCGTTGGCATTGATCGTCGTCGAGGTAGCCTTGCTACGGGCATTGATGACGCCTTCGAGGGTCTCACGCTCGTGAGAAGTATAGCCCTTGACGACATTCACCAGATTAGGGATGAGGTCACTACGACGCTGGTACTGGTTCTCTACCTGGCTCCACTTGTTCTTGACATTCTGGTCAATAGTGACGAGGCCGTTGTACTTAGAGATCCCCCAGATGGCGAGGATGACGATGACAGCTACTGCGATAGCCCACTTAGGGAATTTCATTGTTTGCTTACTGTTTTAGGCCGTCTCAGGGGAGTGAATCCGGACAAGACGACGGAGGTTAGTGAATACTTACTTCTTGATGTACCATGTACAAAGACTGTGCCAAGGTACACAAATTGTCGGACTTACTTGCGTTGCAGTCCTTTGCCTAAAGAGCCTCCGCATCAAAATCTCCGCCCCCGCATTGGGGACGAGTTGATTGGCAAACGACTATTACTATAGCCCGCTCCTTCGCATGTCATAGGTGGGGGCGTATGAACCTATATGGGTCTGCGAGCGAACCTATATAAGTCGCTCCGCTGAGCTCTATTAGATTGTTGCTCCGCGTAGGGATAAAAGTTGTGGACGAGTGGTAGATAAGTTTGGACTACGTACGTGGCTCTAATATCTACGTACGTGGATATTTGGATTTGCGTACCTGGTCTTTAAGACTACGTACGTAGATAGAGAAAAACCACTATGGGGAGGCGCTTTTTTCTTCGCGAGAATGATGCTTTTCCCTCCGCTGGATGAGAGGAATACGTGCGACAAGGCGAAGGGCTTGTGTATCTCTTCGGAGAGGTATATCGGGGAGCTGGGCGTGCGATGCCTTAGTACAATAAGTAGGGGGCAGGACTCTCGGCCACAGTCTCAATATAGGTCGATATCCCTTACCTCTACTTCTCTATACAGCAAAAAGATACGCCTCCCGCTGCAGGCCTATGAGAGTCGCAGCGGGAGGCGTATGAAGTGAAGGGGATGGTATCGGAGAGGGAGCTTAGCTCTGTGCGTTCTCTAAGAGTGCCTTAGCTGCAGCACGGGTGACGTCGGTGAGCTTGCTACCGCTCTGCATACGTGCGATCTCATCGATGCGCTCCTCTGCAGTGAGGTGACGGATGTAGCTGCGGGTGCTTGCCTCGCCGTGCTCCTTGTAGATGTAGAAGTGGTCTTCACCCGCAGCCGCTATCTGAGGGAGGTGCGTCACCGCCAGGACCTGCATGCTCTCGCCCATGCGGCGAAGGATCGTGGCGATGCGCTCGGCTGTCTCGCCCGAGACGCCCGTATCGATCTCATCGAAGATGATCGTGGGGAGGCTACGGCGGTCAGCGATGAGGGCCTTGATAGCGAGCATAAGGCGGGAGATTTCCCCACCCGAAGCGATCTCTGCTACGGGCTCGGGCTCGATCTCCTTATTCGCGGAGAAGAGGAAGGTGACGTGATCCAGCCCGTGAAGGGTGGGGGCGTCTAAGATATCCTGACGGATGACGAAGCGTACATGAGGCATGCCCAGCTCGTGGAGCGTGGTGATGAGGGCGCCTTCGATAGTGCGAGCGGCCTTGGTGCGGGTCTTACTGAGGGCTTTCCCGAGGCGGAGAACCTCGGCTTCGCGCTTCTTGAGGGCTTCGGAGAGGGCGGTGAGGTGCTCGTCAGAGGAGTTGATTTGCTCAAGACGGCCAGAGAGGTCATCCCTGAGGGCGATGAGTTCGTCGCAGCTCGCGAGGCTGTGCTTGTGCAGGAGCCCACGGATGAGGTCCAGGCGTGCCTCGACCTTTGCCAGACGCTTCGGGCTGAAGGTCACTTCCTCAGCCTCGTCGCTCATCGAGCTCGCCAGGTCCTGGAGCTCGATACGTGCGCTCTCCAGACGCTCGCACCACTCAGCGGCGGGCGTGTGGTAGCGGCGGATGTTCTCGACGGAGCGCAGGGCATGATAGAGGGCGGGTAGGGCGCCGTGCTCGTCATCCTCGAGGGCAGAGGCGGCGCTACTGAGCTCCTCACGGATCTCTTGGGCATGGGAGAGCTGACGCTCTTCCTCTTCGAGCGATTCGAGTTCGCCCGACTCCACTTCGGCTTCCTCCAGCTGGTCGTATTGGAACTGTAGGTAGTCCTGCTCGCGTCTCAGCTCTTCGGCCTCCTGACAAGCCTCTTCGTAGGCACGTTGCTCACTGCGGAAGGAGCGGAAGGCCGCCTGATATTCGCTGAGTAAGGGTAGCTCACCGCTGTACAGATCGAGGACGGAGAGCTGGAAGCCTGCGTCGCCGAGGAGGAGGTTCTTGTGCTGCGAATGGATGTCGATGAGGTATTCGCTCAGACGCTTGAGGAGCTGGAGTGAGGCGGGGGTATCGTTGACGAAGGCGCGGCTCTTGCCCTTGGCCGTGATCTCACGGCGCACGATGCACTCTTCCTCGTCGCTATCGATATCTTCCTCCTCGAGCATGGCCCCCACGGCTGTGTCAAGGTGGGTGAAGCGGGCTTCGATGATGCAGCGTTCAGCCCCAGGGCGGATCGTGGAGCTATCGGCACGCTGCCCCATCAGGAGGGCGATCGCACCGAGGAGGATACTCTTACCAGCACCCGTCTCACCCGTGATGACGGAGAAGTGCGGGGTGAACTGGATGGTGAGCTCGTCGATGAGCACGAAGTTCCGAATGCTGAGACTCTGAAGCATAACTGAGAGAAGCGGGGATTAGCGGAGTGCCTGCAGCTGGTCTCCCGCAGTGGGGAAGAGCTGGCGAAGGCGCTCAGAGAGAAGAAGACGCTCGCTCTGGGGGGCGGAGCGGAAGAGCTGAATAAGCTCGGGGAGCTTGGTCTGCTCGAGGTCGGAGAGTGCGACCGAGCGGGAGCGGATCTTGCGAAGCTCTACGAGCTCCTTGGTGACCTCGAGAAGGACCTCACGGGCCTCCTCAGGGCTGGAGGAGAGGCGGTCTAAGCCCTCGCGGTGGTAGCGGTACCAGCACTGGCGGTAGCGCTCATCTTCCTGCGAGGTCAGGTACTCCAAGCGTCGTGCACGTGACAGACCACGCTCGGTACTGCTCCAGCCCTTCCAGCCGGGGTGACTCATAGCTGAGGCTACGAGGGCGCTCAGGCGAGGCTGGAGGCGACTACCTCCGAGGGGAGAGAAGCTATCAAGATCGCTCGCGATGACGTACAGCGCGTAGAAGGAGCAGAGCGCCACCAGCGGATGCTCGGGCTCCGTCTCCTGATAGGTGAGTGGGTCGCCTGGTAGGTAGGTGAAGGTGATGCTGGGATCGCGCAGGAGGAGTGTCGGGCTCATATAGTCCGTGCCGTAGACGGGGCGACGGGCGGAGATGACCAGCTCGCCTTTGTACTCACCTGCTTCGCTGCGCTCGTGCAGGGTGAAGATGAAGGAGACATCGATCCGCTCACCCTCCTTGTAGGTAAGGTCCGTCCAGCGCGTGCGACCGAGGAGGTCGGTGAGCTGGCGACGCAGGCCCTCGTAGTGTATCTGCCCTTCGCTACCCAGCGCCTCTGTCCGTAGCTCTACCGTCGCCCGCAGCTCCTGCGCTCGTAGTGGCAGAAGCCCCAGCGTGAGGACGAGTAGGACGAGGTGGAGTAGACGCATCAGGCTTGACTTTATGGGGCGGATGAAGGGGAGAGCTATTCGCCGAGGCGCTTGATGATGAAGCTCGCAATGTCGTGGGCTACAGCATCCTTGCTCTTCAGCTCGTAGGCTTCGATAGAGCCCTCACGGTCGAAGATCGTGACCTTATTCGTCTCATGGGCGAAGCCAGCACCAGCATCTTGTAGGCTATTCAGCACAATAGCATCGAAGTGCTTGGCGTGCATCTTACGCTTAGCCTCCTCGACACCGGCATTGCTCTCGAGAGCGAAGCCGACGAAGAACTGCTCGGGGCGCTTGCGAGCGCCGAGCGTAGCGGCGATATCGGGGTTGCGGACGAGCTCAAGCTCCATCTCCGCCTGCCCCTCACGCTTGATCTTCTCCGTGTAGTGATAGCGTGGGCGGTAGTCGGCGACGGCAGCCGAGAAGATCGCGATGTCAGCCTCCTCGATGACCTCCTCCGTAGCCTGCAGCATCTCTTCGGCCGTCGTCACACGGGTGGTGCGGACAGCTTCGGAGGGCTTGAGCGACGAAGGGCCGAGGATGAGGTCGACCTCTGCTCCACGGCGTGCGAACTCCTCCGCCAGAGCGATACCCATACGGCCCGTAGAGTGATTGCCGATGAAGCGCACGGGATCGATAGGCTCGTGTGTCGGCCCAGCCGTGATGACTACGCGACGCCCCTCATAGTCGAGGGTGGAGGAGAAGAAGTCTTCGAGTGCAGCGACGATACCTTCGGGCTCTTCCATGCGACCCTTGCCGACCAAGTGGCTGGCAAGCTCGCCTGACTGAGGCTCGATGATGAAGTTGCCACGCTGGCTCAGTAGATCGAGGTTGTCCGTCGTCGAGGGGTGGGCGAACATATCCAGGTCCATCGCAGGAGCGACGAAGACGGGAGCCTTCATCGAGAGGTAGGTTGTCAGGAGCATGTTGTCCGCTACACCGTGCGCCATCTTCCCGATGGTGGCGGCGGTAGCGGGTGCGATGACCATAGCATCTGCCCACAGACCGATGTCGACGTGGCTATTCCACGTGCCGTCACGTCCGCTGAAGAACTCGCTGATGACGGGGCGTGAGCTCAGTGCCGAGAGCGTGATGGGTGTGATGAACTCCTTCCCCGCGGGGGTGATGACGATCTGTACCTCCGCCCCCTTGCGCACGAGAAGACGCGTCAAGACGGCGGCCTTGTATGCCGCGATACTCCCCGAGATGCCGAGGACGATGTGCTTACCGCTGAGGATGCCCATTATAGCTTACGTGTCTCTTGGTAGAGGCGGGAGAACCAGCGCTTCGTCTCGAGCGGGAACTGTGCGCCCATGACCCAGTTGTAGTACCCAGAGTCCTTACGGAAGACCTCCGTGACGGGGACACCCTTGTACTTACCGAAGTTGATGACGATCTCGTCCTTGTCGTTGTACGCCAGGCTCCCAGCGAAGTCCACACGACGCCCGTGGGTAGAGAATTCTGCCAGCGCGGGGATATCGTTCTTGAGGTCTTCGGGATAGCGGTCGAGCTGGGCTTCGAGGACTTCGAAGGTGGCCAGCGTGTCCGCCTCAGCCGAGTGGGCATTCTCCAGCGTCTTGTCGCAGTAGAACTTGTAGGCAGCCTCGAGAGTGCGGCGCTCCATCTTGTGGAAGATCGTCTGCACGTCGACGAAGTGGCGGTCATCGAAGTCCACTGCGACGCCAGCGCGGAGGAATTCCTCGACGAGCATCGGTACGTCAAAGCGATTGGAGTTGAAGCCCGCGATATCACAGCCCTCCAGCCAAGCATAGAGGCTGCGCGCTACCTGCGCGAAGGTGGGGCAGTCAGCGACATCGGCATCCGTGATGCCATGCACGGCAGAGGCCTCTGCGGGGATGGGTATCTCGGGATTGATGCGTCGGGTCTTGGTCTCACGCTCGCCGTCGGGGCTGATCTTGAGGATCGAGATCTCGACGATGCGGTCACGAGTGATCTGTACGCCCGTCGTCTCCAGGTCAAAGAAGACGATCGGGCGCTTTAGATTAAGCTTCATGTATGCAATAGGTGTAGTGCTCCTCGGCTACTATTCGCCTAAGAGCTTCATGGGGATGATCAGGGCAGTGATGTCGATACCTTCATCGCTGGTGAGCGGGGTGATGACACCAGCACGCGTCTGGTCGTTGAGGCTGAACTGGATCTGCTCGCTCGCTACGTTCTGCAGGAGGCGCTGCAGGTAGCTGAAGTCGAAGCCGATACGCAGACGCGTACCAGCCTGCTGGCCAGAGCAAGAGATCGTCTCCTCAGCAGCGATCGAGAGGTCAAGGTCCTGACCGGTGATGCGGATCGAGTCATCAGCGAAGTCGAGGATCACGAGGCTGCTGGCGCGGTTCGAGAAGAGCGAGACGCGCTTCGAAGCGAAGAAGAGCTGATCCTTGTCAACGATGATATTGTGCACCGAGCTGGTGGGGATGACGGAGTTGTAGTTGGGGAACTTCCCTTCGAGGAGGCGTGCCGTGAGCGAGCCGCTGGGCATAGAGAAGCTGGCGTTGCGCCCGTCGAAGCTGATGGTGACCTCGCCTGCTTCCTTCGCGAGGATCCCGCGGGTCAGGAGCTGTGCGATACGAGCGGGGAGGCAGAAGGAGGCCGTCTCACCACACTTGATGTTGGAGTCGGTGTAGCGCACGAGGATGCGGCCGTCGGAGGCTACCGTGATGAGCTTCTCGGGGAAGAAGTCGAGATAGACCCCCGTCATGATGGGACGCGTGTCGTCATCGCTGGCAGCGTAGAGGGTACGCTCGAGGCCCTTCAGTAGGCTCTGAGCGGGCATGACGATGGTGCGAGCTTCGTCAAGCTCGATGCCCTGAGGATAGATGTCCGCAGAGGTAGAGAGGAAGCTGTAGTGCCCGTTGCTATAGGTGATGGTAGCCTTCCCGCCTTCGCTATCGACGTCGATTTCGATAGGCTGGTCGGAGAGCTCCTTGATAGCGTCGAGGATGATGTTGCTTCGTACGGCGAAGGAGCCATCTTCCCCGAGGTTGTTGACTTCGAGAGCGCAGGTCAGGCGGTTGCTCTGGTCTGCGGCGGTGAGGGTAAGTATGTTGCCCTGAAGCTCGAAGAGGATGTTTTCGAGTACGGGGACTGCTGCTACACTTTTCTGATTGATGACCTTGGCTACAGCCTGGAGCTGCAGGAGCAGGTCGTTGCTGGTGACAGTAAATTTCATGCTGTGCGAATGTAATTTTTGTAGTATACAAATATACGGAATTCCCGCTGGATCAGCGCTATGCTACGAGAGGCGCGCCATCAGCCACGCCCCCTCCTTGAGCCTCCGTGCGAAGGGACTTCCTTTTACTGCCTTATGACACCACCGCCGCACCATAGCGATGCCTCAAGCTTCCGCCCTATTTGCGCTCAGCAATGCGCCAAAGAAAAGTCGTCCGAGTAGCTCCTATTCTTTCCTTCTCAAGGAGATGTTTCCCCGAAGCTCTACGGCTATTCTTCGGTCTACGTGCCTGGTCTTTAAATCTACGTGCGTAGATCTTATGATCCTCCTGCGTGGTCTTTATGACTACGCACGAAGACGAAGGTTTTTTACTACTGCTCTGCTACTTTTCCTGAGCTGAAATGCGGCTTTCTTCGAGGTGAGTCGGAGCTTTTCTTCAAGAGAAATGATGTGCCATTTCGTATGGCGAAGTGTCTATAAACAAACGCTCCCCAATAGCGTCCTTATCGAAGGAACCGCTATTGGGGAGTGCTGAGATGGGGTTGAGCTTACGCTCGGAGGGGCGTGGCGCTTAGAGGTCTTGCTTGATGTCCTCCAGCTCGACGAGCTTATTCATGATCGCATAGATCGTCAGGCCGCTGGGGCTGTGGATCTGGAGCTTCTTCGAGATGTTGCGTCGGTGGGTGATGACGGTGTGGGTCGAGAGATAGAGTTGCCCCGCGATCTCCTTGTTCGTCATGCCCTTGACGACGCAGATGATGATCTCACGTTCGCGTGGTGTGAGGGTCTGTGAGTCCGAGGCGAGGGGCGCTGCTGAAGGCTCGCTCTGCAGGAGTTGGTCAATGGTGTCGGAGATCTGCGTAGGGGAGTCGGCGAGGTGAATCGCAGCGTCGAACTCCTTGAGGATGCCCGTATCATATAGCCCGTAGCACAGTGCGATGAGCTTCGTGTGCTCAGGGAGATGAGGGAGGCAAGCCCGTGGGGTGGGACCCGTCAGGAGGGGATTGATGATGAAGATATCCGCAGAGATGACCGAGGCGATGTCTTGCCACTCACGACGGTTGTCATCGAGGAGGTAGATGATCTGAGCTTTATAGTGGAGGAGCTTGCGCAACTGAGCCTCCAGCCCCGATCGGACGATGGAGGACGGCTCTGCGACAGCTATCTTGATAGGCGTGACCATGGGATATATCAGCTTGGGTGGGGTAGAGTAGAGCGGGTCCTTGGTCTATAGTGATGCCCGCTGTGGGAAGTGAGAGTAGGCGGTGTGACCTTAGGCCTGCTGGCTCTCCAGATATTCGATGAAGGGCGTGAAGATCGCGTCCTCGATATAGTTGTGACCCGCGAGGTCGACTTCGACGGCGAAGATATCGTTGAGCACGGCGGTCATCTCGTAGCCCGTCGGAGCGGTGTAGTACTTGATCAGGAGGTTCTTAAGCTCGGTGATCTTGAGCTCGATCTGATCGTGACGCTTGATGAAGATACCGATGTTGTAGTTGCTGTCGCGCTCGCCCGCCATGAGCTTGCGGGCATAGGGGAAGACGACTCGGTCCTCATAGTTCATATGCTTACGCACCTCTTCGGCGTACTCATCGAAGAAGCGGCGTATGACATACATTAGGTCTTGGGGGCAGTTCGACATCGCCGAGAGGAGGCGCTGGCGGATCAGCGGTAGGCGGAAGTCGAGGAAGTAAGAGTGTGAATTGATCAAGTACTTCAGCAGGCTATCCAGATGTACCGAGGCGATGAGCTCAGGCGTGGGCTCGTATCCATCGATGATCGAGCTATTGAGGAGGAGAAGCAAGGTCTTGACATCGACACCATGCTCTTGGCATACCTGGCCGATGCTTTGGTCACCAAAGCCCAAGGGGATGCCGAAGCGCGAGATGATGAGCAGTGCGCTGGCGCTGCCTAAGATGACGTCACTGATGCGGGTATGAGCCGTGAAGGGCGTGACGTAGGTGTGACCTTGGAGGTGTCTGTATGAGTTCATTGATCAAGTCGTTGAGGGATACTGTGGAGGCTGTGCTTGGAGGCTCGCCCGATGAATGTAGGGCAAAGGTAGAGCATTATCCTACCGAGTACAATCCACTTAATTAGGTAGATGGGGCGCAGATAATCATTACAAATGGGTATTGTGGCCTCTCTGGGGTTGGTCTACCTTTGCATTGTGAGAGTGATACGGCTTTAGCAAGCAATTGACTCTTGTAAATAGTAAACCGTTTAAGTGATAAATCGAATGACCTGGCTATCTCGGGAGAGATGGCCAGGTCAGCTTTTATACCTATCCTTCGACTACGCGAAACTCGCTCGGTAGCGTGGGCATAGCACCGTGATGGCTGCAGACGAAGGCGGCGACACGTGTGGCCAGTGCGACAGCCTCCAGATGACTTCTCCTGGCTAATAGGGCCGAGACAAAGCCTGCGGTGAAGGAGTCGCCAGCACCTACCGTATCGGCTACCTCGATGCAGGCCGATGGATGGAAGACACTTCCCTTCTCATGATAGATCGAGCATCCGTCTGCTCCGCGGGTTAGGATAACTGCGCGCAGACTGTAATCGGTGAGCACCTGACGACAGACGGCCTCCATATCACCCTTGAGCCCCAAGAGGCGTGCGACGATGGGTACCTCCTCGTCGTTGAGCTTCAGGATATCTGCGTGCTCCAGTGAAGTGTGGATCGTCTCTCGAGTATAGTACTGCAGGCGGAGGTTGATGTCGAAGATACGCAGGCTTCCCTCGGGCATCGCCTTGAGGAAGCTGAGGATCGTCGTGCGAGATGCCTCGTGGCGCTGAGCGAGCGAACCGAAGCAGACGGCATCAGTGCGCTGTGCCAAAGCTCGGAGCTCGTCGGTGAAGGCGATATGATCCCATGCGACGCCCTCGGAGATCTCATACGTGGGGCTTCCCGTAGCAGAGAGGGTGACCTGTACCGTGCCGGTGGGGTAGTCTGTATCTTGTAGAATGGCCGGTAGCTGGCGTGCCTGGAGCTCGGCCTTGATCTCTTCACCTAAGGCATCACACCCGATAGCGCTGACAGAGATAGCTTCGTGCCCGAGCTGCTGGCAGTGGTAGGCAAAGTTGGTCGGTGCGCCACCAAGGGCCTTGCGGTCGGGGAAGACATCGAAGAGCAGCTCACCGATGCCGACGATAGTATACTTCTTCATTGGGTAGAGTCAATAGATGGTGTGTGGATGGATCGGATGAAGGAGGGGCTATCGGCGTCAGAAAGGCTTCTTGGTCTTCGTGACTTTCGTGGCTCTCTTGGCGAAGAGTCGTGCGAAGAAGCCTTGTGCTTGAGATGCTGCCACACCGATGAGAGCGGGGGCGAAGATCTCCCAGATGGAGAGTACATAGGGGATGTACTTGCTGTACTTGCCGAGCTTCCCATGGGTAGAGTCAGCTCCACCTGTACCGATGAAGCGCTGATGGCGAGTGGACTTATAGCCGAGTTTGTTGAGGATGGTGCCGACGACGGGGATGGTCGTAGCATAGTTGATCGCCTCACCTCGGACATAGGAGGTGACCAGCTGAGAGCCGTGGTCGCGGATATAAGTCAAGCCACGTGCGACCTCGGGGAAAGTCTCATCCTGTAGTAGGAGCGTCTGATAGCGAGCCTGCTCAAGGACGAGGTACGAGCCACGCTGGTGCATAGCGCGGGAGGGACTATTGTAGCGCTGCTTGCGGAAGGTGGGGATGAGGTCGAGACGCACATTCAGACGCTGTATCTGAGCGAGTGCGCGGCGGGCGACGATATCACGTACGATCTTGGCGATCAAGGGGCGTAGGAGCACTGTCAGCAAGATGAGCCCGACATAGCCAGCTGCCAGATAGAGGAAGCCTATCGCAGTGGATTCGCCACTCCATGTGCCGAGCGCAAAGCCCAGAGCGATATTCAGCGCGAGGAAGAGGAAGAAGAAAAGGAAAGCAATCAGCACCCAGAAGACGATCTTCGCGGTGCCACGGGCTATCGATCCTCCCAGTGATAGGGCCGTGATATCGATACGCTCACGGCTGAGGTGACCGAGATGATAGACAAACTTAGGTAGTGAGAATCCACTTTGCTTAGACTTCATATGCGCTATGTATACTTAGAATATATGGAGGGAGAAGAAAGCGAGGCGAATACACGGAGCTACAGACCTCCCTGTGGGGAGCGCTGCTCTCGTGTATTCGCCTCGGCCTTTTAGGACTGACTTCGCGTGCGAAGACTAATCGTTGTCTTCAATCTCATCGAGCAGATCGTTAGTCTCTTCGGTGAGCTTGTTGCGGTAGCGATTATAGCGGTCCTTCGCTTCGTAGTACCCTTCGACGATGCTGTCGCGAGCGCGCTCTACGCTGCTGGAGAAGTTATCCGAGAAAGCTTCGCGCTTACGACGGTCAGAGAAGTAAGCTGCGGCTGCCCCTGCGGCTGCGCCGATGAGCACACCGAGGAAGAAGTTTCCATTTGAGCACTTAGACATAATCCTTGTTCGATTAGAGATTAATATATGTATGAACAGTGTAAAGGTAAGATTATTTCTTGACTATACACTGTATTTGTAGACGAACTCACTAATGTAGATAAGTATCTTACGACCCTCTCTCCAGCGAACCCAGTAGATGGGATTGCTTTCGGAGGCCTTAGAGACCTTCGCCCATTCTTCCTCTTCGATGACCTCTTCGCTGTCGGGGAGTGCATTGTAGTCTATACCCTGTATCTTCATCCATTCGCCCTGGACATCGCGGATGAAGAATCCTCTCCCGAAACTGTCTTGTATGAGGGTGATCTTCTTTGCTGGGTCAGCCTTCGGGCTGGGGTAGAAGTCCAAAGGGAGACGTTCGCCTTCCTCTCCTCTCGGCACGTACGTATAATATTGCTGGAGGAACTTCCCCGTGCTGTCGATCTGGATATGGGCACTACTCTCGAGGGTCTTCCATTCATCTCCGACGCGTACTTCGATAGGCTTGCCCGCCTCTGGTCTCTTGCAGAAGAAGGCGTAGCTCAGCCCATTCCAATAGTAGACGAAGATCTTACCATCGAGTAGGGGATCGCGCGAAAGGTCGTTTTCCTCGTTATGGATATCCATGTAGAGGGTGCCGTCAGCATTCTTGAGGTAGTAGTGTGCGGGGCTACTGTTGGGGCCATCCGTGGAGCAGAAGAGCGTAGCGACGAATGTGTAGCCGTCATCCTCATTCATAGTCTGTTGACTATTGCTTTGCTCTTGCTTCGTAGAGCTACAGGATATATACAGGAGTGTAAGAAGCCCCAATAGTAGGGTCGTCGTAATCTTATTCATGTGGCAAATCTAAGGAAAAAGCTCTACCACACTATCATCTCGTAGAGGGAGGAACTGAATAAGGTAGGCTTCCCCGCCTCGTGGTCGAGGGTGGGGAAGCCTTGCTTTATGACTCGTGTGAGGTGAGCTGCTTTTAGCGCTACGCTTAGCAGCCGTACTTGAAGTAGAACTCCGTCTGTGGTGTGAGGATCTTGTCTCCCTTTCTCCAGCGAATCCAGTAGATAGGATTCTTTTCGCTGAGCTTGGAGATCTTCTCCCAGCCCTCTTCATCGACGATAGCATCTTCGGCATAGAGTGGGCCGTAGTCAATGCACTCTTGGATCTTCATCCACTCGCCTTGGATCTCACGCACGAAGAAGTCCTTCATGCCGACGCTGTCTTGCATGAGGGTGATCTTCTTTGCTGGGTCGGCCTTCGGGCTGGGATAGAAGTCGATGTCAAAGGGCTCGTTTTGTAGACCCAAGGGAGAGAACATATAGTCCTGCAGGTACTTCGACGTGCTATCAACGTGAATGCTGGGGGCGCGCTCAAGGATCTTCCACTCATTGCCTACTCGTACCTCGATAGGCTTCCCCTCCTCAGGCTTCTTGCAGAAGAAGGCATAGATCTCGCTATCGGGGAAGTAGATGAAGATCTTTTCGGAGAGTAGCGAGTCGCTGAAGCCCTCCTCGTCGGAGTAGCCGATATTGCAATAGACCGTGCCATCAGGATTTTTGAGGGTATAGAATATGCTGGTGGTATCGGTTTCCGAGGGGTGAAAGAGAGAGGCGATGAAGTCATAGCCACTGTCATTGCTTTGCTCTTGCTTCGTAGAGCGGCAGGATACACACAGGAGTGTAAGGAGCCCAAGCAGGGCCGTCGTAATCTTATTCATGCTGCAAATCTAAGGAAAAAGCTCTACCACACTATCATCTCGTAGAGGGAGGAACTAAATAAGGAAGGCTTCCCCGCCTCGTCGTTGAGGGATAGGGAAGCCTTGCTTTTGTGTTGATGTGTTAGCTATATGCTGCAGCCGTACTTGAAGTAGAACTCCGTCTGGGGTGTGAGGATCTTGTCTCCCTTTCTCCAGCGAATCCAGTAGATGGGATTCTTTTCGCTGAGCTTGGAGATCTTCTCCCAGCCCTCTTCATCGACGATAGCATCTTCGGCATAGAGTGGGCCGTAGTCGATGCACTCTTGGATCTTCATCCACTCGCCTTGGATCTCACGCACGAAGAAGTCCTTCATGCCGACGCTGTCTTGCATGAGGGTGATCTTCTTTGCTGGGTCGGCCTTCGGGCTGGGATAGAAGTCGATGTCAAAGGGCTCGTTTTGTAGACCCAAGGGAGAGAACATATAGTCCTGCAGGTACTTCGACGTGCTATCAACGTGAATGCTGGGGGTGCGCTCAAGGATCTTCCATTCATTGCCTACTCGTACCTCGATAGGCTTCCCCTCCTCGGGCTTCTTGCAGAAGAAGCCATAGATCCCGTTATCGGGGAAGTAGATGAAGATCTTTTCGGAGAGCAGCGAGTCGCTGAAGCCCTTTTCGTAGAAGCCCTCTTCGTAGGAGTAGCCGATATTGCAATAGACCGTGCCATCAGGATTTTTGAGGACGTAGAATATGCTGGTGGTATCGGTTTCCGAGGGATGAAAGAGTGAGGCGATGAAGTCATAGCCACTGTCATTGCTTTGCTCTTGTTTCGTAGAGCGGCAGGATACACACAGGAGTGTAAGGAGCCCAAGCAGGGCAGTCGTAATCTTATTCATGCTACAAAACTAAGGAAAAACCCATGGTTCACTCGTAGCTCCGCCCTATCAGTGCCTTTCGAAAGCGCGACGAGGTAGCCTGCTTAGTACCGCAAGGGGGAGCTTCATAGCGGTTGAGCTATCCTACCAATAGGCGTACTTGTCGTAGAAGTCCGAGAGTGGCGTGAGTAGCTTCGTCCCCTGCCTCCATCGGATCCAGTAGGTCGGATAGGTTGAGCTGCGCTGGGATATTTCTTCCCAACTCTCTAACCCGATCTCGCCGACATAGTGGGTAAAGTAGGAGCTGTAGTCGATACATAGCTGGAGCTTCATCCATTCACCACGGATCTCGCGTATGAAGAAGTGCTTGATCTCAGAGCTATCTTGTCGTATCTCAAACTGCTGTGATGGGTCTTCTCGTGGGACGAGGTAGACGTTGACCAGACGCGATTCCTGCCCCTTCTCTATCTTCGGGCTATACATGTAGCGCTGGAAGAACTTGACGGTGCTATCGACACGGACGGACTCGGTATGGTTTAGGAGCTTCCACTCGTCTCCGACAAGGATCTGGAGGGGCTTCCCCTTTTGGGGCTTCTTGCAGAAGAAGCCGTAGGCCTCATTTGCCCAGTAGAAGACAAATATTTTCTCGCCGAGGACAGAGTCTACACTGGGACCACCGTCTACAAGGACTACATTGCTATTGTAGATCGTGCCGTCAAGGTTCTTGATGAGATAGTGCATGCCATCGGCTTCCACCTTGCCATTGAAAAGCGTGGCGACGAAGTCGTAGCCCATGTCTTTGCTTGGCTTGATGAGGCGGCAGGAGGAGCTGAAAAGGATGAGTAGCCCAAGGAGGGCTGTCGTGAGCTTCTTCATAGCGCAAAGCTAAGGAAAAACGCTTGCCCCATATTGAAAGCATTCCCATAGCCTATAAAGCAAGTCTTCCCCATCTCACAGCTGCGGGATGGGGAAGACTTGCGGACATAAGGGATATGCTTTATGCTTAGCATTCGACGTCTCTGTACTCCAGGTAGTCCTGTGGGATCAGGACCTTGCTCCCATCACGCCAGCGGATCCAGTAGGTAGGATTATCCTTGCTCACCTTGCTGAGCTGGTCCCAGTCTTCATATTGACAATCGTAAGATGCGCTATCTGGCTCCAGAAAGAGGTCGTTGGTTGAGAGGTCGACGCATAGCTGGAGCTTCATCCACTCGCCTTGGATATCGCGTATGAAGAACACCTTTGCATCGTTGAGCTTGTCTTGCTTCAGGGTGATGCGCTTGGCTGGGTCTTCCTTGGGGGTAGGATAGAAGGCTATAGGTAGCTCCTGCCCGTAGTCTACAATTGGGAAGAAGACTAATTCTTTTGTGAAGAAGTGGCGGGTACTATCTACCTTGATCTGTGGGGTAGGCTCGATCGTCTTCCATTCATCACCGATGAGGATCTGTAAGGGCTTCCCCTCCTCGGGCTTCTTGCAGAAGAAGTGGTAGCAACCCTGATCAGAGAAGAAGAATACAATCTTTCCACTGAGCTTTGGGCTGCCGTCATTGAAGAAGTTATACTCGGCATTCATATCCAGCGTGTCGAAGGGTGTGCCATCGAGATTCTTGATAAGATACTTTGGCTGTGCTGTTGAGTCGACTGTCGGATCAAAGCTGAGGATAGCGATGAGGTCGTAGTCGCTTTCGCTGACCGCTTGGGTGGAGTGGCAGGAGCTGCCGAGTATCATGAGGAGTAGCCCAAGGAGGGCTGTTGTGATCTTGTTCATGGTGCAAAGCTAAGGAAATTCCTATATAGCTTTGTGAAGTGACCTATATTAGGTTGTTGCTCCGCGTAGGGATAAAAGTTGTGGACGAGTGGCAAATAAGTTTGGGCTACGTACGTGGCTCTAATATCTACGTACGTGGATATTTGGACTGACGTGCCTGGCCTTTAAGACTACGTGCGTAGATGCGGAAAAACCACTATTGGTCCGCGCTTCGACCACTATTGCTTCGTGTGTGGACCAATAGTGGTTCACTCAGTGACCAATATAGGTTCGCCCATGGGGCTATAGAGGACAGTAGTTCTATCCTTGTAGGAGGGTGGGGAAGATCCCTCTATTTGTGTGGGCTATCTCTTGTTATGGAGCTTCTGATAAAGGCGGTATTAGTGCGCTCAGGGCGCAGCTTCATAGCGCCCTTGTGAGAGGCTGGAGAGAGAAAAGCACAGCGCGCACGGGCGTGGCATGTGGGGGAATGGAGATTCCTGCTTACCTTTGTGATTAATACGAGGGGGCTTCCGCAGTGCGGACCCTCTCCTAATCGAACACGAAGCATTATGTCGCAAAGCAACGAGCGTGAGCTACAGCTCCTGAGAAAGCACTTCCTCTCCTTGGTCAGCGAAGAGTCGCCGATCATCAGTCGCCCTCTCACCGATCTCTTTCTCTTAGCCGATTGTGCTACGGGCACGCTACATCTCTATGATGACGAGGATAAGGAGATCAGCCACGTCTCCGTCTTCGCTTGGGCAGAGACGGGTACAGAGAGCGAGCCCTCAGAGGTCGCTATCGAGACGCTCCGCGAGCTGGTGACACGCCTCGAGCAAAAGGGCTTCTGGGATCGTCCCTGCTTCGCACGTCCCTTCTCCATTGAGCTCATCCGCCCCGACTTCTCCGTCATCGAGGACCTCCTCTTCCTGGATGAAGACCTCATCAAGATCGAGCCCCCCCTGCTGGATGGTGTAGGTGAAGAGCTGGATCGTTTCTTGGACGAACTTTTGGAAGATCTAAAATAATTCCCTACCTTTGCAACGCATTTGAGGGACGCCCCTCAGGATAGTGCGCCGAAATAGCTCAGTTGGTAGAGCAATTCATTCGTAATGAATAGGTCGCCGGTTCGAGTCCGGCTTTCGGCTCAGTAAATAGAAAACGGCATTGCTTCAAGTGAAGCAATGCCGTTTTGCTTATTCCCCCTCGCCTTCCCTCTGTTACTCGTACTCAAGGAGTAGGCGGATGGGGAAGTGATCGCTATACCCGCCCCGATAGAAGTTGCCTCCGTAGGTGCGCCAAGGTACAGGTGCGCCGCCCCCGCTGAGCTGCGTCGTGAAGAACGGCCGGCAGAAGGTCTCTGCACTCTCTGCCACATAGCGAAGGCGCCCCCGCTGCTGGAGGAGTGAGGCGGTGAGGTGGGCTTGATCAAGCTGAGACCATACGCCCTGATAGCAGTAGCTACCTGGTGGCTCTTGCTTTGTCTTCCGATGAAGGAGGGCGAGAAGGCTCTCGGGTGGGAGGTCTTGCGCTGCCATATCTGCTGTATAGGGGCGACTGCGTAGGGCTTCGTGGGTAGAGGCTTCTTCGGGATCGCCGTTGAAGTCACCGAGGAGTAGGCAGTGTGTCCTTTCTCCGCCTTGCGCCATCAAGCTATCGACCTGCTCTCGAAGGCGCGTGCAGCAGTAGCTGCGGTAGCGAGCTGAAGTCAGTGCTCCGCCACGGCGCGAAGGGAGGTGACAGACGAAGACGTGGAGTGTGTCGCCCGAGGGGACCTCGCCCGTGACACGAAGCAGGGAGCGCGTTCGGCGCAGCGAATCAAAGGGGAAGTGAATAGGGATCTCCTCGGAAGCGATGAGGTGGAAGGTCTCGGGGGAATAGAGGAGCGCTACATTGATGCCGCGCTTATCCTCTCCGTGCGTGATGATATGGCGGTAGCCTGCCTTCTCCCCGAGGACAGTGCGGTGGAGGAGGTCGCTGAGCACAGTGGCATTCTCTACCTCCATGAGGGCGATGAGGTCGGGGAAGGCTTCTCCCCCGACGGCACTGATGACCTCAGCGATATGCTGGATCTTCGTCTGGTAGCGTGCATGTGTCCAGTGGTGCTCTCCAGTGGGAAGGAAGCTGTCATCGTCGTGGGTGGGATCATCTTCGGTATCAAAGAAGTTCTCCACGTTGTAGCTCATCACACGCAGCACCTTCCTCTGCGCCCATAGCTGGGGCGAGGAAATGTGTAGCGTGAGGAGGAGAAAGGCAAGGGAAAATAAGGCTGTGTAGCGATGCTTCATGGTAAGGCAAAAGAGAAGGCGACTACTACATGCTTCAGGAGAGAAGCTGTAGTAGTCGCCTTGCGCTTTAGATTCCGTTAGTCGGAGTGTGCGGCGTGCGCGCTTCGACTTAGAGGTTAGGGTTGACGGTCTTCCAGTCAGCTACTGCGGGGATGACACCCATAGAGATGACTTCGTCGCGCATCTTCACGAGGTGCTCGTAGCTCTTCTTGAGAGCAGCCTTTTCCTCTTCGCTACCCTTGATCTCGTGGCTGTAGTGTACACCATCCTTATCGATGACGGTCTCCATACCCATGACGACGTGGTCGAGACCTGGGATGTTCACGTAGCAGCCAGCAGGCCAGCGGAAGGGAGCACCACCCATAGCAGCACGGATCATCTCGATAGAGACGTATGCAGGGCTCTGGAAGGAAGAGCGACCACGGAGCTTGATGATGTTGGCACCACCCTTGGTGACGCGCTGCTTGATGTCTTCCCACGTTTCGGTGGAGAGCTTGGCGCTACCGATGAGCGAGGAGAGAGGCTCGCCAGCGACAGTAGCACCGCTGGAGAAGACAGCCATAGCTTCGCCGTGACCGCCGTAGGTGCGTGCACCGACGACTTCGCTCTGAGCTACACCGAAGTGCTTAGCCAGCTCACTCTGCAGACGCGTAGAGTCAAGAGCAGCGAGTGTGGTGACCTGCTCGGGACGGAGACCAGAGTGGATCAGCGTCACGAGACCCGTGATGTCAGCAGGGTTGAAGATGATGACGACGTGACGAACATCGGGGCAGTAAGCCTTGATGTCCTTACCGAGCTGAGCGGCGATCTCGGCGTTACCCTTGAGGAGGTCTTCGCGAGTCATGCCGTCCTTACGGGGAGCACCACCCGAGGATACGATGTACTTAGCGCCAGTGAGTGCCTCCTTGATATCAGAGGTGAAGGTCAGGTTGAGCCCTTCGAAGCCACAGTGGCGGATCTCTTCGGCTACCCCTTCGAGGCCAGTGGGGAAGGGGTCATAGAGACAGATGTTGGGGGTGAGAGACATCATGGCTGCAGTCTGGGCCATGTTCGAGCCGATCATGCCAGCGGCACCTACGATCGTCAGCTTGTCTTGTGTGAGGAAGCTCATAACTATTGGATATTTATGATTTGGTTGAGGGTTTCTCTTGTCTCACAAATGTACGCCTTTTCTCTGCGATTGCCAAGGGGGAAAGGGCGCATACATCTCTTGCTCCCACGGCGTGTGCTGGGAGTAGGGTGGCGGCGGTCTTATTTGCGGAGACTATCGGCCTCTTGAGGGCGTGCCGTGCTGTCGGGCTGGGGCTTCTTCTTCCTACGTGAGAAGAGCTCCTGAAGCGAGTCAAAGCGGCGCTGGAACATAAAGCCAAGGCCCTGTGTCGTCAGCGACTGACGCACGTACTGGTACATACTGTTGTAGTGGCTGTAGCCCTTGAGGCGGAGTGTACCAGCAGCATTGAGCTTGTACTCGAGGTCAAATTCGCCGATGTACTTCCCGGAGAGGAAGGGGTTGTCGTGGTAGCCGACGTTCCCATTGATGAGGAGGCGGTCATCCAGCCAGCTACCCGAGAAGAGTAGCTCAATATCGGTGTTGTCGAGCGCGCTATTGGCAGTGCGGATGTTTGCACCGATCTGGATATCGTTCGAGAAGTTGCCGAGCAGTCGAGAGAGCTGGTCGGAGAGTGTCGTCGTCGCGAAGGAGGTGAGGTTGTTGGAGACCGCCGTCGTGCCCTGCTTCGTGTCGGTGGTGTAGAACTTCCCGAGAGTCATCAGGTAGAGGAACTGGCGGTTACGCTCGTCTTCCGAGGTGAGGAGCGACTGGATACGGCGCTCGATCTCGGGCTCCGATCCAGGGAGCTCGACGCCGAGCTTGATGTCTGGGCGTGTGATGACTCCACCGAGCTGGACGGTACAGCTCACGGGGATGCTGGTACGCTGAGCGAGGGCAGAGAGGCCTGCGTCAATGTCGGCGATATTCGCCGTCAGATCGTAGGCGGCCTTGAGGTCAATGATAGCTGCCATGGGGTCGCCACGGAAGTCAAGGCGTCCACCTTCCTTGAGGGTGAAGCGCTTACGGGCGAACTGCTCGAAGTTGAAGGTGTACTGCCCTTCGCGTAGTGTCAGGCTACCATAGGTCGTGGGCGAACCCGAGTGGGGCATCTCGATCGTCAGGTTCCCTTCGCAGCGTGTGACGATATCGTTCTGCATGCTCTGGCTACTACCGAGGCGCAGTGAGAGACGTGCATCGGGTGTGACGTGAAGGGCCATACGCATCGTGACCTCCGTCTCGGCTGCGACGGCTGGGCGTGCGACGGTGTCTGCGAAGGCGAGGCTATCCTGCGTAGAGAGAGGACGTAGAGGACGGTAGGTGAAGAGACGCTCGTCCTTGCGTACGTCCGTCTTGTTGAAGTCGAGTACGACGTCCGTACCAGGGGCACTGCGGAGGTTCACATCCAGAAGGAGCTTGGGGAGCTTACCCTTCATCTGGGCCGTACCCGTGCCGTAGGCCGTGCCATAGATAGGCAGTGCCTGCTTCGTAGCGGTCTGCAGGACCTTCACTCCACGCATCTCCGAGGCGGTGAGGTCAAGATCAAAGTTATCGAAGAAGCGGTGACGTATCACCCCATCGACGATACCCGTGTGACCCTCATCATCTCGCATCGGGATCTTAGAGAAGATGATCGAGGTGGGGGTAAAGGTCAGGCGGTGCGAGAAGCTGTAGCTCGTGCCGAGGAGGCGCACACCGATATTACCATCTTCGACGTCGGCTTCGCCCTCTACGGTGACGCCCTCTTCGAAGACCCCGAAGAGGCGTACCTTACCCGTGGCACGGCCTTGTACATGGTCGAAGAGCGTGTCCATGAACTTACCCATGAAGTCGGCGCGCAGACGCTCCGCCTCGAACGTAAGGTCGATACCTGCACCACCAGCTGGGCGTATGTAGCCCGTGACATAGCTGTGTCCACCTTCGCTCTGGTTGACGTCCCCATCGATCATGATATTTCCGACACCGCTGTCGAAGGTGAGGTCAGCCTTCAGCGCGCCGACGTCGACGCCCTTGACATGAAGTGCTGGCGAGGTGACAGCTGCCGTAGCGATGATCTTCCCGCCCTGAAGGCTTGCCGTAGCTGAGCCCGTGAGGTCGGTGTTGATCATATTGAAGCCCACGCCTGCTGACTCGAGGATGTAGAGAAGGTTGATCTTCTTGAGGGCGATATTGAGGTGCTCCTCGGGATTGGGGCTGAGTGCGCCGCTGATGCTGATGCGGCGCTCTGAGGAGGCCAGATCAAGACCTTCGACGCGAAGCTCCTTGCCTCGGAGGGAGAGGTGTGCGGGAGCGACGCTCCACGTGTCGCTGTGTACACGGATGGTCGAGGGGTCGAGCGTGACGTCGAAGCCGAGTGCTGGATGGCCGTTCTCGCTCTGTGTGTATTGGTGTAGGGACGCACCGATATTGAGGACGCCATTGTGGAGCTTACTCTTGACTTCACGCCCCAGGTCAAGCTGGACGTGTAGGCTGTCGGTGAGGATCTTCGTCAGCATGCCGAAGCCCTGTATCTGTGCGCCGCTTGCCAGACGTGCCTCACCCGTGAGTTTGAATTCCCCGTCCTCAAGGCTCAGAGCCGCTCCACGTAGCTCATGACCACGCAGACGAAGGGTGGGGACGGAGGCTTGCAGACCCAGCGAGTGGCTCGCACCGATATAGGAGGCACGTACATCTGCACCCTCCTCGAGGCCGATAGGTAGCTTGAGAGCCTGCTGCCACTCCTCGGGGATCTTGTGCAGCTGGAGGGAGAGGTCGAAGTCTGTACCTGAGATCTCGCTGCTACGCGCGCCTCCTCTTTGAGCGAGGTCGAGCGAGGGGAAGTGATGATAGAGCGTGCGACGTAGGTCAGGGATCAGCGCACTCAGCACATAGTGCCCACGTAGGGTCGCCGAGAGGTAGGGCGAGCGGAGGTAAATCATACGCGTCTCCTCGGGGTTGCCCGAGAAGAGGATGTTCAGCTCATCCAGTGAGAGGGTGCGCTGTGGTGAGGTCAGCGAGATATGATCGATAGCGAGACGTCCCTGCCCGCGGTCGATGTTCAGCTCATCCATATTGAAGCGCCCCGTGAGCGAGAGCGTCTGACGGGGGCTGTTGGGATTGAGCCCGAAGAGGTCGGTCTGCAGGTGGCGCACCTGGAGATCTGCCTCTACGGCATGCAGGGCACGGCCCGAGAAAGTCGCTACCCCGTCGAGAGCGAGGGAGGCCGCAGGGTCATCGACCTCGAGGTGCACCTTATGACGACGTGCACCGACGGGGGTGACGGCGAGCTGTGTGCCACGGAGGGTCTGCCCGCGGTAGGTGACCGAAGGGAGTGCCATCTGTAGCGTGCCCTGCCAGTCCTCAAGGGTGCCGGTGCTACTCGTAGCATCGAGGTCAATAGTCGTAGCTACCGAGCCTACGGGTGCCAGATCGCCGATGATAGGGGTGAGGTCGAAGCCTTGGGTCGAGGCCTTCCCCGTGAGCTTGCGCAGGCTCTTGCCTTCAAGGCTTCCCGTGAGATCATAGTCCCAGCGTCCTTGTGCTGAGGCGATGTAGCCCTTTCCTGAGAAGGACTTCCCAGGGACGAACTGCGTCTTCCCCGCATGACGGATGCTCTGCAGGCGGCTGAGACGCTCAATGAGGGGGAGGGAAGAGGCGGGGAGGTGAGGGCGTATGAAGCCGACGACAGCAGAGCTTACCTCGGCATCGGTGATGTCCGTCGAGATGCTGGTGACCTCGCCTGCGCTGTCCCATGTGACACGACCACCACCTTCGAGGATGATGTGACGGGGGAGGCGTAGGGAGAAGTTCGCACGTCCGGCTGCAAGCCCTTCGCGGCAATAGGTCGCCTGCAGGGTCGCCTGCTCGTTGCGATCCTTGAGGGCGGGGGAGAGGATGCTGAGGTCAGAGAGCGTGAGCTGCGTGTCGCCCAGCTCCAGCTCCTCGAGGAGTGCAAGCCCCTTGCGCTGCGTCTCAAGACGAGCCAGCGGGATGGAGAGCGAGCTCTTCGGTAGGCGAAGCTGGAGATTGGATAGGGTGAGGAGGCTGCCCTGTAGCTCTCCTTGTCCTGTGAGCGAGGAGAGGGTGAAGCCCTTATCGGTGGTGAAGCTCAGCTCGTCGATGGCACCACCGATATAGCCCTTAGAGAAGCGCAGACGGCGGACACGGGTCGAGAGCTTGTTGATGACGAGACGCTCTCGCTCGGCTTCGCTGAGGGAGAGACGCATATCACGTATGATGATGCTATTGATGTCTACGGGGATCGACTTGCTCGAGCTCTTGGGCTTGGAGAGGTGGTCGATGGTGTGCTGGATATTCAGTCGTCCTGTCTTCGGGTCACGGATGAGCCGGAGATCCGCCTCGAAGAGTCGGGCAGAGGTGATGCGTACCTCCTGCTGAGTGATGAGGTCGCTCAGGGAGATCCCGCCGATGAGGCGGTCTGCGGTGAGCATACGACGCCCTGCGGTGTCAAGGACGATGACGCGATGCGCCTCGATATTCGTCCAGGACATAAGCTCGACACGCTCCAGCTGTACGGGGCTGTCAAAGATTTCGGTGAGCAGGCCTGCTACACGGCTGGCAGCTTCCTTCTGTACAGCAGGGATGCGGAAGAGTCCGAGAGGGAGGAGATAGAGCAAGACGAAGAGGGTAGCAGCTATCCATGCTACTACCTTCAGTACCTTGAGGAAATGACGATTGACCTGCCAATGGCGCATGCCTTACGATCCTTGACTTGCTCTTATATTGTGTCGATGGAGCGCCCAGCGCCCTCCTTTCGTATAACGCTCCCCGTACTTCGGGTCGTGCCTGCAAAGGTACTACATTATCATGTAGCACTGAGTGGCCTGTGCTCCTTCGACTGATAGCCTCCCCTCACAGCAGGGAGGATACTGATGTATGTGACGGGCGGGGCCAACCTATATTGCTCGCTGAGTCAATCTATATGGTCGTCGCACAGATCAGTATAGGTTCATACCCTCATCCTATATTGGGTTGTTGCTCCGCGTATGGATAAAAGTTGTGGACGAGTAGCAGATAAGTTTGGACTACGTACGTGGCTCTAATATCTACGTACGTGGATATTTGGATTTACGTGCCTGGTCTTTAAGACTACGTGCATAGATAGAAGAATACCACTACGTGAAGGCGCTTTTTTCTTCATGAGTAGGACACTTTTCTCTCCGCTGGATAAGAGAAATACTCGCGATAAGGCGCAGGGCTTATCCCGACGCAATAGTCGTTCGTACTCCAAACGAATAATGGTTTGCAAATCAATCCTGCCTCCATATGGCTTGCGGATGAGGAGGCGATTTTGATGCGGGAGCTCGTAGCGTAAATACGTGCTATTCAAAAGCAAAGTATTACCTTTGCGTACCCGTATTAGTGGAGTACGAGGGGCATCCATGGCATAAATAACCTACGGTAGCTACATTATATAGTAGGGTTTACGTAGCCAATCCCCTGATTTACTTCGCGCCCCCTCTCCTAAAGCAGATAAGAAGAAATAAACCAGAAGCAATATGATCACAGTCAGCGACCTCGCCGTACAGTTCGGTAAGCGTGTCCTTTTCCAAGACGTCAACCTCAAGTTCACCCCAGGTAACTGCTATGGCATCATCGGTGCCAACGGTGCTGGTAAGTCAACCCTCCTACGTATCATCAGTGGGGCGCTTGAGCCTACGCGCGGTAGTATCACCCTCGGTCCTGGTGAGCGTCTCTCGGTCCTTAGCCAGGATCACCACGCCTTCGATGCCTTCACAGTCATGGATACCGTCCTGATGGGGCACAGCGTCCTCTGGGCAATCATGGAGGAGAAGAACGCGCTGTATGCTAAGCCCGACTTCAACGATGAGGATGGCAATCGCGTCGCTGAGCTGGAAGATAAGTTCGCAGAGATGGAGGGATGGAATGCTGAGAGCGATGCCGCCATGCTCCTGAGTGGTCTCGGTATCAAGGAAGACCAGCACTACAAGCTCATGAAGGAGCTTAGCGGTAAGGAGAAGGTGCGTGTCCTCCTGGCACGTGCGCTCTATGGTAAGCCCGACAACCTCCTCCTCGACGAGCCTACCAATGACCTTGACCTTGAGACGGTGACTTGGTTGGAGAACTACCTCTCCGAGTATGAGCAGACGGTGCTTGTCGTCAGCCACGACCGTCACTTCCTTGACTCGGTCTGTACGCACACGGTGGATATTGACTTCGGTCGCGTCCAGCAGTTTGCTGGTAACTACAGCTTCTGGTACGAGTCCAGCCAGCTCGCTCTGCGTCAGCAACAGCAGCAGAATAAGAAGGCTGAGGAAAAGAAGAAGGAACTCGAAGAGTTCATCCGTCGCTTCAGTGCCAACGTCGCTAAGAGTAAGCAAACCACGAGCCGTAAGAAGATGCTCGAGAAGCTCAACATCGAAGAGATCAAGGCCAGCAGCCGTCGCTACCCAGGTATCATCTTCACTCCAGACCGTGACCCAGGGAACAAGATCCTTGAAGTCAAGGGGCTCACAGCTTATGCTGATGATGGCACTCTGCTCTTCCGCGATCTGAACTTCAACGTAGAGAAGGATGACAAGATCGTCTTCATCAGTCGTGACCCTCGTGCGATGACTGCTCTCTTCCAGATCATCAATGGTGTAGAGAAGGCCAGCGAAGGAACCTATGAATGGGGACAGACCATCACAGAAGCCTACCTACCACTGGATAACTCGGAGTACTTCAATACGGATATGAACCTCGTCGAGTGGCTCTCACAGTTCGCAGCTGACACCAATGAAGTTTACCTCAAGGGCTTCCTTGGGCGTATGCTCTTCTCCGGTGAGGAGATTCTCAAGAGCGCCTCAGTCCTCTCTGGGGGTGAGAAGATGCGCTGTATGATCTCGCGCATGATGCTCAAGAATGCGAATGTGCTCGTCCTCGATAGCCCCACGAACCACCTTGACCTGGAGTCGATCCAGGCGTTCAATAATACGCTCAAGACCTTCAAGGGCAACGTCCTCTTCACCAGCCATGACCATGAGTTCATCCAGACGGTAGCTAACCGCATCATCGAGCTCACTCCTGGTGGTATCATCGACAAGATCATGGACTACGATGACTACATCGTCGATCCTACGGTCGCTGAGCTCAAGACTAAGTACTACGGCGAGTAAGCTCGTAGACAGAGCCGGACTAACTAAACAATGCAGCCGAGAAGCCCATCAGTGCGCTTCTCGGCTGCGCTGTATGTGGGTGGCATCATATTGTGCCTCTCCTACTTCCCCTCCATACGATGGCGTTAGGAAATGTTATCTATGAGGCCTCGTTATTGGTGTTAATTTCGTTCCTTTGTATAGAGCTATTTCCACAGTGGAGATAGCCAGAACAACACTTATACCATTTTCATATGCTCAAGAATTTCTTCAAGGCAGCCCTCCTGGCTGTAGCCGCTGTCTGTGGTCTCGCTTCATGCGGTGACAAAACGGCTGATTACGATGCACTGCGTCCCACGCTGCTGGGCGGTGTTTACTTCTATCGTGGTTACGGTGGTGTAGACGCTGTAGATGCACAGCTCAAGAGCGCTGCTGTTAGCAAGACCGAAGGCTACAAGGAGCTTTTCCTCAATCCTTACGAAAACGAGAGTGTCGGTAATGTCACCACGATGCTGAGCAACGACTGGGAGATCACCGATGGTGCTGGTCTCAAGGAACAGCTCGAAAAGCTGAAGTCTGGCGAAGGTGAGCACAAGGCTTGGGACTGGGCTCGTGGCGTAAACATCGCATGGGCTGGTCTGCGTGCAGGCTTTATTACTCGTGAAGAAGTCGATGCTTACAACGCCTCTCTTGTACCCCTTGCACAGGCGAAGTATGCAGACTGGAATGCTTACTTCAACGACTTCCTCGCTGGTCGTAAGGCTTGGGATCCCCAGGATGAATACGGTGGCGCAGCAGAATTTGAAGAGATTGTCAAGGATCTTCTCGATAATGAAGCTTCGATCTACAAGGTCGTGCCCTTCAAGTAGTCCTTTCCTGTCGCTCTAAAAGCACTGAGGCGGTGCCCCACGCAAGGGGCACCGCCTCAGCTTCTTATGTGAATGCATCTCTACTCATCCAAGTAGGGAGCAGGCCGATGCTGGGCGTCTCCTTGATCACAAGGAATAGAACTCTATGTGTTCGCCCTCAAGCCTGCCCTCCAGAGAAGAGAAATATCTAAGTGCCGTTGTTAGTATTAACTTTGTTCCTTCGTATAGAACTATTTCAATAGTCGAGATAGACAAAACAACACTTATACTATTTTGCATATGCTCAAGAATTTCTTCAGGGCAGCCCTCTTGGCTGTAGCCGCAGTCTGTGCCCTCGCTTCATGCGTTGACAACACGGCTGATTACGATGCACTGCGTCCCACGCTGCTGGGCGGTGTGTACTTCTATAGTGATCACGATGGTGTAGATGCTTTCGATGCGCAGATTAAGAGTGAGGCTCTCAGCAAGCTTGAAGGCTATAAGGAATACTTTATCAACCCCTATAAAGGTCAAAGTGTCGACTCTGTCGTCACGATGCTACGCAAAGATTGGGGGGTCACCGATAGCGTAGGCCTTAAGGAGCTGCTGGATACCCTTAAATCTTCAGAAGGTGAACACAAGGCTTGGGACTGGGGGCGTGGCGTCTATATCGCATGGGCAGGTCTGCGTGCTGGCTACACGACCCGCGAAGAAGTCGATGCTTACATCTCTTCGCTCGTACCTCTGGCACAGGCCAAGTATGCAGACTGGAATGCTTACTTCGATGACTTCCTCGCTGGCTGTAAGGATTGGAATCCCGAAGATACATATGGTACTGCAGAAGATATAGAGAAGGGGGTTAAAGACCTTCTTGAGAATAAAGCTTCGATCTACAAGGTTGTGCCCTTCAAGTAGTCCGTCCCCAACTCTCTAAAAGCACTGAGGCGGTGCCCCATGTATGGGGCACCGCCTCAGCTTCTTATGTGAATGCGTCTCTACTGATTAGTAGTGGGGCGTGGGGATACTTGCTTGCATCCAGTAGGTCGAGGGTGAGGCTACCGAGCTGATGCGTACATGGTCTGCATCACCCGAGATCGGCTCGATGGAATAGGGCGAGTGTCTCGTGACAGACTGCAAGTACCAGTCGAAGGCGCGGTGACCGAAGAGCCAAGAGATATCCTTCTGGATGATGCGCGTCGTGTGGAACTGCGAGGGCTGTCCGTAGATCGACGTGAAGTCCATGTAGTAGCTACCCCAGCTCTTATCCAGCCAGTAGGTGATCTGGAAGAAGAGCGAGATCTTCGGCATCATGGCACTCGTGCGACCGAAGTACACGTCCGTGCCGAAGCTACCAGGGTATACGTCACCCTGCTGCGTCTCCTGCACTTGCGTGAAGAGGTTCAGTGCATCAGTACCTGCCGTCGCCGAGCTCGCATAGGAGAGGATGGTGTACTGCTCCGAGAGGTCATACGTCCCTGTGTAGAGGCTGGAGGTCTGCTTACCATCCTGTGTCGTGACAGCCGTCTTGTCGGCATTGAGCTCCAGTGTACGGAGGGTGTCTGAGCCGATGGTGAAGGGCGTCAGCAGGCGTAGCCCCTTGTCTGTGAAGGCGAAGGGTAGCAGCTTCTGCTCATTGTCATAGCGTACCCAGAGCTGGCGTGCAAAGCCGAAGATCGATACAGCGACCTCCTTGCCACCGAGCTGAAGAGGAGCAAGTGCCTTGCCCTTCAGAGCCTGCTGGCTCTCGGTGATCTTGGTGAAGTAGCTATTAGGATTCTCATCGACGCGCGTCAGCTGCATCTCTCCCTGCGTATGTCCACCGCGTAGGGTGATCGTCCGCCCATCTTCGCTGACGCGTAGGACCGTGAAGTCGAAGTCGCCATCGTAAGCTACAGGGATCCCCCACTGAGGATTGGAATACTGGTGCAGAGCCTCATTGAAGGTGTCGAAGGTCAAGCGTACCCCACCATTCTGAGAGAAGTGGTAGCTGGAGGTAGCAGGAGTCTGCGACTCTTCGGAGAAGATCGTGACCTCGTTGTCGGAGGTGAACTTGAGGCTGAGGTTGAGCCCACCGTATTGCCCCGTCCCAGGGACGAGCGTCAGCATCCAGCCATGCTCACTGGAGCGTAGGAGCTGACGTAGGCTCTGGGTGTCCTTGGCGATAGCTGTCGAGACGTAGTTATCACCACTGGGCATGTCCTCGTACATCCGGCAGGATGTGAAGAGCGTGAAGAGGCCTAAGGCCAAGATATGGTAGTAGCGCATAGTTAGTAGCCGTTAGGATATTTGGTGAAGTCCATTGATGCGACCAGAGGGAGGCGCTTCTGGGCCTCGGCACGTATCTTGTCGAGGTCGGCGGAGTACTCGGAGCGGAGGTACTCCTTCATGATCGCCACCTTCTTCTCGATGATCTCGCGACCGGTGTACTTGGCGTCGGAGCGGTTCTTGCCTTCGGCCCCCTTGAGACGGTCTGCCCACTCGCTGTCGCTGTCGAGGATGTAGTAGGCGAAGAGTTCGGCGAAGTCTTCGTCAGCATCGGTGCTGGCATAGTCACTGACGAAGCCCGCATAGCTCGCATTCTGCCCCGTACGCCACCAGTAGCTGAAGGCATCCTGCTTCTGATACTCCAGAGCGGAGAGCTTGTCGAACTCAGGTGGGTAGGCTCGCTCTTCGTGGAGCGTGTGAGCCGACTCGTGGAAGAGCACGCTGATGTAGTCCGAGCGCACGGTACCTGTGTACTGCGTATTCAGCTCATTGATGTTGTAGATCCAGATCATCCCCTGTGGAGCTGCACCAGCCATACGGCGGTCGATGGCGTAGCCTGAGGAGCCGAAGAGATTCAGATACTTGATCGTGTGGGTCTGTAGATAGCCCTCGGGAGTAGAGGCTTCGTAGACCTGGAAGAACATATAGTCGATGAGGTTGAGGTACTCCAGCGCCTTCTCTTCCTTGACTGGGGCGAGGAGGTAGCGGCGGTCCGTGACCTTGTCATCGTAGCGGTAGGCGATATCGACATTGTACTTCTTCGCGAAGGCCTGCTGGATATAGCGGTCGAGGCGAGGCAAGCTACTGACCGTCGTGCTCGCGACGACCTGCCGACTGGGTTGTACAGAGTCTATATCAGCGTCGCAACCCGTGAGCCCTGTGAGTGCGAGGGCTGCAAGGGGGAGAAATAGCTTCTTCATAGCGCGTAGTCAATTAGTTGGTAGTCGGATTGGGAGTGATAGCGCCCTTCGTTGCTTGGCTGGGGAGCTGGATGGCGTGGCGAGGATCACGACCAGGGAGCTTGTCCTGGACGATGTAGCGGTAGCCATTATTGAGGCGGCGGTAGATGGGGATACCGAAGCGCTTGATATCTTGCCAGCGCAGACCTTCGTGCATGGTGAGGATGCGGCGGCACTGCAGGAGGTGCTGCAGGAGGGCATTCTCCTCATCCGAAGCGATGGTGAAGTGCGCATTGAACGCCTTGCGGATCGAGGCCTTCCCTTCGGAGTCGATGGGGAGAGCAGAGTAGAAGGCGACGATCTCCTGCTGGGTGAAGGTCTTCTGGCGTGAGTTGTTCTCCCCGTCGTTGAGGTAGTTCGTCGTCCAGAGGTTCATATCCTCGATAGCAGAGGCGTACTGACTGCTACCCAGATGGAGCTTAGCTTCGGCACGTACCAGCAGCGTCTCATCGGTGGTGAAGGGTGTCTCCATCGTCTGGATGCTATTGCTGGGGAAGGTGGGGAGCTTAGGCTGGACCGTCTTGTTGATATTCCCCTCGGTATAGATGAAGGGCTGGAACCAGTAGGGGTCCTTAGTGCCCCAGATGTTCTTTGCGAAGAGGGTCTCGGTGAGCGTCAGCTCCTGCGACTGCGTGAAGCGCGTATTGTAGTAGGCCGTCCCGCCCGTCACGAGCCATGGGTAGTAGCTGTAGGTGGGGACGGTAAGCAGGTTCGCAGGGTTGCTGATGTCGTAGTAGGCCAGTGCGAAGGAGGCATCGGTACGAGGGATGCTGTAGAAGGCCTTCCAGTTGCGTAGGACGAGCTTAGGATCGGAGCCCAGCACCTTGTCTGCATGTGCTATCGCCTCCGTCCACTTCTGATAGTAGAGGAAGAAGCGTGCGGCGAAGGCATGGGCAGAGGCTGCGGTGAAGTGGAACTTCTTCTCCTTGTCCGTATAGTTCGAATACTTCTCCAGAAGTGGGATCCCTGCCTCGAGGTCAGCAGCGATCTGCTCGTAGGTCTCCGCCATCGTACCGCGAGGGTAGTTGGGCTGGAGGTTGACTACGCGCTTCTTGATGTAGGGAATGCCAGGATCCGTGGAGCTGGACGAGGGGTCGTAGGGCAGGCAGAAGAGGTTGGCCAGACAGAAGTGTCCATAGGCACGAGCCAAGAGGGCCTCCCCCTTGATACCCTGTAGCTCCTCTTTATCCCCACCGAGAGCCTCTATATCCTCCAGCGCTTCGTTGGCATGCGCTATGGAGTTATAGGTATTCTGCCAGATGAGGTAGGGCGCATCATAGAGCCCATCGGAGTTCACAATGGTTTCCCAGTAGGCGGCTTTCTCACAGAACTGATTCGTGTAAGGGTTATTCACCCCGTCATCCTGGATGTTGTCGGAGGAGAGCTCCGTGAGGTAGGCTATCGAAGAGGTAGAGTAAGCACTACCAAGGAGCTTCTCTATCTTGCTCGCATTGTCGGGCTCGACGAGCGAGGAGTAGGGGTTCTCATCGAGGAACTTGTTGCATGATGTCATCGACAGGACGAGCGTGACACCAAGGCTTAGAATCGTGATTGGCTTCATAGCTTCTAAGTATTTCGATGACTACATACCCACCGTACAGGTGAAGATGAGCGAGTGTGGAGTATAGGCGTAGGGGAGCGCACCGTTGAGCTTCTTATCCGAGTAGATGAGGAAGAGGTTGGAGGCCTGCAGCTTCAGATCGACAGAGGAGAGGAAGCTCTTCGTGAGGAGGCTCTTGGGGATGGAGTAGCCGAGTGATACGTCACGCAGCTGGATGTAGTCGCAGCGAGCGATACGCACGTCGGAGTAGTCGTAGGTCGTGTAGGCCTGCGAGAGATTGGGGTAGCGGTTACGCTGGTCTGCCGTGGGGATGGAGGGGACGTTGGTGTGCTCTTCATCACCAGGGGCCTTCCAGCGGCGGTTGAACTCATGCCCGAGGACCTCGTAGTCGTAGTAGGTGGTGCTGAACTCAGCTGGCAGGCGCTTGATACTACCGAAGGAGTAGAGGATATAGGCACTCAGCGTGAAGTTGCCGATGCGGAAGCTATTATTGAGCCCCCCTTGGTCGGTAGGTGTGAGCGTACCCGAGTACTTGAGGTAGTCAAGATCCTCCGTAGCGCTGAAGTTGATGTGGTCACGCTCGATCTGCCCCTTGCTATTGTAGAAGAGGGGGAAGCCTTCGCTTGACAGCTTGTAGAAGGGGATAGAGAAGACTGATGCCAGAGGATAGCCTTCGCGGGCAGCACCACTTGAGGAGCTTACCAGCGTGGAGACGTCTGACTGCGAGAGGAGCTTCGTCACCTTATTCGTATTGCGAGCGTAGGAGAAGGACGTCGTCCAAGAGAAGTTCTGCGTCTTGACGTTCTGCGTCGTCAGCGAGAGCTCGACACCCTTAGCTTCCATGGAGGCCACGTTGCCGTAGGGCTTGAAGAAGCCACCTGTACCCTGATTGTAGGAGATATCTACGAGATCGCGACCCTGACGCGAGAAGAGGCTGAGCGATACGCCGATACGGTCCTTCAGGAGTCCGAAGTTGAGGTTCCAGTTCAGCTCATACATCTTCTCATAGGTGAGGTCGTGGTTAGCGGGTTCACTGATATAGAGCGAAGGAGAGCTGTGGTCGCCTGGGCGGAAAGGTAGGTAGCCCTTGATACGCTGGTAGGAGTTGTAGACGGAGGGGAGTGTCCCAGTCATCCCGTAGGAGAGGCGTGTGGAGAGTGAGGAGAGGGGGCTGAGGCTGGGGAAGAAGGATTCGCTTGAGACGTCCCAGCCGAGGGCTACGTTCCAAGTGGGGATCCAGCGTACCAGACGAGACTTCCCGAAGCGGTTCGTCCCTTCGTAGCGGAAGGAGCCATCGAGGGTATAGCGACCGAGGTAGCTATACGAGAGGTTCCCGAGGAAGGAGACATTACGATAGATCGTCGTCGAGCGCGAGTAGTAGTTGTTTCGACGATCATGGAGCCAGTGGAAGAGCATCGGGTCGAAGGTGCTCAACTGACCGATCTCGAAGTTCACCCCATACTCATTGTGCCAACCATTACGCTCGAGGTAGTCGTAGAGGTCTGTACCCCCGACGAGCGTCAGAGCATGCTTGCCCTCAGCGAAGGTGTCAGTATAGGTCGCACGGGCCTGCAGGTCGAAGCGTCGTGAAGCGTACTCCTGGATGGTGCGGTAGCCCCCATGAGGCATGACGACTCGTGGTACGGCATAGACGTCATCGGCTGGCTTGTAGAGGTAGCTATTGCGGTCGCGGATGAGACGCTTGTTCATCGCACGGAAGCGCTCAGAGGCGTTGGACTTCTCGGTGCGGATGAATTCCGTCAGGTCATTGTAGTACTGGATCGAGCCGAGGAGCGAAGCGTTGAACTTCGTCGAAGGGCGATAGGCTATCGAGGCCTGCAGACGGACGTTCACAGCATCCACATCGCGGTAGTTCTGGTTCATCTCCTCCTTGATGTTGTAGGGAGCGAACTCATAGAGGTAGTACTGCGTGGGATCCATCGTACGGGAGAGCGTCTGTGCTACCGAGAGGGGTGTGAAGTCCCCACCATCATGGTCGCGGGTGTAGGATGCATTGACGATCGTCCCGAAGGTCCAGTACTTGTGGGGCTTGAAGGTGGCGTTGAGGTTGAAGAAGTAGGTGTTCTCCGACTGTACCTTAGCCCACCCTGGGTCGATGGTCGCTCCGAGTGAGGCGTAGAAGTTAGACACCTGTCCGCCAGATGCCAGCGAGACGGTGTGCTGATGACGGATGCTGTGCTGGAAGAGTTCCTTGAACCAATCGGTATTGCGCATCTCTGCTTCTTGTAGGTAGCGGGTGCGGCCCTCGAGGGTGTTGTCTTGTAGGTACTCCTTATTCTTATACTTGATCGCGTTGTCGTACATCAGCCCGTAGACCCCGTAGCGCGTCTGGTAGAGCACGGTCTCGGGAGAGAGGCTGCCACCGCCCTCAAGCTCCTTGAGTACCGACATCTGGTCCTGCGAGTTGAGGATGTTGAACTCGCGGTAGGAGGGGATAAAGCGGTAGGTAAGCTGTGAGGTATAGGTGAAGCGGTTGATGCCTTGGCCTGCATGGCGGGTGCGCACGGAGATCACACCACCGGTAGCTTGGTTCCCATAGAGGGCCGTCGCCGAGGCATCGGTGATGACAGTGAAGCTCTCGATATCGCGCTCGGAGAGCCCAGGGAGAGCCGCGGCGATGAGGCGCTTGGCGTCGGTGGAGGCGAGGTCAGCGGTGTTGAACGTGCTGTCTTGCTTATAGACGACACCATCGATGACCCAGAGCGGATAGTACTTGGTCTGGATAGAGGTCGTCTGACGCATGGTCGTCACCGTAGAGCCCTTCTGCTGCTCTTCACCATCCTCGAGGGTAATCTCGATAGGGGTAGTTGTCGCAGGGACTTCGGTGGTCTTCTTGCCCGTGAGGGTGAAGACGAGGACGGATTTCTCCGGGACTTGGAGGGAGAACTTCCCTTCCTTGTCGGTCGTCGTGTGCGTGGAGTTATCGAGCTTGACCGTGACAGATACCTTCGGCAGAGGCGTACCTCTGGAGTCAAGTACCTTCCCTTGGACAAGGATCGTCTGGGCACAAACGGCCGTCACGGAGCCGATGAGTAGCATCAGACTCACGATGAGGTTACGTAGCTGGGTTCCCATAATCTGTAGAGACATTGGTAGGTTAGTGCTTCAGTGCATCTCACTCCCTTGAATAATAGGGCTGGGGTGAGGTGCAAGAGCAAATGTAAATAAAAAGATAATACGTTGTATTCCTTTTCAATAGCTACTTATATCCTATATAATTTAAGGAAATGAGTGCATTGTCTGGTTTTAATTTAGGGAATTCGGCCCACCTATTAGGGAGGGATAGACATCGGAAAAGGGAAGGGACGTCCTACCTCCGAGGTGTGGGTGCGGAGTGCTTTGGGGTAGGAGGAGAACTGACCCAAAAGAAGTAGGTAAGGCAACCAGTACTGGTCGACGAAGTGACCAGTACTGCTTCGTATAGGTGACCAGTACTAGTCACGGTCGTAACCAGTACTGGTCAGATCGCCGACCAGTACTGGTTCATTTTGTTCTCTTCTGTAGTGTCAGGGAAGTAGCTCTATGGTAGAGATTTATGAAGGCGATAATTTGTGTGTCAAACTCGTTTGTTTGAGGAGGGCATCACTCCCCTTCAGGCGCTCTGATCTACCGATATAATAGAGGCACACCAAGGCTGGTCATCTGACCTATACCTTGGTGTGCCTCTTATCTTGTGTGGGAGTGGTTAGCTCAGTGGATCCTCGTCTTCGGCGGGCTTGTAGCGCTGGGCGTCGAAAGAGGGGGCGGTTGGTTTTGCTCCTCCCTGGTGGTCGGTGGCGGGAGCCGTCTGATGGATGCGTACCCTGAGCGCTACGATCTCTGTGCTGGTGCTTACTCGCCCTTCGCGGTCGGTCTCACGTACGTACTCGATACGGCCAGCGATGGAGATGAGTGCTCCAGTGTGCAGATGCTCCAGTGCTATCCCTGCTTGACCGCGCGCGATGATGCGATGATAGAGCCGCTGGAGGTAGGGACGACCACCTTCGCGCCCCGTGACTTCCTCCTCAGTCTTGAGGCGCAGGCGCACCTCGGGGAAGTCGGGCGCCAGATAGTGCACGCTCGGCTCTTCGGTGAGCTCACCTGTGAGGATGACTTGATTCGTCGGGGGGAGTTGGGGCATGAGTGCTTAGCGGTTGAGGACCTTGTTCTTCGCGATGACAGCGACGTAGTCCTTGAGGTAGTTGGGCGTCCAGTAGGCTGTGTCGACAAACTCCTCACGCTCGAAGGATGCCGTGGCAAGGGCGACCATGGCCTCCGCCGTAGGGGCAAAGCCTTCGTCCCATACTTCATAGCTGTGCTCTGGCCACAGACCACGAGCCTTCGTCGCGCCATTACCGATGAGTATAGGGTCTGAGGCAGCGCCGAAGATAGGTGCTTCGGGATCGAGGATCGCTGCGAAGTCATCCTGCTTGCGCTCACCGGTGTGGGTGAACTCTGCAGCATAGACCTCCATTCGTCGGGCATCCAGCAGAGGGAAGAGCGTAGCGGTACGCCCCTCGGGGAGTGCGCACTGTGCTTGATGTGCCAGCAGCTCCAGTGTGTCAATAGCGATGAGGGGGACGCGATAGCCAAGGCAGAGGCCCTTGGCAAGCGAAGCCCCGATGCGCAGTCCTGTGTAGCTACCAGGGCCTGCACTCACGGCGATAGCTGAGAGGGTAGCCCCTTCGTGACTACGGAGTACCTTGAGCAGCTCGTCGACCATAGGGGCAAGGGCCGCGGCGTGCCCCCCTTCGGGGGACTCAGCTTCGCGTGAAGCGAGTATTTCTTTACCACGACCGAGAGCGGCACTGCACTTCGTCGTGGAGGTCTCTATACAAAGGATCATAGGTGATAGTGGATCGATCTCTGAGTAGGTTAGTCGAGGATGAGCTCTACGGGGCAGTGGTCAGAGCCGTAGATCTCTGTATGGATGGCGGCACCCTGCAGGCGGGGAGCGAGGCGCTCGGAGGCGACGAAGTAGTCGATACGCCAGCCTGAGTTGCGCTCACGAGCCTTGAAGCGGTACGACCACCACGAGTAGATGTCCGCTTGGTTGGGGTAGAAGTGGCGGAAGGTGTCGATGAAGCCTGCATCCAAAAGCTCCTGTAGCTTGCCGCGCTCTTCATCAGTGAAGCCCGCATTGCGGCGGTTGGACTTGGGGTTCTTCAGGTCGATCTCCTTGTGCGCTACATTGAGGTCACCGCAGATGATGACGGGCTTCTTCGCATCCAGCCCCTTGAGGTATGAGCGGAAGGCGTCTTCCCAGGTCATGCGGTAGTCAAGGCGACGGAGGTCATCCTGCGAATTCGGCGTGTAGACCGTGACGAGGTAGAAGTCGGGATACTCGAGGGTGATGACGCGACCCTCTTGGTCGTGCTCCTCGATACCGATGCCGTAGCTGACGCTGAGAGGCTCGTGGCGGGTGTAGATAGCGGTACCAGAATAGCCTTTCTTTACGGCATAGTTCCAGTAGCTGATGTAGCCGGGCAGATCGGCATCAAGCTGACCCGCCTGCATCTTCGTCTCTTGTAGGCAGACGAAGTCAGCATCTAATTCTTTGATGATATCGGGAAAACCCTTGGTGAAGACGGCACGTAGGCCGTTGACATTCCAGGAGATGAACTTCATTCGGATAGGAGTTCTTTGTGATTAGTCTTTGTAGGTGGTGGGGTCTTCGATGCCAGCCTCGAGCATGGCCTCACGGCGCTCGATGCAGGTGCCACACTGGCCACACTGCACGGCTCCGCCTTCGTAGCAGCTCCAGGTCTCGGCATAGTTGATGCCGAGTTCCTTGCCATGGCGAGCGATCTCGCCCTTACTAATATCGGTATAGGGGGCTGTGACCTCGACGCCATTGCCTGTGCCGGCAGCGATAGCCTCGTGCATCGGGCGGATGAAGGAGGCACGGCAGTCGGGGTAGATAGCGTGGTCACCGAAGTGATTGGCGATATATACGTGCTTTAGGCCTCGGCTCTCAGCGAGACCAGCAGCGATGGAGAGCATAATGCCGTTGCGGAAGGGGACGACCGTCGCAGCCATATTCTCCTCGTCGTAGCTCCCCTTGGGGATCTCACCGCCACCCTGAAGAAGAGCACTGCGGAAGTACTGGCCCATGAAGCCGAGAGGGATCGTCAGGTGCTCGATACCAAGGCGCTCGCAGTGCAGGCGGGCGTAGGGGATCTCCTGTTCGTTATGCTTTGACCCGTAGTCGAAGGATATGGCCAGCGCGATACTCGCCTGATATTCGTAGAGGAGGGTGACGCTGTCCATCCCTCCCGAGAGGACGATGAGTCCGTCTTGCTGAGGCATATAGTCGAAGTTAGAGGAAGAAGCTCAGGAGGATCTGAGCAGATATGATACGTACGAACATCCCCACGGGATAGACGATAGCATAGGCTACGGAGCTGGAGCGCGACTCGTTGATGGACATCGCATAGTCCAGCGCCATAGAGTTCGCCATCACGCCACAGAGCATCCCGACAGTCTCGGCATGCGTCTTCTTGTAGCCGAAGAGCGAGAGAAGCCCGACAGCCATCGTCGGGAGGTAGGTGATGAGGAAGCCTAAGCCAATCCAGAGCAGGCCATCTCCGTGGATGATCATCTCGAAGAAGTGCTCACCACTGGCCAGACCCAGCCCAGCGAGATAGATGATGATGCCGAGCTGCTTGATGAGCTGCGTGGCACTATTACTCATATAGGTAGCGATGCGCAGGCGTGCACCGAAGGCCCCCATCAGGATACCCACGATGATAGGCCCCCCAGCGAGCCCGAGCTTGATCGGCATGCTCAGTCCAGGGATAGCTAAGGGGATCGAGCCGAGGATACAGCCTACGGCGAGGCCGAAGAAAAAGCTGAAGAGCTTCGGCTTGTCGAGGACGTTGATCGAGTCCCCGAGGAACTTCGAGGCGCGCTCGATCTCCTGCGCTTCACCTACCACCGAGAGGCGGTCACCGAGCTGCAGGTGTAGGTCGGGTGTAGCGAGGATCTCGATACCAGCACGGTCGATACGTGTGATGTTGATCCCGTACTGGTTGCGCAGGCGTAGAGCACCGAGCTTAGCGCCATTGACCTTGGAGTTCGTGATGATGATGCGCTTGCTGACGAGCTGGGAGTCGATAGCATCCCAGTCGATGTCGGGGCGGTTCCAGTCGCGGCTCTCAGCACGGCGACCGAAGAACTGCTCCATCTCCTCGACGTCCTCAGGGTGTACCAAGACCAAGAGGTGGTCACCCTCGTGGAGTACCGTCTGTGAGGAGGGGATGATCAGCGTATCACCACGCCAGATGCGCGAGATGATGAAGTGCTTCTCCTCGAGGCGTACGGCTTCGAGGATGGTCTTACCGAAGAGAGCTTCGTTCGTGAGCTCCAGCTCGGTGATATAGGTATTGCGGGAGTTGTCCTGCTCATTGCGCTTGTGGCGCTTCGGGTCAAGGATGTTGAGGGTCAGCACGGCGAGGATCATCCCGACGACACCGAGAGGGTAGGTGAGGGCACAGCCGAGCGCAAGGTCAGCGACTTGGCGGGCGCCAGCTGAGCCGAGAGCGTCCTGCATCGTGCTCTGTACGGCTGCGAGCATCGGTGTATTCGTCACAGCGCCGGCCATGATCCCGAGCATATTCGGCATCGAGATACCGAATATATAATGTAGGGCGACCACGACGGTGAGGCCGAGGCCGATGACCATAAGGCCTAACGTATTATATAGTACACCCTGACTCTTGAGCGAAGGGAAGAAGGACGGCCCCACCTCGACACCGAGAGCGTAGACGAAAAGTGCCAAGCCAAGGGTCTGGGCAAAGCTATTCATCTCGGGGTCGACTCGCACGCCGAAGTGAGCAGAGAGGATCCCGACGAAGAATACAAAGGTGATGCCGAGAGATATCTTACCCACGCGTAGCTTGCCGAGTAGGATGCCTACGGCAGAGACGAGGGTGAGCCATACAAGGGTCTCCAGCACCGAGGGGGCGATGAAGACATCGTGTAGCCACGAATTGAGAGCTTGCATTATAAAGTACTGAAGTCTTGGGGAGCTTCGCCCATTCACAAGGGCTTAGCCAGCGCAAAAGTACCACTTTTATAGTGATCCATAGTCTGTGTGTATTGTTAAAATGTTGATGGTTTTTGGGTTGCTCACTGGTGTAGTCCCATGTGTGGCCCATTAAACGCTGGTTCTTTCTCTTTATTTTGATGGATGTAAGTGTTGATTAAGTGCTTGTAAGATAATCGGATGAGTGTGGTATTCGAGGGTATCGTGTACAGTGTATTTATTTGCATTTGTTGGAATTCTATTACCTTTGTTGCTCAATTTCAGGCGCGCATGCGCCTCTCCACGTGGCTACATAGTGGCTGCAATATCTCCTCTTGGAGGAGGTTGCATCCACTATAAGAGGATGTATCAAGTAATTTATTAGTCTATGAAGCAGAACGAATCGCGTGGGCTCCAAGCCCAGTATGAGGCTCCTCGAGCTGAGTTCCTCAACGTTGCCCTCGGGCAAAGCATTCTTATCGCAGGTAGCGGTACGCTGCCTGATGGTATCGACGAAGGCGATGACGATACCTTCGAGTTTGTACCCTAACCACTTAATTTACTTTATCTAAAAAGGAATGAATTTACTACGTATCTACGGTGCTACCCTACTCGTCGCTCTGACGATGGGAATGAGTGCTTGTAAGAATGAAGATGCCCCTGTGACGGCTCCAGCTGTAAGTGCGGAGGCTAACAGTGGTCAGAAGATCTCTCTCAATGTAGATATTGAGGGGCTTTCCACAAGTGATCTTCGTGCAATGGAGATCCAGGAGAATATCGTCGGCAACCAGCACGCTGGTCTGAAGTTTGTCTGGAAGACTAACGACACGGAGAAGCTCTACATTGCTTTCAAGAGGGAGGGTAGCGCATCTTCTGCAGTCACAGTCCGTGAGAGCTCACTCACGATTCTCAAGAAGGAGGGAAACCGCTATAAGGCTCGTATCAATGTTGATGCCCCCGCTGGTATCAATCCCGATGCGGACAATATCCTTATAGCTGGTGCTATTGGTGTAAGTGGTATCGATGCTACGACGGGTCTTGCTTCGGTCCCTGGTCCTCGCTACTTCTACGATAAGGGGCTTCCCTATACTCTGCCTATGTACTTTGCTCCGACGCGACTTCGCTCTAAGACGGTCGGTGGGTCAAAGGAGTACTATGCCGACAACCTGACCTTCCACTTCTATGGAGCGATGGTCGGTGCTACGATCGATAACACGCAGGGGAATATGACCTACTCACCTCACGAGATAACGATGCAGACCGCTGCTCTTACGACCGAAGGGGCGTTGAACCTCTTCGACCTCGAGTCGGATAGCAATGGTCAGTCCGTGCCTAAGTGGAGTACGGAGCAGAATGCTACCACGGCACAGCGTGTCTACTTCGATCAGGGTGATGTCCCTGTGGGTAAGAAGCGTACGTACTACTTCTGGGCTGTACCCTCAAAGTTCAGTGGTCGTCGTGAGATGTCCTTGGAGTTACGTACAGATGCTTATGACAAGGAGCTTAGAGCTACAGCGTCTGATGTCTCAACGAAGTGGAAGGTCAAGCAGCTTGCTTCGGCTAAGGTGCATCGCCTCTCGGTAGAGATCCCTGCTCCTAAGGGTGATCTGATCATCTCCGAGGTCTTTATCGGTGGTGGTAATTATGGAGCTGCTACTGCATGGGAGTTCTATAACCCTACGGAAGCAAACATTGATCTGAAGGAATATTACATTCAGCGCTTTGACTATAATAAGTCTGGTACCTCTGCGTCTACCTGGTATCCATCTTCCCCCACGTATGAGTCAAGACTTCTACCGGACCCCAATCTGCTCTTCCATGATATTCTGGCAGAAAGCTCAATTGATAAGTCCTCAGAAAACAATGTAAAGAGAGGAGTTCTTCCTCCTCATAAGTCTGCAGTCTTCTACACGGCAGCTGTCGAAAACAAGCGTATGATGTCAACGTTCAGAGGTCGTAAAGGTCTGGTCTACCTCTTTAATATCGCAGCTGAGACGGGTATTCTGAGCAACTTCTCGGCCGATAAGCGTATGTACGCCGAGGCCTTCTTTGCTCCTCGCTTCCATTCGGGAGGGAAGCAATACCGCTCACGCCACCGCATCGTGCGTAAGGTGGCAGGGAAGTCTTCTGCTTGGGGAAGTACTGCCATCCCCGTTGACGCCTTCTTCTGGTACAACAATGGTATCCGCGCTCAGTATCCTACGGCATCCTTCTTCCGTAAGCCAGGTCGTGACCTGCCCCGTACGGAGATGCAGATCAACCACAACTCAGACTGGGTCATGCGCCAACGTTATGAAGCTCTTGACTGGGGCTATCGCTTCAGCTACTATTATGACCGTAACCGTGTGAATACGCCTGCACTGGGTATTCACTGGATGGAGGATAATAGTACAGGTAGCACGGTGCCTACTCTTTCTGAAAAGAACGGGTATATCTATGAGCGTCCTATCTTTGCTCCTGACTATAGCAAGGATGATATGAGCTTCACAGAGCTGAAGAAGGAAGCTCAGCTATATAAGTATGTCCCCCCCATGTGGTGGACGAAGGAGCGTGCTCAGAAGGCTGACATGAAACCTGGCGAGAATCCGTAGGCATTAGCCCCACACGCCTAATTATCCATCTATCCCCCGTGTAGTGCTTGGCGCTGCACGGGGGATAGTTATATATAGATATAGCCTTCTTGCATAAGGCGTAGCACGCCTCCCTACAACTGGGTTGTGCGAACCTATATTGGTCGCTGGGTGAACCTATATTGCTCGTGAAGTAAACCTATATAGGTTGCGATGTAGACCAATATAGGTTCACCCAGTGACCAATATAGGTTGATACTTCACCTCTATATAGCTCCTTCTTTTACGCCATTACAGGGGGGAGATGCATCATTAGATAGAGGATAATGAGACAAATGCTTTTGCTATCGTACCCCGTCCTGTTGTGTTGGACGAGAACGTGTGCAGAGGGGGCAGACCGCTAATCGTTAGCTCCTCCTCTATATTGATTATCCCCGTGTGGTGCTTGTTGCCGCACGGGGATAATTGTGTCTGGGTATGGCGCTCTTACTGAGGGTGATGTGTGACTCTCTTGGAATGGATAAAATAGACTAGTACTGGTCAGCGAGCGAACCAATACTGGTCGCTAATAGTGACCAGTACTACTCCGAGTTGTGACCAGTACTGGTCGAAGAAGTAACCAGTACTGGTTCATTTTTCTCCCTATTATATATGGACTCTTAGAGGTGTTGTGAAGTAGAGGATATACTGGTGATTTTCTGACTTCTGATGGTATAATACCTTAGTGGTGGCGTATATTAACGGAGAAGATTTCTCATTATTTCATCGGGGTATATACTGTGCGGGTATATGCCCCGTTATTAGTGTGTGAGGCGGAATTCAATTGTCTTGGCAGGGAGCTTTCTCTGTTTATGAATTTTAACATTCCTCCTCCTTTTGTTGCGTAGACCTGGGGTGTTTCGGCCCTAAAATCAAGAAACATAAGCATTATTTAAATAGCCTCTATGGGAGAGTTACGTCGTCTCCCGAGGGGTGTAACTGTAATTTTTTTAGCTGATGAAACAGAATGAATCATGTGGGCTCTACGGCCCGTATGAGGCTCCTCGAGCCGAACTGCTTGAAATGATCTTCGGGCAGAGTATCCTTATCTCTGGTAGTGGTACGCTGCCAGATGGTATCGATGAGGGTGATGAAGATACCTTCCTCCCCTTCTCTTAACCTCGTAAATTTATCCGATGAAAAGTATGAACTTACTACGTATCTACGGCGCGACCCTGCTCATTGCCTTGACGGCTGGGATGAGCGCGTGTAAGAATGAAGAGGCCCCAGTGACTACGCCTACGACAGCAGAGGCAGCCACTAGCGGCGAAAAGATCTCGTTTGATGTTGATATTGCAGGGCTTCCCTCAGATGACCTCCGAATGCTTATCCAGGAGAATATGCAGGGAGGCAAGTATGCCGGTCTGAAGTTCGTCTGGAATCCTGGTGACAAGGAGACGCTCTACCTGGCCTTCAAGAGAGCAGATGCTCCTGACAGCAAGCTTCAGATCCACAAGAGCTCGCTCACAATCCTCAAGAAAGAGGGCTCAGTCTACAAAGCTCGCGTCAATGTCGATGCTCCCTATGGTATTGATCCCACCAAGGAAAAGATCATGATCGCTGGTGCTATCGGTGTCACGGGTATCAATGCCACGGGTGGTGCTATCGTGCCTAATCCTCACTCCTTCTATAGCACCGGTGAGGCCTACACCCTCCCCATGTACTTCGCTCCTACGCAGCTCCGTGCTAAGGAAGATCCTAAGACGAAGCAGAAGGGGTACTATGCAGACAACCTGACTTTCCATTTCTATGGTGCGATGGTAGGTGCTACGATTGATAACACCGATGGGAATATGACCTACTCCCCTCATGAGATCACCCTCAAGACCGATGCCCTCACGACCGAAGGTACTATCCAGCTCTTCGACTATGAGACGGACAGTAACAATAAGTCCGTGCCCAAGTGGAAGACTACTCAGAATGCCAGCACGATGCAGCGCATCTACTTCGAGCAGGGTGACGTCGCTGTCGGTAAGAAACACACGTACTACTTCTGGGCTGTGCCTACGAAGTTTGATGGTCGTCGCGAGATGCTGATGGAGTTCCGCACCGATGCCTACGACGAGACGCTGGGTGCTACCGAGAGTGATATCACGACGAAGTGGCACGTCAAGCAGCTCGCTGCCAGTAAGGTCCACCGCCTCCCCCTTGAGCTCCCCGCTCCTAAGGGCGACCTCATCATCACTGAGGTCTTCATCGGAGGTGGTACCTATGGTGGTGCTACGGCATGGGAGTTCTACAACCCCACAAATAAGCCCATTGACCTAAAGGACTACTATATCCAGCGCTTTGACTACTGCAAGACGGGGACCTCGCCCTCTACATGGTACTCAAGCAATAAGCCTACCTACGAGTCAAGACTTCTGCCTGATCCTAACCTCCTCTTCGTCGATGGTCTGGGCGTAGCTAGCTCTATCGACAAGTCTGGGGACTACGGCATCAGAAGAGGTATCCTACCTCCTCATAAGTCGGCAGTCTTCTATACGGCTGCTGTCGTGAATAAGGGGATGATGCCACAGTTCAGAAACCGTGATGGTCTGGTCTACCTCTTCAATATCGCAGCTGAGACGGGTATCCTGAGCAACTACTCTGCAGATAAGCGCCAGTATGCACAGGCATTCTATGCTCCTCGCTTCGATGTGAAGGGTGAGCAGTATCGCTCACGCCATCGTATCGTACGTAAGACTTCCTCCAGCAAGGGTGGTAGCAAGACGAAGGGTGGTAGCTGCACTTGCGAGACGATCGATGCCTTCTTCTGGTACACCAATGGTATCCGTGCGCAGTATCCTACGGCCACTTACTTCCGTAAGCCAGGCCGTGACCTGCCTCGTAAGGAGATGCAGATCAACCACAACTCTGACTGGGTCATGCGTCACCGCTACGAAGCTCTTGACTGGGGCTATCGCTTCAGCTACTACTACGACCGCGATCGCGTGAAGACGCCTGCTCTGGGTATCCACTGGATGGAGGATACCAGCACGGGTAGCACGATCCCTGGGGCTTCAACGAAGAATGGCTACATCTATGAGCGCCCCATCTTTGCCCCTGACTATAGCAAGGATAAGATGGGCTTCGACGAGCTGAAGGCACAAGCTAAGCTGTATAAGTATATCCCGCCCATGTGGTGGACTAAGGAGCGTGCTCTCGCTGCTGACCGCTAGTCGTCAGTCACTCCTATACCTAATAATATATCCCCCGTGTGGTGCTAGTCACTGCACGGGGGATAGTCGTATCTGAGGAGAGCTCCTCTTGCTAAAGTGCTGTGCCTCGGCTCTACAGGAGGGGCGCTCCGAAAGATAAATAGTGAGGATTCACTATATTTGTCCTAAAGGGATAAGTGCCTAAGTACACTCCCTGCACTATCTATCACCTCCCTCTCTGGCTTCACACCCCAATGGAAGAACCCTTACAACCCAAAAAGCCCTTAGGCTTCTGGAAGACCGTCTTGGCCTCCTTCGTTGGCTTCATCGCGGCAAATATCCTTTGCTCGATCTTCGCCTTTTTCCTATTCATCGTCATCGTCGTAGGTGCTTTGGCCTCAGGCTCTACTCCGACCGAGATCCAGGATGGGAGCGTGCTGAAGATCGATCTTAGCTCGATCTCCGAGATCGTCACTACGGACGAACTCTCGAGCTTCATCCCTGGGATGGGCTCGGACGAGAAGCCGATCTCACTCTCGCAGGCCCTCGCCAGCATCCGTAAGGCGAAGGCGGACTCTCGCATACGAGGTATCTACCTCAATGTGGAGGGCTATAGTGGGGGTATGGCTTCGACGGCAGATCTGCGTGAGGCACTCAAGGACTTCCGCTCCTCGGGGAAGTTCATCATCTCCTACGCTGACTCCTATGACCAGAAGGCCTATTACCTCTCATCTGTAGCGAACAAGGTCATCCTCAACCCTCAGGGTATGGTGGGGCTTGTCGGCCTGGCTTCGGCACCTACCTTCTACCGTCAGGCTTTGGATAAGCTCGGGGTCAAGGCGCATATCTTTAAGGTCGGCACTTATAAGGGGGCTGTAGAACCCTTCATGCTCGATAAGCTCAGTGAGCCCAATCGTGAGCAGATCTCGGTCTATCTCAACGGGCTGTGGGACTTCATGCTTCGTGAGATCTCGGCTTCGCGCTCGGTGCCCGTCGATAGCCTGCGCGCCTTCGCTGATAGCGGCCGTGCTTTCGGTGAGGCTGAGACCTTCGTGCGTGCTCACCTCGTCGATACCTTAGCTTATCGTCTCGATGTCGAAGACCTCATGGCGCAGCGTCTCGATGTCGCCTCGGCTGATGATATCCCTGTGGTGACGCTGTCGGACTTCCTTACGGAGCCCGATCCGCTGGACAAGGATCGTACTGATAAGGATAATGTAGTGAAGGTACTCTTTGCTGAAGGAGAGATCACAGAGAGCCCGCTCAGTAGCGATGGTATTACGAGCGACTTGGCACGTGACCTCCGTGCGCTGCGTGAGGATCCTACGGCTAAGGCTGTCGTCCTGCGCATCAATTCGCCAGGGGGGAGTGCCTTCCTCTCGGAGCAGATCTGGCATGAGGTACGTGAGCTGAGTCAGTCGCGCACGGTCGTCGTCTCCATGGGGGACGTAGCGGCGTCGGGTGGCTACTACATTGCTTCGGCAGCTGATGCTATCGTTGCCAGTCCCGTGACGCTCACAGGGTCTATCGGGATCTTCGGTATACTGCCTGATGCATCTGAGCTTGGACGTAAGGTCGGGGTAAGCATTGATGTCGTGCAGACTTCGCCCTATGCAGATATGAGTATGAGTGATCCGATGGCTATGCTTCTGCGTCCGTTGACTCCTGAGAAGGGACAGCTGATCCAGATGGAGGTAGAGCGCGGCTATAAGACCTTCCTCTCCCGCGTCGCTATCGGCCGTGATATGTCTGTCGAAGCAGTAGACTCCGTCGGTCAGGGTCGCGTGTGGCTTGGTGCTAAGGCGAAGGAGCTTGGGCTTGTCGATGAGCTTGGGGGGCTGGAGACGGCTATCCGCCTTGCTGCGCGCCTCGCTGGGCTTCATGAGGGCTACAGCGTAGACTATGGCTCTACTTCTACGAGCTTCCTCGAAGAGCTCTTCGCCTCAAAGACCACTGAGCGCTTCACTGCCCGTCTACGTGACTTCTTCATGACAGACGAAGAGAAGAAGATCCGTGAGTTCTTCCGCGAAGGCTACCGCTATACGGGGATCCTCGCACGTCTGCCCTACGAATATACATCCTACTAATCACAGGGAGGGCGCAAGCATCACTCGCACCCTCCCTCTCCTCACCTCGGTGTAATGAAGAAAAGTAATAATCCGCTCCTCTATCCGCTCTCCTGGCTCTACGGTCTGGGGGTAGGCCTGCGCAACTTTCTCTTCAACCAAGGCATACTCAAGCAGCAGTCTTATCCCATTCCCTTGATCTGTGTCGGGAATATCACCGTCGGTGGGACGGGGAAGACGCCCCATGTCGAGCTACTCATCTCGATCCTTCGTAAGCAATATCGTATCGCTGTCATCAGTCGTGGCTACAAGCGAAAGAGCCGTGGCTTGAGGGAGGTGACCCTGACCTCGACAGCTGAAGAAGTCGGAGATGAGCCTAAGCAAATCAAGCAGAAGTACCCCGAGGTGCGCTTCGTCGTCGATGGCAATCGTCGCCGTGCTATGCGCTACCTGCTCGCACTCCCTGAGGAAGAGCGCCCCGAGGTGGTCCTCCTCGATGATGGCTTCCAGCACCGCTACGTGCAGCCCTCCTTCAATATCCTGCTCATCGATGCCCAGCGTGAGCTGCATGATGATGAGCTTCTCCCCCTTGGAGGCTTGCGCGAGCCTGCTACGGCACGCTATCGTGCCGACTGTATCATCCTGACGAAGTGCCCACATGATATGCAGCCGATCAAGCTGCGTATCATGCAGCGCAACCTTGATCTCTACGCGCATCAGGAGATCTTCTTCTCACGCATCCACTACCAGCAGCCACGTGCAGTGCGCACCCTCCTTGGCGAGGCTGGTAGCCCGCTCCCTAAGGATGCACTCGTCATCGCTCTCTCGGGGATTGCCTCGCCTGGGCTCTTCTTCTCCTTCCTTGCCGAGCGATATGAGCTGATTGACCAGCTCGTCTATCCTGACCATCATCAGTTCCGCCGAAAGGACTTTACGGCGATCGGTGAGCGCTGGCAGGAGCTGTGTGAGCAGCACTCGGGGCATCCTGTCTACATCGTCTGCACGGAGAAGGATGCGGTACGCTTCACCGATAGCCTTGGAGAACTTCCCGAGGAGCTGGTCAAGCAGCTGTACTTTCTCCCGATCGAGACGCAGATACTCTACAAGCCACAGGAGTTTCGTGAGATGATATGCAAGGCGGCTAATTCCCTGCCACCCTCCCTACAAGGGCTGCGCTAAGGGGCTTTTCTTCTCCCATCGAAGGTGCTGCACTTGCGGTGCCTATCCCAAGTATTCTATATCTATATGCAACGAACAGAGATCTCTTCGCTCGGCGAATTTGCGCTCATCAAGTGCCTGACCCGAGACTTCCCCATACAGCATGAGAGCACCCGTCGTGGTGTGGGTGATGATGCTGCCGTCATCGCGTACCCCGAAGGACTGCAGACGCTCGTGACGACTGACCTCCTTCTTGAGGGTATTCACTTTGACTTGACTTATACTCCGCTCAGGCACTTAGGCTATAAGGCTGCTGTCGGGAGCTTCTCCGATATCTACGCGATGAATGGACATCCACAGCAACTCACCTGCTCTATTGGTGTCTCGGCTCGCTTCGCTGTGGAGGATCTTGAGGAGCTCTATGCTGGTATTCGCCTTGCATGTAGCCGTTACGGGGTAGACTTAGTTGGGGGAGATACCTCGGCAAGCCTCACGGGGCTCTGCATCAGCATCACCTGTCTGGGAGCTGCTCGCGAAGAGGAGATCGTCTACCGTAGTGGTGCTCAGCCCACCGACCTCATCTGCGTCAGCGGAAATCTCGGTGCCGCCTATATGGGGCTCCAGCTTCTGGAGCGTGAGAAGCGCGTCTTCGCAGGGGAGAAGGGGGACTTCGAGCCTGACTTTGCCGAGCATGAATACATCCTCGAGCGTCAGCTTCGTCCCGAAGCCCGCCAAGATATCATCCTTGCTCTTCGAGAGAAGGGGCTGCGTCCCACGTCGATGATCGATAGCTCGGATGGCTTAGCCTCCGAACTCCTCCATCTCGCTACAGAGAGTGGTGTAGGGGTGCGTATCTATGAGGAGCGTCTGCCGATCGATATCGAGACGCATCGCATGGCTGAGGAGCTGAATATGTCGACGACGACCGTAGCGATGAATGGTGGCGAAGACTTCGAGCTCATCTTCACCATTCCGCTTGCTGAGTTGGATCGCCTGAAGGAACTGGATGGTATCCATATCATCGGTCATGTGACCAGTCCTGGGCAGGGCTGCTACCTTGTTACCCCTGATGGTGCAGAGCTTCGTCTCCGTGCTCAAGGCTGGCCTGATGAGGCAGAGGAACAAAGTCCGTCTACTATATAGCCTACTTGTCCTCTATCTACAGGGGACTAATAAAATAGAAGGGTACTCTCCTTAAGTGGAGAGTACCCTTTGCACGTATAGGGGTTCTTGTAGTGTGTCAGCTCATCGAGCTTGAGTTATAGCGAATGCGTGGGGCGAAGCTGACGGCGCCAGTAGCGCAGGAGCTCCGTGTGGTCGCCAGAGGCAAGGTTCTCTTCGAGCAGATGGATGATGAGTTCCACCGCCTCAGGACAGCCAAGGTGCGCTGCTTGCTCTGCATAGTAGTAGGCAGCATCGTAGTCAATGGGCCCCCCACCATTGCCAGGGAGGAAGCCCTTGGCAACGATCAGATAGGCCGTACCCGAACCAGCCTCCATAGCCTTTCTGAGATAGTTGATAGCTGTGTCTTCGTTGGCCTCGACGCCCTTCCCATCGCGATAGAGATGATAGAGCTGGAGATAGGCATCGGAGAAGCCTCGCTCTCCAGAGGCTTGGAGGTAGAAGAGCGCCTGTGGAGGTACGGCTGCTCCTTCCTTTTCTTCGATCTGGATAAGAGCGCTGGTATAGAGCGCTAAGGGATAGCCCTGCTCTGCAGCCTTGGTTAGCCATTCAAAGGCAGGACGATCGCTTTCTTCCCCATGCCCCGAAGCATAGTAGTCAAAGAGGAGGTACTGTGCTTCGGCGTCGCCACCCTCAGCCGCCGCCCGTACTTCTTCGAGGCTGCGTGTGCCGAAAGAGGGGGCGGTGGGTAGGTCAATGTGTGTCAAATTAATTGCAGGGTGAGAGCAAGAGGCTGTGCTTTGGGAGGTCGTTGCTTGAGAAGCTGATGTCCGTGCCTCGGTGCTTTGGGGGCGCTGTCCTTCCTTGTTGCTGGAGAAGAGCTGTGCGATTTTTGAGAAAATATTGCTCATTGATTAGGTTCTTTTCTGAAACTTGATGGCGTGTATTATGGCCTGCTTTGTTAAATGAATGCTTATATACAACTGCAAATATAAGGAAATAGTCTGTCTAATGGATATATATTTTGGTATGAGTGCTGCCTCAGAGGTGGAATATCTGTAGGGCTCTCACATTACTTGTGGAGATCTTGTGAAGTAGAAGGCACTTATCTTGATAAGCTACAAGGGCTTAGTCAGAGATTCATACAGACAGACTCATACCAATAGTGGTATGCGGTATGAACCACTATTGGTATGTGGTGTGAACCAGTAGTGCTACGAGGGGAAAGCAATAGTGCTTCGTGCATGGAGTAGTAGTGGAATGCTCCGCATAGTGTAGTGCAATGAATCTGTATCGGCTACTTCTAATAATTGTCGTATCTTTGCAGCCGATCCGATAAGCCCAGATGGCGGAATCGGTAGACGCGTTGGTCTCAAACACCAATGGACGAAAGTTCGTGCCGGTTCGATCCCGGCTCTGGGTACAATGAAGCGATCCCCACTATGGTCTGGTGACCATAGTGGGGATCGCTCTTTTTGCCGTAGGCCTATGGTGCTTTTATACGTTCTATTACCTCAAAAGTGAAGAAAATCGTCCGCCGATAGGGGGAGCAGCGGATGAAAAAGGGAGGGATTCGGTACTCTTTCTCGCTGCTCAAGAAAAATTTTCTGTGCTCATTTGTGAAGGTATTATCTCCTCGTATGGAGATGGGTTTGCCTTATTCTTCTGATGCAATCTGTTGATATACAAAGCGTAGTCTCTATATGTACACGTGAAGAATGCGCTATTTCTATGCGGTAATAGCAGCCCTTCGTAGAAGAAGTTTAATCAATTTTATAGATTTATTTGGTAGTATAAAAAAATGTCGTACCTTTGTAGTGTGTTTTTCATGGTATTAGATTTAAGGTTAACAGAGAGTAGGGGCTGTCGGGAGACAGTCCCTATTCGTTTTTAGTAGGTTGGGGTAGCAGACGGCCCACCATATTATATAAAAGTGTGCCCCCGAGTAGCTCTATCGCTACTCGGGGGCACACTTATCTTATGGACTCAGTGGGCGGAATGTCGCCTGCGAAGCTGGGTGGGATGGCTTAGAGCCCCGTGTAGTTGTGGGGGGAGATGCGGTGCATCTCTTCCTTGATAGCGTCGCTGACAGCGAGGCCTTCGATAAAGTCGTAGATGGCCTTCTCCGTGATGGCAGCGTTGGTACGCGTGAGCTCCTTGAGGGCTTCGTAGGGCTTGGGATAGCCTTCGCGACGGAGGATCGTCTGGAGTGCTTCGGCTACGACGGCCCAGTTGTGCTCAAGATCTTGGTAGAGGGCATCCTTGTTGAGGAGTACCTTCCCGAGGCCCTTGCGCAGGCTCTTCAGTGCGATGAGGCTGTGTGCCAAGGGTACACCGACATTGCGCAGTACCGTGGAGTCGGTGAGGTCACGCTGCAGGCGCGAGATGGGGAGCTTGCGAGCGAGGAAGCCATAGACGGAGTTCGCGATGCCAAGGTTACCCTCTGCATTCTCGAAGTCGATGGGGTTGACCTTATGAGGCATAGCTGATGAGCCGACTTCGCCAGCACGGATCTGCTGCTTGAAGTAGTCCATCGAGATATACATCCAGAAGTCACGCGCCAGGTCGATGAGGATGACGTTGATACGCGTCAGCACATCGAAGAGAGCAGCCATCTGGTCGTAGTTAGAGATCTGCGTGGTGAAGGCTTCACGCTCGAGGCCAAGGCTACGGACGAAGTCTGCCGCAAAGCGCTTCCAGTCATGCTGAGGGTAAGCTACAGCATGGGCGTTGAAGTTCCCTGTGGCACCGCCGAACTTCGCTGTGTGAGGCAGTGCTTCGAGCGTCTTGAGCTGCTCCTGCAGGCGGTAGACGTAGACCTCGATTTCCTTACCGAGGCGCGTGGGGGAGGCTGGCTGCCCGTGGGTACGTGCCAGCATCGATACGTGCTCCCACTCCGTGGCGTAGAACTGGAGCTGATCGATCAGTCCGCCGAACTCAGGCAGGAAGACGTGCTCGACAGCTTCGCGGATCATCAGAGGGAAGGACGTATTGTTGATGTCCTGTGAGGTGAGCCCGAAGTGGACAAACTCCTTCTCATCGCTCAGGCCGAGGTCGTCGAACTTCTCCTTGATGAAGTACTCGACGGCCTTGACGTCGTGATTCGTCACGCGCTCAATCTCCTTGATTCGGAGGGCATCCTCGGTGGTGAAGCTCAGATAGATATCGTGGAGGCGATCCGTTCGGTCCTTGCTGAGGATACCACGGAGGTGTGGGAGCTCTTCGCAGAGGGCGATGAAGTAGAGGATCTCTACACGTACGCGGTAGCGGATGAGGGCTTCCTCAGAGAAGTAAGAGGCGAGGGCCTCTACTTGGCCGCGGTAGCGCCCATCAATAGGGGAGATAGCTTGTAGCGAATCGAATTGCATGATTGCAGAGTAATAGATGTGATAGGAGGGGAAGGGGGAGAAAGCAGCGAAGCACCTCCCATCTCACATGTGTAGAGGGAGGTGCTTCGCAGATGGGGATTATCGTAGGCGCTGTGAGGCTCGGATAAGCGTCTCGTCGTAGATCATACGGCGGGAGGCGAAGTAGAGCAGAGGCAGGCAGATGATCGGCAGAGCCAGTGGGAAGCGGATGGCGAAGGTCGCCCCGTTCGCTGAGCAGAACTGAGAGCTGGCCCAAGCGATGTAGATGAGTTCGCCGATGATGACCAGCATCGTCAGGATCGTCAGGCGCATCTGCAGGATTCTTCGCTTGTAGAGGAAGATCAGTCCGAGTGATGCGCAGCCCGTCAGGATGCTGAGTACACCGATGGCCCAGGTGCTGTGCAGCGTCGTGCTGTCGACGGCGCTATAGATGCGCCAGTTGTCGAGGACACAAGCCTGCCCCTCGGGGAGGGTGAAGACCGCGACGTCCTGTAGGGCAAAGGTGATCATAATGAGCCCCACAAGGAGGAGCCATACTGTCTGTATGCGTTGCCACATAGCGATAGAGAGCTTGTCGGGACTTACTTCTTGGTGCGCCCAGCGATGTTGTGGTAGAGCTCGCCGTCTTCGTACTCCTTAGCAGCGATGAGCGTAGGCTTGGGCATGCGCTCATACTGGCGGGAGATCTCTATCTGCTCTTCGTTCTCAACCATCTCCTGCTGATCGTCGGTGTAGACTGCGAACTCCTGCAGCTTAGCTTCGAGCTCTTGCTTCGTCTCCTGGGCGATCTGGTTCGCACGCTTGGCGATGATCATCACGGTCTCGTAGATGTTCTCCGTGTCCTTGCTGAGGCTGACCATGTCACGGCTAATCGTGTTGGTCGGTACATTCTTTTTGTACTTAGGCATATTCTTTATTCTCTATGATACTTCGTGGGTGGGTTATTCGCTGACCTTCTTGCTGTTCATGCGGTCGAAGATCTTCTGTGCCTGCTTCGTGTACGTCCCGTTGGGGAAGTCATTGAGGTAGGCATAGTAGGTGTCGATGACGTCGCGGAGACGTTCCTGCAACTTCTCGGGGACGCTGAGGTCAGCCATCTCGGCCTTGGCTCGCAGGATGAGGAAGGTCAGGTCTTCCTTGTGCTTGGTGAAGGGGTAATCCTTCAGAGCATTCTGCGCCGTGATGATGCAGGACTCGTAGTTGTTGCCGAGGTAGAGGCCAAGGTTGTAGTAGAGCTTGGCAGCGAGGAACTCCTTATAGGCGAGCTTGTCCTGCAGCTCAAAGAGCATCAGTTCGACCTCTGAGCTATGCTTGCCCTTGGGGTAGAAGTCGAGGTAGGACTGGAGCTCCTTGATAGCCCCGATGGTAGCGCTCTGATCCAGTCGTGGGTCAGGCGATGCCTGGAAGAGGCAGTAGCCAGCCTTGAAGCGAGCTTCCTCGACCATAGGTCCCTTGGGGTAGCTCGTATAGTAGTTCTGGAAGTAGCGTGAAGCTTCGCTCTCATCGCCCCGCTGGAGGTAGGCGTCGGCCAAGAGATAGGTACTCTGAGGGCCTTCGTTCGTACCGACGAGCTGAGGGACGATGTCTTCGAGGAGGCTCACGACACGCCCATATTTCTTCTCATTATAGCTTTTCTTGGCGAAGGAGTAGCGCTCCCCGAGGTCCGTGGACTTCTGCACGCGGTAGTACTCACCACATGAAGAGAGGAGCAGGAGCCCCGCACAAGCCAAACAAAGTCTTTTGATCATATGTAATATCTCATCACAGCCCAATTCCTTCTTATGTATTGAGCCTCGCGGGCAAAGATACGACTTTCCAAGGGAATGCGCCCCATATTTTTCGCTCCATACCTGATGGGGTAAGTGTCCGCGCTACGCTTGGGACAAGCTGGTAACGAGCGTGGGCTCGAGAGCGTGGCTCTATGAGGGGTAAATGCAAGGCGTAGCCATAGGTGCCACCATCTGATGAAGGCGAAGAGCAAGAACGAATAGCGGTGTGTGGAGTGAATGAGTAGAGGTGTGAGGTGTGAACCTATATCAGGTTGTTGCTCCGTGTATAGATAAAAGTTGTGGATGAGTGGCAGATAAGTTTGGACTACGTACGTGGCTCTAATATCTACGTACGTGGATATTTGGACTGACGTGCCTGGTCTTTAAGACTACGTGCGTGGACAGAGGAAGACCACTACGTGAAGGCACTTTTTTCTTCGCGAGAATGCCACTTTTCCCTCCGCTGGATAAGAGGAATACGCGCGATAAGGCGAAGGGCTTGTGTATCACTCCGGAGAGGCATATCGGGGAGCTGGGCGTGCGATGCCTTAGTACTCTAAATAGAGGACAGGACTCTCGGCAACAGTCTCCTATAGCTTGCCTTCGCGACCTATATAGCTTCGCCCGCTGACCTATATTGGTCGATGCGGCACCTTGCAATAAGGCCCACCCTGTATCGTACAGGGTGGGCCTTATCAGTAAGAGGGAATGCCAGCTACCTACTCTACATGGGTGTCTCGGTTGGCGAGACGCTCTTGGCGAGCTTGGTAGGGATCGACAGGCACGTTGCGCTTGAGGATGAGGCGGAGCGAGCGGTCGTAGGTCACATAGTTCCAGATCCAGTTGAGGAGGACGATGACCTTGTTGCGCACCGAGAGGATGGAGCGCAGGTGGACGACGAGCCAGAGGAGCCAGGCGGTGAAGCCACCCCACTTGGCCTTGCCAATCTCTGCGACGGCACGGTTTCGGCCAATGGTAGCCATCGAGCCAAGGTCTTTGTAGCGGAAGGTCTGCTGCTTTCCTCCCGTGAGGCGTGCCTTGAGGTTCTTGGCCAGCAGGGCTGCCTGCTGGATAGCGACCTGAGCCATCTGGGGATGTCCCTGAGGGTAGGCTGGGTCAGCCGTCATGAGGCACTGGTCCCCGAGGGCAAAGACGTCGGGTACGCCCTGTACTTCGTTGTAGCCATCGACGAGGATACGCTTGCCACGACCGAGGGAGTCGGCCTGGATCCCTTCGACGGTGTTGGCGATGATACCGCTAACCCAGATGACCGTGCGGGTATTCATCTTCGTCCCATCACCGAGGGTGAGCACGCGGCCATCGTAGTCGGTGACCATCATGTTGTGGTGGATCTCGACGCCAAGAGAGGTAAGGCCTTCGGCGGCGGTGCGAGAGCTCTTCTCACTCATCGCCTGCAGGAGGCGGGGCGAAGCGTCAATGAGGTGGATCTTGAACTGGTCCGTCTCCATATCGGGGTAGTCCTTCGGCAGGACATAGCGCTTCATCTCTGCCAGTGCCCCTGCGATCTCAACTCCCGAAGGACCGCCACCGACGATCACTACCGTGAGGAGGGCTTCGCGAGTCTCGGGATTGTCGGAGACGAGTGCCTTCTCAATGTTCTGCAGCAGGACGTTGCGCAGGTTCATCGATTCGTAGAGGGTCTTCATCGGTAGGCTATGCTTGGCGACCTGCTCATTGCCGAAGTAGTTCGTCGTACCGCCGCATGCCAAGACGAGGTAGTCGTAGGGCACTTCGCCCACCGAGGTGATGAGCTGCTTCTGCTCAGGCTCGACGCCGATGACGTTCGCCAGGCGGAAGATGAAGTTCTTCTTGCGCTTGAAGGCAGCACGGAAGGGGAAGGCGATGGAGCTGGGCTCCAGACCCGATGAGGCTACCTGATAGATGAGTGGGGGGAACTGGTGGTAGTTGTGGTGATCTATGAGAATGATCTGGAAGAGCGAAGAATCGAGAGCTTGTGCCAGCTTGAGACCAGCAAAGCCTCCGCCTGCGATGACGACGCGGGGGAGAGAAGAAGGAGGTAGATTGATACTCATCGGGGTATATTATTAAATACTTAAATAAATAGGCAATAGGAGAACACGTCTAAGCATCAGATAGTTTACCATGTGCGATTTCCTTGTTCGTGGACTGGATATAAATAGTTAGCCCCCGCATCGTGCTCATCTTGGGCAACCGATGCGGGGGCTTGGTGTGATAAGGGTGCAGAGGACTATGCCTGCGGTGTGAGAAGCTCGGGTAAGAGGAGTAGGGCCTTGCGCGCTACACCCCAGTGATAGTGGCCGATGGTGTGCTCCTTCGGCAGGACGCGGTGGCAGGGAATGAAGGGAGCTAAGGGATTGGCTCCTACGGCTGACCCGACAGCATGGGCTGCCTGAGGCATACCGAAGGTCTCGCCGAGGCCTTGGTAGCTGGTGTGGCTCCCCTCTGGGATGAGGAGCATACTCATCCAGACGCTCCGCTGGAAGAGCGTGCCGATGAGGTGGAGTGGGGGAAGAGCCTCCGTCGTCGGGGATTTGAGGTAGCGAATAGCCTGCTGGAGGTATTCGTGCTCGACTTTGAGGTCGTGTGAGGCTTGGGGATAGAGCTGGCGTAGCTCAGCGTAAGTCCCCTGCCAGTCGCTGAGAGTGAAACTGCTGTAGCACAGCCCCAGTGGCGTAGTGGCTAAAAGCAGCTCACCGAAGCGGTAGGGAAAGAAGCAGTAGGAGACGGGCCCTGTGTAGCTGCTGTCGAGGGTCAGTCGTGTGGGGTAGTCGGATAGGAACTCCGCAGGGCGCAGGCGAAGTGCTTCTTGAGAGAAGAGCGCGAGAGCTTCGTCTGCGGGGCAAGCGAAGAGGGTTGTGAAGGCTTCGTCCAGCTCAGCCTCGCTATAACCAAGGCATAGAGTCAGCTCCATCAGTGTGGGTGGATCGGTGCGCCGTGGCGTGAGCTGATCCAGTGCACCGAGGACGATGGTGAGGGCTTCCTGCTCAGACATTGGCCAGATAGATGAGGATGGGGGCGGTGGTGTGGACGGTGATCTGATTCTCGATGGCGCAGTTCAGTGAGCCACACCATAGTGCTGGGAGCGTAGCCTCCACGAGGGGCCAGCGCACACCGCCGAGGCTGATGGGCGTCCGCTGGAAGTTGAAGATCGATATCTGCTGCCCGATCAAGACCTCGATCGTGGAGGGCTCGGTGATGAGGAGAAAGTAGCCTTCGTCGGTGAGCATCACGAGATCCTCGACAAGGGGGGCGTAGGTTGGGAGTAGTGCGAGGTTGGCAAGGAGGTGGTCTTCGCGTCCGCCACTGGCACCAAGAAGAGTAATGGCCTGCTTCCCGTAGCGCGAATGGAGATAGGTTAAGGTCTTCGTCAGGTCGTTGGTTTCCTGATCTGAGAAGAGCTGGATGCGTCCCGCCAGGAGATCCTTGAGTGCAGGAGATACCGAGTCGAGGTCCCCGATGACCGCATCGGGCAGGCGGTCGGTATAGCGACGGAGCTTATTGACGGCTCCGTCACAGCAGGTGAGGCTGTAGCCCTCCTTGCCCAGTATCCAGTGGTCGATGAGCGCAAGGGGCGTGGGGGCGGTGGGGAAGGCCCCGTTCGCGAGGACGAGTGTCTGCGGGAGGGTCTCCTGAGTGAAGCGAGGGTAGGTGCGCATGGTGTCGGGGGACTACTTAGACGGTGTGCTTGTCGGGCTGCTTCATCAGCTGCCCCCACTTGCGGTAGCCGAAGAAGGCGGTGACGAAGTTCACGACGTAGACGAAGGAGGAGATGTAGTCCTCCGCTCCGTAGAGTGCGATGAAGCCAGCAGCATTCGCGATGATCCAGCAGAGCCAGTGCTGACGCCACTTTCGTGCCATCCAGAGCATGCCGATGACCGAGGCTATCGTCATGAGTCCATCCGCCCAAGGGAGCTTCCACTCGGGGATGAAGGGATGGAGGAAGAGCAGAGCGACGTAACCCACGAAGGCCAGGGCGAGGTAGATCGCCCCAGCCTTCGCCGGAATATTAGAGATGGGGACTTCTTCTCCCTCGGCATTGCCCTTACGTAGCCACGCTATCCAGCCGATGATGCTGGTCACGAGGTAGTAGATATTGATAGCGAGCATGCCGTAGAGATGACTCTGATAGCAGATCGGTATCCATAGCAAGGGTAGGATGATACCTACGGGCCAGAGCCAGATACTGGCGCGGTACTCGAGGTACAGCCAGATGAGTGACACGACGAGCGTGACGAGCTCCAGGACGTGCGAGGAGAGGAAGGAGAGGAGAGTGGTCAGATCCATAGACCGTAAAGGTAGAGATTATATCGTGATGGTCGTGCCGAGGAAGGCGTGGATACCAGCCTGAGGATAGGTCCAGGTGTAGCTGCTGATCGCACCCTTCTTGTCGAAGGTGTAGCCAGCTCCGCCATTGCTCGAGTAGCGTGCATCGAAGAGATTGTTGATCTGCAGACTGATGCTCCAGCTACGCACGAAGTGTACGGGTAGCTCATAGCCGAGGCGTAGGCTCGCTACGTGGTAGGCGGGGAGACTACGCTCACGGCTCCCCGTATTATCGAGGTACTGCATACCGACGTACTGCGAGGTAAGGGCAGCTTCGAAGGCACGATGCGTAAAGGTCAGCGTATTGCTTAGGACAAGCTGGGGTGAGTAAGCAATAGGAGTGCGGTCATAGGTCGTCAGCACTTCGTCACCAGCCTTATCGCTCCAAGCATAGAGGTGGTACCGCTTGATTTGGTTCTTACTGACGGCACCTGCCAGATCCCAGCGAAGCATGGGGCAGATCTTCCATGAAGCATTGAGCTCGGCACCCATACGGTGGCTGCTGGCTACGTTCTCGCTGAGCTTACCGCCGACATCGCTCTGCTTACCATTGAGCACGAGCTGATCGTGGTAGTCCATATAATATAGGTTGAGCCCAGCGGTGAAGGAGCGACTGCGGAAACCGTAGCCGACTTCGTAGTCCGTGAGGCGCTCAGCACGAGGGTAGTCCTTAGGGCTGACCTCGGTGTAGTTCTTACGATTGGGCTCTCGGTGAGCTACTGCGACCGAGCCATAGACGTGATGCTGGGGAGCGAACTGATAGAAGAGCCCCGCCTTCGGATTGAGGAAGCTGAAGGTCTTCTTGAGGTCGATCTCTTGTGCTACCATAGCTCCCTGGCTATTCTTGATGAAGTGGTCGATCGTACCAGCGATGCGGTAGTCGATGAAGCGGTACTGGAGGTCGGCAAAGAGGTTGAGTCCAGTCACTACCTCATAGTTCGCCTTCACGAAGCCTGAGAGGTCGGTCTTATTGGCCTTGTCTTCGTAGTAGCGCTCATTGGGCTCTACGAGGTAAGGGTAGGGCGTGACGGGAATGCGCTCACCGTAGTGATCGCCCGCATAGTGGTTAGCAGACAGCCCAGCAGTGAGCTCCAGGCGATCGGACTTATAGTCGAGCGTCGCGATACCCCCTGCGAAATCATTGTCAAGGTACTTGGTGCGAAGCAGCGTGATCTTCTTGACCTTCTGCTCCTTGCCATCCTTGTCGAGGATAGCAGCGCCACTCTCATCACGGAGGATGAATTCCTTCAGCCCGTATTCCTTGAGCTTACGCCCCGTGCGGTACTCGTCGGTGAAGCCGTAGCCCTTGGTGTAGTGCGCGGTGAGATTGAGTATCAAGCCCTCACTCAGACGCTGGGTGAGCTGTGCTTGATAGTGGTACTGCTCATAGTTGTCTGTATTATATCGGTAGCGAGCATCTTGAGGTGTGCTGCCGGGATTCATGTGCCCAGCGGAGTTGTAGCGTCGGCCGTAGACGGCTTCTTCCTCGGGGCTAAGTCCGTTCCAAGCGATACCTGTGCGCTGCTTCCCGCCGAAGGAGAGGAGCTTGAGGATGGTGTTCTCCCCGAAGTAGCCTCCCTGAATGAAGTAGGAGGTGCCCTCCGTACCACTGCGGTCGATGTAGCCATCCGTGGTCGTCTTCCCAAGGCGAGCTTCTAAGGCCCAATGCCCTGCGATGCGCCCTGTAGAGGCATGGACGTCACGTCGGAAGGTATTGTAAGACCCACCGAGGAGGGTGAGGGAGGCGGTCGGTGTCATGGAGAAGTGGTCGGTGCGGAGGTTGAGGCTGGCACCGAAGGCAGCAGAGCCATTAGATGATGTCCCGACGCCACGCTGGAGCTGAGCATCCTGGATGCTGGAGGAGAAGTTCGGCATATTTGCCCAGAAGACCCCTTGGCTCTCGGAGTCATTGAGTGGCACGCCATTGGTCATGATATTGATGCCGGCTGCATCAACCCCACGTACTCGCAGGTAGGTGTAGCCGATACCGATACCAGGCTCGCTCGTCGCTACGACGGAAGGTGTCTGCAGAAGGAGGTAGGGGACGTCTTGCCCAAGGTTTGACTTCAGGAGCTGGCCTTTCGAGACGTTGGAGAAAGACATAGGTGTCTTTGCTGAAGCGCGTGTAGCGGTTACCTGCACTTCCTCGAGGCGGTGCGTGCTGAGACTATCTGCGAGCTGTGTAGCTGTAGCTACGGAGGGAGAGGCTAGGAAGGTAGCTGTGGCCGAGAGGACCACGGTGGAGAGGAGCGTTGTTTTTCTCTTCATCATACAATACTTATTCATTGGCATAGTAATGCAGAGCTGAAGGGGAAAGGGTAGATAATGGTCGATGAACAATCCCTACGCCAGCATGATCTGGGTCAGGTCTTGAGGGTATCATCTCAGCTCACCATTATGTGCGGTGAGCACCCCTTTGTCCTTAGTTCTTTCGGGCGCAAAGGTAAGCCAAGGTAGGGCATTTACCAAACAAATAGCGTCCCACGTATAAAAGAGAAGCAGGCGGTCTTACTCATCGATAGAGTAGATCGCCTGCTTTCAGTGCGGCTGAAGGGACTCGAACCCCCACGCCTCGCGGCATCAGATCCTAAGTCTGACGTGGCTACCAATTACACCACAGCCGCCTGTGTGAAGTGCGTTGCCCGTGGGCAAGGCTTCTGTAATTGCGAGGCAAAGGTAGTGATAATATCCGTTGTAGCCAATACCGCTCACCTGATCATCGGGCGATACGGTGCGTCGAGTAGCTCGACCCATCCAGCACGCGTACGAGGTAGAGCCCGCGTGGCAGGGTGCTGAGCGAAAGGTTTGCCTGTGTCGTACCCGTGAGGGTATGGAGGATAAGACGCTTGCCCGTCAGGTCAAAGACCTCCAGACGAAGGAGCTGCTTGCCGAAGACCTCGACACGGCTTTCGCTGGGGAAGTAGCGAAGTTGCCCTTCCTGCTGCGCTTCTTCCTTAGGAGTCGGAGTAGGTGTCGGCTTAGGCTCTGGCTTGGGATCAGGCACGGGCACTGGTGTGGGCTGAGGTGTCGGAGTCGGCTGGGGCGTAGGCTGCGGCTGAGGTGTAGGGGTAGGTACTGGCTCAGGCTCAGGCAGCTCCTCAGTTGCAGGCTCGGCTGGATGGACCACAGCTGTCGGTGGCGTCTCTGGGCTTCGTCCTGTGATGAAGGTCACGTAGACGGCAGGCTCGTTAGGTGCCCAAGCGCTGTACACCGTCTCACCCTGTGTGACCTCTGCCACGACACGGTAGGCTCTACCTGTGATGAGGTTGCCGAGAAGCTGCTGGGTGAGGGCATCGCTCTTGATGATGTTGGTCATCGTGTAGAAGCTCGAGTGGGTGAGGGTACGTGTTGCACAGAGTGTACGGCTCCCCGTGGATGGATCCTCGAGGTAGAGGCGTATCGTGCCGAGAGACGTATTGGATGAAGGAGTCTTCACGCTGACAGCAAGGTATGGGCTACTACCCGTAGTGAGGTCTACGGGGTAGCTCTTGAGTTCTTGCCCTGCGGCATCCGTGATCTGAGCGCCTACGGCCTGTACGCGTCCTGTGATAGGAGCTGATATCGTGAGATAGGTCTCTTCTCGAAGCTGGTAGCGCTGTGTCGGATAGGTGCTGCTCCCATCACCGTGCTTTACCTCAAGTGAGAGGCGATAGCGCCCTGCTTGTATCCCTGTAGGGAGGGTGAGAGGTAGGTGGACAAGACGTGTCTCCATAGGCGTGAACTCCAGCTCAAGCGGTGCTGCTTCTTGGAAGCCCTCGACGAGCTTGCCTGCTTCGTCATAGAGGCGAAGGACGAGCTGGGTGTCGCGGCTGGTGGCAGCGAGATGCTTGATGACAAGGGGAAGACGGACTTCATCACCAGGATAGAGTGCGGGCTGCTGCAGGGGCTCTATGATCTGGAAGCCTCGGTCGAAGCCATCCTCCTCGATGACCTCCACCTCACTCTCTGTGAGACGAAGACCCAGGGTGGGGGCATCCAGGATGAGCTGCCAGGGAGTCCAGCTTCCATCCTCTTGGAGGCGCGAACTCATAGGACGCAGGGCATAGATCCCTGCTGCGAGGCCCTCGATAGCTAAGCGGTCGGTCTCGGCCATCTCCTCACTGATGTACTGCCCATCGACCATCTGTCCATAGAGCTTGACCTTGGTGAAGCCCCCTGCACTGTGGTACTTGGAGGGATAGATACGCAGGAGATGCCCTTCGCTATCGTAGAGTCCATAGCCGTAGTCGCCCTTGAAGGGAAGACCCTTGTTGATGAAGCCAGCGAGGTCTACATCAATGCTTTTCTTGCGTGCACGCTTCATGCCTCCAGCTCCATGCAGGCGGAGGAAGGCTGAGTAGTGACTTGCTAACCCTGACCCCATACCCTTCACTTCATCAGAGAGCGGAGCTGTACCCGTGCGTTTGGGATGGGCTAAGATGATTTGTATCCCTTGGGAGAAGTCGACCTTGCGACCACCAAACTCATTCCCTGCTTGCCCGGGGGCAATGCGTCGGAGGGAATAGTAACCATCGCTTTGTCCGTCCCAGCCAAAGTTCATGTGAAAGAGCCCGTCGGCATCTACTCCGTCCACGACCCAAGCGTGTCCATAGAGCTTGCCTCCACTCCGATTCATCCCACTGACGTAGATGGGGAAGCCCGCTTCAAGCTCTTCTTTCAGAAGGCGCTCGATGGTGCTTATCCCAAGGACCGAGGCCGATAGAGCAGGCGTAGCATCATAGCTGAAGTAGATCGAGAGGGCTGCGGCAGCCTGCTCGGAGGAGGTGCTACTGGCGTACTGGGTGTAGCCCATAGATACGGCGACACCGAGGTCGGACATAAGTTGGGCTACCGAGGTGAAGATCGGATCATCATCGGGGCGTACACGACGGTTATTCCCCGAGCCGATGTAGCGCTCATTGTTCCCATAGACGGGGCGCATATCGCTCCAGCGGTAGTGGCTTGTGGAGAAGTCACGATAGCCGAGCTGATTGTGCGTCTTGGATCCAGTGCCTTGAGTAGGCCACTGATGATAGTACATCACCTGAGCCATAGCCACGGCTACGCACCCAGCATACATGTGCTGCTGGTCGCCATCGCTGTCGGTATAGGTCGGGGTGCCGAGGCTATAGGGGTGGCCTTGCCCCCAGCGCGAGCTAACTAAGGGGGCTATTACCTTCCCGTGCTTTGGTGGATAGGCAAAGGCGCGTGCTTCGCTCTTACCTTGTGCGGCGGGCTGAGGCTGGTCAAGAGTAGAGAAAAGTGCTCTGAGCTCCTGGGGCATGCGCTCCAGGTCAAAGCTCCCACGGTCGCTGTAGCCGATGATAGCTCCCCCTGTATCGTCCTTGGCGATGAGTGCAAAGCCCCCGCTTGCCCCTACATTATATATATAGTAGGTAGGGCGCTCGGTGAGCTGAAGGTGCTGGAGGCTACGTGCGGAGGTCTTGCCGACGCGGAGGACTTGGCGTGCCAGCTGCGACGCTGTCGCTTGGTCAATCGGCTTAGCAAGGGCACTCTCTGAGAGAGCTGTGAGGGAAAGGAGTAGGGTGAGAAAGCGTAGAGGTCTATGCATAGCGTAGGATTAGGATACTATCAGAGGGTGCGTCCCCAGCGAAGGCCGAGGTAAGCCAGCAGGACGCCCCCGATGAGGCTAAGGCTGAGGTAGGCCAGAGCCATAAGAAGCTCCCCACTACGTAGGTAGTTCACGAGGTCAGCCGAGAGGGTGGAGAAGGTAGTGAAGCCACCGCAGAATCCGATGATGAGCAGCGGGCGGTAGTCGGAGCTGAGTCCTGTAGGGCGCATCATCACCCCCAAGAGCAGCCCGATGAGAAGGGAGCCCAAGAGGTTGATGCCCCAGGTCGCCCATGGGGTCGGCCGTCCGAGGAGCTGTGCTGTCCCCCAGCCAATAAGGTATCGGAGGAGGCTCCCTGAGCCTCCTCCGATGAAGATGTATAATAGGGCCTTGAGCGAAAGTGCCTCCATATTTAGCTGTGGAGGGGGCTTAGATACGCTCGAGGACGAGGTCAATAAGCCCCTCGATGCTACCCTTGTAGTCGGTATTCATATTCTGTGCCTTACGCCCAGCGATGATACAGCAGACGGTCATAGCACGGTGCCCCATGAGAGCAGCAAGCCCAGCGAGAGAGGAGCTCTCCATCTCGTAGTTTGTCAGACGGTAGCCCTCGAAGTTGAAGCCCTGAATCTTCTCATTGAGCTTGGGGTCCTGCAGAGGGAGGCGCAGCTGACGACCTTGGGGACCGTAGAAGCCATTAGCAGCGATGGTGTTCCCACGCAGGATGTCATCCTGGCAGATCTGCTGGATGAGGCTCTTGTCTGCAGCGACGACGTAGGGGCGCAGGCCTTCGATCTTCCACTCGAGCTGACTGATGAGAGCTTCTTCGAAGGCGCGATTGCGGATGCGTGCCGTATCAGAGTAGAAGTAGATCACACCGTCGAAGCCGATGGAGTGCTCGGCTGCAACGTAGGTGCCGATAGGAGTCTCGTCCTGCAGGCCGCCCGAGGTACCGACGCGTACGAGGGTCAGCTGACGGAAGGTGTCCTTCTCTTGGCGGGTCTCAAAGTCAATGTTTGCCAGGGCATCCAGCTCATTGAGGACGATGTCGATATTGTCCGTGCCGATGCCGTGGCTGACGATGGAGATGCGCTTGCCCTTGTAAGAGCCCGTGATGGTGTGGAACTCGCGGCTCGATACATTGCACTCGATGGAGTCGAAGCGTGAAGCGACCATATCAACTCGTGCGGGGTCCCCGACGAGGAAGACGCGGTCAGCGAGCTGCTCGGGACGCAGATGAAGGTGGAAGACAGAGCCGTCACCATTGATGATGAGCTCAGAGGTGGGGATGGTACGCTTATTACTCATAAGTATTCTTGATAGGGTAGGGAGGCGAGATGCCTCCAGATGAGTACCTCTCCCCATAAGGAGAGGAGTGGATTACCAAAGATACGCCAACTTTTTTGGACTCTGTTGATTGGGAAGTTATCCTCAGGTTGTTCGCTCCTCGAGTTGTGATCCAGGAGACTTCCATTTGGGTAGGATTATGGAGCAGTCTCCCGAGGGGAGGGAGGTTAACCTATATTAAGACCATTGCGCAAGGCCATCTCTTCAGAGCTTGCACTTTCCTCCTTCGAACTTCTCAGCCTAAAGACCCCGATTTTCGAGGAAAGAAGGTCCGAGTAATGAAGAGGTGGGCTTGCACAATGGTCTCATAATAGGTATATGAGTATGTGAGGCGAGCTATATAGGATGGCGAAGAAAGCTATATAGCTTTGGATTGATTCCTATATAGCTTTGTGAAGTGACCTATATTGGGTTGTTGCTCCGCATAGGGATAAAAGTTGTGGACGAGTGGTAGATAAGTTTGGGCTACGTACGTGGCTCTAATATCTACGTACGTGGATATTTGGATTGACGTGCCTGGTCTTTAAGACTACGTATATAGACAGAGGAAGAGCACTACGGGAAGATGCTTTTTTCTTCACGAGAACGATGCTTTTCCCGCTGCTGAATAAGAAAAATACTCGCGATAAGGCGCAGGGCTTTCGTATCACTTCGGAGAGGTATATCGGGGAGCTGGGCGTGCGATGCCTTAGCACTCTAAATAAAGGACAGGACTCTCGGAATAGTCTCATATTGGTCTCCGCTCCGACCAATATAAGTTCGCTTTCGGACCAATACTGGTCGACGTCGTGACCACTATTGGTTCGCATGCTATACCACTACTGGTTCACTCGTCGACCACTACTGGTTCGTATGCTGTACGACTATTGGTTCGCCCTCCAAACGAATAGTGGTTTACATCCTTCACTTATTTTACCTCGTGTATGCTCTACTCTTAGTCGCTAACTTGCCAGCTTAGGGGAGGAAAGTGAAAAGCCCTTCTCCGAGCGAGGTGCTCAGAGAAGGGCTTGATGCTGTACCAGCCACAGAGGGTGGGGGGGGGAAGCTTAGCCGCGGCGCTTCAGCTCGTCGCGGATTTCGCGCAGGAGCTCGATATCTTCGGGCGTAGCTGCAGGTGCTTCGGGAGCTGCTTCTTCCTTCTTGCGGAAGGCGTTCATGGCCTTAATCATAAGGAAGATACAGAAGGCGATGATGAAGAAGTCCACAGTCGTCTGGACGAAGTTACCCCAGTTCAGCTCAATTGCTTCCTTGACAGTCTCACCAGCTGCATCGAGTTCTGCGGGACGCAGGACGTACTTAGCGTCAGAGAAGCTGCTGCCCGTGATGAGGCCGATAGGAGGCATGATGATGTCATTGACCAGCGAAGTGATGATCTTACCGAAGGCACCACCGATGATGATACCCACAGCCATATCCATGACATTACCCTTGAGGGCGAACTCCTTAAACTCTTGGATGAACTTTCCCATTGCTTGTTTTGCTTTACGTTTTAAGTATTAATTGTAATCTCTTGCAAAGATAATCATAAAATGCAACCTCAAATATTAGCACTTTCTATGGGTGCATGTATAATGTATATGGAGGCGTGCTGAGATATATGTGCTATGAGCGGCTGAGTAGGAGGATGTACCGTAGGTAAGATCCCCTCTGGAGGTGTGTGTGACCTACTGCCTACCTCCTAAAGAATTTGTATCTTTGGCGGTGCGTATGGGCTTGGCTGATGAGGACGAGTACCCTCCATCTGCCGCAGCCCGCGCTTACAACACAACGGAACAGCATGCCTAAAGAGCGGGGAGCCCTTCCCTATGTCTTCTACATCGTGATACTGCTTGCCTCTGTGGCTGCCCTTTGGGGGACGCTCCAGTTAGGTGAGGCACTTACCCCTACGGCATTACGTCCCACAGAAGAAGTCGCGACGCTCTCCACGGCCTTTGGAGACTTCAGTGCCAGCGTCAGACACCATGTACACTCCACCATCGGAGTGCTCCTCCTCCAGATCCTTATTATCCTCCTTGCCGCCCGTCTTATGGGATGGGTCTTCCGCAAGATGCGTCAGCCTGCCGTCATCGGGGAGATCGTCGCAGGGATTCTCTTAGGGCCATCGCTCTTTGGCCATGTGTCTCCAGAGCTCTTTGGTGCACTCTTCCCTACGGAGAGCCTTCCTAATATCCAGTTGCTCAGCAACTTTGGGCTGATCCTCTTTATGTTTGCCATCGGTATGGAGCTCCGCTTAGGGGATATCCGCCGTCAGCTCAAGAGTAGCCTTATCATCAGCCATGCTGGGATCTTCATCCCATTTGCACTCTCCCTACCACTCAGCTACGCTATATATACGGAGTATGCCTCGAGCCTAACGAACTTCACGCCCTTTGCTCTCTTTATCGGGATCTCCATGAGTATCACGGCCTTCCCTGTACTGGCACGTATCATCCAGGAGAACCATCTACAGCGCACGCACCTCGGGAAGCTCTCCCTCTCTACGGCTGCTGCTGGTGATATCACCGCTTGGCTCATGCTCGCTGCGATCATCGCGATCTCGCAGAGTGGGAGTATCTTGAGCACAGGCTACAATCTACTCTTCCTCATCGCCTACCTGCTGGTGATGTTTGGCATCATCCGTCCGCTCTTCCGTGTAGCGGGGAAGGTGTACAACAATACGGAGGTCATCAGCCATGGTATGGTCGGGGTGATCTTCATCCTCCTCCTGCTCTCCTCCTACATCACCGAGCTGCTGAGTATGCACGCCCTCTTCGGAGCCTTTATGCTCGGGCTCGTCATGCCAGAGGATCTCTCCTTCCGCAAGATTCTCACCGACAAGATCGAGGATGTCTCGCTGATGCTCTTCCTTCCGCTCTTCTTCGTGTCGAGCGGCTTGCAGACCGAGCTGGGGCTGATTGATAGCCCTGCTACATGGGTGCTCCTCGGGCTCTTCACTCTTGTCGCTGTCGTTGGGAAGGTCGGTGGCACCTATGTCTCTGCACGCTTCTCTGGCGAGAGCCCTAAGAGCAGCATCTATCTCGGTGCCTTCATGAATACGCGTGGGCTGATGGAGCTCGTCGTCTTGGGTATCGGCTATGAGATGAAGATCCTGCCTCCGACGATCTATGCGGTGCTGGTGCTGATGACGGTGATCACAACGGTGATGACGATGCCGATGGTGCATCTGATCAATGTCTTCATCCGCATGAAGGAGCGTAAGCGTGACCGCATCGAGACTATTGATAAGCAGGCTGGAGCTAAGGTGCTCCTCTCCTTTGGTCGTCCTTCCTCGGGGGCTACGCTGCTGCATCTGACGAATCAGCTCCTGCGTCGTGGTGGCGCTCACCCCAATGTGACGGCCCTGCACATCACTACTGACAAGGATATCAATCCCATCGAGGCGGATAAGTTCTACCAAGACAGCTTCCGCCCCATCCTTCGTGCTGCCGAAGAGCTGGAGCAGCCTCTCGAGACCGACTATATCGTAGCTGATGAGGTAGAGAGTGCGGTGCTGAATAAGCTCACTTCGGAGCGCTACAACCTCCTGATCGTAGGGGCTGGCGTACGTCTCTCCTCGGATGAAGATGACCGTGAGGCCAGCTCGATGCGTCAGCAGATGAGCCGCTTCATGGGCTCACTGCCGATGCGCACCACGGAGAGCCTCCTCTCCATCCACAGCATGCTGCGCGACAAGATGGCCTTCTTCGTGCACCGTGCCCCCTGCTCGGTAGGTATCCTGCTGAGCCGTTCCTTTGATTCACCTAAGCATATCCTCGTGTATGTGCGTAGCGCCAGCGACCTGCGTCTCTTGCCCTATGCCCGCACGATGGCCGAAAATAATCAGGCTACACTGCGTATTGTCCTCTCCACAGGAGTCGTACGTGAGAGCCTCAATTCTCATCCTGGAGAAGAGATTATCGCGACAGATAAGCTCTGCTCTGTCCCCACCGAGTGTGACCTCGTGGTCGTCAGCTACACCTATTGGCAGGAGTCCTTTGATTCTTGTGAAGAGCTTCTTGCACAGCTTCCCTCCACCTTGATACTCAATCTCAAATAGGTCCACTCCTCATCACTTCACGCCAGCAACTGGCCTCAACGCACAAAGACTATGACGAAGTTAGCAGCAAATGACCCATGGCTTAAGCCCTACGAAGAGCGTATCCGCCGTCGCATGGAGTTCACTCATGCCCGTGAGCGCTCGATCACTCAAGGTGGAGATATTCCCTTGGAGCAGTTTGCCGACGGCTACCTTCACTATGGCCTACACCATGATAAGGAGAAGGGATGCTGGATCCTCCGTGAGTTCCTCCCTGGAGCTCAGAGTGTGCATCTCATTGGCTCATTCAACAACTGGCAGACGATGTCGGTGTGGAAGCTCAAGCGTGTCGATGACTATGGCAACTGGGAGATCTGCATCTCAGACAAGGCAATGCATCACGGTGACTTCTATCGCCTCTTTGTCCACTGGGGCTATGGGAGTGGTGAGCGTATCCCCGCCTGGGCTACTCGTGTAGTGCAAGACCCCTCGACGGGTATCTTCAGCGCTCAGGTCTGGGCACCTGAGGATAGCTATACCTTCCGTCACGCACGTCCAGCTCGCACCGAAGAGCCTCTCATGATCTACGAGTGTCACATCGGTATGTCGTCAGAGGAGGGCAAGGTAAGTAGCTACCGTGAGTTCCAAGAGAAGGTCCTTCCCCGTATCATTGACCTCGGATACAACGCCATTCAGATCATGGCTATCCAAGAGCATCCTTACTATGGCTCCTTTGGCTACCATGTATCGAGCTTCTTCGCACCTAGCAGCCGCTTCGGTACGCCCGACGAACTGAAGGCGCTCATCGACGCAGCTCACGCAGCTGGTCTCAAGGTCATCATGGACCTCGTGCACAGCCATGCCGTGCGCAATGAGGTCGAGGGGCTGGCATGCTATGACGGCTCCCGCACACTCTTCTTCCACGAAGGTCCTCGTGGTGATCATCCCGCTTGGGACTCGCTGTGCTTCGACTATGGGCGCAACAACGTCATCCACTTCCTCCTCTCCAACTGTAAATACTGGCTGGAGGTCTTCCAGTTCGACGGCTTCCGCTTTGACGGCGTCTCCTCGATGCTGTACTACAACCACGGCCTCGGTGAGTGCTTTACCTCGTACTCCGACTACTTCAATGGTCATCAGGATGCCGATGCTATGGCGTACCTCACGCTGGCCAATAAGCTGATCCATAGCGTCTACCCCGACGCGATCACGATCGCCGAAGAGGTAAGCGGTATGCCTGGTCTCGCTGCTCCCATTGAGGACGGAGGCTTTGGCTTTGACTACCGCCTCTCGATGAATATCCCCGACTTCTGGACGAAGCTCATCACGGATCACCCCGACGAAGAATGGAGCCCAGGTGCGATCTGGTATGAGCTCACGAATCGTCGTGAAGATGAGAAGACCATCAGCTATGCTGAGAGTCATGACCAGGCACTAGTGGGCGACAAGACGCTCATCTTCCGCTTGGCCGATGCCGATATGTACTGGCACATGAGCCACTCAAGCCGCACACTTGTCACCGACCGCGCTATCGCTCTCAATAAGCTCATTCGCCTTGTGACCGCTACGACGATGAATGGGGGCTACCTCAACTTCATGGGAAATGAGTTCGGTCACCCCGAATGGATTGACTTCCCACGCGAAGGTAATGGCTGGTCCTACCACTATGCACGCCGTCAGTGGAGCCTCGCAGATAATGCAGATCTCCTCTACCATGACCTGCAGGAATTCGACCGTGCGATGGTTCGCTTCATCGACTCGGTGAAGACCTTCCCCTCACTCCCTATTGAGCAATATCACATCCACGAGGAGGATAAGACTCTGGCTTTCGGGCGTGGGGACTACCTCTTCGTCTTCAATTTCCACCCCACACGCTCTCACGTCGACTATCCTATCAATGTCCCTGAGGGCGAATATACCGTCGTCATCGATACCGACAGTAAGGCCTTTGGTGGCTATGGCCTTATCGACGACAGTCTCATCTATGCCACGCAGCCTGCCGAGAAGGCTGAGACTGCAGCCTGCTCAGCTCTGGCACCGCTGCGCCTCTACCTCCCCGCACGTACGGCTCTAGTGCTCAAGCGTAACACAAACAATTAAATGACTCTCCATAGTGGTGAGCCCCAATCAACTTACACGTCAAATGAGTATCAACACAAAGAACATTGCCATCTTCGCAGGCTCTGCTTCGCTGGAACTGGCTGGAAAGATCGCCGAAGCCCTGGGTATTAACCTCGGTGATATGCAGGTAGAGCATTTCGCTGACGGCGAATTCTCTGTCTACTACAAGGACAGTATCCGTGGTAAGGATGTCTTCCTCGTACAGTCCACCTATCCCTCTTCGGACAACATCATGGAGCTTCTCCTGATGGTCGATGCTGCTAAGCGTGCTTCCGCACACTACATCGCTGCGGTCATCCCTTACTTCGGATGGGCTCGTCAGGACCGTAAGGACAAGCCCCGTGTATCTATCGGGGCGAAGCTCATGGCAGACCTGCTGAGCACGGCAGGGGTCACACGCGTCATCACTATGGACCTGCACGCTGACCAGATCCAGGGCTTCTTCAACGTGCCTGTGGATCACCTCTACGCCTCTATGGTCTTCATCGACTACCTGCGCCAGACCTCAGACCTCGAGCGCACGGTCATCGCTACGCCAGACGTCGGTGGTGCTAAGCGAGCTAACTCCTATGCAAAATTCCTCGGCGTGCCCATGGTCATCTGCCACAAGAGCCGTGCTAAGGCCAACGAAGTCGCTGAGATGACGATCATTGGGGATGTCACGGATAAGGACGTCATCCTCGTGGACGATATCGTTGATACGGCAGGGACGATCTGTAAGGCTGCTGACCTGATGATACAGAATGGCGCTCGTAGTGTCCGTGCTGTAGCCAGCCACGCAGTACTGAGTGATCCTGCTACCGAGCGTATCAATGCTTCGGCACTCAAGGAAATGATCTTCACTGACTCCATCCCCCTGCGTAAGCACTCGGATAAGATCCACATCGTGTCGGTAGCCAATATCTTCGCTGAGGCTATCAATCGTGTGATCAATCACGAGTCGATCAGCATCCTTTACTCTATCTAAAGGCAACCCTCTTCGTAGAGGAGCCCTATCACAGCCCCGCCCCCACACTTGTGGAGGCGGGGTTTACTTTGCCTTCGTCGCGAAGGCCTATAAATGAATGTGTATGAAGAAGCGTGAATACATCGAGGCTAATAAGGCTTGGCTCAAAGCGAAGTCTCAAGAAGCTGGTATTAAGTCCTTGCCCAAAGGTGCCTATTACAAGGTAATTACCGAAGGACGTGCAGATGGTAAGCATCCGTCGCCTCGTAGCATCGTCACGGCTCACTATACGGGGCGGACGATTGATGGGCAGGTCTTTGATAGTACGGAGGGTGATGTGCCTGCAGCCTTCCGCCTGAGTGATCTCATCGAGGGCTGGATCATTGCCCTACAGCAGATGTGTATCGGTGACCGCTGGGAAGTCTATCTCCCTGCAGAGCTGGCCTATGGTCGCTATGCGCAGCCTGGCATCCCCGCAGGCTCAACCCTAATCTTCGAGCTGGAGCTCGTCAGTATCGCATGATGCAGCTTTTCGGACTACAGCCCGCTGATCTCGTCTTAGTACTCCTACTCCTGCTCAATGCCCTGACCTTTGTCGTCTATGGCGTCGATAAGTGGCGTGCTCGAGGAGGACGCTGGCGCATCCCCGAGCGGACGCTCCTTCTCTTGGCTGCCTTCGGTGGAGCCTTAGGTGCCTGCCTTGGGATGGTCGTGTGGAATCATAAGACTTCACACAAGCGTTTTCGTTATCTCGTCCCTGTCTTCGTCCTGCTCCAAGGGCTGCTGGCATCCTATTTCCTGCGCCTCTATTGAGCCTGCTTCTTTCGCATCAACCAGCTCCTTTAATAGCCTTATAGATAGAGGCCCTATGGAGAGGCGAAACGAACCAGTACTGGTCGGTGAAGTGACCAGTACTGCTCGAAGTGTGAACCAGTACTGGTCAATATATCTTACCAGTACTGCTTTGCTTGGTGACCAGTACTGGTTGCTTTATCTAGTAGGTAGATAGGCTTTGCTGGATGACCTCTCTTTCGTGCAATATGTAGGGGAAGTCGCATCTGCTTTTGATAGCTTGGGAGGCAGTCCTGTAGTAGGTGCTACTTGGTGTTTTTTACTCCAGTAGTCTATCGTCTCGTATGGTATTAATGCTTATATTTGTGTAGTAATACTAACCCCGGTAGTAAAAAAGACTATGCACACAGACAACTATTGTGTCATCATGGGCGGAGGCGTAGGCAGCCGCTTTTGGCCATATAGCCGTGAGGCCAAGCCGAAGCAGTTCCTCGATATCTTCGCCACAGGTCGCACCCTTCTTCAGATGACTTATGATCGCTTCTCTAAGGTAATCCCTAAGGAGAACTTTGTCGTCGTCACCAACGCTATCTACCGAGACCTTGTGCTGGAGCAGCTCCCCGAGCTGACCCCAGGGCAGATCCTCCTAGAGCCTATGCGCCGCAATACAGCTCCTTGTATCGGCTGGGCGACATATCACATCTACGCAAAGAATCCCAACGCTAATGTCTTGGTCACACCTGCTGACCACCTGATCCTGCAGGAGGATGCTTTCGACGAAGCTATCCGCCGCTCGCTGGACTATGTGAAGGCGCATCCCAAGCTGGTTACTCTTGGTGTACGCCCCTCACGTCCTGAGACGGGCTATGGCTACATCCAGTTCACAGACTGTGAGGATGAGCACTTTGTGAAGGTGAAGACCTTTACGGAGAAGCCCAATATCGAGATGGCGAAGGTCTTCTACGAGAGTGGGGAATTCCTCTGGAATAGTGGGATGTTCGCATGGAACGTGCAGACGATCCTCGATGCCTTCCATCAGTACCTGCCCTCGCTGACTTCTATCCTCGACGAGGTGAAGGGTGCTTATGCTACCGATGAGGAGCAGAGCCGTGTCAGCCAAGTCTTCTCTGAGTGCCCCAATATCTCGATTGACTACGCTGTCTTGGAGAAGGCGGACAACGTCATGGTGCTTCCCGTCGACTTTGGCTGGGCAGACCTCGGTACCTGGGGCTCGCTCTATGAGCTCAAGCGTGAGGAGCCTCGTGCGAATGTGGCTCTCCACACCAAGGCTCTCTTCTATGAGGCTGAGGGCAATATCGTTTCGCTCGATGGAGATCCAGAGAAGCAGCTGGTCGTCGTCCAGGGGATCAATGACTGTATCGTAGCTCAGAGCAAGGGAGTCCTCTTGATCTGTAAGCGCGATGAAGAGCAGCGCATCAAGGAATTCATGGGCGAAGCATCCGTCCAATTTGATAAGAAGTTCGACTAATCATTTAGTCCTATATAAAGCAAGCGCGGGCGAATCACCATTGGTGATTCGCCCGCGCTTGCTTTTGTTTACTCCGATAGGGGCTTCGTTAGAAGGCTCCCTTGACGGCGATGAGTGCGGTGGCAAAGGCTTCCATCCCTTCGCGGCGACCGACGAAGCCCATACGCTCGGCTGTCGTAGCCTTTAGCGAGATGGCACTCTCAGGGATGCCCATAACCTCGGCCATCACACGACGCATCTCGGGGATGTGCGGGTTGATCTTCGGTGCTTCTGCAGCTACTGTCGCATCAATGTTGCCGATCTCATAGCCTGCTTCACGCACGAGGGCGCAGCTACGGCTGAGGAGGATCTTGCTGTCAATGCCCTTGTAGGCCATGTCGGATGGGGGGAAGTGCACCCCGATATCACCGAGGGCAGCCGCTCCGAGGAGGGCGTCACATACAGCGTGGAGGAGGACGTCAGCATCGGAGTGTCCTTCGAGGCCCTGCTCAAAGGGGATCTTCACGCCGCCGAGCCAAAGCTCGTAGCCGTCACTGAGGCGGTGGACGTCATAGCCGAAGCCCGTCCGGAAAGGTATCTGTGGCATATATTTTACTTGAGTAGTCCGCGGATGCCGTCCATATCGAAGGCCAGCGTGAAGCGGAGAGTCTGATCGAGTGGATTGTCGGAGATCGTAGAGATGAGGTAGGAGGCATCGATGCGGAAGGCGCTCATGCGGAAGCCTGCCCCAGCGGTGAGGGCTTGTAGGTTCCCCTTGTTGGGATGGAGATAGCTGTAGCCAGCACGCACGAAGAACTTATCGCAGTAGTTGTACTCGGCACCGAGGCTCCAACGGATTTCTTTGAGCTCTTCACCGAAGCCACCAGGTGCATCGCCGAGGCTCTTGAAGATCCCAGCGATGGCAGAGGTCTTCCGGTAGTCAGCGATCTTCTGTACATCTCCCGTGGGTGGTGTGGGGACGAGGAGCTTATTAGCCTCGAGGTTTACGGAGATCATGTTCTCCTTGTCGATGGGGTAGAGAAGTCCCGTACCCAGACCGAGATTCGTGGGGATGAAGGAGGAAGTCATCCCTCCGTCGAAGGAGATCTTCGTGCCGATATTGCGGATGTTGAAGCCCTTTGTCCACAGGCACTCAGCCCCACCGATCGTGATGTACTTCTGGTGGTAGCCCGCGATGTCGGCGGCGAAGGCCGACCCAGGGCGGTCACCTTGCTCACGGCTTCCCTGATCCGAATGGATGTAGCGCAGGGCTACAGCGAGGGAGAAGTTGGGAGAGAGCTTACGGGCGTAGCTCGCATCGATGGCAAACTCATTGGGGTGCGATACTCCGAGGCTCTTCCCCGAAGCATCCCATGTCGTGAGCTTACCCATGGTGAAGTAGCGGAGCGAAGCACCGATGGTCTGGGTACTGTCACTCCCGATACGGAAGTAACCGCCAGCATGCATCAGTGCAATGTCACTCACCAGTCGCGATAGCCAAGGAGTATAGCCGAGAGATAAGCCGGCCTTACTATCTATGAAGGCAAACTTAGCGGGATTCCAATACTGAGAGTAGGGGTCGGCTATGGTCGATACACCGACATCGCCCATACCAGAGGCCCGTGCATCGGGGCTAATCTGCAGCGATGGTACCGCAGCCGTTACGGGATTGAAGTAACGGGCTTCCTGGGCCTTGGCACTTCCGAAGCATGCGAGAGTGCAGAGAGCGAGTGCCGTAAGGGTTGTCTTTTGGGTCATATTCCTGGGGTATGCTCCCTATGGAAGGGGGGATTAGAGAAGGATACCGAGTTGTACCATGGCGCAAATATACGACTATCCACCCATGTAGCACGCTATTAGCCTCTTTGGCTAACGCTTCTTTCCCTTGCGTGAGGACTTAGAGGAGGCTTTGTGCAAAGCCTTCTTGCTACTCTTGCTGTGCTCACTATGCTTCTTCCCCTTGGTTGCTACCTTCTTCGTGGGGGCAGGGAGCGGAGGAAGAGGCTGCTGGGTGAAGAGCCCTGTCAAGAGGCGGGTGAAGGTCGCACGCGCCTCGGCACTATTGATGGCTCCGTTGGCGATGTAGACGATGCTGTACCACTTGTCCTCATGAAGGAGGTAGCCTGCATAGCCACGTACGCCGCGCATAGAGCCACTCTTGAGGTAGGCGGTCACTTCGCTCGGGATGGAGAGACTGCGCACTGTGCCCTCAACGCCCGCCTCGGGGAGTGAGGCTAAGAAAGGCTTGTGCAGTGCTTGGTCACGCCAGAGCTCTGAGAGGATGAGGCTGAGTGCACCGGAGGAGAGGTGTCCCTCGGGGCTGAGCCCAGAGCCATCCATAGGGTAGAATTCGGTCGGAGTAAGTCCCAGACGCTCTCGCCAGTAGGAGCGCATCACCGTAGGCTGACCTGTCTTGCGCTGCTCGTAGCTATTGAGTGCATAGGCAAGGCCTTCAGCATAGATATTGGAGCTGCGGACGTTCGTGATCTTCGCGAGGGTATCTGCAGGGAGTGAAGTGTAGTAGCCGAGCGTATCGAGACCCGTGATGAGCTCGTCATAGTTGAGCTCTGGGCGATCTTGTAGGTCAATACCCTCGAGGCGCAGGCCTTCATTGAGCCACATCGTGGCGTAGCTGGGAGGGTCAGGCATCGTCCAGCGTAGGTGCCGACCCGAGAGGCCTTCGCGTACGGTCCCCGAGATGAGGAGGGTGTCGGCTCTACGCATCGGGGTGAGGTCCAGTCGTGTTGAACCACCGAGAAGTAGCTCCTGACGTGTGGGGACGAGGAGTGAGGCGACATTTGGCTCCACGACTGGCTGCTCCCCATCGCTGGAGAAGAGGTAGAGGTCGGCGTAGTTGTCTGCGATGTTAAATCCTGAGATGGGAGCACCATAGTACTCGTCAAGGTCTTCGTCGGCCCAAGTCTCATTGAAGAACGGACGGGGGAAGCCCTTGAGATCAATGATTAGACGTCCCGTGATACGGCTGATCCCACGCTCCTCAAGCAGCGCCTTGACTTCGCTGATGAGGCGCTTCTGATTGGGGATGTAGTGTGAGCCGAGTGATGGATCTGCAGAGGCCTTCAGTACCAAGTCCCCGTGCAGTGTCTCGCCATCGACCTGCCCGCGGATCATCACGGGGATATGGAAGCGGTAGTCGTGCCCACGTAGTGCGAGGAAGGCTCCCGTCGTGGGGATCTTCACCAGCGAGGCGGGGCGGAAGGCTTCGGACGTGCGGTGAGCAAGTACGGGCTCTCCCGTCTGGAGGTCGCGTACGAGAGCTGTGACACGTACCCCAGGACGCTGCTCATAGTGGCGCAGTATCTCGATAGCTTCGGGGTAAGGCTGCGAGTAGACTGGTGCGGTGAGAGCAAAAAGGCTGAGGAGAAGGAATAGGTGAGCGCGAAGGGACATCTGATGGTCGGGACTACATAAGCTGGGAGAGGGAAGGAGGGAGAAGAAGAGAGGCTACCCCTACATGTGGTAGGGATAGCCTCTGTAGGTTGGGCGATGGGAGCACGCAGAGGTGCTCTATCGCTTAGGCTGAGCTGTGGCTTACTTGTTGCCCTTAGCCATAGCACCACGTGCAGCACGGGTGAGCTTAACGGCGCAGACGACAGCGTTCTTAGCGTTGATGACTTCGAGACCTTCGAAGCTGAGGGCACCGACCTGGATGGTCTTACCAAGACCAAGCTCCGTAACGTCGATGAAGAGCTTCTCGGGGATCTCCGTGTAAGGAGCGCGTACCTTGAGCTTACGCATTTCGAGGCTGAGCTTACCCCCTGCCTTCACACCTTCAGCGTGACCAGTGAGGACGACGGGAACTTCCATGACGATAGGCTTGTTAGCTTCTACCTGAAGGAAGTCGAGGTGGAGGATAGCGTCAGTGACGGGGTGGAACTGGAGGTCCTTGAGGACAGCCTTGACCTGACGGCCTTCGATGTCGATGTCGATAGCGAAGATGTCTGGAGAGTAGACGAGGTTACGTACGCCATCCTGGCTTACGGTGAAGTGGAGTACTTCGTTGCCTCCGTAGAGGACTGCGGGGATCTGATCACCAGCGCGGAGGCCCTTAGCGGCCTTCTTACCGAGCTCGTTGCGGAGCTGGCCTGAGAGTTGGAAAGTCTTCATTCTCTTTGTTTTAAATTGTGTTACTCAAAATTAGTGTCTTCTAATTTCCCATCACACGAGTCCTCTCTGTCCGCGGAGGAAGGAGGGCTTCTCGTCTTTCGAGACAATCGTCGAACGGCGCAAAGGTAGTGATTTTCATCGACATCCCGACATATCCTCTGCGAATAGCTGGTGCTTCCAAGGCCTCAGCTTCCTCTCCCTCCAGCCGATAGGGCAATTCTTTGTAGCTTTGCTCCACCATAGCCCCTATAAACAGATGAAGAAAGAAGATCTACGTATCGTATATATGGCGACGGCGGACTTTGCCCTGCCGTCCCTCCAGCGCCTCGTCGAAGGTGGATACAACATCGTGGCAGTCGTCACGATGCCTGATAAGCCCGCAGGTCGTGGGCATAAGCTCAAGCAGAGCAGCATCAAGATCTACGCCGAATCGGTAGGACTCGAGGTCCTCCAGCCTGAGCGACTCAAGGATGAAGCCTTCGTCGGTCGCCTGAAGGAACTACGCCCCGATCTCGGTATCGTGGTCGCCTTCCGTATGCTCCCCGAGGTCGTCTGGTCACTCCCCCGCTTCGGGACGATCAACCTCCACGGCTCACTCCTGCCTAAGTACCGTGGTGCAGCTCCCATCCATTGGTCGATCATCAATGGCGAGACGGAGACGGGGGTCACGACCTTCCGCCTGCGCCATGAGCTCGACACCGGGGATATCCTCTTGCAAGCGAGCCTACCTATCGGGCCAGAGGATTGTGTGGGGAAGATCCACGATGAGCTGATGCTCCTCGGAGCAGAGACGCTCCAGCGCAGTGTCGACCTCTTCCTCGCAGATGAAGAGCCCAAGGCTAAGCCCCAGAGCCTCTATGAGGCGAATCCCACGCATGCGCCTAAGCTGACGAAGGAGAATACCCAGCTACACTGGGATCGCCCAGCGGTAGAGCTGAATAATCTCGTGCGTGGTCTGTCTCCTTACCCTGCAGCATGGTGCCTCCTTTCCTTTGCTGGTGAAGAAGCTCAGCCCTTTAAGATCCTGGAGACGGCTGTCAGCGGTGAAGAGCTCCCCACGGAGGAGCACCCCATCGGCTCTGTCATCATCACGGGCCGACGTAGTCTGGAGATTCAGACCTCTGCGGGGCGTCTTGCTATCAAGACCCTACAGCCAGCGGGGAAGAAGGCGATGCCTGCCTCAGCCTTCCTCAATGGACTCCATCTGAAGTAAGCCTTTCTCATAGATTAGCTCCCGAGAGAGCTATCTCCTTATATGCCACCGGGCGGCCACCTCCATCGTGAGGTAGCCGCCCGGTGACGTATTTGTGGTCGCTCGTCTAAGGAGCGATCCTGCTTAGTAGAGGCGCGTCAGCTGAGCGAAGTCCTTCAGACCTCGCAGTGAAGCAAACTCGAGGTCAGCATCGATGCGAGAGGTGAGGCTGGGATCCTTCTGCAGAGCCTTCTGGAGTGAAGAGATAGCCTTAGCTGAGTCACCCATGCGAGCAGCTACGATAGCGCGGAGGTAGTCGGTCGTAGCATCGGGCTTAGCGATAGCTTCGAGCGTCTTGATAGCCTTGCTGTAGTTGCGGTTGAGGATCTGTGCTACGGCAGCATTGTTCGTCGTGACATCACCATAGGCCGTCTCAGCCTTGGCGTAGTCGCCCTGACGCAGATAGAGGAAGCCGAGAGCGTCACCTACGCCGGGCATAGAGCTACCTTCAGCGATGAGTGAGGTGGCCTTGTTGAGGTCGCCATCCTTCAGAGCCAGCAGGCCGAGGTTGACCTTCGTCTCGGGGTTGTCCTTACGCTTGAGCGCACGGTCGAACCATACGAGGGCAGCCTCATAGTCACCACGCTGCAGGCAGAGTGAGCCGACGTTGTTGTATGGGCGGTAGTCCTTGGGGTACTTCTGCATGACGAGCTTGTAGATGTTCTCCTTCTGAGCTACGTCATCGGTGAGGGTAGCCGAGTAGAGGAGCTCTTCGACAGTAAGTGCGCTGGGGAACTTCTCCAGCAGGCTCTGGATCTCAGCATCGCTCTTGCCAATGATCTTGACGTTAGCGATGAGGCGAGAGCGACGGAGCTTGGGGAGGACCTCATCTGCGAGCTTGCTGAAGACAGCCGAGATATTGCGGATCTCATGCTCACGCTGCTCGGGGTCGGGGTACATGCTCAGTACGCGAAGTACGAGTTCCTTGTCCTGGAAGTCGCTCTGCTCGACGAGCTTCTTGAAGCCTTCCCAGTCCTGAGCGGTGTAGTGAGCGTCGATAGCGACGTCAGACATCTTCTGCTGCTTGAAGGCTGTTTTGAGCTGTGCCGTGGTGTTCTTCTCACGCGAAGCACTGAGCTTTTCGTTCAGCTCCTTACCTCCATCGGGGGAGGCGTAGGCCTGGACTTCGACAGATACCTCCTGGTTGGGAGTTTCCTTAGCGTTCTGTACGGTGTACTTCCACTCCTGCACCTCGTCCTTATTCAGCTCGGAGCTACGGACGTTGGACTGCTGGATGAGGAACATAATGTTGGCATCATATGCCTCCTTGATGACGCGCTGGAAGCCGTCGGGAGAGATGACGGGCGTCACACCTGCGAGCGTAGCGAGGGCTTCGGTTGCGATCACGCCATCAGCGACCTTGAGGTCGGGGAGCTTGACCGTGCGGCTACCCTGCTTACCCTTGAAGTTGAGGTAGAGCTCGCTCTTTGCCATAGCGGGGACGTAGGGCAGGACGAAGTTGACGGTGGCGTTGGAGCCATTAGCATGGTACACGATACGGTCGTTGCCGTAGACCTTTTCGCCCTGGAAGGTGGTGCCGTTGCCCCACTTCTCACCGCCCTGATAGCGGAGGATAGGGACGATGGTCAGCGTAGCATCCTTGGGGAACCACTTCGCGGGGAAGGTGAGGTGGACGGCTACAGGTACTTTGCCCCCGACGACTTCGAGGGGCTGAGGTTCGGCCTTGACTTGATCGGCCGTCATGGGGCGTAGCTTTTGGCTACAGCTGCTTGCGGTGAGTAAGACAGTCGCCGATACGAGGGCGCCTGTGATCACTTGCTTGATCATTGCTGCTTGGGATAAATATGATGAAGGGTTAATGTTGCGGAGTCGTAGCCTTCTTGTCCTTGCGCTTGAGGAAGGGCTGGACGAGGGAGGCGAGGAGGAGTAGGGCGAGCAGGGCGGTGCAGATCTTAGCGACCAGCTCGGTACGATGAATCGAAGCGGGGTCGAAGGTCATCATCAGCTCGTGTGTCCCTGCAGGGATGTAGGCTGCACGAAGCGTGTAGTCGGCACGTACCAGAGGGAGCTCTTCCTTGCCGTCAAGCGTGAGGTGCCATCCGTGAGGATAGTAGATCTCAGAGAAGACGAGGAGACGAGGTACATCGGTCGTGACACGGTACTTCGCCTGGCTGGGAGCGTAGGAGAGGAGCTCGACCTGACCGATAGCGGGTGCGGGCTTTAGGCTATCCGTGGCGAGGCTATCTGTAGTAGCAGCGGCAGGAGCAGCCTTGTAGCTCGAGAGTTCGCCTTCGAAGCGCTTGTCGACGACCGCCGTAGTGCGCAGGGGCGTATCATCCAGCGCGGACATCTCTTCGTCAGCTGTCGTGACCCAGCGGATATCATTGACGAACCATGCGGGACCGAAGGCCTCGGGGTTCTTCTGATACTGCAGGCCATGCTCTTGGTCAGCGAAGATGAAGTAGCGCGTGTCGAGCATGTTGTAGACCTCCATGTTCTGCTTGGCGAGCTGACGCTCGATGAGGTCCTGATAGCGACGGAGCTTAGCAGCGTGGTAGCCACCTACGCTACGGTGATTGGCGCTGGTCGTAGCGTCGTTGAAGCTATTGACCGCGAGGTTCATCACACGGTAGTGAGGATCCTTATCCTCGGCGATAGCCTTGTCGACGGCGGTCACAGGACGAGCCTGTGCTTCGACGCTTTCCTTGGGGATGAAGAGATCATCATTCAGATAGCGCTTGTCGACGAGCCAGAGGTCGCAGAGGGTGATGACGCCGATAGAGGCGAAGAGGAGGGACTTCTTGATCTTCCCCTGAGCATAAAGTACGCAGGGGACGAGGGAGAGGATGATGACGATGGCTGAGCGGATTGCGTCGGCCGAGACGATACCGGCACGGACTTCCTTCAGACTACTCATGATCGAGGAGACGGGGAGCTGGCTATTACCCATCGCCTGACGGAACATCTCATGCTCAGCGTCACTCATCAGCCCGAGGAAGGTCTGAGGTACAAGCCATAGCACGAGGCAGGGCAGCAGTGTCAGGGCAAGGCTCGCATATACGGCGATCTTGTCTTGGAGGACTTCCTTCGGGTGGCGTGCGAATTCGACCAGTGCCAGCACGGCGAGTGCGGGGATGGTAAATTCAGCGACGACGAGGATCGATGACACCGTACGGAACTTATTGTACAGTGGCATGTAGTCGATGAAGAGGTCGGTGAGCCACATCATATTGTGACCCCACGCCAGTGCAATAGAGAGTGCCGTACCGGCAAGGAGTGCCCACTTCAGCGGTCCACGCACGATGAAGATACCGAGGAGGAAGAGGAAGAAGACGAAGGCACCGACATAGACGGGACCCGCCGTGAAGGGCTGATCACCCCAGTAGTGGTTCATACCTCCGATGATCTGCTGGAATTCGGCAGGTACATCCTCCATATTTGCTGAGCCTTCGCTGAGCGCACCCGAAGCACCACCGTAGAGGTTGGGGATAAGGAGCGTGAAGGTCTCGCCCTTGCCGTAGCTCCAGGCGGTGATATATTCCTTGTCGAGGCCCTTAGCGGTAGCCTGTACTTGCTGTTGGTTGCCTTCGGTAGCTTCGGGCGTGAGTTCGCTACCACCACGGATCGTCTCCTGCCCATATTCATAGGTGTGATAGAGGTTCGAGCCGTTGATGCCGATAGCGATAGCGCCTGCAAAGAGGGTGACGCAGGTGGCGATGATGAAGCTACGCAGAGCCTTCCCTCGCAGCGCTTCGACGAAGTAGCCGATGAGGAGGAAGACAATGAGGAAGGCGAAGTAATAGCTCATCTGCACGTGGTTCGATAGGATCTGAAGCGCTGCGAAGAGAGCCGTCATGGCGCCACCGAGGAGGTAGCGCCCGCGATAAGTGTGTATGATCCCTGCGATCGTCGGCGGGATGAAGCAGAGAGTCATCAGCTTCCATATATGTCCTGCCGTGATGAGGATGATGAAGTAGCTGGAGAAGGTCCACATGATCGCCCCGAGCACCGATGGTAGGCGCTCCATACGTAGGGCACGCATGAAGAGATAGAAGCCACCGAGCATGGCGAAGAGCAGCCAGCTATATCCTGGTAGGAGCGTGAAGGGCCACTGCAGCGTGAGCACATCTTGTATCGTGCGGATGACGCCTACCGAGGGGTAGGAGGGTGCGATCTGATACATCGGCATCCCCCCGAAGAGGCTGTTGGTCCAGTAGGAGAAGCCTTCCCCCGTAGCCTCCATGTGCTTGTAGACATCCGAAGCATTGCCGCTGGCACCAGCGACGTCCTGCTGGAAGAGCTCACGGCCCTCAAAGACAGCGGGCGCGAAGTAAGCTAACGCAAGGAAGAGGAAGAAGATGACGACCCCAATCACTGGGACCGAAGAGCGGAGGTAGTGCGAGGTAGAGGAGGGGACTTTGGCTTCCACGTATGATCTAATTAATTACGAACCAAACAAACATATCTCGCCCCAAAGGTACTAAAAAGCCCCCATGCACCGTGAGTGATGCCCTCAGGAAAGGGCTTCCGAGCGGAGGATGCTAATGGCTCGTCATCGAAAGTCACTGCGCATGGGCATGGACGACGATCTCGCGCAGCGCCTCCCATGGGGTGGAAGGTGCCTTGACTGCGGTGCTGTCTTAACCGAAACACCTCAACTAACCGAGGAAAGCAGCTTACGTGGGCGAAGTCACTTCTTGAAGTTCGTGTGCATTCATAAGGAAGATGCCGAGGGAACCAGCTTACGTGGGTGAAGTTTCTTCCTGAAGTTCGTGCATCTTCATAAGGAAGAAGCCGACGATTCTTAAGTAGCTTTGTGGCAATTTATACGTATTAATGTGGGAATTAATACGTATTATTTCGGCGATTAATACGTATAAATCTGAAGATTAATACGTATAAATTCGTAGGTTGATACGTATAAATGTGCACATTCATACGGTTGATTTTTTGAAGTTAACCGTATTTTCTGCTGCGAACTCAAGGAGGAAAGCGCACGAAGTCAAGCACCTTTTCTCGCCGACTTCAGTAGTTCCGTCCGTGCAGTAGCGATGGTGAGAGGAGGGATCACGTTCCTTTTGCTCGCTCGGCACGGCTACTTTTCGCCGTGCAACAAGCCCCTTCGCTCGCTGAGCTCAATAGGTCCGAATAGAAAAGTCCGCCCCCTCAGACGCTGCACCACTGTCGTGGGCGCGCTGAGGGGGCGGACTTGCGATGGATAGCAAATAGAGGCGTGGCCTCTACGTGCGCCTTACTTTACGCCAAATTCCTTCTTGACCTGCTTGATCCAAGCGGTGAGGCGGGCGTCGGTAAGCTCAGGCTGATTCGTGGGATCGACGATGAGGCCGACGAACTGATCACCGCACTCGGCGAGTGAATGCTCGTACTCGTAGCCTTCGCGCGACGTGCGGCCGACGACTTCAGCACCCAGCTCTTCGAAGTACCTGGCGAGGATACCCACGCCATCAGCAAAGCTGACGGGGGTCTCTACCTGATTGCCGGGGCCGTAGATAGCTACGAGCTTGCCGGAGAAGTCAGCGTCCTCGATCTCGGGAAGGAATTCGTCCCAAGCCGAAGGTAGCTCGCCGTTGAAGTAGGTAGGCGTACCGAGGATGAGAGCTGCGTGCTTCTCGACGTCAGCCAGATGCGCCGTGTCGATGTCTACATATTCGATCCCTTTCCCCCAGGCTGCAGCGATACGCTCTCCCAGCTCGGCGGTGTAGGCTGTGCTCTTGCTGTAGAGCAGTCCTATAGTCTTCATATTGTCGTTGCTTTTGGGGTTAGTATTCGATGAGCTCCTTAGCTGCGGCGTAGATCTTGTCTTCGCTGGGCAGGGTCGTCAGCTCAAAGCACTTGTGGAAGCCTACGGGCGTGGAGAGTGCCCCGACACGGAAGATGGGGGCATCCAGATCACGGAAGGCCTTCTTGGCGATCGAAGCCGCGAGCTCTGCACCGAAGCCACCGAAGACGCGGTCTTCGTGTACGATGAGCGCCTTGGACGTCTTGCGGATAGAGGCATAGACGGTCTCTTCATCCCAGGGTACGAGCGAGCGAAGGTCGATGACTTCGATGCTCTTGCCGAGGTCTTTCTGGATGCGCTCAGCGACATTGAGAGCGAAGTGGAGCGTATTTCCGTAGGTGATGAGCGTAGCATCCGTCCCTTCGCGGCGGATACGTGCCTTGCCGAAGGGAACTTCGAAGTCTTCGGGGATGACGGAGGCAGACTCAGCACTATTGTACTGTGCCTTGGGCTCGAGGAAGACCGTGACACCGCGTGAGCGCATCGCCGTACGGAGAAGCCCAGCAGCGTCGTCCGAGAAGCAAGGATAAACTACGCGAGCACCAGGGAAGGTTGTCAGGACACCTTCGACACTCTGTGAGTGGTACAGACCACCTTGGATATAGCCACCCGTAGAGAGGCGGATGGTGATATTGGGAGAGTACTGCCCATTGCTGCGCCAGAAGTCGTGCGTGGAGTTCACGAACTGCTCCATAGCAGGCCAGAAGTAGTCGGAGAACTCAGCCCCTTCGATGACGATACGGATCTTGTCGCTGAAGCGGCTCATACCGTTCGCCGTACCTACGATGTAGTCTTCAGCGATAGGAGCGTTGAAGATACGCTTGTTGCCGAACTCCTGAAGCATGCCCTTCGTCACGTTGAAGACGCCACCCTTATCCTTGTTAGCGACGTCCTGACCCCAGAGGAAGGTGTCGGGATTGTGACGGAACTCCTGCTTGAGGGTCTTGTTGATAGCCTGCACGAGCGTCAGCTGTTCGCCCGAACCATCGGGGATACCCGTGCCGTACTTGTCGCCAGGGTAAGCCTCGCCGATGACGTACTCCATGACTGTATCAGCCGTGGGATCTGGTGCCTTGAGGGCATTGCGGTTAGCGACCTTCAGCTCTTCGCGTGCTTCTGCTTCGATAGCCTGTAGCTCTTCTTCGGTGAAGCGATGGTAGCGCAGGAGCATACGGCGGAACTTAGGCAGCGGGTCTGCTGCCTGAGCGCGCTGCAGCTCTTCTTCGCTGCGGTAGAGCGTGTGCTTATCCGAGTTGGAGTGTGCGCCGATACGTACGCAGTCTGCCGTGACGACGACAGGCGTGCGGTGCTTGACAGCGTACTCACGTGCAGCCTCCATGGTGTTCATGGAGTCGAAGACGTCCTTACCATTGCAGAAGAGGACCTTGAGATGGCGGATACCAGCGTAGTTCTGCCCGACGCGTGGGTTAGCCGTCTGCTCGTGCGTAGGCACGGAGATGCCATAGCCATTGCCCTGGAGGACGAAGATGACTGGGAGGCGCTCACGTGCTGCACCGTTGATGGCTTCGAAGACGTAGCCTTCGGAAGCGGAGGATTCCCCGTGCGAAGCGATAGCCACACCGTCTACGCCATAGTAGTCGAGAGCACGTGCCAGACCTACAGCCTGAGAGTCATGTGCAGCGACGCAGGAGGAGATGTTGTGGATACCCCATTCGACCTTAGCGTAGTGGTCAGACATGTGTCGGCCACCACTCGTGGGGTCGGTAGCCTTAGAGATACCATTGAGGATCATCTCCTCGACCGTCATACCAGCCGACAGGGCTGCCAGCAGGTCACGGTAGTAGAGGAAGAGATGGTCCTTGCCTCGCTGGAAGATCTGTCCGATAGCGAGCTGGATACCATCGTGGCCAGCGTTGGAGGCGTGGAACTGCCACCCGATAGACTGTAGCAGGTAGCTGGGCGCCTTTTCATCAAGGCAGCGGCCGAGGTAGAGGAGGTAGTACCAGCGACGAAGGGTCTCCTTGTCGGTGGTCTTGATCCCATATATCTTCTTTACTGAGCTCATGGTTATGCGTTGTTAGTCTTCCATTCTTCGAGGTAGCGTGCTACAGCCTGCAGGAAGGCGCCGCCGAGCATACCATCGATGATACGGTGGTCATAGGAGAAGGAGAGATAGATCTTGTGGCGGACGGCGATGACGTCACCAGCAGGTGTCTCGAGGATCGTGGGTTCCTTTTCGATAGCCCCGATACCGAGGATAGCGGACTCAGGCTGGTTGATGATCGGCGTACCGAAGAGCGTGCCCGAGGAGCCGTAGTTCGAGATCGTGAACGTGCCGCCGGACATTTCGTCTGGCGTGAGCTGGCCCTTGCGGCTCTTGTCTGCAAGGCGAGCTACCTGCTCAGCGATACCTGCAAGGCTCAGCTTGTCGGCATCACGGATGACGGGTACGACGAGATTGCCATCGGGCAGGGCTACAGCCATACCGACGTTGACGTGCTTACGCTCGATGATGTTGTACCCATCGACAGCTGCATTGATGCGGGGGAAGTCCTTCAGTGCACGGGCTACCGCTTCGATGATGGGAGACATGTACGTCAGTGAGTAGCCTTCGCGCTTCTTGAAGTTGTCCTTCTCTGCTTCGCGCCACTTTACCAGATCTGTGATATCGGCCTTGAGGAAGCTTGTCACGTGAGGAGCTACCTGTACCGACTGTACCATGCGGTCAGCGATGATACGGCGGATAGGATCCATAGGGATCACGCGGTCATCGGGACCTACGGGCACAGCGGGAGCTGCGACCTGAGGACGAGCGGCGGATGCGGATGCGGGAGCAGGAGCTGCAGCGCGCTCTGCACGTGGAGTAGGAGCGGGTGCACCCTTCTTCTGCTCGATGTAGCGGACGATGTCGGCCTTGCTGACGCGACCGCCAAAGCCTGTGCCTTGGATCTTGTCCAGCTCTTCCTGACTTACCTTAGCGGCCTTAGCACGCTCGAGGACGACTGGTGAGTACCAGCGCTCTACCGTGCCACGATGAACATCGGTGACGGGAATGGATGGGGTGGGGGCAGCGGCAGGAGCAGGTGCTTCCTTCTCAGCTGCGGGTGCTGGGGTGGCAGGAGCTACTGCCTGACCCGAAGTGTCGACGATGATGACGGGCTCACCGACAGCGACGGTGTCGCCTTCGGCATAGTTGATCTTGACGATCGTACCAGCTACGGGGGAGGGGATCGTAGCGGCCGTCTTGGCAGAAGTGATCTCGAAGAGGTCTGTGTCCTCCTCGATGTAGTCCCCTACCTTCACGTTGAGGACGGTGATCGTACACTCGGTTACGCTCTCGCCCATCTTGGGCATTTTGATATCGAATGTCGCCATGAGATTTAGCTTATATGATGTGTCTATTATATCTATGGAGTGGGTAGGTAGCTCTTAGGAGAAGAGGACCTCGTGGAGGATCTCCCCTGCTGTGGGGTGAGGGAAGATGTGGCGTCGGAAGTCCTCGATGCTGGAGCGGTCGGTGACGGCAATACCAGCCAGGAGGATGAGCTCCGATGCGGGATTCCCTAAGATGTGGCAGCCGAGGATGGTGTCATTCTCGTCGACCAGGACCTTACACAGCCCAGGGGCTTGCTCGTTCTCTACGACGTAGCGTCCTGCATAGGCCATGGGGAGCTTGAGCACGCGGTAGTAGCGGCCTTCGGCACGGAGCTTCTCTTCGGTAGCTCCGACACCAGCGATCTCGGGGTGCATGTAGACGACAGCAGGTACAGAGTCGTAGCGCATACGGTCATCACTACCACCTACGATATGGTTGATAGCGACCTCACCCTCACGGATAGCGGTATGAGCGAGCATAGAGAAGCCTGTGATATCACCAGCGGCATAGACGCGGGGGTGGGAGGTCTGCATGTACTCGTTCACCACTACGGCTGCGCGGTTCATCTGGATAGAGAGTGTCTCAAGGCCTAAGCCATCCGTCACGGGACGACGGCCGACGCTCAGAAGGATCTGCGAGGTGGGGAGGACTTCGGTCTTCCCGTCCTTCGTCTCGATGCTTACGCCCTCAGCAGATACTGCTGTGACCTTCGTCTCGAGGTAGAACTGAATACCACGTCGTGCATACTCCTTGCGAAGCATGCCCGAGGTCTCGCTGTCCATAGCGCCGAGGATCTCGGGAGCCATCTCGATGACACGTACGGGTACACCGAGGGAGGTATAGATACCAGCGAACTCCATACCGATGACACCACCACCGATGATCGTGATGTCCTTGGGGAGTGTCGTGGCACTGAGGGCCTCGCGGCTCGTCCAGTAGCCGACTTCGCTGAGGCCAGGGATGGGAGGGATGGCAGTCTCACTACCAGTAGCAAGGAGGACGTAGCTCACGGCATAGGTCTCGTCGTCTGTAGCGACTAAGATACGATCTCCCTCTTCGCCCGTGAGGCGAGCAGTCTTGGAGACGACCGTGACACCAGCACCCTTGAGCTTGTAGGAGACACCTCCGGTAAGGGTCTTGACGATCTTATCCTTGCGGGCAACGATCTCTGCATAGTTGGCGGAGATAGCTCCCTCTACATGGATACCATAAGCAGCGCTTTCGCGCATTTCGTCGAGGAGGTTGGCCGAGTGGAGTAGGGTCTTCGTTGGTATGCACCCTTCATTGAGGCAGACGCCTCCGAGGGCTGTGTGTTCAAAGAGTACTACTTGAAGGCCGTTGGCTGAAGCATTCGCTGCGGCATTGTAGCCAGCAGGACCGCCACCGATGATGGCTATGTCGAAGTTCTTCATTCTAATTGTCCTTTTTGTGTGTGTACAAAGCATTCCAAAGATACGTTTTTTCGTCGTACACTATCAACAAGCTTTACTCACAAGGCACGAATAGCACTTAGAGATGAGTGGGGAATGCCTCAAAAAAGAAGCTCGCCCACAACTCCCGATCGGGAGCTGGGGGCGAGCTTATATATAAGGTGTAGGGACCTTAGTGCTTAGAAGCCCTTGCCGTGGCAGTGCTTGAACTTCTTACCGCTACCGCAGGGACAGAGGTCGTTGCGGCCGATCGTGTGGGCTGCCTGAGCAGGCGTACGGCGCTGCTCTTCGCGGTCCTCGGGGCTACCGACTTCGTGACGCTGCTCGTGGTACTGGGGCGCAGGGCGCTGTACCTCAGGGGCGGCTTCGCGGATCTCTACCTGACGGGGAGCTTCTTCCTCGGGAGGAGCGATGTTGAGTCGGACACGCATGAGGACGGAGGCCGTCTTGCGGTTCATGTCTTCGATCATCGCACGGAAGAGCTCGTAGGACTCGAGCTTGTAGACGAGGAGAGGGTCCTTGTTTTCGTAGCTGGCGTTCTGCACAGAGTTACGCAGCTCATCCATCTCACGCAGGTGCTCCTTCCAAGCTTCGTCGATGATGTGCAGGACGATAGCCTTCTCAAACTCACGCATGATCGTGCGACCTTCACTCTCATCTGCTTCGCGGAGGTTGCAGCTGACGTTGTAGGCCATACGTCCGTCGGTCAGAGGGATCATGATGCGCTCATAGACGTGACCCTGCTCGGTGAAGACCTGATGAAGCGTAGGATAAGCGATATCGGCGATCTGCTTAGCACGAGCCATGAAGGTCGATTCTACCGCTTCGTAGAGCTGGTCGGCGAGGTCATCAGCCTTGGTGCGGCGGAAGGTCTGCTCGTCGAAGGGAGACTCCATAGCGAAAGTACGCATAATGTCCGTCGTGAAGCCCTCGAAGTCTTCGGCAGGCTGGTGCGTGTCGATGAGCAGGCGCCCTGCATCGTAGAGCGTGTTCATGACGTCCATCTCGATACGCTCACCCATGAGGGCGTGGCGACGGCGCTTGTAGATGACCTCACGCTGGGAGTTCATCACGTCATCGTACTCGAGGAGGCGCTTACGGATACCGAAGTTGTTTTCCTCGACCTTCTTCTGGGCACGCTCGACGGCCTTGTTGAGCATGCTGTGCTCGAGTACTTCACCTTCCTCGAAGCCCATCTTGTCCATCATAGCGGCAAGGCGGTCTGAGGCGAAGAGGCGCATCAGGTGGTCTTCGAGCGATACGAAGAAGACGGATGAACCTGGGTCACCCTGACGACCTGCACGACCACGGAGCTGGCGGTCGACACGGCGAGACTCGTGACGCTCGGTACCGAGGATCGCGAGACCACCGGCTGCCTTGACCTCGGGCGTCAGCTTGATGTCGGTACCACGACCAGCCATGTTGGTGGCGATGGTGACGACGCCGGGCTTACCTGCCTGAGCTACGATCTCAGCTTCCTTCTGGTGGAGCTTAGCGTTGAGGACGTTGTGGGGGATCTTGCGCAGGTCAAGCATCTTGCTTAGGAGCTGCGAGATCTCCACTGAGGTCGTCCCGACGAGTACGGGGCGGCCTTCGCCTACGAGGCGTACGATCTCCTCGATGACTGCTGCATACTTCTCACGGGCCGTCTTGTAGATACGGTCGTTGAGGTCATGGCGAGCGATGGGGCGGTTTGTGGGGATGACGACGACGTCGAGCTTGTAGATGTCCCAGAGTTCGCCTGCCTCGGTCTCTGCCGTACCCGTCATACCAGAGAGCTTGTGGTACATACGGAAGTAGTTCTGCAGTGTGATGGTGGCGAAGGTCTGGGTAGCAGCCTCGACGTGGACGCGCTCCTTAGCTTCGATAGCCTGGTGCAGGCCGTCGGAGTAGCGGCGACCGTCCATGATACGCCCTGTCTGCTCGTCGACGATCATGACCTTGTTGTCCATGACGACATACTGGTCATCCTTCTCGAAGAGGGCATAGGCCTTGAGGAGCTGGTTCACGGTGTGCACGCGCTCGCTCTTGATGGCATAGTCAGAGAGGAGGGCTTCCTTGCGCTCGGCGAGCTCCTCGGGGGAGAGACCTTGGTTCGACAGGTCAGCCAGGAGGCTGGCGATATCGGGGAGGATGAAGAAGGTGGGGTCATCCGTACCGCGCGTCAGGAGGTCGATACCCTTGTCGGAGAGCTCTATGCTATTGTGCTTCTCGTCGATGACGAAGTAAAGCTCATCGGTGACGAGGTGCATCTGGCGCATGTTGTCGGCCATATACTCTTCCTCGACCTTGAGCATACCGGCCTTGATACCAGGTTCGCTGAGGTACTTGATGAGGGGCTTGCTCTTAGGCATACCCTTGTAGGTGCGGAAGAGGAGGAAGAAGCCTTCTTCCTGCTCCTTCTTGTCTGACGAAGAGATCTTTTTCTTCGCGTCGATGAGGAGCTGCTGGCAGAGCTTGCGCTGCGCATCGACGACGGTCTCTACGTTGGGGAGGAACTGCTCGAAGAGCTGATCGTCACCCTTGGGCACAGGGCCTGAGATGATGAGAGGCGTACGGGCATCGTCGATGAGGACGGAGTCCACTTCGTCGACGATAGCATAGTTGTGACGGCGCTGCACGAGGTCTTCGGGGCTGGTAGCCATATTATCGCGCAGGTAGTCGAAGCCGAACTCATTGTTCGTCCCGAAGGTGATGTCAGCGTTGTATGCTGCACGACGCTCAGGGGTATTGGGGCGGTGCTTGTCGATACAGTCTACGCTGAGGCCGTGGAACATGTACAGTGGGCCCATCCACTCCGAGTCACGCTTGGAGAGGTAGTCATTCACCGTGACGACGTGGACACCATTACCCGTGAGGGCATTGAGGAAGACAGGGAGCGTAGCGACGAGGGTCTTACCTTCCCCCGTAGCCATCTCGGCGATCTTACCCTTGTGCAGGACGGTACCCCCGAAGAGCTGCACGTCGTAGTGCACCATGTCCCAGGTGATCTCATTGCCACCAGCGAGCCAGTGGTTCTGATAGATAGCCATATCATCCTCGATGCGGACGAAGTCGTGGCTGACGCTGAGGTCGCGGTCGAAGTCCGTAGCCTTGACGCGGATCTCGGCGTTCTCTGCGAAGCGGCGACCCGTGCTCTTGACGATAGCGAAGGCCTCGGGGTGGACTTCGTCGAGGACGATCTCGAGCTTGTCGAGGATCTCCTTCTCGAGCTTGTCTACCTTGGCCCAGATAGCTTCACGCTCATCGAGCTCCTTGCCTTCGACGCTGGCCTTGAGCTCTTCTACCTCAGCACGTTCGCTGGCTACGTAGTCGCTGATACGCTGACGGAGCGAGGCGGTGCGGGCACGCAGGTCGTCGTCAGACAGTGCATCGATCTCGGGGTAGACGGCCTTGACGCGCTCTACCCAAGGCGTGATCTCCTTGAGGTCACGCTGTGATTTGTTGCCGAATAGCTTCGACAATAGGTCTATGAATCCCATATATCTTGTTTTATTTCTTCTTGTATGATGGAGTGGGAGGGCTTCCTTAGTGCTGTGATAGCGGGGAAGGGTACTCCCTACATATATAATAATGTATAGGGCGATGTGGCATCGGAGACCCTATACTCGGGGTGCGCTATCGTGCGGCGTTCGGTGGGCGGATGCGGAGGACGTAGGCGATGGCCTTGGCTACGTCGGAGGCTTCGACGATAGGGTAGTCGAAGTCGCGTGCCGTGATACCTGCTCCGAGGAGGATGCAGGGACTGCTGATGGCTGTGGAGTGAAGCCACAGGTTGGGGCTGTCTGCAGGATCCTCGACCTCCCATCCGGGTGTGAGGGTCCAGTAGACGTCGGCCATATGGCGGACGTGGATCGAGCGGCGAAGCGCTCGGGCCGCATCGCTCAGAGAGGACTGGGTGACCAGACGCTCGCCAGCGACAGCCATACCGATGCCCTCCATCTCCTCGAGGAAGGCGGCCGACTTATCCTGGAGCTCGGAGAGTGCGATACGCTTCGTCTCAGCGAGCTTCCTATTGAGGTACACGCGTCCATCGGCGAGGCGCTCTACCCAGCTCCCCTGACCGTAGAGGGCGGAGAGATAGAGGTTGAGCAGTGCTGCACCTTTCTTCGCACTGAACTGCCCGTAGCGGGCCTCAGCACCACGAAGGCGTGGACGGCGATAGTGGGTATAGCCCGTACCCGAGAGGGCGAGCAGGTAGTTGCCTTCGCCGAACTTACGACGTAGCTCCTGCAGGAGGGCTTGGATATTCTTGTCAAGTCGTACGTAGGCGTCTACCTCTTCGCTGGTCAGCTCACCCTGAGCTTCGCGTGGTGCGACGTCAAGGCTGTAGGAGAGGGCCAGCATGCCAGGCGACTTGCTCTCGGCATAGCCCCCTTGGTCGAGTAGACGTAGTGCAAGGCTCGTGACCTCTTCGTTGGCCAGAGCGCTGCGCTTGAAGTCCGCTGCTTGATGTCCCTGATAGCGGTGCGTGAAGCGACCACCCCAGTCGGACCAGGTGCGAGAGGGTGAGCTATAGCTACGGAGTGGACTCCATGCCATCTGCCCACCGACGAGGCGCTTATTAGGCCCTTCGGCGGAGCGGTTGTAGGCCTCGAGGCTCTTGGGCATCCCCTCGTAGTAGCTCGAGCTGGCCCATGAGGCGATCTTGCTGTCGAGCCAGAAGGCCCCGTTGGCAAACCACCCGCCCGAGGCGATAGCGGTCTCGGCGTCCGAGGCGATGGCATAGACCAAGCCTGCTCCCGAGGAGGCCTCTTTGATTCGGTCGCCAAGGGTATTGACTAAGAGTGCCTTGGGAGAATAGGTGTCGCGGGTATAGCTCCCCGTGACGCTGGGATCATGGAAGACCGAGCGCCAGGCATGCTCTTTCTTGCTCCAGAGTGTCGTGCGCTCGATGCCATGCGTCTGGGGATAGGCTCCCGTATGCAGGGTGGCCGTGGCAGAGGCGCGGTCCAGCTCCGCCAGAGGGAAGCGGACATGTGGGTAGATCTTCCCCTCGGAGAGCATTCGGCCTAAGCCGTCCTCAGTAAAGAGGGGGCGTAGCTGCTCGAGGTAGTCACCACGGAGATCCTCGATGGTGATATAGACGACTACACGAGGGAGGTCCCCCGCCTGTAGCGGCTGCTGGAGTGCCACAAGGGCCAGCAGTGAGGTCAGTAGGTAGCGCATGCTACGCTGCTCCAGTGGGCTCTTGGACATACTTATGAGATATAGGCTTGTGAAGGAGACGCCCCAGCGAAAGGAGGCCGAGGCTGAGAGCGATCAGATAGACGCTCGGGTTGATCACCTGCCCTGCGATGAGGCTCGCGATGGGGAAGGCGATGAGTAGCACGAGACAGACGGCATGCAGGACGGTGCGCACACGGCGTGTACGCTGCCCAGCGGGCATCAGGAGTGCTATGATGAGGTAGAGCGGATGGAGCGCGAGGAGATTGAAGTTCGGCGATACCATCGGGTGCTCAGAGATGAAGCTGAGGTAGCAGAGGAGTGTCCCCCCGAGGCCTGCTGCGAGATAGAGGCTGAATTCGATGACTCCAGCGACGGGCTTTCTGAGCCAGCGCCAGATGAAGACCCCGATAGAGAGCAGGAGGATGAGGGAGAAGATGACGAGGGGATGGGTCACGCTGAGGCCTGCGGGTGCGATAGGGCGGGGCTCGCCATACTCCAGCGTCTGCTGGACGGGGCGTCCCCAGATCTCTTGGTCAGGGGTGACGATGCCCATAGCGAGGTGGGGGAGCAGGCGTGCGGCCTCCATGGGGATGAAGAAGCGGTCGCGGATGCTCATCTTCTCATCCAGCTCGGGGCCCATCGCGAGATCTGTCCCCAGTACCAGCCAGGGGGAGGAGGCCTCCAGCTCGTTGATCGCCTCACGCCAAGTCTTGTCGGGGAGTGGCGTGATGCCAGGCACGCTGTCCAGCACGAAGGTCAGCTGACTCCCGCGCTCGTCGAGCTTGCCGAAGTCCGTCAAGGTCGCGAAGTAGAGATCCAGCGGGCGCGTACTGCAGTTGTTGCGGAAGGCATTGTATCGGTACGTGCGGTTCTCGGGCTGTGCATTCTCGATGAGGAGTCGCCAGAGATGGGCACGCTGCGCGCTGTCGGTATTGAGCACCAGCTCGCGGATGACACCACGGCTCTGATACTCGCTCATGTAGTCACTGGTCGCTATGGGCAGGACGATGTAGTCGGTCTTGCCCTGAGTGAAGCGCAGAGAGAAGTCGTCGGTAAAGTTGAAGATACCGTAGTTGAAGGTCACATCGATCCCCTGCTCTGCATCCCATACGCGTAGGCCTGCATGGCCGTAGAGGGTGTAGGAGTCTTCGGCGCTGGGCTGGGCTGCCAGATAGCTAATCTGAGCGCTCTGTGAGAGGGTGAGGGGGAGGCCGAAGGTCTTGTCTTGCTGGGGCTGAGGCGTCTCAGCGACACCCGTCATATAGGCACACAGACACACTACCGCCACGAGGAGGAGGCGGTAGGTCATACCAAGGGTCTTATATATATGGTGTAGCTGGCCTATAGCTTGCATCGAATCTGATCAGATAGGACAAAGATACTAAAAGTCTGTATGCTCTCTTGGGTCAGGCCTTCCCCACAGAGCAGACGGGGGCTTTTTCCCTTCGTAAGCGCCTCGTCTTCGCTGTGATTTCTCGGGGGAGGAGGTATGGGTGGATATGCTCCTTGTCGGAGGGATGGTGTGAGCCTATATTGGTCGAAGGGCTGACCTATATGAGTACGTGGGTAGAGCTATATAGCTTTCTCTTGATTCCTGTATTAGGTTGTTGCTCCGTGTAGGGATAAAAGTTGCGGACGAGTGGTAGAAAAGTTTGGGCTACGTACGTGGCCCTAATATCTACGTACGTGGATATTTGGATTTGCGTGCCTGGTCTTTAAGACTACGTACATAGATAGAGAAAAACCACTACGTGAAAGCGCTTTTTTCTTCACGAGAAGGACACTTTTCCCTGCGCTGGATAAGAGGAATACTTGCGATAAGTCAAAGGACTTGCTCGGTCACTTCGGAGGGGTATATCGGGGAGCTGGGCTATCCTATGCGATCTCACCCATGGGATCTCCCTCGCTCAGGCAGCTCTACTGTCGCCCGCTCGTCTACTGCAGGAGGGAGGGGAGAGGACTGTATAATTGCGGTGTGTCGCAGGCATTCATGGTGCTGTTTTTCTGAAAAATCACTACCTTTCGGTACCACTTCCATTAGCACCGCACTCCTTGAAATGAAACACATTCACTTGCTCTTAGTCGCCTTTGCGCTATCTTCTGGTAGCCTTCTTGCGCAGACGACCGTCGCTGTACAGGGCACCTTAAAGAAGACGACCGACCGCACGCCCGTGGACTTTGCTAACGTCCTCCTGCGCCATCCCGCTGATAGTAGCCTCGTCGTGGGGACGACCAGCGACGAGCATGGGGCTTTCCGCTTGGAGGCTCCCGAGGGCACCTTCCTCCTCGAGGTGCGTGCGCTGGGCTACCGACCCTATCATCAGACGCTCACCATCGCTGGTGCACTTGACCTCGGCGAACTCCTCCTCACCGAGGAGACGAAGCAGCTCTCCGCTGTCCAAGTCACAGGGCGCCGCCCCATCATGCTCCGCAAGGCCGACCGTATGGTCTTCGACGCTACGCAGATCGCTCCCGCTGCCAGCTCGGCTCTGGATGTCCTGCGCCAGACCCCTGGGGTGAACGTCTCCGACGGCGGCATCAGCCTCATCGGCAAGGGCGGGGTGATCGTCCTCATCAACGACAAGCGGGTACGTCTCTCGGGCTCTGCTCTGATCAGCCTCCTCCGCTCCTATCCGCAGTCTGACCTCCAGGAGATCCAGATACTCACCACCCCGCCCGCTAAGTACGAAGCCGAGGGGAATGCCGGTGTGCTGAACATCATCCTCAAGAAGGCTAAGAACGATTTCTTCGGAGGAAGTATCGCTCCTCGCTTCAGACTTCGTAAGGATAAGGTCCTGTATAGCCTCACTTCCAACCTCAACTACAAGAAGGACAAGGTCACCGCTTCTCTCCAGCTCGGAGGAGGCTCTTCAGGCTATGATGGTCGCCTAGATTCCTACCGCACCTATCCCAAGCAGGGTACTTTCCATTCGAGTGAGACCGCCTACTCGGGGCAGGGCCCTTACTTCAACTTTCGTGCGGGGCTAGACTATGCCTTCACCCCAGAGCTCTCTATGGGGGCGAGCATATCCTACAGCCCAGAGAAGGAAAATTCTCGACGGGAGAATGATAGCCGAGACTATCGCATCCTCCCCAGTGGTGAGCGTGAACTCCTACGCCTGCTCCCTGGTGTGGCCGACGAGACGGACAAGAGCCAATACACTACGGCGAATGTTCACCTTGAGAAGAGCTTCAAGTCCGCTCCCAAGCGTCGTCTCTCGTGGGATGCCGACTATGTAGGCTATCGAAGCCAAGAGGGGCGCAACTTCACCTCCCGTGGCTTGATGCCTAATGGTACTTCCATCCCAGGGTCGGACTTCCACTTCGATGCTCTGACCGATCAGCACACCGACTCCTACATCACGAGCCTGGACTATACTGAGCCGCTTGGTAAGGGGACGCTGGGCTTTGGGGCTAAGGGGACGTGGACCCGCACCACCAACCGAAGCGACTACGATGCCAAGAGCTCCATGGGTGAGCGTCACGACAAGATCACCTTCGACGAACATGTCTATGCGCTCTATGCTGACTTCAAGCATCCGCTCTCCGACAAGTGGGATCTCCGCACGGGTCTTCGTATGGAGTACACCCATACGGCAGGCGAAAACAACGGCCGTCGTCTGGAGCACCTCAAGAGCTATCTCAACGTCTTCCCCACGCTCTTCTTAGGCTACAACCCCAACGACCGCCATGCCTTCAGCCTCAATGGTACTGTCCGCCTCAATCGCCCCCACTTCGGCCAACTCTCGCCGTTTGCCAGCTATGAGAACCAGTACAGCATCATGCGAGGGAAAGAAGATCTGCGTGCTGCTAAGCGTGCCCAGCTTGCTCTCGGCTACACCTTCCTTGGGGCACTGAACTTCCAGCTCGACGGTGGCTATCTCTGGGATGGTATCACACAGGTCATCCGCCTCGATCCCGTGACGAATCAAGGGAGCATCACGCATGACAATGCCGAGAAGACCTGGACCTTCGGCCTGGAGAATAGCTTCTTCTTCAATAAGGTCAGCTTCTTCCAGACCTACATCTCCCAGCGTCTCTGGTACTCTGATATGAAGATCGGCCCTGAGTCCACTTCGCTCTACGGGGGAGCAGGCTTGAGCTATCATGTCAGCCTCAACAATACCTTCTTCTTCAACCGCAGTAAGACCTTCCAGGGGACCTGTTCCTTCTACTATCGGACACCTGGCTACGATGGAGGCTTCCATATGGGGCACGTCATCTCTGGCGGAGCGGGCCTATCCTACACGCTCCTCCAAGGGAAGCTTCGCTTCGCTCTCGACGCCTACAACCTCCTCCGCAATAATCTCCGTCTGAATATCACGACTCCCGACTATGAGATGTATGCCAACAACGAGAATAGTGCACTCACCCTCAACCTCGGTGTGACCTACTCCTTCGGTGCTCCTATCCGAGGCAAGTCCGAGCGCAAGAGTGCCCAAGAGCTCCGCTCCCGTATGTAGTGCCCCGCCTCCCGCTCTTGGGTCACACCCGCTAAAGCAAAGCCCCCAGCAGCCGTCCTCGTGGTGGCTGCTGGGGGCTTGCTGTAGTCTATCGCAGCTCCGCTTTCGCTCATTCGTCTACTGCAGGAGGGTGAGGAGAGGACTATGTAATAGCGGTGTTTCACAGGTGTTTAAGGGGGCTATTTTTTTTTTTTTTTTTTCTATAAAGTCGCTACCTTTCGGGACGATTTCCATTAGCACGCACCTCTTGGTATGAAACACATTCACTTGCTCTTAGTCGCCTTTGCGCTATCTTCTGGTAGCCTTCTTGCGCAGACGACCGTCGCTGTACAGGGCACCTTAAAGAAGACGACCGACCGCACGCCCGTGGACTTTGCTAACGTCCTCCTGCGCCATCCTGCTGATAGTAGCCTCGTCGTGGGGACGACCAGCGACGAGCATGGGGCTTTCCGCTTGGAGGCTCCTGAGGGCACCTTCCTCCTTGAGGTACGTGCGCTGGGCTACCGACCCTATCATCAGACGCTCACCATCGCTGGTGCTCTTGACCTCGGCGAACTCCTCCTCACTGAGGAGACGAAGCAGCTCTCTGCTGTCCAAGTCACAGGGCGCCGCCCGATCATGCTGCGTAAGGCTGACCGTCTGGTCTTCGATGCGACCCAGATAGCGCCTGCCGCCGCCTCGGCACTGGATGTCCTACGGCAGACCCCTGGGGTGAATGTCACGAATAGTGGCATTAGTCTTATCGGCAAGGGTGGGGTCATCGTCCTCGTCAACGATAAGCGCGTGCGCCTCTCAGGTACCGCTCTCCTTAGTCTCCTGCGCTCCTATCCACAGTCCGACCTTCAGGAGATTCAGATCTTGACCACACCACCTGCTAAGTACGAAGCCGAAGGAGATGCGGGCGTCTTGAACCTCGTCTTGAAGAAAGCTAAGAATGACTTCTTCGGGGGAAGTGTCACGCCAGGCTTTGGGATCAAAAAGTTGCGGCCTCGCTATGATCTCAGTACGAGCTTCAACTATAATCAGGGCAAGGTCACAGCCTCCCTTGACCTCGGTGCCGGTACGGGGCTGTTTGATGGTGACCCACGTACCTATCGTACCTATCCTCAGCAGAAGACCTACTATGTCAGTGATACCTACTACACTGGGCGGGATAAGTACTTCAACGTACGTGGAGCGCTGGACTACGCCTTCACTCCAGAGCTCACACTCGGCTTCAGCGCCTCCTATACGCCACAGCAGGATAGTGCGCATCGTGAGAATGACTCTCGCGACTATAGCATCACTTCCGATGGCTCGTACCAGCTCCTTCGCTCCCTTCCAGGGCTTGCGGTGAACATCAATCATGGGAGGTACATCTCGGCGAACGCCCACATGGAGAAGACCTTCAAGGGGGTGCCTAAGCGCCGCCTATCGTGGGACGTGGACTATGTCGGCTACCGCAATCGGGAGGATCGTAGCTTTACCTCCTCGGGCCTAACCCCTCAGGGTACTCCTATCGCGGGCTCGGACTTCCGCTTCAATGCGCTGACCGATCAGCATATCGACTCCTACATCGCCAGCCTGGACTATGTCGAGCCCCTCGGTAAGGGGACGCTGGGCTTCGGAGCAAAGGGGTCTTGGACGCGCATCAGCAATAGTAGTGACTATGATGCAGCGAGTACGATGGGTGAGCACCACGATAAGATTCGCTTCGATGAGCAGGTCTATGCGCTCTATGCGGACTTCAAACATCCCCTCTCTGAGACGTGGAGTCTTCGCACGGGGCTTCGTATGGAGTACACCCATACGGCAGGGGAGAATAACGGCCGTCGTCTGGAGAACTTGAGGAGCTATATCAACCTCTTCCCCACGCTCTTCTTAGGCTACAATCCCAATGATCGCCATGCCTTCAGCCTCAGCAGTACCATCCGTCTCAACCGTCCGGATTTCAGTCTGCTCTCTCCCTTCGCTAATTACGAGAATCAGTACACCATCATGCGAGGGAAGGAGGACCTACGTGCTGCGAAGCGCGCACGGCTTGCCCTCGGATATACCTTCCTCGGTGCGCTGAACTTCCAGCTCAATGGGGGTTACCTATGGGACGGGATTACGCAGGTGATACGCCTGGATCCTGCGACGAACCGCGGGAGCTACACCTATGAAAATGCCGAGAAGACTTGGCTCGTTGGGCTGGAGAATAGCTACTTCTTCAATAAAGTCAGCTTCTTCCAGACCTACATCTCCCAGCGCCTTTGGTATAATGAAACGAAGCTTGATGCCCATGTGTCCTCGCTCTATGGAGGCTCAGGTCTAAACTATAGCTTCAGCATGAACAATACCTTCTTCTTCAATCGCAGTAAGACGCTCCAAGGTACCTGCTCCATCTACTACGCGAGCCCACGCTACGATGACGGAGGTCTGAGGCACTCGCATTCCTTCACGGCTAATGCAGGCCTATCCTATACGCTCCTCGATGGGAAGCTCCGTATCGCTGCAGATGCCTACAACCTCATCTGGACCGAGCCCTACATCAATATCAATACCCCCGCCTACCAGATGCGTGTCAAGAACGAGTCGAATAACACCTTCTGCACGCTGAGCATGACCTACTCCTTCGGTGCCTCGATCGAGGGTAAGGATGAGCGCCAGAGTGCCAAGGATCTTCGCTCGCGTATGTAGCGTCCTGCCGCTCCCGCTCTTGGGTCACTCCCGCTAAAGCAAAGCCCCCAGCAGCCGTCCTCGTGGCGCCTGCTGGGGGCTTGCTGTATCCCTCGATTGTATGCAGGCCGCTACTTCCTTCACCCAAAGCTTGCGCCTTCACTCTGCTTTCTCCTTCGCTCAAAGTGCCTGCTTCATCGGTTGCACGGCCCGAACGTATACCTCTTCTCATCAGAACGTATACGTATCGCGAGCACAACGTATACGTTTGGCGGTGAAAACGTATACGTTTCGAGTGTGAAACGTATACGTCTTGGGCATGAAACGTATACGTTTTGCCCCCGCAAGGTATACGTCCTCCCGCCATAGCCTCCTCCCGTCCCGAACAAACGCCCTGCTACGCCGCCCTCAGCCCCCGCAGAACTATCTACTATTCTTGGTAATTTAGATGCCTCATAAGGGGCTTCTTCGCAGTGGAAGATAGCTGCAGAGACTTATAGTAATTGGTTGATTTTTACTCAGAGATATGGATGCAAGGCGGTGTATGATCATAGACTTGGAGCGGCAGGGGGACAAACGAATGTTTATCACCGAGCAGGTCGAGTCCATAGATGTCAGTGAGCATGGAGGATGGTTGGTGCGCTTCAATACCTCTCCTCGTGTCTTCCAGTACAATAAAGCTCGCCTCCTTTATCTGAAAGATCCCAAGCCAATCAACGTCGTGCATAGGGGGCTCTACGTCCGGAATAAGCGCATCTCCGACATTGCAGAGCTCCTGTGCTTCGCCTACTCCACGTACAATTTCTATCGAGTGACCCATACGAATGGCTATGTAGAGTGCCTTGATGGTCGGGAGGTCTATATTACCCGCACGCCGATAGACCTGACGGGGGGCTCTACGTGGGACTATCTGAAGAAGCTCGCAGCTGAGACGGGACTATGCGCCAGCGACGGGACAAATATCTTAGCGAAGTCCTACCGTCTGGTGGATGTGAAGCGAGATAACGTGCCCCTTGCTCAGTACCTTGGTGATAAGAGGAAGCTGGCTATGCGCTCTATGCCACGGCAGGTCTACTATCCCTTTGGTTGCAATGCCAGCCAAAAGGCCGCGGTGGAGGCAGCCCTGTGCCATCAGGTGAGTATCGTGCAGGGGCCTCCAGGTACGGGGAAGACGCAGACGATCCTCAATATCATCGCGAACTTGCTCCTCGCAGGCAAGACTATATTGGTGGTCTCAAACAATAATTCTGCCGTAGAGAATATTGCCGAGAAGCTCCAGCGTGAAGGCTTGGACTTCCTCGTGGCACAGCTGGGGAACTCCGAGAACAAGGAGGCCTTCATCCAACAGCAGCAGCCCTATTACCCCGATATGGAGGGATGGGCGCTCGAGGATGCTTCGGCGGTCAAGAAGGTCGCCAAGGAGGCTCTGCGGAAGGTGTCTCAGGGCTTTGATGACCAGACGAAGCAGGCTCAGCTACGGGCCGAGCTCAATGCCTTGCAGACGGAGCGTCAGTATAATGATCTCCTTAATGAGACTATCGGGCAAGACGTCAGCTGGCTGAAGGATAAGTCTCCTGCAGGGTTGATGGCCTTACTTACGCGTTTTCAGCAGCTCGCAGAGCGGTCGGAGCGACCCAGCTTTTGGTTTCGCTTGAAGAGTGCATTCACTTTAGGACCGCAGGCCTTCTCGTTCCTCAAGAGAGAGTTTGCGGAGGTCATCGCTTGCCTGGAAGATGCCTACTATGAGGCTTCTCAGTCTAAGATAGAGAAGGAGCTTTCAGTAGTCGCACAGCGTCTTCAGTCCATCGACTTAAAGCAGAGCGTCAAGGAGCTTACGACCTCGTCGCTCCAGCTTCTCAAAAGCAAGGTAAGCAAGCGCTATGATAGTGGCGGTGTCCGATGCCAGTTCACTATCAGAGACTTCAAGCTCAAGACGGAGGCTTTCCTCAAGGAATATCCCGTGGTGCTGAGTAGTACATACCGATCGAATGGGAATATCAATCCCGATTATGTCTTTGACTATGTCATCATGGACGAGGCTTCGCAGATCGATATCAAGACGGGAGCATTGACCCTATCGTGTGCTATGAATGCTGTGATCGTAGGGGATGACAAGCAGCTACCTAATGTAGTAAGCCGAGAGGAGACCCTTGCTCTCAAAGCGATAAGAGAGACCTACCAGGTCGATGACCGATATGATGCTGTGACGCATAGCTTCCTGAAGTCTTGCTTAGAGACCTTCAAGGATGCCCCCGTGACGCTGCTACGTGAGCACTATCGTTGCCACCCCAAGATCATTGAGTTCTGCAATCAGCGCTTCTATGACGGTGAGCTAATCTCCATGACGACGGATAAGGGTGAGGAGAAGGTGCTTCAAGTCCTACGCACCGTGAAGGGGAATCATGCCCGAGGACACTTCAACCAGCGTGAGATAGACGTCATCACGCAGGAAGTGCTACCAGAGTTTCAGGATCAGGGGAGTATCGGTATCATCACCCCCTATAAAGATCAGGCGCAGGCTATCAACCAGATGCTGGGCATGGATATCGCAAGTACGGTGCACAAGTATCAGGGGCGAGAGTGCGACACGATCATCATGAGCATGGTGGACAATAGTCCGACGGAGTTCTCTGACGATCCGAACCTCCTCAACGTAGCTATCTCTCGTGCCAAGACTCATCTCTGTATCGTGGCGACAGGGAATGATCTGCCTGAGGGGAGTATCCTATCTCAGCTCATCAGCTACATTCAGTACAACAACTTCGAGGTAAAGGAGAGCAAGCTGCGCTCGGTCTTTGACCTGCTATATACGCAGTACACTACGGAGCGCCTGGCTTATCAGTCCAAGCATCAGGTCTCAGACCAACTATCTGAGACGCTCTTCTATGATACGCTACTCAAGGCTCTCAATGAGGTGGGGCGTAGCGAGCTTTCCGTACTCTGTCACTATCCCCTTGAGAGACTCATCGCTGATACGTCGCTACTGGATGCTGAGGAGCGAGCTTTCGTCAAGAGTCCTCTCTCGCACGTGGACTTCCTCGTCTATAATTCGCTGACGAAGCGTCCGCTACTCGTCATCGAGGTCGATGGCTGGAGCTTCCATAAGGGGAGTGCCACGCAGCAGGCCCGAGATGCACTCAAAGACCGTCTTCTCTCCAAGTATGATCTCCCTCCCTATCGCATCTCTACGACAGATATGGTGACGGTCGATATGCTGAGAGAGCGATTGACTACTTTATTGTAGGCCTGCAGTAAGGCACTGCGATTATTAGAAAAAGCCTATCTTCGTGGTGCTTCCCAGGAAGGGAAGTGTCTTTCATCAGAAGTGTCCAGAGAACGGCTACGAGCCGTCCGCAACCTATCCGCATACGGGGCAAGGTGCGAGAGGCAGACTCCCTGCCTGACACGAGAGGACGTATCGTCTCATCTAAAAATAAAAGGTATGACTACCCAAGCTACATCTACTTTGACAGAGGAGCTCGCATCCCGCTCCCACACTATCTATTCGACTGACCACCCCGAGGGGCAGCTGCGTCGTATGGATGGTACCCTGCTACGTCTCTATCCCGCTACATCTCTCCCCGCACCACTGACGCCCGAAGCACGTACCGAGGCTACGGAGCTCTTTCGCCAAAGCGTGCCCCTCTTGTGGCGGTATCGTGAGCGCATTCTTTCGGATAGCCGAATGTTCCTCACTCCCATAGCCGAGCTGAATGGCTTGGCGTATCTGGGCGCCTTCCCCGAGGCGACACTGGGTGCGTACATTGAGCTCTGGACGCTGTGTGATGCTGCGCTCATCATGGACAAGCGTGGGGGCCAGCACTTCGTGACGCGTGTGGCTGGTAGCCCGCTCTCTGGGAGCAATCGCTGCACGCTGGTAAGCGAGGAGGGCGAAGTCAGCACGCGTAGTGTGCGGGACTTTAGTTCGCTGTGGCGCCCCCTCCGAGGCTTGATCCGCCGCTACCGAAAGCCCCAAGCTACCGCTCAGCACTACACCCTCACCGAAGCCCTTACCCATCTCAGCGAAGAAGGGTAGGGGCTTACCCTCATTTCCTTAGGTATAGAAAAAGGGTGCAAATCGCAAGCGATTTGCACCCTTTACCGCGGAGAGAGAGGGATTCGAACCCCCGGTACCTTGCGGTACAACGGATTTCGAGACCGCCACATTCGACCACTCTGCCATCTCTCCGATGGTCGATCACGAGAAGAGGAGACTCTCTCCATCCTCCGAAATCGCTGCAAAGATACGCATTCTTCTCGGTTTGCAGAAACAAACTCAAGGAGCTATGCGGATGTGACCCAGGAGGGACTCAAACCCTCGACCTTCAGAACCGGAATCTGACGCTCTATTCAACTAAGCTACTGAGCCATTTTGCTGACAGCGTCACTATCAAGAATACGTGAAATTCCGCTTCCATAGTGGCGTAGCCAGCGCAAAGATACGAATTCTTTGGACTCCTTCCTTGTGGGAAAGTGGGAGACTTCGGGGGCTACATGGGAGGGCTTTCAGAAGGCGGTATTACGACCTCCATCAGAAAGTAATATAACCTTCGCCGAAAAGTAATATAACATTCATCGAAAAGTAATATAACATTTGAGTGGGGACCAGGGCTTACAGGAAGGTCTTTACTTCGCTTAGGCGCTGGATGACGTGGTTCAAGGGAAGGCTCTCGGGTACTGGAGCTGCGTGGCTATTGTACCAGCAGCGGTCGATACCACTGCGAAGGGCACCCATCATATCGGCTTGAAGGCTGTCTCCGATAAAGAGGACTTCATTGGGGGCTACACCGCTTCGGCGCATGGCTTCCTCAAAGAAGGCCTCGGAAGGCTTCTCTGCCCCGATATCATCCGAGACAAAGAGGTCGGAGAAGTAGTGTAGGATCCCTGCGACCTGCAGGCGTGAGCGCTGCATCTCGAGCATACCATTGGAGGCCACATAGAGCTTGTAGCGCTCGCTGAGATAGCTGAGTGCTTCAGCGGCTTCTGGCTCTAAGATGGCTTCTTCGTGGAGCTGCTGATGGAAGAACTTCCCGAAGGCATCGGCATCCGCGTCGATGGCGAGTGCCGCTAAGAGACGGTGGAAGATCGTGTCGTGGATCTCCTGTACGGTTATCTCTTGGCGCTGCTGCTGCGTCCAGAGTACATCGCCGATCCAATAATAGACTTCGTAGTAGCTAGGCTCGTAGGTCACGCCCATAGCTTCGAAGGTCTTCCGAAAAGCTATCTCAGCTGAGGGACGGAAGGTCAGAAGCGTATTGTCAACATCAATGAAGAGCGCCTTGTACGGGCGCTCCATAGCAGTCTTATGCATGTGAGTAAAGGTATATAATATAGGCTGGGGACTTCGTGGGGCTACTTACTTTCGCTTGTCGTCACGGCGTGAGAGCAGGAGGAGCTTCACATAGTAGATGACGCGTATGACGATAGCTGCCATCCCGAGGCTCTGAAAGAGTAGGGGATAGGTACTGCGGCAGGCAAAGAAAGCGATGATAGAGCCGATGGCCAGTACGAAGAACCACAGCTGGAGGATGAAGTCAATACGGTCACCCTTCTTAGGGCGGGAGGAGCTTGTATTCATATATCATGTAAACCGGATGCAACTCGTGCGGTTCACTCTTATACTTTATATAATAGGAGGAGATAAGAGTGCAGGCCCTCCCGCCCCGATGAAGGAGGCAGGAGGGCCTGCTTGCTCTAATAATAGTAATAGAGTATGGTGTGCTTCTTAGAAGCGCAGACCGACACCGAGGTAGAAGGATGCGTTCTTGAGGCTCTCTTCACTGGCCTTCTGCTTGTAGATGTTCGTCAGACCGATGTCCGAACCCAGTCGGAAGTACAGGCTGCTGAGGTGAACAGCGACCGAAGCATTGACGCCCGTATCGAAGCGCTTGAGACCACCATTCTGGAAGTCGAGGAGGACATCCTTAGCGGTGGAGCTGGAGGAGACACCATAGGAGAACGATGGTCCCCCTTCGATAGATACTGCAAGCCCACCGAGGCCCAGGCGTAGACCGAGGTTGACGGGTACGCTCAGGTAGTTCAGCGTGGTCGTCTGGTCGCCCAGCTTACTCCCGTTCTGCTGGAAGGCAACACCAGGAGCTATATAGAGTGGGCCAAGGAGACCGACTTCGACAGCCCCAGCGACGCGGAAGCCTGGACGAGTCTTGTAGTCCTTGACAGAGTAGCCACTAGCGTCCTTTGCAATATTCGTGGAGAAGTTCCCCGCGACTTCGAGACGGGGATGGACTTCCTGAGCTTGCACTGCAAAGGTGCTGGCGAGCAGCGCAACGGCTGCGATGATCATCTTCTTCATAATTCGTTCGTGTGCATTAAATATACAGCGGTAGAATGCTCTCTACCATGATGTATCTATAACGGAGAGAAGGACTATAGATGATATACACCGCTTACCAGCGGTTTTTCTTCTTACCACCCTTCGAGGACTTACCACCCTTATACTTGTCGAAGGCACCCTCGCTACTCTTACTACCCTTGCGGTAGGACTTGCGCTCGGGAGCAAAGTCTTGATTGCGACGGCTACGACGCTCCTTCTTGCCATCGCCACTGCCCATGGCATCGGCATAGTCGACGGCGATGCGGCGACCATCGACCTCGTAGCTACTCATCGAGCGGATGACCTCCTGAGCATCAGCTTCCTCTACCTCGAAGAAGGCAAAGCGTGGGAGCAGGTCGATCTTGCCGATCTTCACGCGTCCTGGGACGCACTTGTTGATCAGCTCAATGAGCTTGTTGGGGAACATACGGTCGAGCTTACCGAAGTTGATGAAGAGGCGTTTCATCCCTTCCTCAGCTACGGCATTGCGCTTATCACGCTTCTTACCTTCCTTGGCTTCGCCCGAGAGGCGGCCCTTGTCATCAGCCTCCTCGATCGTCTCTTCGCTCTCGTAATAGTCGAGTAGGCGGCGGTGCTCGAGGAGCATCAGTCGGCGTACAAGCTCCTCGCGGTCGATCCAGTCGAGCTTACGGACCAGCTCAGGGAGGACAGTGTCAAGCGTCGTGTCCTCGGTGAGCTCGACACGCTCGATGCGATCGGCCAGATGGAAGAGCTGCTTCTCGCAGATGGCTTGACCCGTAGGGAGGTGCTTGCGCTCGATGGTGGCATGCGAGATGCGCTCGATGTCACGCAGGCGACCACGCTCACGGCTGTGGCAGATAGCGATGGAGATACCCATCTTACCGGCACGTGCTGTACGACCACTGCGGTGGGTATAGCTCTCTATATCATCGGGCAGGCCGTAGTGGATGACGTGCGTGAGGTCGTTCACGTCCAGCCCGCGAGCTGCTACGTCGGTAGCGACGAGGAGCTGAAGATTGCGGATGCGGAACTTCTGCATCACGTAGTCACGCTGAGCCTGCGAGAGTTCGCCGTGTAGGGCATCAGCATTGTACCCATCACGGATGAGCTGGTCAGCGATCTCCTGAGTCTCACGACGCGTGCGGCAGAAGATGATGCCGTAGATATCGGGATAGTAGTCGGCGATACGCTTCAGAGCAAGGTACTTGTGACGTGCCGATACGACGTAGTAGTAGTGGCGGATATTCTTGTTCCCCTCGTTCTTCGTCCCGACGATGATCTCCTTGGGCTGGTGCATGTAGGAGGCGGCGATAGAGCTGATCTCACGGGGCATCGTGGCAGAGAAGAGTAGGAGGTGACGCTCCTTGGGTACTTCAGCGAGGATCGTCTGGAGGCTCTCAGAGAAGCCCATCGTCAGCATCTCGTCAGCTTCGTCGAGGACGACCGTCTCGATGCTGTCAAGGCTGGCTGCTCCACGCTCCATGAGGTCGATGAGACGACCTGGGGTGGCGACGATGACCTCTACACCACGGCGAAGCGTGCGTATCTGTGCCTCGATAGAGGAGCCACCATAGACGGGGAGGATGCGTACCGAGGGGAGGTACTTGCTATAGGCCGTGAGGTCGTCAGCGATCTGCAGACAGAGCTCGCGGGTAGGGCAGAGGACGAGGGCGCGCGGTGTAGCGACGCCATCGTTGGGCTGAGCCTGAAGGCTTCGCTCCACGTTCTGCAGGAGGGGTAGGCCAAAGGCTGCCGTCTTCCCCGTCCCCGTCTGGGCTAGGGCGATGAGGTCAATGGGGGCACCTAAGAGGTAAGGGATCACAGCCTCTTGCACAGGCATGGGCTGTTCATAGCCAAGCTCACGAACGGCTTGGCAGATAGGGGCACTTACCCCTAATTCTTCGAATGTCATCTAATGTAACTGATAAGTAAGCATCCGTCCGCCCCGTGAGGGGTAGAGGGATCGTGGACGTATGCTCTGCGGTGAAGTCCATCAGCCTGACCTCGATGAGTGCATACATAAATTAATTATAAAAAATAGAGTGCGGGAGGCCCATCGGAATGCGTCCAGCTCTCCCGAGCTGTGCGTGGGCGCCCTGCGGCGGAGACTACTTCTTCTCTGTCTCGGGAGAGACGAGCTCGCGGCTCTTGTCCCCGAGGTAGCCACCATGGTGGCGCAGTGAGTAGTCGTGGTAGGTGAAGCCGATGCGCTGCATCACGCTCACTACCAAGAGGTCACCGAGCACCGTCATCACTGTGGTACTCGTCGTCGGCGTCAGCCCCAGAGGGCATACCTCTGCAGGGTTGCCCGTGGAGAGGGTGACGTCGACGAGCTGAGAGAGTGGACTCTCGCTATTACCCGTGATGAGGATGAAGGGTAGGCGGGGGTACATGCGCCGTGTGAGGGCGACAAGCTCCAGTACCTCGCGTGTCTTGCCTGAATTGCTGATCAAGAGCATCACATCACTCTCACAGACCATCCCCAGGTCGCCATGCTGTGCTTCGCTCGGATGGAGGAAGTAAGCGGGCGTCCCCGTAGAGCTGAAGGTCGTCGCGATGTTGTGAGCGATCTGTCCAGCCTTCCCCATACCCGAGGTGATGAGGCGACCGCCACCCTGATGCACGTGCTCCAGGATCAGGCGGATAGCTGCTTCGTAGTCATTTTCTTGTGGGATGGTACGTAGCGCTTCGATCTCAGCGCTGAGGATCTCAGGGATAGTATATTGCTTAGACATGTCGCTCGTGGCAAAACTTTTTCTCTTCCACAAAGATACGTCTTTCCCCCGAGAGAAGAAGGGTCTCTTTAAGGCTTTTGATATAGTGGGCATTCTATTCGGTAGGTGTTACGTCGCGTAGCCGTGCTATTAGGCGGTTCGTTTCTTCGGAGAAAAATCTGGGGGCAGTAGTAGAATGCCTTCCTCCGATCACGAGTAAAAGTGTCGGACGAATGGCAGATAAACTCGATCTACGTGCGTGGATCTTAGATCTACGTACGTGGATTTTAGGGTTTATGTGCTAGGTCTTTAAGACTACGTGCATGGATGAGGAAGCACCACTGCGGGAAGCAGCTTTTGCCTCACGAGAATACTGCTTTCCCCTTTGGGGGATAAGAAAAATATCTGTGATAGGACGAGCCCTTCGCTCTATCACGGAGAAAAGAACCCACTAATGGGAGCCTGCTGCATCTTGGCTTGCTATCGTTTCCTCGGCACGCATTCGGGTGTGGACTAAGCTGGAGACTGGTGCTTATTTCAGGCCTGTATATTCGCCTTTTTAATGATGTTTAACGTATCGTGTTTATTACTTAATAGTCGGAGTCTATTGGAGTATATTTTTATAATATATTATCTTTGCAGGTGAATTGGATTCTTGTGCATCTGAGCCTTTTAGACCCAGAAGCCACGATCGCACTACGCCCGCATGGATCTATAAATAGTTGTAGTGCTGAGTGTGCTGAGCGTCAATCTTCACTCAAGCAGCTCAGCACGATATCCTGAACACAATTTTTGAAATTTATCACGACTTTATGTTGAAAAAACTTCTCTTACTTGCTGGTCTCTTCGGCACTCTCCTCGCTTCCTGTAGCCAGGATGATAGCGATCGACTAGCTCATGAAGCCACTACACCCGAGGGCCCAGGTGTAGAGGTCATGCTGAACTTCGGGGCCGAACAGTTCCGTGATACCTCTTTGGAGCAGGGGCAGAAGACCCAGTCAGGTCGTGCCTTTGACTACGTCGTCTACGATGAGACGAACGGGGGTACTACGACGACTTCCTCTCACCTTGACCTCTCCTCGGTAAAGGGAGACATTAAGGCTACGGTCATTCTTCGCTCAACGGATTCTTCTCAGCCTGTCACGGTTGGCGAGATCACGATGGAGCGTCGTACCTCTTATCCTGATGGCTCTGCTGTCCCCGCCGACCGTGTGTATCTACACACAAAGGCTGGTGGCTCGCCTGTGAATGCAAAGGCTGGTACTGACTTTACTAAGGGTACTTGGAGCGTAGCTCTGGTCATCGGTGGTAAGCGCAGTGGTAGCACATTGGCCTTCGACCCCAATAACCTCGAGTCTGTGAAGTACTCCGATGATTCGCAGTCAGACCAGGGTATTGATCGCTTTAGTGCCCAGAATAAATGGAACCTCAAGGGGATCACTAAGTCTACTAAGGGAGATAGCTATACGGATGAAGAGAAGGTGACGCTCGACGTACCCTTCTTCTCACAGTGGATCACGCTCGCGGATGGAGACTTCGTCAATAAGGCAGGTGGCAACAATGCTATCATCTTCGGTAGCCGCTTCACCCTTCGCCCTCAGGGGACGCTTCTCCGACTTGAGATCAAGAATGAGAACTTCACCGACATCAAGCTGGCGGGGCTCCGTATCCTCACGAATATGCTTGCCTTCCGTGGTAAGTATGACTTCTCTGATGCCAACGTCCGCTCATCGGAGGATCTCGCATCTACTTGGACAGGTCTTCGTGCCGATGGTTCGGCTCTCCTCGATTCAGCAAATACGAATCAGGGCTTTGGCTGGTCACTCCCTTTCCCTAACTATACTGACTTCTGGGTCAAGGATAAGGAGGATATTGCTACAGGTGCTAAGTCCTCTAAGTACTACCTCATCTGGGCTATGCCTGAGACGGTCACAGCTACGAATGCTACGGCCAATGTAGGGCGTACTACGGAGCAGAGTCGTGGTGGTATCATGCACGTCCTCCTCTATGATGCTAACCGTACGGGGCTTGAGTACAATCAGCCTAATACTGCTGCTGGAGCTGTTGTCCTCCCTAAGGCGCTCATTCGTAAGCCTCTTCTGACGCGTAATTTCCCTGCAGGTGCCTTCCGCCTCTCTTCTACGGCCCTTAGCGGTCAGACATTGCGTTTGGTCGGCTACCAGACGAAGATTTATACCTTCCTCGACTTTATGGAGAAGGAGGATAAGGCGGGCTATCATGCCTATGATGAAGTAGCTACGACCAGTATCAGTGGTGATCAGGTATTACCTGCTCTGCACAATTGGGCGTCCATCTTCCCTGGTAAGCAGCCCGACAATCCTTATTTAGAGGGAGGCTTCACCTTTAAGCATTACCTCTACACGCGTTCTTCGGCTAATTCGCCTGCAAAGTCATTCAACTCACCAAAGTATGGGTATATTCCGGGCGGAGAATTTATTCGAACGTACCCATTAGTCTTGAGTGGAGAGGAGTCCTATACCCCGGCAGCTAGAGCTGGTCTCGATCCTGCCCTCTCTGGTAAGTCTCGTAACTTTGCTTCTATCAGCATCCCAGAGGAAATGCAGATTCCCTATATCGTCGGTGATACGAAGAAGCCTCTGCTGTACGCTACGGATGCCCCTAATAAGGATCTCTACTTCTCTACCTATTTCTTCCCTGTTGGTGGTGCTGGGAGATCTATAGCGGGGAACTATTCCATTATAGGTTGGGGGCAGGGACAGCAGTTCCTCACTGCTAATGCCTATGACTTTGATCCCACCCATCAGAAACTCACCATCTATTCGCGCTATTTGGGACCAGCCTTCCATCGACCCTATAGAGGTGGGTGGAGTGTCAACTACTCTTGGGATATCACTTGGTTAGTTTGGAATGCTTCAGCAGCCAAACCCTTCGTTTATACGGCTGAGGTTGACGATACCGTGCGTGAGCTGTCACTTGCTGGATACCAGTATGATGGTGTACAGGATACAAACAATAGCTCGGTGAATGGGTCTCGAAACTCACTCTTCTACTGGGTCGCTGGTGCTACTGAGCCTACTTGGATGTACTTCTACGGTGAGGATGTCTCAGCTAACCGAGGTCCTCTGGGTGTAGGTGTCGTCGCTAACGCGAAGGGCGAGCCTTACTCTGCCGCAGACCAAAGCAAGCTGAAGGCTTATATCCGCCTCTTCTCAAAGAAGGCCATCAAGTAATCTACTTCGGCTAACTCATCGACTGGCTCCCTCACCTCTTATGGGTGGGGGAGCCAGTTTGCTTTACGCCGGTGATGAGCTTGTGAGGAGCAGAGCAGGTAGTTTTCCGTATCTTTGCCTGAACCTATGGGACGAATACTCGCTATTGACTACGGACAGAAGCGCTGCGGTGTCGCAGTCACTGATCCCCTCCAGATCACCCCGGGGGGGCTCGGGACGCACCCGACGCATCAGCTCCTCGCCTTCGTCACGGACTACGTGCAGCGTGAGTCTGTGGAGCGCATCATCATCGGCTATCCCCGACAGATGAACAATGAGGAGTCTGCCTCGATGAAGTATATCCGCCCCTTTGTAGAGAAGCTCCGTAAGGCCTTGCCCTCTGTCCCTATTGAGTATCAAGATGAGCGCTTCACCTCGACCCTAGCGCAGCGTGCTATACGTGAAGCGGGGATTGGTAAGAAGCGCCGTGAGCAGGATAAAGGGCTCGTCGATGAGGTCAGCGCTGTCATTATCCTACAGAGCTACCTTGAGAGCCGTGATGGTCTCGGGCAAATTCACCTGCCATTCAAATAGTATCACCTAATCATCCCTACGATGAAGCTACCTATATATATATATGGACATCCCGTCCTGCGTGAGGTCGGGCAAGATATTACTGCCGACTACGAAGGCCTGAGTACCCTCATTGAAGATATGTGGGAGACCATGTATTTCTCTGATGGTATCGGCTTGGCTGCCCCTCAGATCGGGCGTGCTATCCGCCTCTTCGTCATCGATGCCGATCCTATGGCAGAGACCTTCCCCGAGTGCAAGGGGCTCAAGCAGACCTTCATCAATGCTCGTATCGTTGAGAGTAGTGAAGAGACCCTCGCCGAGAATGAGGGTTGCCTCAGCATCCCTGGTATCAATGAAAAGGTCACGCGCCCAGCGACGATCACCATTGAGTATCTGGATGCAGACTTCCAGCCCCATCGTGAGACTTACACGGGCTTTGCCGCTCGTGTGATCCAGCACGAGTATGACCACATCGAGGGCGTCCTCTTCATCGATAAGATCGCGACCATCCGCAAGCAGCTCATCAAGGGCAAGCTTGCCAATATGCAGAAGGGTAAGGTGTCGGCACACTATCGTGTCGTCACCGCTCCACAGAAGCGTAAGTAATCCTTAGGCTGTTGGGCTCCTCGTGCCTCAGCCTTCACTCCCATACTACGAGATAGACGCTATATGAAGAAGTACACACTTGCGGCCCTTGGCCTCCTCCTATCCGCCTCTACGCTCCGTGCGCAGATCGATGTTGAGCAGGCGCTTTCGATCGGACGCAATGCGATCTACTTCAATGACTATATCGTCTCGATGGGGTACTTCAATCAGATCATCGGCTTGCGCCCCTGGATGGCTGAGCCCTACTTTTATAGGGCTGTGGCGAAGATCAACCTCGATGACTACGCTGGTGCTGAGGCTGATGCTTCGCTGGCTCTTGAGCGTAACCCGATCTTCCCTCGTGCCTACCTCCTGCGTGGTATCGCTCGCTTCTCGCAGAAGGAGTATACTCCTGCAGTCGAGGACTTCCGTCGAGGACTCGAGCTCTCCCCGCGAGATGTGGGACTTCAGTACAACTTGTCCATAGCCCTACTGCAGGATAAGCGGTACGCAGCGGCAGATAGTGCTGCCCAGCGCCTGCTGGAGATCGACCCTAAGAACAAGGATGCTTATCGCATCTTAGCACAGTCAGCCCTTGAGCGCAAGGATACAGTTAGTGCTACACGGCAGGTGGACTACCTGCTGGCGAAGGACTCGACCTATCTGCCAGCTCACCTCCTCCGTGCTCAGATAGCCGCTGAGCGCAAGGACTATAAGACGAGCATCCGTGCACTGGATCGGGTATTAGCTCAGGATGCAGGTGATGCGAACCTCTATGTCAATAGAGCGATCATGCGCTATCACCTCAATGACCTGCGAGGGGCCATGAGTGACTATTCCGAAGGGCTACGCCTTGAGCCGAATGACCGTGCGGCTCTCAATAATCGTGCGCTACTGCGTACGCAAGTAGGGGAGTATAGCTTGGCTATTCAGGACTGGGATAAGCTCCTGCAGCTCGAGCCCGATCACTATATCGCACGCTATAATCGTGCGCTCCTACATCTTCGCTTAGGGAATCTTCGCTCCTCTCTCGAGGATCTCAATATCGTCCTCAAGCGCTACCCCATCTTTGCCGAAGGCTTCATGGCTCGTGCAGAGGTGCGTCGTAAGATGGGCGATGTTAAGGGGGCTACACGCGACGAGCTCCATCTCTTTGACCTGCAGAATAGCAAGAGCTATCGCAATCGTGCTGCCTCTGCTTCTCGTCCCGCTAAGGATGGTAAGGAGACGCGTAGCCGAGAGGATGAGGCGATCGAGAAGTACAATATGCTTGTCGAGACGGCTCCAGAGCCCGTCAAGGACAAGCCCAAATACACCAGCCAGATCCGTGGTCGTATCCAGGATCAGGAGATACAGATGACGCCTCGTCGTGATCTGACGCTCTCATACTTCACTGAGATAGATAAGGATGGGAACCAAGGACAGGTCTACTTTGCTCCGCTCTTGGATCGCCTCAATACACAGCGCTTGCATCAGGATAAGCGTGCCCCCCGCCTTGTGCTCCGTGAGCAGGGGAGTAGCCTAAGTCTGGCAGAGGTAGAAGAGGTGCAGAAGCATCTCAGCCAGCTGAATGCCCAGACCGAGAAGACAGCGCAGCTCTCCTTCCTTAAGGGCATTGATCATCTCCTCCTGCAGGATCTCGGTGCTGCGATATCAGCTCTTACCGAGGCTATAGAGCGTGACCCATCATTTACTTTAGCCTACTTTGCTCGCTCCATCGCGTCACTTCGTCGGAGTGAGGCTGAGCGTGGGCGCCCTGTCGAGCAGTCTACACCTTCTATACCTCAAGTGCGAGCTGCTGCTACGGGGGCTAAGGGTACGACACCAGCAGAGCTCCCCCTCCCCGCACCTACCCCAGCGAGAGTCGTCGAATACTCCCCCTTGACTGACCTTAATCAGGTCATCACTCAGGCTCCGACATTCGCCTTTGCTTACTATAATCGGGCGAACCTATATGCTAAGACGGGCGATGTAGAGCGTGCTAAGCAAGACTATACCAAGGCGATTGAGCTCAATCCGCTCTTTGCCGAAAGCTATTTCAATCGAGGTCTTCTCTACTATTCCGAAGGGAAGGTGAAGGAGGGTACTCGCGACCTAAGTCGTGCCGGTGAATTGGGGCTCTACAAGGCCTACAGCCTCATCAAGCGAATGAATAAATAGAAGTGCAGTAGGGGAGTACATGGAAAGAGCTAACTTTGTGCATCAACGTATCAAAAGCATAAGCCAATGAAGATCGTCTACTGTATCTCTGCGATGTTTAAGTCCGGAGGGATCGAGCGAGTCATCGCCAATAAGGTGAACTACCTTGTGAACCATGGCTATGAAGCTTGTATCATCACTACGGATCAGGCTGGTCGCCCTGACTTCTTCCCTATCGATGAGCGTGTAGAGCGAGTTGATCTGGGTCTGAATTACGATCAGTTTGATGAGCTCTCCCCGTGGAAGCGATACTGGAAGACGTATCAGTTACGCTCCCAGCACAAGGCTCGCTTGGAGGCTGAGCTCAAGCGATTGCATGCTGATATCACCGTCTCTGTCTGGCGTCAGGAAGCTAGCTTCCTTCCCGACCTGAAGGATGGCAGTCGAAAGATCCTCGAGTTACATTCAGCCAAGGCTACAGCAGAGCTTATGCATCCTGCGGGGAGTAAGTTGAGGCGCTTCATTGGGCGTCTTCGCGTAGCCCAGCAGGAGCGGGTCGCTGCTCGCTATGATCGCTTCGTTATCCTTACTCATGAAGAAAAGCCTCTTTGGAAGGGCTTTTCTAACCTGAGTGTTATTCCCAATGCTCTTCCTTTCTCTCCCCAAAAGCGAGCCGATGTGTCAGCTAAGCATCTCATCGCTGTGGGGCGTATGGAGTATCAGAAGAATTTTCCTGAGCTCCTTCAGATCTGGTCACGTGTCGCACCTGACTTCCCCGAATGGCAACTGCATCTATATGGTAGTGGCTGGATGCTTGATGGCTTGAAGCGTCAGGCAAAAGAGTTGGGGATTGCCTCTCAAGTCTCCTTTGAGGGAGCTGTGAGCGATATGGAGACGGCTTATGCTTCCTCCTCGGTCTATCTAATGACCTCACATTATGAAGGACTCCCTATGGTGCTTCTCGAAGCTCAGTCAGTAGGCTTGCCTGCTGTCTCCTATATGTGTCCTAGTGGACCTCGCGATATAATCACGGATGGTAAGGATGGTTTCTTGGTCCCCCTCTATGATCAGGAGACTTTTGCAGAGCGTCTTCGAACGCTAATGCGTGATGAAGAACTCAGGCGTCGTATGGGGCAAGCCGCAGAGGTAGCCTCGCACCGCTATGACCTTGATGTTATCATGCCCCAGTGGCTCTCGCTATTTAATGAACTCGTAAAGTAACCTCTCTTATGAAGATTGCCTACGTTTTAAATAATACTTGGTACGCTGGAGGCCAGACTCGCGTGCTGATCAATAAGGTGAACTACTGGGTTAAGCAGGGTCACGAAGTATATATCTTAACGTCAGATCAGATTGGGAATTCTCCCTACTATGAAATGGATCCGAGGGTAAAGACGGTGGACTATGCCATTGGGTACATTGGAGCAGACCAGCTTAGCATGCTACAGAAGGCGATGAAGCTGCCCGGCTTCCTGATCCGTCATTATGTCCGTATGAAGCGAACTCTGATGGAGATTCGTCCTGATATAGTGGTCTCTATGTATGGTAAGGAAATCTTCTTCTTACCTTTCATCAAGGATGGAAGTGCTAAGGTCTTAGAGGCACATGGTGCCCGCTATACTTGGATCTTCTCTCGAAAGGGCCTCTTAGGTAAACTCCAGAATTGGCTCGATATTAAGCTGGTTCGACGCTTTGATCAGTTCGTAGTCTTGACCCAGGAGGATATACCGAACTGGGATGTCCCCAATACGATCTGTATACCTAATGGGAATACATTTGCTCCAGTTGAGAGTGCCACTCTTGATGTAAAGAAGGTGATCTCCTCTGGACGCCATGGTGTACAGAAGAATTTCGAGAACTTGGTTGAGGCTTGGGCAATCGTACATGCAGCTTGTCCCGACTGGCGCTTGAAGATCTGTGGCCAAGGACTGGAGAAGCTTGATCCTATCATTGATAAGCTTCAGCTTAGAGATAGCATTGATCGTCTAGAGTCTTCGGATATGCAGAAGGAGTATATGGACTCCTCTATCTCTGTAGTGAGCTCGAGACATGAAGGCTTCTCGCTTGCTCTTGCTGAAGCGAATGCTTGCGGTGTGCCTAACGTCTCTTACGCCTGCCCTTGTGGCCCCCGTGATATCATCATCAATGGAGAGACTGGTATCCTCGTAGAAGAGCTTGAGGATTATCATAAGCTGGCGGAGGGGATCATTCGTCTGATTCAAGATGATGAGCTACGTAAGAAGATGGGTAAGCGAGCGAAAGAACTCTCTGTACGCTTCTCAGAAGAGTCCGTCATGCAGCGCTGGACAAAGCTATTCACTGAGCTCATCGCTAAGAAGAAAAAGCATTAGCCTCCACGATGCCAAAGCTCATACTCGTACCGACTCCGATTGGAAACCTTGAGGATATCACCCTGCGGGCTCTCAATGTCCTAAGGAGGGTATCGCTCATATTGGCCGAAGACACTCGTACCTCAGGGCTACTTCTGCAGCACTATGAGATTAAGTGCCCGATGCAGAGCTACCACAAGTATAATGAGCATCAGGCCCTCGAGCGCCTGTGTGAGCGTATCGAGCAAGAGAGTGAGGTGGCTTTGATCACAGATGCTGGTACACCAGCCATCTCGGATCCTGGGTATCTCTTGGTGCATGCTTGTATTGAGCGAGGTATCGAAGTGGAGTGTCTTCCTGGAGCAACCGCCTTCGTCCCAGCCTTGGTTATCTCGGGGCTACCTTCTGATCGCTTCGTTTTTGAGGGGTTCCTCCCTGTGAAGAAGGGAAGACAGACGAAACTGCAGGCTATAGCATCTTCAGACTATACTACCATACTGTACGAATCTCCGCATAGAATCGTTAAGACATTAGAGCAACTCTCCGAACACATGGGAGCAGAGACTAAGGTCGCTGCAGTCCGAGAGATCTCTAAGCTCTATGAGGAAGTGGTTCGTGGAAGCCTCGCGGAGGTCATCCAGCACTTCACGGAGCATGAGCCCCGAGGAGAGTTCGTTCTCATAGTGGGTAAAGGCACTGTAAGTGATAAGAAACAAAATATAATAGATCCCATCCACAGCTCGTCCGACGAAGAGGATCGACGCAAGATGAAGCGATCGAAGAAGTGGAATAAGTAAATCGAATAAACGTATGACAAAGAGACTTGTCTTGGGTGCAGCGATGCTGCTTACTCTCGCTTCCTGCGGGAAGAACTCTGGCGAATATCAGACGCTCAAGCAGCAGTATGATTCACTCGCCCTGATCAACCAGAACTATGAGGCCGAACTCCATGAAACAGACTCCCTCGTAGCCAGTGTCCTGACGAACTTCCAGGAGATCTCCTCCGTCGAAGGGATGATCAATGTCAATCCTCGTAGTGGCGACCTCCAGCGCTCTGAGCGTGATCGTATCAAGGACAACATGCTCCTGATCAACGATAAGCTCCGTGCCAGCAGTGAAGCTCTTGACCAGCTGACTAAGAAGCTGGAGTCAAGTGGTAAGGAAAACAAGCGCCTGCACGGCACGATCGCTGCTCTGCGTAAGGAACTTGAAAACCAGAAGCAGCGTGTCCTCGCTCTCTCCGAAGAGCTTGAGCGTAAGAACCTCGCTATCGGCGTACTGGACTCTATGCTTACTCAGCGTAATGGGGACGTTGATCGTCTGAATGTCGCTACGGCACAGCAGGCCGAAGCTCTGGCTGCTCAGGAGAAGGAACTGAACACCGTCCGCTACTGCGTCGGCACCAGCTCTGACCTCAAGGAGATGAACCTCATCAAGAGCGGTCGCGTCGTCACGGAGAACGCTAACATGAGCTACTTCACGAAGACGGACCTCCGCGAGCTCTCGCAGATCCCCCTCTTCAGCCGCAAGGCTCGCCTCTTGACGGTGCATCCTGCTTCTTCTTATGAGCTCGTTCCAGGCTCTGATAAGCAGCTTGTCCTCTACATCAAGAATGCTCAGGCCTTCTGGAGTAACTCAAAGATCCTCGTTGTCCAGGTAGACTAAGCCAGTCCCTGAGGCATGAGAGTCTAATCTCACTTACGAAGACGAGTCTATAGCACGTGCCCACATCGTGGGGCGTAGCTGTAGACTCGTCTTCTTCTTTATTGGTACTTCCTAAGTAGACTGCTGATGGGTTATACGACTACTCCTGCTCTTGTGCTCCATCGTACTCGCTATAGTGACCGCTATAGCATCGTACACCTCTATAGTCGGGGGATAGGCTATGTCGGTACGCTTGTCCCCGAGACCTCCAGCCGAAAGAATGCTGTGCGGGAGCACTTGCGCCCTTTGGCAGAAGTGGAGATCACGCTGTCGCTTAGTCCTCAGCGTGATTTGGCGCGTATTCATGAGGTGCATAGCTTGCATCCTCGTCACGCACTCCATACAGATCCTGCTAAGGGAGCTCAGGCGATTTTCCTGAGTGAGTTCCTCTATCGTATCTTGTCGACGACGCAGACACCCGATGAGGAGCTCTATGACTATATCTCCTCATCGCTTGTCCTATGGGAAGGGCTTAGTCGCGGTGTTGCGAATTTCCACCTCTGCTTCCTACTGACACTCCTCCCTTACTTCGGTATCGCTCCAGATCTTCCTGATGAGGAGGCTCGAGGATGTGGATATTGCTTCAGCCTGCAAGAGCAGTGCTACCTACCACATCGAGAGGCTTATTGCTTGTCACCGGAGGAGACACAGCATCTGCCGCTTTTCCTTCGGATGAGCTATGACACAATGCATGGCTTTGCCTATAGTCGGCAGCAGCGCGGGGTGATTCTTGATTACCTCCTTGACTATTACCGCCTACACTTACACTCCTTCCCTCAGCTCAAGTGCCTCCCTATTCTGCGCCAACTTGGGCTGTCTGCAGAGAGAAACTAGGTAAATTGCCATGATAAGAGCACGATATGGCGACTAATCATGGGATATTTACTACATTTGTATCATAAGGAGTGCAATTAGTGGCACGCCGACCCACCCTTGTATGAAGAAACTGAATGAGCTGGATCTGAAGATCCTTAGACGACTGACTACGAATGCTCGCGTCCCCTTGCGTGACGTAGCTGAAGGAGAGAATAGCTCGCGCTCCTCCGTCAATCAGCGTCTTACCCGTATGATTGAGAATGGGGTACTGACCTCGCTAAAGTATCATGTGAACCCCAAGAAGATAGGCTACAACACGTGTACCTACGTTGGGGTGCGACTGGAGCGTGGCTCTCTCTACAAGGAGGTCGCTGAGCGAATGCGTGAGATCCCCGAGATCGTTGAGTGCCACTTCACTACGGGGCCTTATACGATGCTCATCAAGCTCTATGCGATTGATAATAATGACCTCATGCGCATCCTCAACGGGATCATTCAGAGCATCCCAGGGGTCGTCGCTACTGAGACCTTGATCTCGCTGGATGTAAGCTTTGAGCGTAGCATCCATATCCCAGATCATATCCCCCAATAGGCGGTCTCCGTGCAGCAAGCCACGACTGTCCGTTCATTTAGTCTGACCGAGCTCTTGGGTTCGGTCAGACGCTGTTTAGAGCACTCCTTCCCCGACCGCTATTGGGTGCGGGCAGAGGTGAGTGACCTGCGTCGTGCTGGTGGCCAAGGTCATGGCTACTTGGAGCTCTTGGAGAAGGGTGAGGAAGGGGATGTCGTGGCGAAGGTGCGTGCTACTATTTGGTCATCGACCTATACGTTGATTGAGCAGCGCTTCGAGAGAAGCGGTGTGGGAAAGCTCTCTTCGGGGATGAGTATCTTGGCTCTTGTCGGGATTGCCTTCCATCCGCAATATGGGCTGAGCTTGAATATCATCGATATTGACCCCAATTATTCTCTCGGTGAGATCGCTCGTCTGCGCTTGGAGACCATACAGCGTCTCAAGCGCAATGGGCTCTTCACGATGAATAAAGAGCTTGATCTTCCCTTCCCCCTACAGCGTATCGCTATCATCTCGTCTCCCACGGCAGCAGGCTATGGGGACTTCATGCGTCAGCTCCATGAGAATCCCTATGGAGTCGTGCTCTATACGGCGCTCTTCACGGCGCAGATGCAGGGGAATGATACGACAGCATCCATACTCGCTGCACTGGGGCGTATCGCCGAGGTGGAGGAGCACTTTGATGCCGTGGTAATCATCCGTGGTGGGGGTGCCGTGAGTGAGCTAAGAGCTTTCGATGACTACACCTTGTGCGAGGCTGCCGCACAGTTCCCCTTACCTATCATTGCAGGCATAGGCCATGAGCGTGATGTCTCGGTGCTTGACCTGATCGCCCATACTACGCTGAAGACCCCGACGGCAGTGGCTGCCTTCTTAGTTGAGGGATTGGCAAGTGAGCTGGCAGAGCTGCGGGAGCAGCTGCGCCGACTTCCCTCTTTGCTACAAGCCCTATCCATGGGGCGAAGTAATTGGCTCCATACGCAGGTCTCACGCCTGCCGCTCTTGGTGCGTGGCCGCTTGGAGCAGGCTGAGCGTAAGCTTCTCACGCAGCGCTCACAGATCACCCTCTCAGCTCGTCATTACCTTCAGCGGTCTGAGCATCGTCTTGAGCTGGCACTCCGCCGCCTTCCGACAGTAGCGTCCTATGCTTTGCGTCAGCATCGTCAGGCGCTTCGTGAGCGACTCTCTCCCCTGCCACTGCATGTGTCGCGCTTGAGAGAGCGTATGGAGGCTGATCTCCTACGTCAGGAGCAGGCGATTCGCTTGGCGCATCCTGATCAGATCCTGCGTCGAGGCTTTAGCTTGGTCTCTGTCGGCGGACGTATCGTCACACGTAGTAGCCAGATCCCTTCGGGAGCAGAGATCTCGGTACGCTTTGCTGATGGTGAAGTGGAGGCTGTGACGAAGAAGGAAAAGCCTTAGTTCCTCAGCTCGGGGAACTGAAAGATAGGTAGCCCAACACGCACCCATAGGCGGGCGATCCCATCATAGAGTGGCGAGATGACCCAGCGCCACAGCAGCAGGCGGAGCTTGTCAATGAGGATGCTCCCCGCAAAGACCAGCAACATAAATCCCACCACTGATACGATGAAAAGTCCCGTCGGGTGCTGCTCGCTCAGCTCCCGAACAAAACCCGTATAGCGCCCGATGAGCCGTGCATTGCAGTGGATGAGGTAGACGGCGAGAGTCGATGAGCCTATCCAGTTTACTGCGGCACTCTGTAGCTTCATCCGAGAGAAGGCGAGGAAGAGCAGTATGGCAGCGAGGATGTTGATCGGGGAGACGTAGCTCATGAACTTGTAGGCAAGCGGGCTTGCTACGATTGACTGCCCCGTCCCATAGGCAAAGAGGAAGAGTGCGAGAGATTGGGCAAAGGTGAGTCCCAAGTAGCCAAGGAGGAAGCTCCGTCCGCTCCAGCGCTCGAGGTGCTGAGGGTAGAGGCGTAGATAGCGCCCGATGAGGTAGATGCCAGCGAAGGCGAAGAGTGAATAGCCATCCTTGACCTCCAGCTGATCATTTATGAAGCCTAAGACGAACTCCACTAAGAAGAAGAGGAGAAGGTAGCGTCTTAGCTCCTCTTCGCTCGTTCGCTGGGCGAGGGGCATTGAGGAGTGGGGAGAAGATCATAAGGCTCAGGTAAGTCGGGAGGAACCACTCTGCCTTTCGATTCAGGGGCATGAGGCTCCCCACGAATTCTGATAGGTTGAATGGCTCAAGTCCGAGGAGTACGAGGATGCTGTACACTCCGACGGTATAGAAGAAGGCTTGGAAGAGCAGGCTCACGATCCCCTTGACGCGCGCCTTTATCCCGAAATATCCCGAGATGAGTATGAAGACATTGACTCCGACGATGGCAAGTGCTTCGCTCCATACTTGGCCCAGAGATGTGAGTGGCTGCGAATGGATCGCTTCATTGGTTGGGAAGCGGAAAGCGAGGAAGTTGGCATGCAGCACAAGGATGAGCAGCATAGCCAAGATGCGGAGTAGCTCGAAGTTGGAGGCTCGAGCTGTGGCAGAGGTTGGGGTGCCCACGGGGATAAGAGCTATAGGGATGAAAGAAAGCTATCCCTCCGTCGGGGCGAAGGGATAGCTTGAGGGTGTGAGTAGGGGAGTGGTGCTCCCCATGTAGCATTAGTAGGTGAGCTCAACGAGCAATTCTTCACCAGATTCATCAAAGAGGAGCTTCCCTTCCTTTGCGAGCCAACCGATGGCTGCAAAGAGCTCCTTGTCAGAGCGGAGCTTGGTTGCTTTACGAAGAGCCTTAATGTCCATCTTGCCCAGGCTGTTAAGGGCATTCCATACGAGGCCAGCATTGGTGCCGATACGTTCGATCATGTGCGTTCGAATAGATTAATTGTTAGACCCATAGTGCCACCAGCTCTGCAATAGCACTGGCTTTGCGGTAAAATTACCAACTCTTTTCTGATAAAGCAAACGCCCAGTAGGGTGCATGAACTGATTGGATCGGAGGTTGCACATGTGGCCTTCCGGCAGTGTGTTCTATATGATTGGAATGGTGTTAGATAAGAAGGGCGTTTTGCAACCAGTACTGGTCACAGATCGGAGCAGTACTGGTCACTAATATTGACTTATACTGGTTCACTTCGCGACCAGTACTGGTTCGTTCGCTGACCAGTACTGGTCGAGAAATGCCACTTGTATGATGCATCGTAGTATACTCTATAAGAGAGGACTACAGGAAGACCTCGCTGCGGCGCTGCTTGGGAGTGATCGTTGGTTGGTTGATGTCGTCGCCGCTACGCTTACCGATCGCGATAGCGAGGACGGGGCGATACTTGTCGTGATGGAGTATCTGGTCGTAGGCCTCGAGGTCGATGCCTTCCATGGGAGTGCTGTCCAGCTCCATGCTCGCAAGCCCCGTCAAGGCGATTCCGAGAGCGATATAGGCTTGACTATGCATCCAGCCCAGGACGGAGGCCTCGCCCTGAGAAGCGATCTTATTGCGATAGAACTCCTGCGCCCCTTCGCTGAGCGTGGCGATACGCTCTGCTTCGAAGGTCGCTACGTCACGATAGTTATAGATGACGAGGAGATGACTGGCTTGCTCGATACGGTCTTTGTTGGAGTACGAGTGCTGGGCAAGCAGGCTCTTTGTCTCACGATCGCCGATGAGCTCGAAGGCCCAGGGCTGGCTATTTATGGAGCTGGGACAGAGGCGGAGCATCTCCTTGATGTCCTCCAGCTGCTTGTCGCTGAGGTGGAAGGTGCTGTCGTAGGTCTTGGTCGTGTAGCGGGAGCGAAGGATATCGAGTATTTCCATTCTACATATGATACTTATTGAGTTGTAGGCAGTAGGGTACGACTCTCAAGTCGATGACTATACTTTTATCTATCAACCTCGGCCTGTGAAAGAATGTTGAGAAGGCTTGGATTACCGTTCTGCTATCTTCTCTATAGTGGGAGGTGGTGATAGGACTAGCTACAATAGGGGATAGCCATGGGTGTAACGGTCTAGTCCTATCGTAGAAATGCCTTATCTTTGCGTAGATTAGTAAAGAAGTAAATATCAGAATCAGCATATAGCAGAATGAATATCTTAGAGCTGAGCGAACAGGAGATCTTCCGTCGCCGTAGTCTTGAGGAGCTTCGTGCCCTCGGTATCAATCCTTATCCAGCAGACGAATATGTCGTCACGGGGTATGCCCGTGAGATCCTCGATACCTTCCAGGATGATGCACCTCGTCGTGAGGTACGTGTCGCTGGCCGTGTCATGGGCCGTCGTATCATGGGTAAGGCTTCCTTCCTCGAGCTCCAGGACTCTACTGGCCGTATCCAGATCTACATCACGCGTGATGAGATCTGCCCAGGCGAAGACAAGACCCTATATAATAATGTAGTGAAGAAGCTCATGGATATCGGCGACTTCATCGGTGTCGAGGGCGAAGTCTTTCGCACACAGATGGGGGAGATCTCGGTACATGCCTCTTCGCTGACCTTCCTCTCGAAGGCACTGCGTCCCCTGCCCGTGGTCAAGGAGAAGGATGGTCAGACCTTCGACAGCTTCACTGATCCTGAGCTCCGCTTCCGCCAGCGCTATGTTGACCTCGTCGTCAATAGTCATGTCAAGGATATCTTCCTCAAGCGTACGAAGATCTTCAATGCGATGCGCCAGTTCTTCAACGAACGTGGCTACATCGAGGTCGATACGCCCGTACTGCAGCCTATCCCTGGCGGTGCTGCTGCGCGCCCCTTCATCACGCATCACAACGCGCTGGATATCCCGCTCTATCTGCGTATCGCCAACGAGCTTTATCTGAAGCGTCTCATCGTCGGGGGCTTCGAGGGTGTGTACGAGTTCAGCCGTAACTTCCGCAACGAAGGTATGGACCGCACGCACAACCCCGAGTTCACCGCTATGGAGATCTATGTCTCCTACAAGGACTACAACTGGATGATGGAGTTCACCGAGCGTATGCTGGAGTTCATCTGCCTCGAGGTCTTAGGCACGACGAAGGTCAGAGTAGGGGATCGCGAGATTGACTTCAAGGCTCCCTTCAAGCGTATCACTATGCTTGATGCGATCCAGGAGCATACGGGTATAGATATCAGTCAGATGGGCGAGGACGAGCTTCGTGCTACCTGCAAGAAGCTCGGTGTCGAGGTCGACGAATCCATGGGTGTCGGTAAGATGATCGATGAGATCTTCGGCGAGAAGTGCGAAGGCAGCTATATCCAGCCTACCTTCATCACCGACTATCCCAAGGAAATGTCGCCCCTGACGAAGGAGCACCGCTCTAATCCCCGCCTCACCGAGCGCTTCGAGCTGATGGTCAATGGTAAGGAGCTGGCCAATGCTTACTCCGAGCTCAATGACCCCATCGATCAGCGTGAGCGCTTCGAGGAGCAGCTCCGTCTCTCAGAGAAGGGGGACGATGAAGCGATGTTCATCGATGCCGACTTCCTCCGTGCCCTTGAGTATGGTATGCCCCCGACGAGCGGTATGGGTATCGGTATGGATCGCCTTGTGATGCTCCTGACAGGTCAGGAAAGCATCCAGGAAGTACTCTTCTTCCCTCAGATGCGCCCCGAGAAGGTCGCTCCTCGCGACAAGAAGGAGGTCTTCGTCGCTGCTGGTATCCCCGAAGCATGGGTACCCGTCCTGCACAAGGCTGGCTATCTGACACTGGATGCTGTACGCGCCGAAGAGAAGCCCGGTCGCCTGCTGCAGCAGCTCCAGGACATCAAGAAGAAGTATCAGCTGGATCTGGAGCCTCTGACGCTCGAGATCGTCACAGCTTGGACCACCATCGGGGGCGCTCAGTAAGCGCACCCCGCTCACTCTCACGAGCCACTCCCCTTCATCGGGGAAGTCGGCTAAGTAAGTACACGTATCATGCCCGAACAGACTTCCAGCTTCCCCGGTAGAGTAGGTATCCTCGGTGGCGGTAGCTGGGCTACAGCCTTGGCGAAGATCGTCCTCTCACGGCAACCCAAACTTAACTGGCTGCTGCGCACCTCGACACACGTCAAGGACTTCAAGCGCCTGCGCCACAATCCTGGTTACCTGACGTCGGTTACCTTCGATACGGATCGTATCACCTTTTTCACCGACTCGGATGTCAATGACTTCTTCCGAGCCTGTGATACCGTGATCCTGGCTACCCCCTCCCCCTACATACGCTATTACCTCAAGCGTGTGCGTAACTCGGTCATCCGAAATAAGCTCGTCATCAATGCGATCAAGGGGATGGTGCCCGAGGAGAACGTCCTCATCTCGGACTATCTACAGGAGTATAAGGAGCTGCGTCCTGGTCAGATCGGGGTCATCGCAGGCCCTTGTCACGCCGAGGAGATCGCCAAGGATCGCATGTCCTACCTGACGGTCGGTTGCTTCGATATGGCTAAGGCCAAGGTGCTGAGCGAAGAGATCTTCAGCAACGACTACGTCCACTGCGCTGTCAGCCGTGACGTCGTCGGTATCGAGTACGCAGCGGTACTGAAGAATATCTATGCTATCGCTGCTGGTATCTGCCACGGGATGAATAAGGGAGATAACTTCCAGTCCGTGCTGATATCGAATGCTATCGCGGAGATGAGCAACTTCGTTAGTACTGTGCACCTCGTCAGTCGTGACGTCACGGAGTCCGTCTACCTCGGTGACCTCCTCGTCACGGCCTACTCCAGCTATAGCCGCAATCGTACCTTCGGTAATATGATCGGTAAGGGCTACAGCGTCCGTGCTGCTCAGATGGAGATGAACATGATCGCCGAAGGGTACTACGGCGCTAAGTGTATCCATGAGATCAACCAGCGCTACCAAGTGACGATGCCTATCTGTAGCGCCGTCTACAATATCCTCTATGAGGGTGCTCCCGTCGAGCAAAGTATCGAGCGTCTATCTACTCTCTTCAAGTAGTCCCCTTCCTTCCCCAATGGCTACACGCCCCCATCGTATCCTATTGAGCTTCGATATAGAGGAGTTCGACGTGCCTCGTGAGCACGGAGTCGAGCTTCCTATGGCGGAGCAGGTGCGTATCTCTGTCGCAGGATCACATGCCCTCCTCGATGTACTCAAGAAGCATAAGGTACGTGCTACTCTTTTCTGTACGGCGAACTTCGCTCAGCACGCTCCCGAGATCATCCAGCGTATCCTCTCTGAGGGGCACGAGCTCGCTTCGCATGGTTACTACCACTGGACCTTTGAGCCTGCCGACCTGAAGAAGTCTAAGGATGCTCTCGAGGCCCTTGCAGGAGTCCCTGTGCGAGGCTATCGTCAGGCTCGCATGATGCCCGTCCCTGAGGCGGAGGTCTATAAGGCAGGCTATAGCTACAATACCTCTCTTAACCCAACCTTCATCCCTGGGCGCTACATGCATCTGAGTGCACCACGCACGCACTTCATGAAGGAGGGTGTACTGCAGATCCCAGCTTCGGTGACGCCTCTTATTCGCTTCCCGCTCTTCTGGCTCTCGTGTCACAACCTTCCCTTCGGACTCTATCGCTGGCTCTGCCGTCGCACGCTCCGTCATGATGGCTATCTGGTGACCTACTTCCATCCGTGGGAGTTCTACGAGCTGAATGAGCACCCCGAGCTTAACCTCCCCTTCATCGTGCGTAATAACTCTGGCCGTGCGATGGTCGATCGACTGGATCGCTGGATCAGTTACTTCAAGCAGGAGGGAGCTGAGTTCATCACCTATTCTGAGTTCACTGATTCTACAATAACTATCTAATCTCTTTTCTCAATGAACATTAACAAGTCCGCTCTTACGCTCACGCTCATCGGAGCTGTCGCATTGCTTGTCTCCGTCTTCGTACTCGCTGGCGGTCTGAAGGGCTTCCGTAGCAATTCGCCCAAGACGATCTCCGTCACGGGGAAGGCTGAGCGTAACTTCACCTCTGACCTTATTGTCTGGTCTGCGACCTTCACCTCTGAGTCGACAGATCTGCAGGATGCTTACTCCGAGCTTAAGGGGAAGCAGCAGGCAGTAGCTTCTTACCTCAAGAGCAAGAGTATCCCCAGCGAAGCTATTGCTTATAGCAGCGTCAGCATCTCTCGTGAGAATGAAAGCTCCTACGATGAGAGCTCTGGGCGTACCTTCTATCGCTTCAAGGGCTACTCACTGACGCAGACGGTGACGATCACCTCGCGCAATATCGAGGCTATCGAAGCAGTCTCTCGCCAGATCTCTGAGCTGATCAATAATGGTATTGAGATCGAGTCGGGTAATCCTCGCTACTACTACACGAAGCTCAATGACCTCAAGATCGAGATGCTCAAGGAAGCCTCTGAAGATGCTCGCAATCGTGCCTCCGTCATCGCTGAGGGCAGTAAGAGCAGTCTCGGTGGCCTGACGAAGTCCAACATGGGTGTCTTCCAGATCGTCGGTCAGAATAGCGACGAAGATTACAGCTGGGGTGGCTCCTTCAATACTTCTTCTAAGGAGAAGACCGCCAGCATCACGGTCAGCTCTACCTACAACATTAAGTAAAGTGTGTTTGCCCCCAAAGCATTCATTCCTCTGATCATCACATGATCTCTATCCCCATTCCCCGCTTAGTGATCGTCTCCCCGTGCTACAACGAGGAGGCGATCCTTGCTTATTCCGCTCGCGAACTCACGACTCTCCTTGAGCGCCTCATCGCAGCAGGTAAGATCCTTCCCACAAGTCACGTCCTCTACGTCAATGATGGCAGTCGTGACCGCACCTGGGAGCTGATAGAAGAGCTTCACCGAGAGAATCACTTCATCGATGGACTTTGTCTGGCGGGCAATGTGGGCCATCAGTCAGCGATCATGGCGGGGATGATGACGGCGCGAGACTTCGCTGATGCCGTCGTCACGATTGATGCCGATCTGCAGGATGACTTAGGCGCGCTCGAGGAAATGATCGATCGCTATCTGGAGGGCTATGATATTGTCTATGGGGTGAAGGTCTCACGCACGGCGGATCCTCTCCTCAAGCGCACCTCGGCACTGGCATTCTATCGCCTGCAGAGTGCTATGGGGATTCGTGCGATTTACAATCATGCGGACTTCCGTCTGATGAGTCGTCGTGCGCTGGATGCTTTGGCTTGCTACCCTGAGCGCAATCTCTATCTGCGTGGGATCATCCCTCAGCTGGGCTATGCTTCTACGACCGTCGACGACGTCATCAGTGAGCGCGTCGCTGGGGAATCGAAGTACACGCTGCGCAAGATGCTCCTGCTGGCGGTAGATGGTATCACTTCCTTCACGACGCGCCCTATCAGCTGGATCATCGGTATGGGACTGCTGTGCCTGCTGATCAGTATTTGCATGGCGGTGTATGTGCTGGTCTCTTACATCGAGCACTTGTCCGTGCCGGGTTGGGCTTCGCTGATGCTCTCCTTATGGTTCATCGGGAGCATTGTCCTGCTGTCGCTCGGCGTCATCGGGCAGTATATCGGGAAGATCTATATCGAGATCAAGCAGCGCCCACGCTATCACATAGCTCAGCACCTCAAGCATCATGACTAAGGACCAACCCTTACTTCGCCTGTGCGCTAAGCTGCAGGCCTTCTTCCACAAGCCTTTCTTCTCGAATCCCCGCACGCTCTTTGGCTTGTGGACGCTCTTGGCTGTGGTCGCAGGGCTGACGAAGATAGCGCCGCATCGCCATAATAATTTCCTCATCTTCCGAGGAGTCTTCTGGCACACCATCCAGAAGTTGTCGCTGTATGACTTCTATCCGACGGAGTACAACGACCACAATCACTACGGCCCGATCTTCAGTCTCGTCATCGCTCCCTTTGCGGTGGTGCCCGATGCTATTGGTCTTCTCCTCTGGCTCGTAGTGCTCGCGCTCGGCATGTATTATGCAGTGCGTCGCCTGCCCTTGGAAGAAGGGCGACAGATCTTCCTCTACTGGTTCTGCGCGCATGAGCTACTTACGGCGCTGCAGATGCAGCAGTTCAATATCGCCATCGCTGCCATCATCATCGGCTCCTTTGCAGCTATCGAGAAGGGGAGAGAAGTCACGGCCGCCTTCCTCATTGTCTTGGGGACGTTCGTCAAGCTCTATGGCGTCGTCGGCTTGGCATTCTTCTTCTTCGTCAAGCGCAAGCCCCGCTTCATCCTGGCTCTCATCGGCTGGTCAGTCGTGTGCTTTGTCGCGCCGATGCTGATCAGTAGCCCCGAATATGTCGTAGGGCAATACGTCGAGTGGTACGAACGACTTGCGGCGAAGAACGGAGAGAACACCTTCTCCCTAATGCAGAACATCTCGCTTCTCGGGATGATTCGCAAGGTATCGGGCTCGGCTTCTTACTCCGATCTTCTGGTTATCCTTCCCGGGCTGGTGCTCTTTGGCTTGCCTTACCTTCGCTTCGGGCAGTACCGCCACTTGGCATTCCGCTATGCGATACTTAGCTCGGTGCTTCTCTTTGTAGTACTTTTCAGTACGGGTAGCGAGTCAAGCACCTACATTATACCTTTCGCTGGGATCGCGCTGTGGTACACGACGAGCCCGTGGAAGCGCTCGGGGTGGGACGTAGCTCTTCTGGTCTTCGCCTTCGTGCTAAGTAGTCTCTCGCCTTCGGACCTCTTCCCCCGAAGCCTGCGTGAGGCGTATGTCTTGCCTTATGCCTTGAAGGCACTTCCTCCCACGCTCATTTGGCTGCGCCTGAGCTACGAACTTCTGACGCGCGACTACGCCCCTTCTAAGACGGCTCTATAGTGCCTTCGTCAGTGGCTCCAATAGGCTTCGGAGAAAAGTAATATAACTTCTGAGGAAAAGTAATATAACTTTCACTCGAAAGTAATATAACATTTGCCTGAAAGTAATATAACATTTGCCTGAAAGTAATATAACATTGGGACGGAAGTAATATAACTTCCATTTGAAAGGTATATACCCTCTGCTCAGAAGGTATATACTATTTGCTCGAAGGGTATATACTATTTGCCCCAAGGGTATATACCCTTTCCTCCTAAGCCCAATAAATAGCCGTGCCCCGCATACCTAATCCCGATGGGAAAGGTATGCGGGGCACGCTGAAAGTAGTGGTGTAGGGGGCTTAGAGATCGAGTGCCTTGCGGAGCTCTTCGCTGGTGATGCCGAGAAGCTCTGCATCACGGCGGAAGCGAGGGATAGACTCTTCGTGGAAGGCCCTACGCTTCTCAGCGCGGATGGTTTCTACCGCCCCTTCGCTGATATAGTAGCCAAGGCCACGCATAGGATATACCAGACCACGGAGAGCCAACTTATCATAGGCGTGAACGACGGTGTTGGGGGCGACCTGCATCAGTTCGGCCATGTCGCGCACAGAGGGGATACGCTCGCCTTCGGTGAATCGCCCCGTCAGTACGCCTTCGTTGATGTAGTCGATGATATGGGCAAAGCCCACATTGGAGAATGCCATAGAGATTACTTGATTTGGATGGTCTTGAGGCGATGGTAGATAGCCCAGGTGAGGAAGAGGTCGATGAGCCCGAAGGAGATCAGGATGATCCAAGCATAATCACCATCGGTGAGGGGATACTCTACCGTGTAATGGTATATCTCCTCTTCGTAGTTGAGGACGACGGTGAGGAAGATGAGGAAGCCACTGAACTCTACGAACGCCGCAGCACACAGCCCGAAGATCGCCTTGCGGAAGTGGATCATGCAGAGCGCCGCGAGTAGTGGCAACTGTAGTCCCAAAGAGAGAAGAGCTGCTAAATCTTTTAGATAGAGCTTACCATAAAAGAACTGTATCGGGAGTGCCCATTCCAAAACATTGCTGAATCCCCCAGGGACGAAGATCCCAAAGATACCAGAGATAATCAGCGTAGATAGAAGCGAGATGAGGTAATAGCCCAAGCTGAGTAGGGCAATACTTATCATCTTCTCTCCAGCCGAAGCGGGGATCTGGGTATAAGCACCAGGCGAAGGCTTATGTACGCACTTATTGATCCAGATCAAGATATAGATGATCGTCCCGAACAGGTAGGGGCCGATGACTCCGCCACTACCATAGACGTCAGCCAGTTCAATGAAGGCGTCTTGGATATTAAATCCCTTCGTGAGAAAAAGGGTCAGGAACGGGAAGCCGAAGAATGCCACCGCCATAATGGCATGGAAGATGAGCAGTGGGCGCAGGGAGCTGAAGAAGCCTTCTACAGTGAGGAGGTAGATGCGCCCAAATGAGGAGCGATGTAGCGTGGAGGTATTCATCGTAGCGCTTATTTAGAGGTTTCAGATGGAGTGTGAAGGTGATGCATGAGTTCTTCGCCTCGGCTGACGACAGCATTGAAGAAGAGCTCCATGCTGAAGGTATCCGTCACGGCTTCGCCTTGAAGTGGCAGGATGCCGACGGTACCACCCAGCGAAGGCTCTGTATAGAGTGCGCGAGCTTCTTCGTCGGGACTGATGAGACCGAAGTAAAGACGCTCGGAGAGATCAGCGATGGACTCATTGCAGTAGATGCTACCACGCTCGAGGATGACGATGCGGTCGATGAGCTGCTCAAGATCTCGTACTTGGTGCGTGCTGATGATGACCGTCTGCTCTTCGCTGAGGTGGCGAGCTACGGCGCGGCGGAATTCTCCCTTCGAAGGAATATCCAGCCCGTTCGTCGGCTCATCGAGGAGAAGCAGGGGCACACGGAGTGAGAGAGCGAAGGCAATCAGTGCCTTCTTCTTCTGCCCCTGTGATACCTTGCCCAGGTTCATATTCCAGTCGAGTGAGAAGGTCTCGATGAGTTCGCGGGCAATAGCTTCATCGTAGTTGGGGTAGAAGGGAGCGCAGAGGTCGAAGTAGCGTCGGATGGTGACCTGAGGTACGTGGATCTCTTCGGGGAGGAGGTAGACCTGCTGGAGGAAGGCGACCTTACGTTCGCGTGGCGTGAAGCCAAGGACGTTGATCTCACCTTGCTTAGAGAAGAGCTGGCCACAGAGATTCTTCAGGAGTGTAGTCTTGCCCTCGCCGTTTTTACCGAGGAGCCCTACGACGCTACCCTGAGGTAGGCTCAGGTCGAGGCCACTGAAGACAGGGCGCCCTGACTTGTAGCCGAAGGAAAGTTGCTTAGTTGTGATCATAGGACAGTAATATTTATATGTGGTGTACTGCTTGTCTGTAACACTGCAAAGGTAGCAAACTTTTCATAAGGTGTATCACCTGTCTGATATTTCTCTCAACTTTTTCTCCGGTGCGTATATATCATGCGGCTCCGAGCGAAAGGGAATAGGGTAGGGGAAGTAGGTGGAATACCCTTATATAAGGTAGCTATGCGAACCACTACTGGTCGGCGAGTTGACCAGTACTGGTCGGAGCTTAGACCAGTACTGGTACATACCACGAACCAGTACTGCTCCGATGAGTGACCAGTACTGGTTCGTTTTACCTCCCTTATAGCCCTCTCGTAATAGGCTGGTATATAGTCTGATTGGTGGTCTGCTATTTCTCTCGTTGAGGTGCGACTGTTCCAACTGTCTTCCTGTAGTGGACTGATCAAGAGCGCAGGGTGCTTCTGATCCCTGTAATAGGTGCGCTGAAGGTCTACTTTTTGAGCTGTCTTTTGCTTTCCCTGAATGATTGCATCGTATTTGTTGTAGAATGGTGCTTCTAACAGCCAAGTTGCGTGGCGCCATCTTGTGGTTGTATCTGGCAATATAACAGGGAGTTATAGGTGCTATTATATACTTAAATATTTTAGGAAGTAAGTATTTGTCTTCTTGCAACTTCCGAAAGAATTTAATTATTACTTTTGCTCGCACTTACAATGGAATATGATTACTGCTCGTGCCTTCGTGCAACAGACTAATCGCTCCTCGGAGCTTTGTGCTACTCTCAACCAGAATGGTTGGGGGCTTTCTTCCGTTGCTATACCTTATCTACTCCAAGACGGGGCTATTGATACGGCTTATGTATATGCATTGGTCCCCGTACCGTCTTTCCCTCAATCAGCCGTTTGCTCACTGCTGCCGCTTGCCCCACAGGGTGCTGCACAGGAGAGCTTCGCAGCCTTTTCTCTCTAATCCTACAGAGAAAGCATAGAGGCTAAGATCACCCACCGCTTATTTTTTAGTTTTAAATATGAAGAAAGTACTATCTATCCTCATGATCCTCTTCCTTACCGTCGCTACCGCGATGGCACAAGGCAAGAGTATCAGTGGTGTCGTCCTCGATGCCACGAATCATGAGCCTGTGATCGGGGCTTCAGTCCTGCTCAAGGGCGTACAAGGTCAAGGTGCTTCCACGGACATCAACGGGAAGTTTACCTTGAAGAACGTGAAGTCAGGTGCCGTCCTCGTCGTGTCGTCTATCGGCTACACGAAGAAGGAGGTCCCTGTCGGTAACCAGACGGAGCTGAAGATCGAGCTCTCCGGTGAAGACAACCAGCTCCAAGGGGTCGTCGTCACCGCTCTCGGTATCAAGCGCTCTCAGAAGGCTCTGAGCTATAATGTCCAGGAGATCAAGAACGATGCTCTGACGACGGTGAAGGATGCCAACTTCATGAATAGCCTCAACGGTAAGGTCGCTGGTGTGAACATCCAGCGTAGTGCCTCGGGTGTCGGTGGTAGCACGCGTGTCGTCATGCGTGGTAACAAGTCGATCTCAGGGGATAATAATGTGCTCTACGTGATCGACGGGGTTCCTGTCGGTAACAGCGCTGACCGTGGTGGTGACGGCTCTGGCTTCGGTGCAGGTCGTGCTTCGGGTGAAGGTATCTCAAATATCAACCCTGATGATATCGAATCAATTAGCGTCCTGACGGGTCCTTCGGCTGCTGCTCTCTATGGTGCAAGTGCTGCTAATGGGGTTATCCTCATCAATACGAAGAAGGGTGCTGCAGGTCAGCTGCGCGTGAACTTCTCTTCTTCTGTAGAGACGGCTTCGCCCTTCATCCTGCCTAAGTTCCAGAATACCTATGGCAATCAGGCTGGTCAGTACACCTCATGGGGTGATAAGCTCGCTACTCCTTCTGACTATAAGGTACGCGACTTCTACAACCGTGGTGTGACGTTCAATAACTCGTTCAACTTCTCGGTTGGTACGGATAAGAACCAGACCTACTTCTCTGCCTCTGCTATCAATGCTAAGGGGATCGTACCTAACAATAAGTACCATCGCTATAATGCTTCGATTCGCAATACGTCGAAGTTCCTCAATGATAAGCTGACGCTGGACGTCTCGGCTAACTACATCCGTGACTACGCGAACAACATGATCTCCTACGGGGCATACTTCAATCCTATCGTAGGTGCTTATCTCTATCCTCGTGGTGAGAACTTCGACCAAGAGAAGTACTTCGAGCGCTACGATGCTGAGCTGGGGTACAATGTACAGCAGTGGAAGCCCGGTAGCATGGGTATGGACGTGCAGAACCCTTACTGGGTGGCATACCGCAACCTGCACCCCGAGGTCAATGACCGCTATATGCTCTTCGGCTCTCTGAAGTATGAGCTGAATAAGAAGATCAACTTCACGGGTCGTGCTCGTTTGGATAACACCTTCACTGAGCGTGAGACGAAGCTCTATGCTTCTACCTCCAGCGTCTTCTCTAAGCCTCTTGGTTACTTCTCCTCTGATGTCAGCTACTTCAAGCAGAAGTATGTAGACTTCATGGCGAACTACAATTCCCCTATTGCTCAGGACATCAATCTGACGGCTACCCTCGGTACGTCGTATGAAGAGTATGACAATAAGGGTCAGGGCTTTGGTGGACACCTCTTCCTTATCCCTAATAAGTTCATCTTCCCCAATACCAATCAGCTCCAGAGCGGTGGCTCGCAGTCCTCTACGCGTAAGAGTAATTTCGCAGTCTTCGCTTCTGCTGAACTTGCTTGGCGCAACGCACTCTATCTGACGCTTACGGGGCGTACGGACAAGCCTTCGCAGCTCGTCGGTAGCGTAGATCCCTGGATCTTCTATCCCTCGATCGGTCTCTCTGCTGTCGTCACCGACCTTATCTCTGAGGACCTGCGCGCTAAGCTCCGTCCTACGCTCTCTTATCTGAAGGTACGTACCTCTTATACGGAGGTGGGTTCTCCTATCCCCTTCACTGGTCTGACCCCAGGTACTATCACGCACTCGATGAGCAGCGGTAAGGTCGAGCCCTTCGACTACTATCCTTTGCCTGACCTGAAGGCTGAGCGTACGCGCTCTATCGAGCTCGGGGTCGACTCCCGTTGGTTCGGTGGTGCTCTGACGTTTGGTGCTACGGTCTATCAGTCAAATACGCTCAACCAGCTCCTTGAGACTGACCTCGATCCAGGTACGGGCTATAAGAAGCTCTATGTACAGGCTGGTAATGTTCGTAACCGTGGTATCGAAATGACGCTTGGCTTCAATAAGAAGTTTGGTGGCTTTGAGTACAACTCAAGTGTTACGGCTACGGCTAACCGCAATAAGATCCTCAAGCTGGCTTCTGGTGTCACGAATCCTATCACGCACGAGGTCTTTGACCTGAAGGATATCGTCAAGGGTCGCTTCCGTCTGCGTGAAGGTGGTGAGCTCGGTGACGTCTACGCTAGCGAGCGCATCAAGCGTGATGCTAATGGCTATGTAGACTATACCCCAGGTCAGTCTCTGGTCACGGAGCCAACGACTCCTTATAAGCTCGGTTCTGTCAATGCTAAGTGGAACCTCGGCTGGAAGCACGGCTTCTCTTATAAGGGCTTCGACCTGAATATGCTCTTCACGGCTCGTCTTGGTGGTATCGTCATCTCGAAGACGCAGGCTGCTCTCGACAAGTTTGGGGTTTCTCAGGCTTCTGCTGATGCACGTGATGCTGGTGGTATCAACATCGGCGAAGGTCTTACCATCGCACCACAGCAGTTCTACGATGCTGTCTACAACCTCGACTCCTACTACGTCTACTCGGCTACGAACGTTCGTCTGCAGGAGCTGAGCCTCTCTTACAGCCTGCCTAAGAACTTCCTTGGCAAGACCTTTAAGAATGTAGCTCTCTCTGTCTACGCTACGAACCTTTGGATGATCTATAATAAGGCTCCTTACGATCCTGAACTCACGGGGTCTACGGGTACGTTTGGTCAGGGCTATGACTACTTCATGCTCCCCAGCCAGCGCACTATCGGTGCCAGCATCAAGGTCGGTATCTAAGTCGAGTACTTATCTTATCAGATAAAGAAGAAACGAAATGAAGAACTTCAAGAAATTAGTCCTTCCCGCTTTGGCGATGGCCTCAGCGCTGGTCTTCGCCTCCTGCAATCAGGAAGATATCAATACCAGCCGTGTCGGTGTCACCGATGAGGAGCTCAACCAGGGTGGTCTTGCCTATGGCCTGGCTATGATGAGCCTTCAGCGCTCGGTCATGCCTATCGGCGTCGCTGGCGAAACGGGTCCTGGGAATAGCATGCAGGTCCTCGAGCTTATCTCTACGGGTAACTATGTAGGCTACTACGGGAATAATAACAACTGGAACTTTAACACGGAAGGTACCTGGACGTTCACCAATGGACGTATGAGCATCCTCTACGGTCTCCTCTACGGGGATGTAGCGAAGTCTTGGCTCCCCATCCACATCCAGGCAAGTCGTGCTAAGGATAACCTCCAGGCTCAGCAGGTCCTGGCGATGGCCAATATCGTGAAGGTTGTGGGTTGGCTACGTGCTACCGATGCCTTTGGTCCTATCGTATATACGAAGGCTGGTAGCGGTGACATCACGCCTACTCCTGACTCTCAGCAGGAGGTCTATAAGGGTATGCTTGCGGATCTGGAGAAGAGTGCAGCAGTCCTGCGCGAAGCTCGTGAGTCCGTCCTCTCTCGTAATGACCTCGTCTATAACGGTGATGCCAGCAAGTGGGTTAAGCTTGCGAACTCCCTGATGCTGCGTATGGCTGTCCGTGTCCACTTCAAGGATGCCGCACTGGCTAAGGAATACATCGCAAAGGCTTTGGATGCTTCCAATGGTGGCGTTATTGAGACTACGGCTGACGAGGCTAAGATCGGTAACTCCGATAAGCAGCCTCTGGCACACCCAGCACTCATCTCTGTAGATCAGTACAATGAGACGCGTATGGGAGCTACCATCTGGTCTTATCTCCAGGGCTATAATGACCCACGTCTTGAGAAGTACTTCACGAAGGGTACTTACCGCAATATACCGGGTTACTACTTCCTCCCTCCGACCAACAACGAGCCGAAGAAGGAAGGGGCTAATACCGCACAGTATGCTTCGAAGCCTAACTTCTCTACGGAAACGCCTCTCTACTGGTTCCGTGCTTCGGAGACATTCTTCCTCAAGGCTGAGGCTGCTCTTTACGGTCTGATCTCTACGGGGACGGCGCAGTCTTACTATGAGCAGGGTGTCCGCCAGTCCTTCGCCGAAGCTGGTGCAGGAGATGCTACGGCTTATCTGGCTCAGACGGGGGTATTGCCCGCTGCAACTACTGTAGCTTACAACCCTTACCTTTCGAGCAGATATAGCGATAACATCTCCTCTGGCAATGTCTCTCCTAACTGGAATGATGTAGATGCTACTCGTAACCTGCAGGAAGTACAGCTCCAGAAGATCATCACGCAGAAGTACCTTGCTCTCTTCCCCAATGCTTATGAAGCATGGACGGAATATCGTCGTACGGGCTATCCCTTCATCATGAAGCCAGCTGATACCGGAGCTCCTTCGCGTATCGGTGGAGATGCCAGCATGCGTGCTCCTGAGCGCTTCTCCTTCCCTGCATCGGCTTACGATAGCAACCCCAACCTCAAAGTCATCCCCTCTCTCCTCGGCGGTGTAGACCTCGGTAAGACTCCGCTGTGGTGGGTGCGTGACAATCGTCCTAATCAGTAACTCTAAAACAAATCATCTATGAAGATGCTTAAATATGCGCTTGTCGCAGCTATGGCCCTCGCCTCTGTCGCTTGTAGCAAGTGGACTGATGATGAGCGCTTGACCTTCGATAATCAGAAGGACCTCAAGCGAGCCATTCCCTTCATTGAGTTGACGAGTGCCGATCAGCTCACCGCGGAGCAGCAGAAGTATTACAGCGAGCTCCGTGCATGGAAGCAGACGCCTCACGTACGTGGCTTCGGCTGGTTCGGTGGCTGGACGGCTAAGGGTACGGATCCACAGAAGTACCTCCGTATGCTTCCCGATAGTGTCGACATCGTATCTCTCTGGGGTACGCATGGCGAGCTGACCGAGGATCAGAAGACTGACCTCAAGCTCTTCCAGGACGTCAAGGGTGGTAAGGTCCTCCTTTGCTGGATCGTCTCCAGCGTCGGTGACCAGCTTACTCCTAAGGGTAAGAAAGCTACGGACTATTGGATCACGGAGAAGGGTGGTGGCGACTTCCTCGAAGGTGTCAAGGCTTATGCTAATGCTATCTGTGACACCATCGAGAAGTACAACCTCGACGGCTTCGATATCGACTACGAACCCTATTATGGTGGTTCTGGTAATCTGGCTACTGCTCTTCAGTCTTATGAAGATGGCGGTGAGACCTATCACTATGACTGGAAGAAGTATCCCGCTGCTGACTATGTAGGTGCAGAGGCAGATATCATCGATGCCTCTTCGGAGCGCAATATCGGGATGTACACCTTTGTCAAGACGCTCTATGATCGTCTTCACCCCAAGGGCCGAATCATTCTCTTCGACGGTGAGCCTTATAAGCTCTCTACCGAAGCCTCTAAGATGATCAACTTCTATGTCTATCAGGCTTACGATGAGTCTACGACTTACGCAGCTCTGAATAAGGTCCGTCAGGGCTCGAAGCTCGATAACTGGGAGGGTAAGACCTTCCTCACGCTGGAGTTCCAGAAGTACTCTAAGACGGGTGGTTTCCCTCGTTATACGAGCTCTAATCCTGAGATTCAGAAGCTTGATGCCGGTCGTCAGATCATGGACTATGCTACGATGCTCATGCCTAATGGCAAGCGTATCGCTGGTATCGGTACTTATCACATGGAGCTTGATACGGAGGGTGGTAGCTATCGCTTCCTTCGCCAGGCTCTCAATGCCGGTAATCGTGTCAGCGATACCCAGAAGGCAGACTTCCAATAATGGCTAACAGAGAAAACAAGAGTTTGATGAAAAGAATAGTATATGCGCTCCTCGCAGCAAGCCTCCTTGGTAGCTGTCAGAATGAGCTTTACAACGATCCCGCAAAGGAGCATCAGAGCGAGCAGGGGATCTATATCCACGGTCAGGAGCAGACGCAGATCTTCCTCCTTAGTGGTGCTTCTCAGGATGCAAGTGGCCCTCGTGTCAGCCTGGTTAAGCCTGCTACGTCTACCGTCACGGTGAACTTCTCCGTCGGCTCACAGGCACAGCTCGACGCTTATAACGCTAAGAACGGGACGAGCTACAAGCTCCTTCCTTCGACGATGTATGAGCTTCCTGCTTCGGTGACTATTCCTGCAGGGCAGACCTCAGCTTCGATCCCTGTCAAGCTGAAGGCAGTTACCTTCTCAGGTGGCGAAGTCTTCGCTCTGCCCATCCAGCTGCAGGGGAGCAATCCTCACGCTATCGGCGGTCAAAGTGAAGCGATCATCGTCGTCGACCAAGCTACCGAGACGAAGGCTCTCAGCATCAACACCGGCAATGAGATCGCTGTTTACTTCGCAGAAGACATCCTTGTTCCCCAGTGGACGATGGAAGTCATGGTCAAGCGCAGCAATATCAATGGTGCACTTGCTGGTACGAAGTTCGTCGGTGGGTCGGATGACAAGAGCGAAATCTACCCTGTCGTCGGTAAGGATGGTTCATTCTTCCGCACGGGTGGTACTGACCTCTCGCTCTCGAAGGATATCATGCCTCTCGAAGACAACAAGTGGTACATGTTCTCCTTTGTCTATGACGGGGCGAACGTCTCAGTCTACTGCAACGGTCGTCAGGTGCTTTCGCAGCCTGTACGTGATGGAGACTACAAGCTTGGTGGCTTCTGGCTCAGCACGACACGTGGTCTGATGCGCGAACTGCGATTCTACAAGGTCGCACGTACCCCAGCTCAGATCGCTGCAAACGTCTGGAAGATGGCTGATCCTAAGGATACGAACCTCGTAGCATACTATCCTATGAACGGGAAGAAGTATGATCCTGCTACCGGTGCGATCACGGATGATGAGACTCAGATCTGGGACTGGTCAAGCAATGGCCGTCACTTCTTGAACCTCCAGGGTGCAACCTTCGTTGACAATGCAGGTAAGCCCTTCCGCTTCCCCGTCACGGAGTAAGCCTCTTCGGTAATACTTCCCTTATGATCCGCCCCTCGAAGGTCCGTCCTTCGAGGGGCGGATTCTTTTTGCTGGGAGGAGAAAGGGGGCAGAAGAGTAGGGGAAAGCAAAGCCTCTCCAAGCTACTTCTCCGAGTGCGATGAGGTGTATGCTTCCAAAGGGTATATACCCTTGGAGCAAATAGTATATACCCTTCGAAGAAAAGGTATATACCCTCCTTCCAAATGTTATATTACTTCTCACTGAATGTTATATTACTTTCAGTCGAATGTTATATTACTTTCCGACGGAAGTTATATTACTTCTCTCCGAATATTACTCTACTTCCTCCAAGAAGTAGAGGTATTTCTGAGAGAAAGTAGAGGTATTTTCATTGAAAAGTAGAGGTGTTTTTTCGGCGGGTCATTGAAGAGGGGAGAGAAGGGGTAATGGAAGGGCGAATGACCTGCTTTTGCTTCGCTCACAAGGTACTTCGAAGAGCGGGCACGAGTAGTACTTCTTCTGCCCGCTTGATGAATGCCTTCGCACACGTGCTATACGGTGGAATTGCGCTATTTTTGTCGGGGCGATATCCGCCCAACCTCAAGCTTACACGACAAGTAATGGCAAGAATAATGACCAAAACCGGAGACAAGGGAACCACCGGAATATTCGGTGGCGAGCGAGTCCCCAAAGATGATCCACGTATCGAAGCCAATGGTGCGATGGACGAACTCAATGCCCACCTTGGATTGATAAGAGCCCACATCCCTACGGAAGATCCCCGTCACCGCTTCTTCGGCGAAGTGCAGATGCGCATCATGCAAGCCATGAGCCTTATCGCTACACGTAGCGAGCGCCGCGAAGAGAATCCCAACCACTTCGACCTGCAGTGGGTCGAGGAGTTGGAGGTTGAGACGGCGCGCCTGATGGCTGAGATCCCAGAGAATGGCTTCTTCATCCTCCCTGGCGGCACGATCCTCTCGGCCGAAATGCAGCTGGCGCGTACCGTCGCACGACGTGCCGAGCGCCGCTTATGGACCTTGGAGCGACTGGATCCACTTCCTGAGGGGCTGATCCCTTGGGTCAATCGAATGAGCGACTGGCTCTTTGTCTCGGCCAAATGGGAGATGCACCAGCAGGGCTGGCCAGAAGATCGCTGGCAGGCCTTCAGCTATAAGCGCAAGAAAAAGCAGCCAACTCCGGCCGAATAATGGATAAGATCGAGAGCAAACGACTGGCACCGCTGATGCTCGTCGGCACAGGAAGTGACGTGGGGAAGAGCATCCTCACGGCGGGATTTTGTCGCATCTTCAAGCAAGATGGCTACAGACCTGCGCCGTTCAAAGCGCAGAACATGGCTCTAAACTCCTTCGTTACGCCCGAGGGATTAGAGTTGGGCCGTGCGCAAGCTGTGCAAGCTGAGGCCGCAGGTATCCCTTGCCACACGGATATGAATCCTGTACTTCTCAAGCCCAGCTCAGATAAGACGTCCCAGGTCATCCTGCATGGGCGACCCATCGGTAATAAAGATGCATACCAATACTTCCGTACCGTAGGGCGTGGTGAGCTTCGTGGCGAAGTGCATGCAGCCTTTGATCGCTTGGCCTCTCGCTACAATCCCATCGTACTCGAAGGTGCAGGGAGCATCTCTGAGCTGAATCTCCAGGACTCGGACATTGTGAATATGCCGATGGCTGCGTATGCTGGCGCTCGGGTAATCCTTGTCGCCGACATCGATCGTGGAGGAGTCTTCGCCTCAGTCTATGGCTCGATCATGCTGCAGAAGCCTGAGTGGCGGGAGCTGATCGTAGGAGTCATCATCAATAAGTTCCGCGGTGATCTGCGTCTCTTCGACGAAGGACGCCAGCTTCTGGAGTCACTTTGCGGCGTGCCTGTACTTGGAGTCGTCCCGTACATGAATGACGTGCACATCGAAGAAGAGGACTCCGTCGCGCTCTCGAAGCGTGCTTTCTCCGCTCAGCAGGGGAAGGTCAACGTGGCAGTCGTGCTACTTCGCTACATATCCAACTACACCGACTTCGCGCGCCTCGAGCAAGATGAGCGCGTCCATCTCTTCTATACGAACAATGTAGAGGAGCTGCAGCAGGCAGATATCATCATTGTGCCTGGGAGCAAGAGCACCCTCTCGGACCTCTACGAGCTGCGCCGCAACGGAGTAGCTCAAGCTATCATCCGCGCTCATCGTGCAGGGAAGACAATCCTCGGTATTTGTGGTGGGTATCAGATCTTAGGCCAAGAGGTTTACGACCCAGATGGGGTAGAGGGTGACTTGACTCGTCTACCCGGCTTAGGCTTGCTCCCGATCGCAACGGAGATGGCTGCCGAGAAGGTAACTACACAAGCGACCTTCACTCTTATGGATAGTGACGTCCCCTGCAGTGGCTACGAGATCCATATGGGGAGAAGCCGTGTCGTAGATGGCTTCGATGCCTCGCCCTTAGTCAAGATGTCTGATGGCCGTCTTGAGGGCTACTGCGTCGGAGATCATTGCATGGGTACCTACCTGCATGGTATTCTCGACAATGAGATCTTTATCGAGCGGCTACTTCAGCCCTTCGCTGAGCGTCTTCATAAGCAAGCTGCGGGGCAAGACTATGCCACCTTCAAGGAAACTCAGTACGACAAGCTCGCCGAACATCTCCGCAAGCACGTCGATCTGGAGCGAATCTATCAGCTACTTGGGCGATGAGAGACGGACACGGCGATGACCTCCACCGCTATGAGCGGATACGTGCGAACTTCAGCTCAAATGTAACGAGCCTCACGGACCCCACTTCGCTGCGGGAATACCTCAGAGGAGAGATCGATCGTATTGGTTCGTACCCTGAGCCTACGGCAGCTTTACTTGGGAAATCGCTTGCGAAGCATCACGACTTAGCTGATGGCGAGGTGCTCGTGACAAGTGGTGCGACCGAAGGGATCTACCTCATCGCACAGGCTTATCGAGAGCTTGTACATTATTATAGCCCTGATCCGACCTTCAGTGAATATAGAGATGCGGGAAGACTCTTTGCACGTGAGCAGCGTGAGCTGGAGACTTTCGAGCCTGGTCAAGATGCCCCTGCGGGAGTCTATTGGCTTTGCTCGCCGAATAACCCTACGGGGCAGGTCTATTCGCAGGACTTCTTAGAGTCACTTTGGAGTCGCTACCCGCAGATCTACTTCGTCATCGATAGCTCCTACAGCTACTTCACGGAGGCTACTCTTCCTGATCCCCAAGAAACTATACGGCGTTTCCCCAACGTCATCTTTGTCGCTTCGCTCACGAAGCGCTATGCTATGCCAGGATTGCGCTTGGGATACGTGATGGCGCACAGTGAGGTCATCGACCGACTAAGCGAATACGCTGCGCCGTGGTCGGTAGGATCGCTCGCCATCTCAGCAGGAGAATGGATCGTCCGTAATGACTTCCCGCACCTACTGGATCGACGTCAGCTCTTTGTAGAGAGTGAGCGTCTATGGAATGCCATCAAGTCGCTCCCATACTTCGATCCTCAGCCGACGGATACGCACTTCTTCCTTGTGCGTTGTACTCATCCAGCGATAGGAAGTGGCGCTGAACTGAAAGAGATCTTAGCGCAGCGCTACGGGCTTTTGGTTCGTGATGCGACGAACTTTGGCTACTCTTCCCCCACGATACGTATTGCAGCGCAGCGCCCTGAGGAGAATGATCTGCTCATCGCTGCACTTACCGAGCTCTCCTCTTCACTTAAGCTCCCTTTATGATCCGAGTAGAGGTCATCATCCCCTTAGCCTTAGACGGGCTCTTTAGCTATGCTGTTCCCGAGGCGCTTATTAGTGAAGTGCCTGGATTCAGCGTGGGTTGTCGTGTCGTTGTGTCCTTTGGAGGCAAGCGATACTATACGGGGGTGGTCTTCTCTATGGATAAGGAGGCGGAGATATCGGCATATAAGGAGGTCGAGCAAATCCTTGATTCTGCTCCGATCATCCCCGAAGCTACGCTGAAGCAATGGGAATGGATGGCATACTATTATGCCTGTCCGCTGGGCTCCATCCTTCGAGATGCACTCCCCTCAGGACTACTTCCCGAGAGCAAGACGATGCTTTCGCTTGTGGAAGGCTTTGAGGCAGAAGACGCACTTCCTCATGCGGAGCTACTGATCTTAGATACACTTGCCGAGAAGGGGGCGATGACGACGGAGCAACTGGAGCGACTTGTCGGACGAAGACTTACTCGCCCGCTCCTCCATCTCATAGAGTTGGGAGCGGTACATACAGAGGAAGCGCTCCAGCCACGCTATCGTCCGAAGCTCGCCCGCTATCTTCGTCTTGCTCCCGAATATCAAGAAGATGAGGGAGCTCTATCAACTCTCTTCGATGGACTCTCTCGTGCGCCACGGCAAGCTGAGCTATTGATGGCCTTCCTTGAGGCGCTTCGAGAGACGGGACAAGATCATTCAGGAGCCTTACACCGCTCCGTCTTGCTCAAAGCCGTGCCAAAGAGCGAAGCACAACTACGTGCTCTCATTGAGAAAGGTGTCTTGGAGCAGGTCTTAGAGCCTGTAAGCCGACTGCGAGCCGTGGAGCCTTCAAGCAGAGAATCCTCTATTGCTGATGTAGAACCATTGACCCATCCCGTGACACTCTATTACGGGCATACGGCAGAGGATAAAGAACGCTATGTCTTGGGGCAGATCGCTGCGACACTGGCTCGTGGTGGTCAGGTGCTCTATCTAACTTCTTCGGTGCATTCGGTCCCTTCGGCAGCTGGCTTTATGCAGCGACTTGCCGAGATCGCAGGAGCCAATTACTATCCCTATCATAGTCTCATCGGTGAGGCTGTGCGAGTGGAGACGTATCTTCGGCTCTCTAAGCTCGATGGCCCAGCCCTTGTCGTGGGGACACGTTCGGCTATATATGTGCCGCTTCCTCGCTTATCTCTGGTTATCATTGACGAGGAGCAGGAGTATCTTTATAAGCAACAGCTCGTAGCTCCACGCTATCATGCTCGCGATGTTGCTCTTTGGCGAGCGCACCAATCAGGGGCTCAAGTGCTCCTTACTTCCCTAACACCTTCGGCAGAAGTACTCTTCCATGCCTTGCGCGGAAAGTATCAGCTACTACGTCCCGAGTCTTTCCCAGCGGAGACTAGTTCGCAATCCCAGCAGGTATTACCCACCATAGAGCTCATTGATCTTAAGCGCCTACGGCAGCTACGTGAGGTTGAGTGGGGACATACGCTGACGCCCTACCTCCTTGAAGAGATTCGCTCCACGATAGCTCGAGGAAAGAAGGTCCTGCTCCTGCAGAATCGTCGTGGCTATGCTCCTTATGTGACGTGTGATGCCTGCCAAACCCGCCTGCTGTGCCCTAACTGTGATGTGAGTCTTACTTATCACCGCACTCGAGCAGCCCTTCTCTGCCATTACTGTGGTTACACAGCTGCGCTACCCGAGGCTTGCCCGAGCTGTGGAGCCATTGAAGTCACGACGAAGTCTGGGCTTCGTCCCGCGCTGCGTCAAGTAGGCTATGGTATCGAGCGAGTGGAAGAGGAACTCAAGGAGAAGCTTCCCGCCTATGAAGTGCTACGTATCGACAGCGATACCTTTTCATCGCAGAAGAAGCGTATGGAGCTACTTGAGCAGATCGAGTCGGGAAGTGCTGAGATCCTCTTGGGTACCCAGCTTATACGCAACCAACCGATATGGGAGGGTATTGGCTTAATTGCCGTTGTACAGCTCGATGCCGTCTTGGGTGTTCCTGACTTTCGCTCGGAGGAACGTGCCTATCAGCTGCTCTATCAGCTTAGACTTCGCTCCCGTGCTCCTCGGGAAGACTGCCCTCGCTACTTGATCCAAACGAGTAGTACGGAGCAAGCCTTCATCAAGGCGCTGCAAGTCGGTGACTACGATATCTTCATCAACGAGGTTCTCGCAGAGCGTGAAGCGACGAACTTCCCTCCATTCACCCGCCTAACACACCTTTGGCTACGAGGAAAGGATGAGCGCTTACTGGCCTCTGCGGCCTTAGTCCTCTCACAGTATCTCAAGGGATTGCTCCCTGGCGAGCGCGTAACGGATCCCCAGATTCCTGATTTAGCTCGCTTGGAAGGCTACTATCAGAGGCAGATCGTCATACGCCGTCCTTTCCAGCAGTCCTACCGAGAGGAGCGCGCAGCCTTTGCTTCAGCACTACAGCAGCTACGGCTCTCTATGCCCGAGAGCAAGCGCCTGCAGATCTACTTCGATGTAGATCCTCTCTAACTCCCTTACGAAATGCTCCTATACAACAAGGGCGAAGGCTTATGATAAGCCTTCGCCCTTGTTGCTTCAATGTGGGTTAGTTATCCTATGATCGTGCGCTCACCGAGGAGATCGGAGAGGCGACGCTTCTGGACATTGAGGCGCGTGATCTCGGTCATGCATTCGAGGATCTTTGTGCTGTCTCCTGCTCGCTGGGCTTGCTTGATCTCCTGATGTAGCCCGTCAATGAATCGCACTAAGAGTGCCATCTTATAGCTGTTGCAAGCGCGTAGGGCAAGTGAGCCCAAGTAGCGAGCCTCCTTGCGTGCTTCTTCTTCGCGCTCTTCCTCTTCGCTGAGGATACGGGAGGAGAAGGAACTACCAGCTCCACCGATGTGGAGATCTTGGTCAGGACGATATTCTAAGAGATCGCTCTCGGCAAGGAGGGCTGTCGTGATCTCTCGGAGTGGCGCCTCAGGGTGGTTGGCAAAGTAGGTCGCAGGGGAGATCTGCTTCTCGAGGCACTCACTGCGAAGCTCAGTCATGAAGCGAGCAAAGAGTGGAGAATACTCTTGGTCTGCGCCGACCATGATGAGCTCGCGCTCGATGAAGTAGCTCAGGATAAAAGTAGAGTCCTGCTCAGGATAAATCTCGTCTTCAAACTCTGGAGTGCCTAAGCCCTGGGGGATGATGATCTCACGGTCGCTGTAGAGTAGGAGCAGCTGCATGAGTTCACGCTCGAAGGGCTTGATACTTTCCTCGACGACCAGCGGACTGAGATATTCGTCAGATGATGGAGTTGGCTCGGAGGGTGTCGGCTCCGTGAAGGGCGGAGGGATAGGTGCTGATGGAGGCGGGGGAGCGACTGGCGCTGTCCGCTGCGGGGAGGTGAAGCCCTGAGCTGTCACACCTTGACGTCGGAGCTTATTGACCTCGGACTGCAGGAGTTCTTCGCTCATCCTCAGAGCTGTCGAAGAGCTTTGTATCAGCACAGCACGCTGGATGGTGTCAGGGATGAGTGCGATGCTGCGCATAATGTCGGATATCAGCTCGGCTCGGCGCAAGGGATCTCGCTCCATCTCCTCGTGATAGAGGTCGATCTTGAAGTGGATGAAGTCCGTCTCGTGCTCATCCAAATAGGCTTGCAGCTCGGTATTGCTGTGGCTACGTGCGAAGGAGTCGGGGTCTTCGCCATCGGGCAGGAGTACGACCTTGATGCGGAAGCCTTCCTCCAGCAGAAGGTCAATACCGCGTAGAGCGGCCTTGATCCCCGCCGCATCGCCGTCGTAGAGCACGGTGATGGTCGTGGTGAAGCGACGGATAAGGCGTATCTGATCGATCGTGAGGGCTGTACCCGAAGAAGAGACGACGTTCTCAATCCCCGCCTGATACATGGATAGGACGTCGGTGTAGCCTTCGACGAGGTAGCACTTGCCGAGTTTGGAGATCGCGCTCTTCGCCCAATAGAGGCCGTAGAGCTCACGGCTCTTTGAGTAGATGAGGCTCTCGGGGGAGTTGACGTACTTGGCTGTCTTAGCCGTCTTACTCATCACGCGCCCACCGAAGGCTACATAGCGCCCGCTGAGGTTGCGCACAGGGAAGATCACGCGCCCACGGAAGCGGTCTATAGCCTTGCCGGGGTGATCTTCGTATTCGATGGATAGCCCGACTTCGGCGAGGCGCTTCAGCGGATAGCCTGACTTGATGGCTTGCTCCGTGAAGGCAGTCTTCGACTCAGGGGCGTAGCCGAGGCCGAAGCGCTCAATGGTCTCAGGGCGGATGCCACGCTCGCGGAAGTAGGCAAGACCCACCGTACGCCCTTCCTCGGTCTCGGTAAGCTGCGTCTGGAAGTACTTTGCTGCGTAGTCATTGATGATGAAGAGGCTCTCACGCTCGCTATTGCGCTGCTTCTCCTCTTCACTTTCTTCGCGCTCGACGACCTCGATATTGTACTTCTTCGCCAGGTACTTGAGCGCATCCGAATAGGAGAGCTGCTCGTGCTTCATGATGAAGTTCAGCGGCGTACCGCCTTCGCCACAGGAGAAGCACTTGCAGATATTCTTAGCGGGATTGACGTAGAAGGAGGGATTCCTATCGCTATGGAAGGGACATAGCCCGACGTAGCTCACACCTTGGCGGCGTAGGCTGATGAAGTCGCTGACGACATCAAGGATCTGTGCGGAGTCGAGGATGCGCTGTCGGGTCTGCTGATCGATCACGGTCGGGAGGAGGCTATGGGGAGGGATTAGAGAGGAAGGCGCTTGAGGTCTTCGGGCGTATCGATGCCGATGGACTCTTGGTCAGAGAGCATGACACGGATGCGCAGACCAGCCTCGAGCCAACGGAGCTGCTCGAGACGCTCGCTCTCCTCCAGCGGGGAGGCGGGAAGGCTCTGTATCGTCGGGAGGACGTGGGTGCGGAAGGCGTAGAGCCCGATGTGCTTGAGGAAGGTATGTTCCTTCGCCCAAGGCCCTTCGACTGAGCGGAGATAGGGGATGACGGAGCGACTGAAGTAGAGTGCATAGCCCGTGGAGGTGCTACGCACGAGCTTGACGGCGTTCGGGTTAGCCAGCTCTTCGTTGGTCGCCGTGGAGGGGAAGGGCTGGGCTAAGGTCGCCAGATCTACCGAGGGATCGTCGAAGGCCGAGATAAGAAGGCGGATCTGCTCGTCGGCGATGAAGGGCTCATCTCCCTGCAAGTTGATCAAGACATCTGCGGGTTCTCCGAGGAGTTGGTAGGCTTCGAGGCAGCGCTCGGTGCCCGACTGGTGGTCGGGCGAAGTCATCACGGCGCGATAGCCTCGATCGGTGACCGTGGTGAAGATCCGCTCATCGTCGGTGGCGACGACGACATCGGGGCACACAGCGAGGGCGCGCTCTACGACACGGATGATCATAGGCTTACCCCCGATATCTACGAGGGGCTTGCCTGGGAATCGGGTCGAGGCGTAGCGGGCGGGTATGATGGTCAGGATGCGCATAGCTTGAAGTTGCATTATTGTCTTGTTAGGTGAAGCCTCTGCGGACTCACTGTGCAAAGATACTACCATTCGCGGAGCATCTCGCAGTGCGGGCTGATGTCGTGCCGAGGCGAGTGCGAAGCGAGCGCATACCCGTCTCTTTATCGCGAGAGAGAAGGTGAATCGGAGTGCCCAAAGCTTGGAGATCGCCCGCTCTATATGCGCAAAGAAATTTCCTTATATACGCAGGGAAATTTCTGTATATACGAAAATGAATTTCTGCATATGCGAAAATTTATCGCCGTGCGCACAGAAATTTATCGCCGTATATTCAGCGCCTTCTCTGCGGGTATACCCGAGGCTTTTTAGCCTTCCTCTTTCCAGTCAGAAAGACCATCCCCCTGAAGCGCTCCGAGGAGCCTCCAGGGGGATGAGCTATTAGGGAGAGCCTTGCGCTTACTTATACTCGGCCCAGCTCTTGATCTGCAGATCCTCGATGGGGAGCGTGCAGAAGGCGGTGATGAAGGCCGATGCCAGACGAGCGTTGGTCAGCAGCGGGATATTGAGGTCAATGGCTGCGCGACGCAGACGGTACCCGTTGGTGAGCTCACCAGCGGTGAGGTTCTTATTAATGTTCACCACCATGTCGATCTTGTGCTCATGCAGTAGATCGAGGGCTTGGGGCTGCTTCCCTTCGTCGGTAGGCCAGAAGACCAGCGTAGAGGGGATGCCGTTCTCAGCCAGCATGTCGTGCGTGCCCTGCGTAGCGTAGAGCGTGTAGCCCTTGTTGTGCAGGAGCTGGGCTGCGTCGAGCATGTCAACCTTCTGCTTGTAGCCACCCGTGGAGAGCAGGACGGAGCGCTCGGGGATGCGGTAGCCGACGGAGAGCATGGACTTCAGTACAGCCTCGTTGGTGTCGTCACCGAGGCAACCGACTTCACCCGTACTCATCATGTCGACGCCGAGCACAGGGTCGGCCTTCTGCAGGCGAGCGAAGGAGAACTGTGATGCCTTGATCCCTACATAGTCGAGGTCGAAGGCGCTCTTATTCGGCTTCTCGACTCGCTGCCCGAGCATGATGCGTGTCGCCAGCTCGATGAAGTTAATCTTCAGCACCTTGCTCACGAAGGGGAAGCTGCGTGAGGCTCGGAGGTTACATTCGATGACCTTGATCTCGTTGCCCTTAGCGAGGAACTGGATATTGAATGGCCCTGAGATGTGTAGCGCTTCGGCGATCTGGCGGCTGATGCGCTTGATGCGGCGTACCGTCTCGACGTAGAGCTTCTGACCTGGGAACTGAATCGTCGCGTCGCCCGAATGCACCCCTGCGAACTCGATATGCTCACTGATGGCGTAGGCGACGATCTCGCCGCGCTGGGCTACGGCGTCGATCTCGACTTCCTTAGCATGCTCAATGAACTGGCTCACTACGACGGGGTGCTCCTTGGAGACATCAGCAGCCAGCTCGAGGAAGCGGTAGAGCTCTTCTTGGTTGGAGCAGACATTCATCGCTGCCCCCGAGAGGACGTAGCTGGGACGCACCAGCACGGGGAAGCCAACCTCGGAGATGAACTGGTCGATATCCGAGAGGCTCGTCAGCTCCTGCCAGCGGGGCTGGTCGATACCGAGCTCGTCGAGCATGGCGGAGAACTTGTGGCGGTCCTCTGCATTATCGATGTCTTCGGCCTGCGTCCCGAGGATGGGGATGCGCTGCGAGTGGAGCTTGAGAGCGAGGTTATTGGGGATCTGTCCGCCCGTAGAGAGGATGACACCGCGTGGCGTCTCCAGATCGAGGATGTCAAGTACGCGCTCGAAGGTCAGCTCATCGAAGTACAGACGGTCGGTGATATCGTAGTCCGTGCTGACGGTCTCGGGATTATAGTTGATCATCACTGAGCGGTAGCCTTGCTCGCGGATCGTCTGCAGAGCGTTGACGCCACACCAGTCAAATTCTACCGAGCTCCCGATGCGATAGGCACCTGAGCCAAGGACGACGACGGAGCGTCCGTCTCCCTCATAGTTGATATCGCTGTGCGTGCCGCTATAGGTGAGATAGAGGTAGTTCGTCTCTGCGGGATATTCGGCGGCAAGCGTGTCGATCTGCTTGACGACGGGGATGATGCCCTGCTGCTTACGCTGGGAGCGCACGGCAAGGGCTTCCTTGTCCCCAGCCTTTACGCCCTTATCTGTAAGGACGAAGCGTGCGATCTGGAAGTCGGAGAAGCCCTGACGTTTGGCACGAAGCAGGAGTTCGTAAGGGAGCTTATCGATAGCGGCTACTTCACCGAGGCGCTGGGAGGTGCGGACGATACTCTGGAGCTTGTCGAGGAACCAGCAGTCGATCTTCGTCAGCGTATGGATTTGCTCAATAGTATATCCTGCGTGCAGTGCCTGACTGATGGCGAAGACACGCGTGTCGGTGGGTGCCTTGAGAGCCTTATCCAGCTCGTCAGCAGGGATCTCCTTCGTGTTGTTGCCTACGAAGCCGTGCATGCCTTGGCCGATCATACGCAGGCCCTTCTGCATCGCTTCCTCGAAGGTGCGGCCGATAGCCATGACTTCCCCGACGGACTTCATGCTACTGCCGAGCTCGCGAGATACGCCGTGGAACTTCCCTAAGTCCCAGCGAGGGATCTTGCACACGACATAGTCCAGTGCGGGTTCGAAGAAGGCTGGGGTAGTGCGCGTCACGGAGTTCTTCAGCTCAAAGAGTCCGTAGCCTAAGCCAAGCTTAGCAGCGACGAAGGCCAGCGGATAGCCCGTAGCCTTAGAGGCCAAGGCCGAGGAGCGCGATAGGCGTGCATTGACCTCGATGACGCGATAGTCTTCGCTCTCGGGGTCGAGGGCGTACTGCACATTACATTCCCCGACGATGCCGATGTGGCGCACGATGCGGATGGCGATCTCACGGAGCTTGTGGTATTCATTATTTGTCAGCGTCTGCGAGGGAGCGACGACGATACTCTCACCGGTATGGATACCGAGCGGGTCAAAGTTCTCCATATTACAGACGGTGATACAGTTGTCGTAGCAGTCACGTACGACTTCGTACTCGACTTCCTTCCAGCCCTTGAGGCTCTTCTCTACGAGGACCTGAGGAGAGAAGGCAAAGGCCTTACTACATAGCTCGTCAAGCTCAGCTTCGTTGTCGCAGAAGCCGCTGCCCAAGCCACCGAGAGCGTAGGCGGCACGGATGATGACGGGGTAGCCCAGCTCTTGGGCCGCACGGCGTGCATCTTCGGTCGTCTCTACGGCGTGGCTCTGGATCGTCTTGACGCTGATCTCATCGAGCTTGCGAGCGAAGAGGTCACGGTCTTCGGTATTCATGATGGCCTCGACGGGAGTACCCAGTACCTCGACATTGTACTTCTCGAGGACGCCACTCTGGTGGAGCGCTACACCGCAGTTGAGAGCTGTCTGCCCACCGAAGGCAAGGAGAATCCCCTGAGGGCGCTCCTTCTCGATGACCTTCTCGATGAAGAAGGGGGTGACGGGGAGGAAGTAGATCTCGTCAGCGATGCCTTCGGAGGTCTGTACCGTGGCGATGTTGGGGTTGACGAGTACGGTGCGTATCCCCTCTTCGCGCATGGCTTTGAGTGCCTGTGAGCCGGAGTAGTCAAACTCGCCAGCTTCACCGATCTTCAGTGCTCCCGATCCGAGGAGCAGTACCTTCTGTATCTTATTCTTGTCGATCATTGTCTCGTGCTATTGGGAGGGGTAATTAAAGCAGGTTGAGGAACTCCTCGAAGATGAAGAGCGTATCGGTCGGGCCACTGCAGGCCTCGGGGTGGAACTGGGCAGAGAAGAAGGGCAGGCGCTCGTGGCAGATCCCTTCGTTCGTGCCGTCATTGAGATTGACATACTTCTCACGCCAGCCCTCACCGAGAGTGGAGGCATCTACGGCATAGCCGTGATTTTGGCTGGTGATAAAGCAGCGGTTCGTACCTACCTCGCGTACAGGCTGGTTGTGGCTACGGTGTCCGTACTTCATCTTGCTGATCTTTGCTCCTGCAGCTGCGGCGAGGAGCTGATTGCCCATGCAGATCCCGCAGATGGGCTTCTCCTTAGCGAAGGCCTTGCGGATATGCTCGACGGTGACACTACACTTATTGGGGTCGCCAGGTCCATTTGATAAGAAGAGCCCGTCAAAGTCAATCTGATTGAAATCATAGTCCCAGGGTACACGGTAGAGCGTGATCTCTGGACGGATGAGATTGCGGACAATATTGTTCTTCGCGCCGCAGTCTACGAGCACGACCTTCTTAGGCCCATTACCATAGATCGTGATCTCCTTGGGAGAAGCTTCAGCTACAAGGTTGCGCGCGTTGGGGTCATCAAACGGGATATCTTCGCAGCCCTCGAGAAGAATCTTCCCCTTCATCGAGCCCTTTTCGCGAAGGGTCTTAGCGAGCTCACGCGTATCAATGCCCGTGAGACCGAAGACTTTCTCACGGCGGAGCCAGTCACCGAGCGAGCCCTCGGAGTTCCAGTGGCTATGCTCCTCGGAGTAGTCGGAGACGATGATCCCCAAGGGATGTATCTCATCGCTCTCGCGGAAGAAGGCTATACCATTTTCATCGTGCTTGGGAGAGGGAACGCCGTAGTTGCCCACCAGAGGGTAGGTCATCACGAGGATCTGCCCTCGGTAGCTGGGGTCCGTAAAGCTCTCGGTGTAGCCCGTCATAGCGGTGTTGAATACAACCTCGCCTGCTACGGGGGCTTCGTAGCCGAAGGAATACCCCTCGAAGCGACTGCCGTCATCGAGGATTAGGGTAGCTCTCTTGTAGTCTTGCATAGGATGGATACTTTGTGAGAATGGAGTGTAGAAGGGATTGCTCGAGGCTTTTATAAAGAGAAAAGCCGTCTACCAAGCAGAGCTTGACATACGGCTTTCTTATATCTTGTGTCGCTCGTGGGGAGCGAAGACCTCAGTATCATTGACGTGATTAGTGATGCTACGCAGGGCTTCTTTAGCTCTGCTTTGCACACAAAGATAGCTAAAAAAGCGGAATCGCCTCGCCCCCTGCTCCATGATCGAAGTGGTAGCGAGAGGGGCGAGGCGGTGTCGATAGGGGGATTAGAGCCCGAAGCGCTGGCGGAGCGTGTCTACGTAGTCCAGTTTCTCCCAGGTGAAGAGCTCGACTTCGTGGGCGACATCGCCACGGCTATTCGTAGAGAAGTACTTCGTGACCTTGCGGGGCTCACGGCCGAAGTGCCCGTAGCTGGCTGTCTCACGATAGATAGGAGCACGGAGCTTAAGGCGCTGCTCGATAGCATAGGGGCGGAGATCAAAGACTTCGTCTACGAGCTTAGCGATCTCTGCATCGCTGAGGGAGACATGGCTCGTCCCATTCGTATTGACGAAGATGCTGATAGGCTCAGCGACCCCGATGGCGTAGGCGAGCTGTACGAGGACCTCGTCAGCGACACCAGCAGCGACGAGGTTCTTCGCGATGTGGCGAGCAGCATAGGCTGCAGATCGGTCTACCTTAGAGGGGTCCTTGCCAGAGAAGGCGCCACCACCATGGGCAGCCTTACCACCATAGGTGTCGACGATGATCTTACGCCCTGTGAGTCCGGTATCCCCGTGGGGACCACCGATGACGAACTTACCCGTGGGGTTGACTAAGAGCTTCGTCTCACTGTCGAAGGCACGCTGTACATCCTCGGGATAGCGCGCGAAGACACGGGGCAGGAGCACGCGACGGATATCCTCCGTGATGCGTGCCTGCATCTCAGCATCAGCGATGGCCTGTGCTTCGGCAGTCGCATCAGCAGGCTGGATAAAGTCGTCGTGCTGGGTGCTGATGACGATCGTGTCGATACGCAGGGGCTTACCTTCCTCAGAGTACTCTACCGTCACTTGGCTCTTAGCATCGGGGCGGAGGTAGGGCATGAGGTGAAGCTCTTCCTTGCGAATGCGAGCGAGCTCCTCAAGAAGCGCGTGGGAGAGGTCGAGGGTAAGAGGCATCAGAGAGGGGGTCTCACGGCAGGCATAGCCGAACATGATACCCTGGTCCCCTGCACCCTGCTCTTCGGGAGCGGTGCGCTCGACCCCGCGGTTGATGTCGGCACTCTGACCATGGATGGCTGAGAGTACACCGCAGCTATCGGCATCGAAGCAGTAAGCGCTCTTGTTGTATCCGATCTCGCGGATGACGTCACGCGCGATGTCCTGCAGCTCTACGTAGGCGTCGCTCTTGACTTCGCCTGCCAGCACGACTTGCCCCGTCGTGACGAGCGTCTCGCACGCTACCTTGGAGTGCGGGTCGAGCGCCATAAAGTGGTCAAGGATGGCGTCCGAGATCTGGTCGGCTACTTTGTCGGGATGTCCTTCTGAGACGGACTCAGAGGTGAAGAGATAACTCATCTTATATTGATTGAATGGGTTGGTTAAATATGTCCCGTGCCCTTCGTTGGATACAAAAAGACCTCAGCTGCTTTGGGGAGGCAACCAAGGTCGAGGCGCTAAGTCTGTCGTAAGGGATGGGAGCTAAGGTATTGGCTCTATCTGGACGACGGGTTTAGCATTTTTTTCTCGTGGTTGCAAGCATCTCAAATCTATCCACGTCCCACCGATGGGGCACTATTTTCGCCTGCAAAGTTAACCTTTTTCTTGTTATTTCACTTCGTAGTGTAAAGAGTGTAGCAGCTCCATATCAAAATACGAGGGGTATATCGTGTCTGTTTCTACCACGAAAAAGTAGATACTTCGGTGAGATAGTCCCCTAAGAAGCTGAATGTCGTTCCTCTCTGATATTCACCCCTTGTACCTGTAGTGGTGTGAACCTATATTGCTTGCTGCTCCGACCTATATAGGTCGACGCTGTGACCTATATAGCTTCGCACGCTGACCTATATTGGTCAGCCCATCGACCAATATAGGTTGATACTGCCCCTTCAGGGATGTGCTTAAGAATAGCCTATAGGAGAGGGCTGATACCAATCTCTTGTCCTGCTAAAAGAAACGCCCTGCCCGCACATCTGTACGAGTAGGGCGTGGTCTTCTTCTTAGAAGAGAAAGGTCTGTGTAAGTGATTTACTTCTTCTTACAGCAAGACTTCGTGGAGTCTTGAGTCTTAGGGTGGCATACAGAGCACGCCTTATCGGTGCAGTTAGCGTGGTTGCCTTGACTCTTGCAGGTTGACTTCGTGGAGTCTTGCTTCGTCATATCTTGGCGCTTACAGCAAGATTTTTTGCTGTCCTTCGAGTGCTTGCCTTCAGCTTTGCAGCAGGACTTTGTCGAGTCTTGTACTGCAGCGTGGTGTGCTTCGCATGCCTTAGCTCCTTCGGGTGTCGAGCAGGCTGCACCTGCTTTGCAGTCGCATTCCTTGCTCTTGCCAGAGCAGCACTTAGCGGCTTCCTTCTTTACTGAGTCCGTCTTGGCGGGGCTTTGGGCAGAGAGGCTGGTGCCGAGCGTGAAGATACACGCTGCAGCGAGAATGAACTTCTTCATTTTCTAGGAAATGTATTAAAGGTAATGAGTGATTGATTATTCAACTGCAAAGGTAGTGAAACAGCTAAACCATGTTATCACTAATGGTGAATGGAGCTATTGATGCTATATATATAATGATGCTATGAAAACCAATGAGGGAGCGGGTGACCTTCTTCCCTCGGAGAAGAAGGTCACCCGCTCCCTGTGTATGGTATGTTTTTTAGCGCAAATTGAAGCTAAAAGATGAGTGAGATGAGCTGGTAGACTACAGCCCCAGAGATATAGCCGGCAAGAGCAAGCAGACTGAAGCGCTTGAAGTAGTAGCCGAAGCTAATACCTTCGAGGCCCATAACTGTGACCCCAGTAGCGGAACCGATGATCAGCAGGCTACCACCTGTGACGGCACAGTAGGCGAGGAAGACCCAGAAGGAGCCATTGACGACGAAGGGTGTGATCGCACCCGAGGTCTCCAGCGGATACATACCGAGGACGGCAGCCACGAGGGCGACGTTGTCCAGCATAGAGGAGAGTACCCCGATGATAGCAGCGAGCAGGCCTGTGTTGGGGATGAGGGCTGTGACGCGAGTAGAGGCTGCGGCGAGTTGTCCGCCTTCGATCAGTGCTGCTACGGACATCAGGATGCCAAGGAAGTAGAAGATCGTAGTGAGGTCAGCATGATTAAGGAGGGTTGTGACACGGAGCTCAGTTGCATTCTCAAGGCGCTTCTTGAAGCGGAAGAACATCAGCTCAGTGTAGATCCACACGATGACCAGACCGAAGATAACCCCCATGAAGGCGGGTACATCGAAGAAGGTCTGCCAGATAGGTACGAGCATCAGCGAGACGATCCCCAGGACGAGGACGATGATACGCGCGTGCTGAGGAAGGATATCATCCAGTGAGTCTTCGGGGACATCTGGTAGGGCACGTAGCTGAGCATTCTTCTTGAAGAGGAAGTAGTGCGCCAGGAGGGTGGGGACCACCATATTCACGAAGGCGGGGATGACGAGGTGGAAGATCTGGTAGTATGGTGTGATACGACTGTTGTTCCACAGCAAGAGGGTCGTCACGTCACCGATAGGAGACCAAGAGCCCCCTGCATTACAGGCGATGATGCTGATACAGGCATACTTCATTCGGTCCGTGGTGTCGGGGACAAGACGACGCAGGATAGCGATGATGACGATCGCGGCAGCGAGGTTGTCGAGGAACGCCGAGAAGAAGAACGAGGCAATAGCTACACGCCACAGCAGCGCACGCTTATTCGTCGTAGCGACGATCTTAGCCACGGACTTGAAGCCCCCGTAGGTGTCGATCGTATTCACAAGGACCATTGAGCTGAGGACGAAGAAGAGCGTGCTCGAGACGTCACCGAGGTGCTCTGTGAGCTTAAAGGATAGATAGTCCGATACGCCTAAGTCCTCTGCTGGAGCATGAGGGAAGGAGGCAACGAACTGACGGAAGCCTGCAGTCACTGCAGCGATATCCGTGTCGATGAGGAGGATCGCCCAGAGGACGACGGAGGTAAGGAGTGCCGTCGCGGTCTTGTTGATCTTGATCTGCTCCTCCAGAGCAATACCGATGATCCCTAAGACAAAGATCACGGGCATGAGGTAATACCAACTCATAGAATAATAGGATTGTAAGTGGGTAAAGGGCGAGGAGGGATCAGAGGTAGACCTCCAGCGCCGTGCCCCCATAGAACGAGACGGGACTGAGTCCGTAGGTTCGCTGAGGGGTAGTCAGGTGATAGGACGAAGGGTAGTAGTCCAGCCCGAGGGGTAGGCGCAGACCGAGCTCCTTCGTGAAGCGCCAGCGAGGCGCCAATTCGATACCCATGCCCACCGAGCTTGCGGGCATATACAGCGCAGGCTCATGGGCTGGGAATGTAGTAGCCCGCCCTACGTGCTTGCGAAGTGTAGCCGAGGCGGATGCCGAGATATGAAAGCCTCGCCATAGGCGTAGGTCACGCCCGAGGCCTAAGCGTAGGGATAGGTAGCGGTCCTGAGCACTGCGTCCCAGACCATCGCCCCCTTCCTGACCGCGGAAGGTGGATAGCCCCACATTTCCCTTTAGGTATAGAGGCCACTGTGGGGGAGTGTACTCGACGCCCAGCGCTGCATGTCGCCCTTGGAGGCTCCATGTATCTTCACCCTGCGAAGGGGTAGCGCTTAGCGTAATGGGGGCATAGAGACGGAGGTGAGGAGTAGGCTCCTCATTGTAGTACTTCAGTTGACGTCCTGTGCTACCGAAGAGACGATCGCTTATCCAGTAGCCGATGTGCCCTGAGAGGATACCAAGTCCAGCCCCCGTGACGACATCACCGATCCAGTGGCGGTTATTGAGGATTCGCCCCAGCCCCGTGATAGAGGCGAGTCCGTAGCTTACGGGAGGAAGCCATGGATAGCGATCGCCATACTCCAAGCTCAGTAGCGTCGCTGAGGTGAAGGCCATAGCGGTATGCCCAGAGGGGAAGGAGTTTCGAGACGAGCCGTCAGGGCGTCTTACACGGGCGGTGTACTTAATCGCCGAGGTGACAGCGAGCATCGTAGCCGTAGCAGCGACATCAGCTGTGAGCACCTGCCAGGGTGATTTACTTGTACCCTCTACACCCGCAATGCGTAGACCAAGTTGGGCTGCTAATTGAGCGAACTGGAGGTAGTCATCGTAGTGATGACGGAAGTGAGGATAGTGCCCGTAGCGTATCGTGCGTATCTGCTCGTTGTGAATATTCTGCATCACTCCTATACCTACGAGTGGCGCTGCACTGAGCGCCCCCTGTAGGAGGAGTTGATTCGTTTTCTGTGCATTGCTCAGCGTGTCGGGGCGATATGCGGTTGTCGCCGTGTAGCTGAGCGTATCGGCTACACTCTGCGCTTCAGAGGGGAGAGCCGTGAGGAGGGATAGTAGAGCGAGTGGATAGGCTTTTTTATTCATAGAGTCTATTCGAAGCGTCCGAGGGTAAGGGTCTGCCAGTACTCGGACTTGGCCAGGTGGAGGTCGTGGGTGACCATGAGCATTGTCGTCTCGGGGCGTATGACTTGCTCCAGTAGCGACTCGAAGCTTTCCTTATAAGACTTGTCCAGGAAGCTGAGTGGCTCGTCGAGGATCAGAAGCTCGGGATTAGAGGCCAGCGCACGACCGAGCAGAGCTCGCTGGAGTTGACCACCGCTGAGCTTACCGATGGGTTGCTGGAGGAGGTGCGTGAGCCCGATGGCTTCTGCGAGCTTCTCTACCTGCTCTCTACGCACACTGCGCCCCATGGTGCCTTTGGGGAGGCCAGAGTCAATAACCTCGTGGACGTGGATGGGGAAGTGACGATCAATCTGATTGATCTGTGGAAGGTAGCTGGCGACCAGCTGGTCGGTAGTATGGCCCTCGCGGTCGTAGCGGAGGAGCTGTCCAGCTTGTAGCGGGATGAGCCCCAGCAGAGTACGCATGAGGGTGGTCTTACCACTGCCATTCGGTCCCGTGATAGCCCAGCGCTCACCACGACGCACGCACCAGTTGAGGTGCTCAAGTACGACCTTGTCGGGATAGCCGAGGGTCGCATTATGTAGCTCTAAGAGTGGTTGCATAGGGGAGGTCATCGTGTTGGGATAGATGAGGTGGTATCGCTCAGTGCACGAGTGATGAGTAGAAGTTGCTCCTCCCAGTCTCCTCCCAGTGGGTTGATGACGACCATACGGGCTCCGAGCTCTTTCGCAATGCTCTCGATGAGCTTGGAGTCAAACTCCTGCTGGATGAAGACTACGCGTACGCCCAGCTTCTTAGCCTCTTCGATGAGTGCTTGTATATGCTGAGGCGTAGGCTCCTTGCCATCTTGCTCAATGACGAGCTGCTTGAGACCATACTCCTCTGCAAACTCAGAGAGGGATGGATGGTAGATGACGAAGGCACGCGAGGGAATATCGGAGAGTTGCTCTTTTATCGTATGCTCTACGTGCTCCAGGCGCTGGATGAAGCGCTGGTAACCCGCATTATATTGTGCTCGGTGCGTCGTGTCAATACGGCAGAGAGAGCTGTATATGCTCTTCCCCATAGACTGAAGCCCGCGTACACTTGTCCAGTAGTGTGGGTCGTGAAGATGAGTGGAGGTGCTGCTGTGGTGATGTGCAGGCCCTACCAAGTCCTGATCAAGACGTACGAGCTGCAGGGCTGGCTGCATCGTATGGATACGCCCCACCCAACTACGCTCAAAGCCCAGATCACCCATATAGAAGTAGGCCGCGCTGGAGGTGAGTGCTTGGATGGCCTGTGGTGTAGGCTCGTAATTCTCTGGATTATTCCCCTGGGGGAGTAGTGTCGTCACCGCGACCAAGCTATCAGCGATCTCCGTGATGACCTGAGCTGCTGGTGCTATCGTCGTGGCTATCTGGAGCCGGGTAGACCGCTGCTCGCCCTGCTGACAAGAGGTGGCGAGAAGCCCTATCCCCAAGAGAAGGGTACACAGGGGGCGGTGGAGTGAACTACATATCATCGGAGTAGGAACTGCAATCTGCTTACTTATGCACGAAGCCGTCCTGTGAGGCGGGCGATGAGACGCCCCAACTCACCGATCCAGAGTACTGGGCTAGTGGCTATGAGAAGTGCAATCCAGTAGCTGAATGGAAGAGGAGCTATCTGGAAGAAATCGTATGCAAAGGTAGTAATTAAGAACTGCCCTACGAGGATGACAGCTGTGATCAGCAGGAAGTAGCGCGCCCGATCTATGCCCACGAATGCACTACGACCCGAGTGGAATGCTTTTGCGTTGAACATATTCCACAGCTGAAGAAAGACAAAGCTGGTGAAGAATACGGATAGGTCGAGTGCCGTAAGTTGCTCCTTCCCTTCGACCCACTGTCCCGTCGTGAGGTCCAAGTGTTCCAATATATAATGTAGAGCAAAGAGCAGAAGGAGGAACAGGCCACCGACTCCGAATATCTGTCGTGCGAGCTGCGGTGTGATGATCCCAGCAGAGGCCTTGCGTGGACGCTCCTTCATGAGATGAGGGCTGGGTGGTAGGGAGGCCAGCGCCAGCGACGCGAAGGTATCCATGATGAGGTTCACCCAGAGCATCTGTGTCACGGTGAGGGGCGATTCCTTGCCGAGGAAGGCGCCTATAAGGACGGTGAGGCATGCCACGACATTGATCGTCATCTGGAATAGGATGAAGCGCTGGATATTCAGGTACAGTGAGCGCCCCCATAGTACGGCCTGCGCGATGCTGGCAAACGAGCTGTCGAGGATGGTGATATCGCTGGCTTCCTTAGCTACCGCCGTACCGTCGCCCATTGACAGCCCGACATGTGCTCTATTGAGGGCTGGGGCATCGTTGGTCCCATCTCCGGTGACGGCCACGACTTCGCCCAACTCTTGGAGCAGGCGTACGAGGCGCTCCTTGTCTATGGGACGTGCGCGTGCCATAATCTTAAGACGGGTAAGTCGAGCCTTGGCTTCGTCGTCTGTGAGGGCCTCAAATTTTGCCCCCGTGATGATCTCATCGTCGGTAGAGCTTTCTCCCCAGAGACCGATCTGTCGGGCGATCTCTTTAGCCGTGCCAGAGGTATCCCCTGTGATGATCTTTACGCCAATACCAGCCTCTCGGCACTGCTGGATAGCCGCGGGCACTTCGCTGCGCACGGGGTCCATGATGCCGAAGATGCCTTGTAGCTGTAGTCCTTCTTGGATCAGCTCATCAAGAGGCTTCTCTTGCTCTGTCGGACTCTCGACTATACGGTAGGCAAGAGCGAGCGTTCGCATAGCGCGTGACTGATACTGATGCAGTTGGGCTCCGTAGCGAGTACGTATCTCCGTAGGAAGATTACATAGGCTGAGCAGAATCTCTGGTGCCCCCTTGACATAGAGTACGGCCTTTCCTTCCAGCATTACAGACTGGACTAAAGTCGCCATATACTTACGCTCTGTAGAGAAGGGGAGCTGTCGGATGATAGGGGCGGAGTCACGAAGGGTGAGGTAGTCGTACGCTTGTCCTCGTATCCAAAGAAGGAGTGCTCCTTCGGTAGGATTACCCATGACCTCGGGGTGCTGTCGGTCGTGTGTATTGAGGAAGGCCGTCGTGTTGGCTGCTATGGCTTCGGGGAGAAGGCTTTGTGCCTCAGTCGAGGCTTCGCTGAAGAAGCTCTCGACGCGCATTCGATTCTCCGTGAGCGTCCCCGTCTTGTCGGTGCAGATGACGGTGATAGCACCCATTGTCTCGCAGGCGTGCATACGGCGAACGAGGTTGTTGCTACGCATCATACTACGCATGCTATAGGCAAGTGAGAGACTCACACTCATTGGTAGCCCCTCGGGGACAGCGACGACGATGACCGTCACGGCGAGTATGATCTTACCGAGGAAGTAGGAGAGTGTAGTATCCCATGGAGCTGCAAAGCCCCCATCGAGAGCATAGATTAGGGTGCTGCCTACGAGGACGAGTGCTGCGAGGATATAGCTGATACGAGCTATGAGACTGCCGAGGTGATCAAGCTGCCGATTCAGAGGAGTCTCTACGGAGGTATCTATCTGGATGCCTTCGAAGATCTTCCCCTGTTCGGTAGCATCTCCGACGACCTGTACGCGACAGACGACATGTCCCTCGAGGATGGTCGTGCCACGACATATATAATTGGTAGGGTAAGTGGCTTCGCTGTCTTGATCTTCAGGGCGTACGCTCTTGATCGTCATCGGCTCGCCAGTGAGGGTTGACTCATCTACCGAGAGTGTGACAGCCTCAAGGAGCTCAGCATCGGCTGGGATCTCCTCTCCCATCTCCAGATAGAGCAGGTCGCCGACGACGATCTCGCGCTTCGGGATCTGTATGATCTCACCATCGCGCATGACCTTGTAGCGTACCTCGTCGCCTACCTGGCTCAGAAGCTCGAACTCCTTCTCGCTCTTCAGCTCGAAGTAGAAAGCTATGCCTGTGGAAAGTAGTATCGCTAAGAAGACTCCGACAGGCTCAAAGAATCCAGCTCCTGTGAGATCAGTCTTCGTGATGAAATACTCATAGCAGGCCGAGAGGAGGGAGAGGACCATGGCGATGAGCAGGATGATGATGATGGGATCCTCGAATTTCTCGAGGAAAAGCTTCCAGCGCGAGGTGCGTGGGCGGGGTGTCAGCTCATTGCAGCCGTGTTGTAGCCGGCTCTTTTGTGCCTGCTCGGAGGTTAGTCCTATATGCGGAGTAGGGATCTTGTCCATTATATATTAATGTATAGGGGTAGGGGTGAGAGATCGAAGTAGGGACCTCTCCTGCCATCTCCTTCGCCTGCAAAATTAGCGGAAGACCACCACATAATCATCCTATCACTTCTTAGTTGGATTCAGAGGCTTTCTTATACTCCTCAGATGTACCAGTACTGGTTGATTTTACTCTCCTGCAAAGGTTTATTCTATAAGGGGTTTGGAGAGGGGGATGTAGTGACAGATAGGGATAGGGTGTCTGGCAAGACAAAGGTCTTCCTCCTCATGAGACTGTGGCCGAGAGTCCTGTCCTCTATTTAGAGTGCTAAGGCATCGCACGCCCAGCTCTCCGATGTGCCTCTCCGAAGAGATACACAAGCCCTTTGCCTTATCGCAAGTATTCCTCTTATCCAGCGGAGGGAAAAGTGTCCTTCTCGTGAAGAAAAAAGCGCCTTCACGTAGTGGTTTTCCTCTGTCTATGTACGTAGTCTTAAAGACCAGGCACGTAAATCCAAATATCCACGTACGTAGATATTAGAGCCACGTACGTAGCCCAAACTTATCTACCACTCGTCCATAACTTTTCTCCCTACGCGGAGCAACAATCTAATATAGGTCACGTCACAAAGCTATATAGGAATTGATTCAAATCTGTATAGCTTTCTTCGCCATCCTATATAGCTCTACCCACACACCCATATACCTATATATACGGAGCCATCACGCAAGCCCACTTCTTCATTGCTCGTACCTTCTTGCCTCGAAAATCGGAGTCTTTAGGCAGAGAAGTTCGAAGGAGGAGAGTGCAAGCTGTGAAGAGATGGTCTTGCGCAATGGTCTCTTATCGGCTGGTGAAAATGGGAATTATTTGGAGGCTTGGAAAACTTATACTATCTTTGCAACGCAAATCAGCAAGCACGGTGTGGTAGTTCAGCTGGTTAGAATACCTGCCTGTCACGCAGGGGGTCGCGGGTTCGAGTCCCGTCCATACCGCCAGAGAAGAGAGCATAGCGAAAGCTGTGCTCTCTTTTTGTATAGATGCCTATCACATCTTGATAACCTTAGATACCATCTACTCCAAGTATATAGTAGCCTCCTATTCACACTAAGGGATGTGTGGGATGGTGGCGTTTGATGGGATAACAAGCTAACACTAAGGCGGTAGACTTTGTAAGATATTTTTGTAAGTCATTGAGGTACAACGAGCCTGCAAAATACCTACCTTTGGTACGCTGTAGATAGATCAGCGTACGACTACTATAACAATACTTAAGCTAACGTTCGCCAATGAACACCAATGACTTTTCCATCCGCCACATAGGCGTGGGGCAGCACGATGCCGATGAGATGCTTCGTACCATCGGGGTGAAGACCTTAGATGAGCTCATCAACCAGACTCTACCCTCCAACATCCGATTGGACAAGCCTCTGGATCTCCCCGAGCCTATGACTGAGCGGGAGTTTGCTGAGCATATATCAGATCTTGCATCTAAGAACGAAGTCTATACCTCCTACATCGGCCAAGGCTGGTACGATACCGTACTCCCTCCCGTCATCCAGCGTAATGTACTGGAGAACCCCGTCTGGTACACATCCTATACTCCCTATCAAGCAGAGATCTCTCAGGGTCGCCTTGAAGCGCTCTTCAACTTCCAGTCGGTCATCACGGACCTGACGGCACTCCCCTTGAGTAACTGCTCCCTCCTTGACGAAGCAACGGCTGGGGCTGAAACCGCCTTCTTGCTCTTCAATGAGCGCTCTAAGGCTAAGGTGAAGCTCGGTGCACGCAAGATCTTCGTCGACAAGGACGTCTTTGCTTCCACTCGTGACGTCATCCTCACGCGCTGTATCCCACAGGGGATCGAGGTTGTCCTCGGCAAGTGGAACGAGTTCGACTTCGGTGACGAGTTCTTCGGAGCAATCGTACAGTACCCAGGCTCACTCGGTGGTGTCAATGACTACTCTGAGTTCGTAACTAAGGCTCACGATGCCGATATCAAGGTTGGGGTCGCTGCTGATCTCCTCGGTCTTGTCCTGCTGACGCCTCCAGGAGAATGGGGTGCTGACGTCGTCTTCGGCTCAGCTCAGCGCTTCGGTGTGCCCATGTACTTCGGTGGTCCCTCTGCTGGATACATCGCTTGTCGCATGGAGTACAAGCGTACGCTCCCAGGTCGTATCATCGGTCTGAGTAAGGACCGCCTGGGCAAGGAGTCCTATCGCCTCGCACTGCAGACTCGCGAGCAGCATATCAAGCGCGAGCGTGCTACGAGTAATATCTGTACCGCTCAGGCTCTGCTGGCTTCGATGAGTGGCTTCTATGCCGTCTACCATGGTCCCGAAGGCCTGAAGAATATTGCACGCCGTGTCCATTCTTACACGGGCTTCCTCGCAAAGAAGCTTCAGGATCTCGGCTATCGCCTCCTGCATGAGAACTTCTTCGATACACTCTGCGTCATCCTCCCCGAGGAAGCTGGCTTCGCTGCTAAGCTCCGTGAGATCGCAGAGGAGTGTCGTGTGAACCTCTTCTATGCTCCCTGCGGTACGGTCGCTCTGCTGAGCATTGACGAAACGACACTGCCCGAAGACCTCAGCGTCCTCTGCTACATCTTCGCTTCTGCCCTCGGCAAGGAGAGCAACTTCAATGACGAAGTCGGCGAACACACGATCCACATTGATCGCAAGTTCGTACGTACCTCGCCCTTCCTCTCCTACGAAGTCTTCAACAAGTACCATACGGAGACCGAGATGATGCGCTATATCAAGCGTCTCGAGCGTAAGGATATCTCCCTGACGCACTCGATGATCTCTCTCGGCTCATGTACGATGAAGCTCAATGCTGCCACGGAAGTCATTCCTCTCAGCAACCCAGCCTTCTGCAACATCCATCCCTATGCTCCTGCTGAGCAGGTACAGGGCTCCCTCGAGCTGCTGGAGAACCTCAAGGGGCTCTTAGCTACGATCACGGGGCTGCCCGTTGTATCGCTCCAGCCGAACTCGGGTGCTGCTGGTGAATATGCAGGTCTGCGTACGATCCGCTCTTACCACGAAGCTCATGGAGGTGGTCACCGCAGTAAGATCCTTCTGCCCGCTTCTGCTCACGGTACGAACCCTGCTTCGGCTTCGCAGTGTGGCTACCAGTGTGTCATCGTAGCGTGCGATGCGCATGGTAATGTCGACTGGGAAGACTTCATGAAGAAGACCGAGGAGCATAAGGATGACCTCGCTGCGATGATGATCACCTACCCCAGTACGCACGGGATCTTCGAGACGAATATCATTGACCTCTGTAAGCGCATCCATGATTGCGGAGCCCTCGTCTACATGGATGGTGCGAATATGAACGCTCAGGTAGGTCTTACCAACCCAGGCTTCATCGGTGCAGACGTCTGCCACCTCAACCTGCATAAGACCTTCGCTATCCCTCACGGTGGTGGTGGCCCTGGTAGTGGTCCTATCTGTATGACTGAGGCTCTCGCTCCTTACCAGCCTACGCATGGCTATGGCGTCGACTACGAGCCCATCGAAGGGAACGTCGTCTCGGCATCTCCTCTTGGTAGCGCTGGTATCGATGTCGTCTCCTACGCTTACATCCGCCTGCTGGGTACGAAGGGGCTTGAGCGTGCAACTCGCACGGCAATCCTCAACGCCAACTACATGGCTGTCCGCCTCAAGGATACCTATGGCATCGTCTACACGGGTGCAACGGGTCGCGTCGGTCATGAGCTGATCCTCGACTGCCGCAAGCTCAAGGAAACCTACGGCGTCGATGAGAGCGATATCGCTAAGCGCCTCATGGACTTCGGCTACCATGCTCCTACGCTTTCCTTCCCTGTACATGGCACGCTTATGATCGAGCCCACCGAAAGTGAAAGTAAGGCTGAGCTGGATCGCTTCCTCGAAGTGATGCAGTGCATCTGGGGCGAAATGCAGGAGATCAAGGAAGGCTGTGCTGATGCCGAAGACAACGTGCTGAAGAATGCTCCTCACCCTGAGTATGAAGTGGTCTCCGACTCTTGGTCACACAGCTACCCCCGTGAGAAGGCTGCCTATCCGCTGCCTTACCTGCGTGAGAATAAGTTCTGGATCAATGTCGCTCGCGTAGACAATGGCTTCGGCGACCGCAATCTGATCCCCGCCTTCTGTGCTTGTATCGCTCCCACTTCGGAAGAATAAGCACTAAGCTCATAAGTAAGTAATGCCCCTCCCTTCATACCTATCAAGATGAAGGGAGGGGCTTCTTTTTGCACAGAACTTAAGGTGTAAGCTTGCGAATTAGACATTGGTCGACTACTATCTCTCATGCTTGCTACTTTTATATGGAGGGAGAGGTCGCTGCCTCTATCCTTGGTAGTATTTCCCCTTCTCAAAATATTTTAGATATTCAGCCTCTATGTTAGCACCTATAGATGTGGTATAGAGTGGAGGAGAGAGCGAAGGGATAAGAGTAGCCTTCTTACTGTGCTATATGCTATGATTCAGTAGATTGTATCCCTCTTTTTGATGACTCTTTAGGCCCTTTGAAGAGCTTCTTCGGAGCGTCCCCAAAGAACTCTTTGGGAAAGCTTTGATATATAGATACAATTCTTATCTTTGCCTTGTAGAGATAAGAATACACTCAGTAAGTACAATAGCACGAAGCACAAGAGTACATCACTCAACTATATCCATCCAAACAATAACACGTAAGAAACTATGAACGACTCCGCTATCTTCACTCTGATTGAAGAGGAACGTCAACGACAACTCAAGGGTATTGAGCTCATTGCCTCTGAGAACTTTGTCAGTGAAGAAGTCATGAAGGCTATGGGTAGCTGCATGACCAACAAGTATGCAGAAGGCTATCCTGGTAAGCGCTACTATGGTGGTTGCGAAGTAGTAGACAAGTCTGAGCAGCTCGCTATCGATCGCATCAAGCAGCTCTTCGGTGCTGAATGGGCAAACGTACAGCCTCACTCAGGTGCTCAGGCAAATATGGCCGTTCTCCTCGCCTGTCTCAACCCTGGCGATACCTTTATGGGGCTGAACCTTGCCCATGGTGGTCACCTCTCCCACGGCTCTGCTGTCAATAGCTCAGGCCTTCTCTACCATGCTATCGACTACAATGTCAGCGAAGAAACGGGTCGCGTAGACTACGATCAGATGGAGCAGCGTGCTCTCGAGCACAAGCCTAAGCTCATCATCGCAGGGGGCTCAGCTTACTCTCGCGAATGGGACTACAAGCGTATCCGTGAGATTGCAGATAAGATCGGGGCTATCTTCCTCGTCGATATGGCTCATCCAGCTGGGCTGATCGCTGCAGGTCTCCTCGACAACCCTGTCAAGTTCGCTCATATCGTCACCTCAACGACGCACAAGACGCTGCGCGGTCCTCGTGGTGGTATCATCCTTATGGGTAAGGACTTCGATAATCCTTGGGGCAAGACTACGCCTAAGGGTGAGATCAAGAAGATGTCCGCACTCCTCGACTCTGCAGTCTTCCCAGGTGTACAGGGCGGTCCTCTGGAGCACGTCATCGCAGCTAAGGCAGTAGCCTTCTACGAAGCTCTCCAGCCCTCATTCAAGGAATACGGTCGTCAGGTCAAGAAAAACGCTCAGGCTATGGCTGAAGCCTTCGTACGCCGTGGCTACGGTGTCGTATCTGGCGGCACGGACAACCACTGCATGCTCATTGACCTGCGTGGTAAGTTCCCCGAACTCACCGGTAAGGTGGCTGAAAAGGCTCTTGTAGCAGCTGACATCACGGTGAACAAGAATATGGTTCCCTTCGATAGCCGCTCGGCTTTCCAGACCTCTGGTATCCGTGTCGGTACACCTGCTATCACTACTCGTGGTGTCAAGGAAGATAAGATGGAGTACATTGTCTCCCTTATCGACCGCGTCCTCTCTGCGCCCGAAGATGAAGCTGTCATCGCTGCAGTCCGCAAGGAAGTCAACGAAATGATGGCTAACTATCCTATCTTCGCTTGGTAGATCTTACCGATCAGGTTGGGCCAGTCGGCGTGAACCTGAGTTAACAAGTGACCCGAGGCTATTGCCCAGAGTAGTGTATGCTACCCCTGCGCAAGCCTCGGGCTACTCGTTTTTCCATATATTTGTATTACAGCGTTCGACGAGCCTCCTCTTGAGGCCTCATCGGCGCCGATCATATCATTCAAATAGACTCAATGAAGAAGTTATTTACAAGCATGGCCTGTGCGCTGGCTCTCTGTGTAGGAGGGACTACTGCGTGGGCTGCCAGCGCTCCCTCTCGAGTGTCTATCCCCGTGCCTTCGTATGACAAGGGGATCAACATTATCCCTCGTCCTAAGCAACTTCAGGAACTCAAGCTCCCTGCTTTTCGCCTGACAGCGACTACGCCTGTCATTGCCTCTGGTGATTCAGCTGTGACGATCGCTCGCTTCTTCACCGAAAAGATTAACCGCTCTACAGGTTTCTCTCTGCGTGTCGTGCCTGGAGCTAAGGCCACTCAGCAGGCTATCTTCGTTCGCATTGATCCTAAGCTCGCCCTTGGCGATGAGGGCTATACGCTGAACTCTTCTTCTCGCGGTGTCGAGATCGTTGGACGTTCGGCGAAGGCTCTTTTCTGGGGCTTCCAGAGCTTGATGCAGCTACTCCCTGCGGAGGTCGAGTCTGCAGGCAAGGTCGGGACTCTTCCCACGGCTGCTTGGACGATCCCTGCCGTTCGTATTTCTGATGAGCCTGCCTTCGAGTATCGCGGTGTGATGGTCGATGTATGCCGCCACTTCCTCACGGTAGACGAGATGAAGAAGCACATCGATATCATCTCTATGTTCAAGATCAATAAGCTCCACTGGCACCTCACAGAAGACCAGGGCTGGCGTATTGAGATCAAGAAGTATCCCCGCCTTACTGAGGTCGGTGCTTGGCGTATCGAAGGTGATGGCAGTCGCTATGGAGGCTTCTATACGCAGGATCAGGTCCGCGAGATCGTCCGCTATGCTCAGGATCGCTTTGTGACGATCATCCCTGAGATTGAGATGCCAGGTCACGGTATGGGTGCTATCGCCTCTTACCCTGAGCTTACCTGCTTCCCCAACCGTCGTAAGTATATCGTACGTAATATTTGGGGTATCGAAGATGATGTCTATTGCGCTGGTAAGGAGTCGACCTTTGAGTTCATCCAAAATGTACTCGACGAAGTCGTACCCCTCTTCCCTGGTGAATACTTCCACATTGGTGGGGACGAGTGTCCTAAGGATCGCTGGAAGGAATGTCCCAACTGTCAGAAGCGCATCAAGGCTGAAGGTCTGAAGGATGAGCACGAGCTCCAGAGCTACGTCATCCGCCGTGCTGAGAAGATGCTCGCTAAGCATGGGAAGAAGCTTATCGGCTGGGATGAGATCCTCGAAGGTGGCCTTGCTCCTACAGCTACTGTCATGAGCTGGCGTGGTGAAGATGGTGGTATCCAGTCTGCCAATATGGGTCACGACGTGATCATGACCCCAGGTAGCGGTGGCCTCTATATTGACCACTATCAGGGTGACCCCAAGATCGAGCCCGTAGCTATCTGCTGCTATGCTCCTCTTGAGAAGGTCTACAACTATAATCCTATCCCCGAAGCTATCGCTCCCGATAAGCGTCACCACATCAAGGGTGCACAGACCAACCTCTGGGCTGAGTATCTCTATACTCCAGAGATCATGCAGTACCGTGCCTTCCCACGTGAGATCGCTCTTGCAGAAGCCGTATGGACACCCATTTCCGGTCGTGACTTCAAGGACTTCAGCCGTCGCCTCGACAATGCGTATGTGCGCCTCGATATGCACGGTGCGAACTATCATATCCCACAGCCTGGGCAGCCTCTGCCTAACGTAAATCCTAAGGATAGTTACGAAAAGACGGTTGCTTCGCTCAACTTCATAGCCTTCACTGATAGCGCTGAGCTGTCTCTCAAGACGACTCGTCCTATCCGTATCGTCTATACGCGTGATGGTAGCACGCCCACGCTGTCCTCGGAGAGCTATACTATGCCTATTAAGGTCACTAAGAGCGAAGTCATCCGTGTAGCTTCTATCCTCCCCTCAGGTAAGACAAGCCCCGTACGTGAGATTACCTTTGAGAAGCAGACTCTTGCTCCTGCAGCTACCGTTGCTAACCTCAAGCCAGGTCTGGCTACGAAGACCTCTATTGGAGACTACTACCAGGCTACTGATCTTATCGGTGTGACGAACTGGACTAAGGGTCTCGCTAAGCGTCCTCAAGACCTTCGTCCTGACGTCGTTAAGAATCACATGGCAGAGATCAAGCCTAAGGCTGTCATCGGTGATGGCTATGTGAAGATTCCCAAGGATGGTGTCTATGTCTTCTCTACGGACCTTGATCAGATGTATATCGACGGCAAGCTCCTCATCGACAATAGCGGTGAAGTAGCTAAGTCGAGCCGCCGAGACAAGAGCGTAGCTCTGAAGGCTGGCTGGCACAAGATCCGCCTGATCTTCATCGGAGCAGTTCGTGGAGGCTTCCCCACCTATTGGGATGGTGCTGCTGTTGCCTATCGCAATATCAAGGACAACAAGTTCACCAACATCACCGAAGATATGCTGGCACATTAAGCCGCTTCGCGCACCTCTTCAAATCCTTTCGACTGAGCCCTCGCCTCTCTCCTTCCGCTGGAGAAGGGCGGGGGCTCAGCCTTTTCTCTCCCTCTGACCTTATCATCTATGCCATCCAGTCTTACTCCGACCGAGCGGACCTACACCATTGCACTCTCCCTCACCAAGTACGTCGGTCCTCGCTCTGCCATTGAACTCATCGAAGCCCTTGGCTCTGCTACGGCGCTCTTCACTGATGTGGAGCTCCGAGCTCGCATCCTTCCCCGCCTCCCTCAGCGTATAGCGCAGCAGCTGGCTTCGCCTACTTTGGTTGAAGAGGCTCTGCGTATCGAGGAGCGCTGTGAGAAGGAAGGCATTCGCCCCATCTTCTTTCTTAGTGAGGATTATCCTGCTGCCCTTCGTGAGATTGCCGTTCCACCCATGGTCTTGTATGTGCGCGGGGAGTATGCAACTTGGGAGGAGCGCAAGCATGTGAGTGTCGTCGGTACGCGAAGTATCTCCGACTATGGCCGTGTACTTACCCAGCAGGTGGTGAGAGAGCTGTCGGCTACTTGCCCTGCATCTACGATTGTCAGTGGGCTGGCCTACGGAGTCGATATACAGGCTCATGAGGCTGCGCTAAATCTGAGTCTTCCAACGGTGGCTGTGCTCGCCCATGGGTTGGATACGCTCTATCCGAGTGCGCACTGGCGGATCGCCGAGCAGATCTTGCGGGATGGAGGCGCTTGGGTAAGCGAATATCCGCCAGGGGTAAAGCCCTATCGTCAGGCTTTCGTTGCGCGTAACCGTATCATCGCAGGGCTAAGTGCCGCAACTATCGTCATCGAGGCGGGCGAGCATAGCGGGTCACTCTCGACGGCAAGCTATGCTCTGGAATCGGGACGCGAAGTCTTCGCCTGCCCAGGTCGCCTGACGGACCCTGAGAGTATCGGCTGTCATAAGCTCATCGAGGAGCAGCGTGCCCATCTCTATCTTGGAGCGTCCTCGATGATAAAAGAGCTGGGGTGGGGGGCTTTGGATGAAGGAGCAGAAGCACATCCCTTCTCTACCTCCCTTGTAGAAAAGCCAGCTCTCCCTTCTCCCGCGAGGGAGTACCCACCTCATCCTTTGCTCGCTATCTTGATAGAGCAGGGTGTGCTTTCTGTCGATGAGCTATCCCGCCTATCGGGTATGGACTTGATGACCGTCCGAAGTGAGCTCTTTGATCTCGAGCTGGATGGTTGGATACAAGCCCGAGCGGGAGGTTGCTACAGCTTGTGCTGAAGGCGATGAAATAAGAAGAAGCCCTTAGGACTCTGATCAGTCCTAAGGGCTTCGCTTATTTGATACGTTCGGGGCTATTTACCGAAGCTCCATTTGAGGGCGAGTGTCGGTGCTACGAGCCACTGAGGGGCATCGACATTCTTTGATATACGCACTTCGCTACCTATGCTGAGGTTGAAGTCTGGTGCGACACCTGGGATCTTGTTGAGGTTGCACCACACCTGTGGCTGCGACATGAACTTGAAGTCCGAGTCCCAACCTATTCGGGGATCTTTCTGGTGCCACCAGCTGAAGAAGCCCGTGGCGGTGATGAGACCATTCCCAGGAGCAAACTTCCATACTCCGCAGAGCTCATAGTTGTGTGGCTGGGCAATCCCACGTATATACTTGTAGAGTGGGGTGAGGCTGAGCATCGTGCGACGCTCGGGGCTGAGATAGGTGTAGGTCACCCCCGTCATGAAAGCATCATTGAGCGAGATCGCACGTGAGCCCACAGGTTCGGGAGCATTGGCATTGATGAAGCGCAGGCCGCCGTCATAGCGCACGTGCCAAGAGAGTGGACCCTGCCAAAAGCGTAGGTTGCGCATGAACTTCCAGTTGGCACTCACTGCTCCCTGCTGGAGGAAGGACATATCGACGAAGTAGAACGTATCGCCGAAGCGGTCAAGGCTCTGCTGCTCTACGGTCATCGTCATGCGCGGACGGTCAGCCTGTACCTTGGGGTAGAGGTAGCGACCGAGGTCATAGTGCAGCTGGATATTCTGCCCCATGGCGGGTACAGCGAGGAGGGAAAGACTCGTGAGGACGAGAGCCCGAAGGCCGAGGCGAAGGCTTTGTTTCATCTACGGATTAAGTGTGTTAAGCTAAGGGTGGTAGCCATCTCGTGCATTCGTCTGCAAAGGTACAAGAACTGAATGGATTAGAAGAAGGTGGGTGATAATTCATCCAGGGATATATCCCCTTATAAGAAGAGTTTTAGGCATTCTTTTATTGATGATGGCCGTGAATCTATATTGGTCACTGGCTCAACCAACATGAGACTGTTGCCTCAGAGTCCTTCCCCCTACTAATTGTGCTAAGGCATCGTGCGCTCAGCTCCCCGATAATGCCCCTCCGAAGAGATAAACAAGCCCTTCGCCTTATCGTAAGTATTCCTCTTATCCAGCGGAGGGAAAAGCGTCGTTCTCGCGAAGAAAAAAGCGCCTTCACGTAGTGGTTTTCCTCTGTCTATGCACGTAGTCTTAAAGACCAGGTACGTAAATCCAAATATCCACGTACGTAGATATTAGAGCCACGTACGTAGCCCAAACTTATCTGCCACTCGTCCACAACTTTTATCCCTACGCAGAGCAACGACCTAATAGTAGGTTGACTCGCTGACCAATATAGGTTGCTTTACTGATCAGTATAGTCTTATTCTTATACTACTATGGGTAGCCCTTCTTTCGTCGGTGAGAGAGCTGATCCTATCTGGTCGAGTGTGGCTTAGCCCTCGGAGGTGGTGTCGTCTGTGGTAGGGCGAATGAAGCGACGGACTGCGCTTGAAGTAGAAGCGGTGTCTATGGGCAAGGTGAAGTTGCCTCGCAGATCTCGCATCGTGCGCTGTAGGCCCGCAAGCCCAGCTCGCTTGACAGCTGTACCTGCAAAGAGGGCCAAGTACTCTTCTTCGCTCATAGCTTCGAGTTCCTTGGGGGAGAGGGAGAGCAGGGCTTCGCGTGGAGTGTAGTCGGCGATGGTCGTGGGGCGAGCATAGCGGTTCCATGGGCAGCACTGTTGGCAGGCATCACATCCGTAGACCCGACGTCCCATGCGTTCGCGGAGCTCGGGGGGGATCTCACCCTTCTGCTCGATGGTGAGGTAGCTGATGCATCGGCGTGCATCGATACGCCCAGGTTCGAGGAAAGCCTCTGTCGGGCAGGAGGTCTGGCAGCGCTCACAGCGTCCGCAGAGGTTGCGCATCGGACTATCCGTCGGTAGCTCTATGTCGATGAGGAGCTCACCCAAGACGAAGTAGCTCCCTGCACGTGGGATGATGAGTAGGCTGTTCTTTCCGCGCCAGCCAAGCCCTGCCTGCTCGGCCCAATAGCGCTCCATGATCGGTGCGGAGTCAGAGAAGGCGCGCCCCGTGACGGGGAGCTGTAGCTCTGAGCGCATGTAGGCTAAGAGCTGGTCAAGCCTTTTCTTGACGACCTTATGGTAGTCTCGCCCGTAGGCATAGTAGGCGAACTGTGGGGCTTCGGGGGCTTGCTTTGTCTCAGGATAGTAGTTCATCGCTACCATGATGAGCGTCTTTGTCCCAGGGAGAAGCACGCGCGGGTCACTTCTTAGCTCACGATTGCGGGCTAAGTAATCCATATCGCCATGGTAGCCCGTCTCGATCCATGAGTCGTATTCCTGCAGAATAGCTTCGGGGACAGCGCCAGCTTGAGCGATGCCACAAGCAGAGAAGCCGAAGCGAAGAGCCTCGGCTTTAATCTGTGTGACGATGTCGTGTAGGGAGATGGACTCCACTTGTATGGGGAGGAGCTGCTGTCGTCTTGGGGAGCAGCTAAGGCTTAGTTGTTGTGGAAGACCCACGCTGAGCGGTGGGCGGGATGCTCCTTCACCAGCTCGTTGAGGTAAGCGTAGGCCTCAGCAGAGGAGTCGAAGGAGGTAAGAGCAAGACGAATCGTGCGACCACGGGGGGAGCGAAGTGCTGTGAGCGAGGCTTCGGGGAGGGTAGTGCGAGCCTGCTCTACGTAGGTCTGGATGCGCTCCTCGGAACGCTCGGTAGCGATGATGATATAGTAGCGGCCATCTTGCTGGGTAGACCAGCGGAGGTTGCCTTGTTCGTCCTTGGCTGTGGCTTCGGAAGAAGTGTCTGCTACCTTCTTCTCTTCACCGAAGAGCTGGCGTGCCACTTCGACAGAAGGGGTGAAGCCTGCTTGATAGTGCTGCTCCGTTTCGACCTTGTTCCCCCAGGGGAGGAGTGCAAGGATCGCGATGACGACGGCAGCTGCATAGCCCAGCGCACGCTTGGGGAGTCGCAGGGAGATATAGCGGCTGTCCTGCTCGCTTGAGAGTGCTTGTCTGCCGCTGGTAGCCTGAGGTAGTGCGGGAAGAGACAGGGGCGCATAGCCGTAAGCGCTGGCACTTGTAGCGAGGGCGGCGCTATCTGGCGTGAAGCTGAGGTGTCCTTCGCGGGAGAGCTGAAGCTCCCCGATGCCTGAGAGATGATACGTGCCCTGCTGGATAAGCTGGTGACGCAGCTGGCTTACTTCCTCCTCGAGTACGAGGCGAGCACGACGAAGCGATAGCCCCAGGAGAAGGGCATAGCGCTCCTCGAGAAGCCCATCGCTGTGGGTCATCTCGGCATTGAAGTGGAGCTCGGCAGAGGGAGGGTAGGCCAGATGCTTGCTACGGTCATAGCTGGCGGGGAGCTTCTCTCTGATGAATCCACCCAACTGGGGTACGACGACGTACTCGTGGCGTAGTAGGAGATAGGATATCTGCTCGGCGAGGCGACTATTCATACTCTTAGTGCATTATAGATACTGTCACAAAGATAACGATAATAGCCATAAGTGCTCATAATTACGTACATTTGTGGGCAATTCAAGTAATGTATTATTAGCTCAATTACTCTATGACGATTGATCAGTTCAACTTCGCTGGTAAGAAGGCTTTCGTCCGTGTGGACTTCAACGTGCCCCTCGACGCAGACTTCAACATCACCGACGACACGCGTATCCGCGCTGCTCTCCCTACCCTCAAGAAGATCCTTGCTGACGGTGGCTCGGTCATCATCGGCTCTCACCTTGGCCGTCCTAAGAAGGTCGAGGATAAGTTCTCCCTTCGCCACATCCTCCCTCACGTCTCTAAGTGCCTTGGCGTCGATGTCAAGTTCGCTCCCGACTGCGTAGGCGAAGAAGCTCGTAAGCTCGCTGCTAACCTCAAGCCCGGCGAAGCTCTCCTTCTCGAGAACCTCCGCTTCTACGCTGAAGAAGAAGGCAAGCCCCGCGGCTTGGCCGAAGATGCTTCTGACGAAGAGAAGGCTGCTGCTAAGAAGGCGATCAAGGAAAGCCAGAAGGAATTCACCAAGAAGCTCGCTGCTCTTGCTGATGTCTATGTCAACGACGCCTTCGGTACGGCCCACCGCGCTCACGCTTCTACGGCGCTCATCGCTGCTTACTTTGATGCTGACCACAAGCTCTTCGGTTACCTCATGGGTAAGGAAGTAGATGCTGTGAACAAGGTCATGCAGGATATCCAGCGTCCCTTCACCGCTATCATGGGTGGCTCGAAGGTCTCTTCTAAGATCGACATCATCGAGAACCTCCTCGGCAAGGTAGACAACCTCATCCTCACGGGTGCTATGACCTACACCTTCGCTAAGGCTGCTGGTGGCAACATCGGTGCTTCCCTCTGCGAAGATGATAAGCTGGATCTGGCTCGCGAGATCGTCGCTAAGGCTAAGGCTAACGGTGTGAACCTCGTCCTCTCTACGGACTCGAAGATCGCTGATGCTTTCAGCAACGATGCTAAGACGGCCTTCGCTCAGAACGACAATATCCCCGCTGGCTGGATCGGTATGGACATCGGCCCCGACAGCATCAAGGCTTATCGCGAAGTCATCCTTGGCTCGAAGACCATCCTTTGGAACGGTCCTACGGGTGTCTTCGAAATGGACAACTTCGCTGATGGCTCACGTGCTGTAGCTGCTGCTATCGCTGAAGCTACGGCTAATGGTGCCTTCTCGCTCGTCGGTGGTGGTGACAGTGTCGCTTGCGTAAACAAGTTCGGTTACGCTGACAAGGTCTCCTACGTTTCCACGGGTGGTGGTGCTCTCCTCGAAGCTATCGAGGGCAAGAAGCTCCCCGGTATCGCGGCTATCGAAGACTAAGCGAAGACGTAGCTTCGGCTACCTCTTTTCACAAGGCGCTCCCCGCATTCGGCTGTCTCAGCTGGATGCGGGGAGCGCTCGTTTTGCTTGTCCGAGCTCTCTGATCATAGCTGCCGGAGTGAGGGCGAAGGGGCTTCGTCGTAGAGCTGAAAGGGAGGTGAAAGATGAGCGTATATACAGCGATTTCCTTGAGTATATGCGGAAGGAAATTTCCGTATATGCAGAAATCTTTTTTCGCATATGCAGAAATTTATTTTCGTATATACGGAAATTTCTCTGCGCATATACGGAAGTTTTCCTCCATATAAAGGGCGCTCTTACCAGGGCTTAGCGCGCCCTGACAGGAGGAGCTGCCTATTTCCCTCCAGCGAGGGAAGGCAGTCGGTGTGGGGAGGGAGTGCGAAGATCGGGCGGTGGTACCTTTCGGCGAAGCGCACGGTGTGCATCGTACCGCTTTGGGCACCGCATTCGATGACGAGAAGCTCGGCGCTGAGGGCGGCTTGCAGGCGGTCACGAGCGACGAGGCGGTACGTGTTGACGGGCGTAGCCAGCGGATATTCGGAGAGCATAAGTCCACCCGAGGCGATGATCCGATCTTGGAGTGCTTGATGTGCCTCGGGGTGTGTGCGGTCAAGGCCCGTGGCGATGACGGCGATGGTACGCCCTGTCGCTTCGAGTGCCCCGTGGTGGGCTGCGGCGTCGCACCCATAGGCCAGGCCGCTTAGGATGACTCGCCCCTTCTCCGCCTCTTCGTAGGCTATGCGATGGGCAGCGGCGAGACCTTCGGGACTTGGCTGGCGTGTGCCGACTATACCGAGGATGGAGGCGGGACTTTGAAGTAAACCAAGGTCACCCTTAGCATAGAGCAGCACGGGGCGCGCTCCACCCAAGGCGTGAAGTGCCTTCGGGTAGTCGCTGGCGAAGTAGGGGAGTAGCGTGATGCCCACTTGACGACAACGAGCGAGCTCCTCCTCGGCCAGAGGAAGGGCTCGCTCGATCATCTCGCGATAGCAATCGATGTCTTTCGGTAGATCTAAGGGAAGTTCGGCAGGCTTAGCTTCGTCCGAGAGGAAGAGTCGAAGGAGCTTGCGTGGCGGAAGGCCCGCTGCACGTAGCGCCAAGAGCTCCAAGAGCTGGGCTTCGCTGGTCGCTCCTTCCTCGTTGAGCATAGCTGGGCTATTCTTCGGCCTCACCTTCCTCCTCGTCTTCGGCGAGGGTGAAGATGGAGAAGTTGACCGAGCCATATTCACGATGCTCAGCGAAGTGGGGGAGCTCGGAGAAGTCATACGTGCCGGGATGCTCCACGACGACGACGCCGTCGCTCTTGAGGAGCCCCGAGCTAAGGATCATCTGCGGGAGGGTAGCGATCTCCTTCAGCTTGTAAGGTGGGTCGGCGAAGATGAAGTCGAACTGTGGCCTTCCGCCCTTCGAAGCCTGGAGGTAGCGGAAGACATCGGACTGCAAGACCTGCAGGCGCCCTTCCTCCTTCAGCTCGCGAGCGATGGAGCGAATGAAGAGCGCGTGCTCCCGTCTCTGCTCGAGTGCGATCACACGGCTACAGCCTCGGGAGATGAGCTCTGCCGATATGCTGCCCGTCCCGCTGAAGAGGTCAAGGGCTGTGGCGTCCTCAAAGTCGATGTAGTACTGAAGGACGTTGAAGAGGTTCTCCTTGGCGAAGTCTGTCGTGGGGCGAGCGTTGAAGCTCTTGGGTACGTCGAAGCGGCGGCGCTTGTACTTACCTCCGATGATGCGCATGTTCTCTTAAGCTTGTGGGGATGTGGCTGCCTCGCTCCCAGCGTGTGGGAGGCTACGGTAGCCTTGGATGGTGATCTGTGAGATGTAGGGGCGAAGTAGTTCGCTCGCCTCGAGGGTCGCTCCTTGGAGCTGTGCGAGTGCAGGGGCTTTCTCTTCCTCACTGAAGGCGATCGTGAGGCGGTCTGCATTCCCCTCGAGAGCGAAGTGGCGCCAGAAGGCAAAGGTGTAGAAGACCACTTCGCCTGCTACGATCTCCTCATTGTGCCCTGAGATGATGGGAGCACTATTATACGCCTCGACTTCTCCGCCTGCGATGATGAAGAGATCCATTGCGCTGGGGCGAAGAAGGAGAAGGAGTTCACGTCCTTGGGTAGCTCTGCTCTTCGACCGCTCTTCCTCTACTATGGGAGCGAAGTGTGGCTCGGGCTTGACAAGCAGGAGCGTGCGGCGAAGGAACTGATAGGCTTCGCGCTGCCAGCTGAGTACGAAGGTCTTCGTGTCGTCAGGGAGCGTGTAGCGTAGGGCGCTCAAGGCCTCACCTTGTCGTGACCCTGCAGCGTCCTCGGAGTGGGGGAGCCAAAGCTCATCTCTTCCCTCTTGCAGAAGGGACGTGGGGACAAGTACAGCCTGCTCAGGCTCGTAGAAGAATTGGACGGAGCGGTAGGGATAGCCGAGGAACTCATACGTGAAGTACAGCTCCTGCAGTACCTCGTAGACGGAGTGAGCCGAAGCCGAAGCCTCGAGCCTCCCGCTATGGATGCAGCGGGGAGTAGCGGCACCTTCCGTCCCTTCGGAGGTGATACAAAAAGCAAGTCCACCCGAAGTGGTTCGGATGGACAAGCTGTAGTGAGCAGCCTCAGCTGCTGTGATCTGTGGGATCGGAGTCATTACTCCCAGTTACCGTTCGTCTTAGCTTCGGTCAGAGAGCCGACACGAAGACCGGGGAAGGCGTTCGTCTTAGCCTTAGCAGCTTCGACCTTCTCACGTACACGACGCTCGTTCTTCAGAGGATTCAGGTAGCTTTCGTAAGAAGCTGATGCCTGGAAGACGGGCATCTGGATCTTCAGTTCGCCCACTTCCTGCTCGATAGAGCTGGCTACGACCTGGATAGAAGAGTCGGGGTTGTTGGGGATGATGAAGAGCTTAGCCAGATCCGTGCCGTCGTTGAGCAGGGTATCCTTAGCTGCGACCCAGACGGTGTCACGACGGATGAGCCCGCGACGAGCTGCATCTTCTTCGGTGAGGCCCTGGTCACGCATGGCGCTGGTGTAGTCGCCCTCTGCACGGATGTAGAATACACGACCATTTTGTACGAAGTCGATCAGCTCTTCCTTGTTGGCGTACTTGTCGTAGACGCTCTTGTAGGCTTCTTCAAGGCTTGCGATCTTCTTGAGCTGCTTCTGGAGCTCTACCTCAATCTTAGCCTGCTTCTTGTCGAAGTTTACTGGTGCCAGCACGCTCTGGATCGTGATGTAGGCAAGTGCCACTACGGCCAAGGCTACTAATGCGAGGATAACTTTCTTCATTGTTGGATCTATGTAGTAGTTTGAGTTAGACGAGTCTCATTGCGTGGAGCTACTAAGGCCATTCCTATGCCTATAATTCGTAACTTCACACGGACAAAGATAGAAATTATTATTACATGCCGTATACAGCGCTCCTTAGCGCCCTCAGCTCTCTTCCGCTGGATGGCTATACCAGCGACCAGCGGGAAGCACTGGGTACCCTCTACGAATATATAGAAGAGTCCTCGCCCTATGCGCTCTTCCTCCTCACAGGATATGCCGGTACGGGGAAGACGTTCCTTCTGCGTACAATAGCAGATCTGGCTCAGCGAGCGGGTTTGCGCGTGGAGCTCATGGCTTCGACGGGCCGAGCAGCAAAGGTCTTGTCTGCCTCTACGGGGCGCCCAGCTTCGACGATTCACCGCACGATCTATCGAGCCTCTACTCAGATGCAGGAGGAGGGCGGTAGCTTTCAGCTGGGGCGAGTAAGCACAACTACTCCGACACTCTTCATCGTCGATGAGGCATCGATGATCTCAGGGGATACGGGTGAGATGACGCCCTTTGGCTCGGGCAATCTTCTTGATGACCTCCTGTCCTATGTCTGGTCTGCAGATGAGGCTAAGCTCATCTTTGTCGGTGATACGGCTCAGCTCCCACCTGTGGGTACTCCTCTCAGCGATGCGCTCAATGCCGAGGTCCTTACCTCACGCTACGGGCTCCATGTCTACGGGATGGAGCTGCGTGAAGTCGTGCGTCAGAAGCGTGGGGGGATCCTGCATAATGCTACCCTGCTCCGTGAGCTTCTGGACGAATATGCCGACGAAGACCCCGAGGAGATCCTGCCAATTCACCTGGAGACAGAGGGGTGGCGAGGAATCTTCCCCGTCGAAGGCGGTACATTCATTGAGACGCTGGATGAGGCTTACCGCAAGTATGGGGAGGAAGAATGCTTGGTCATCTGTCCATCAAATAAGCTCGCCCTGGAGTGCAACCATGCTATCCGTAGCTCCGTCCTCTTCTATGAGGAAGAGCCTGTGGTGCGAGGTGAACGCCTCATCGTCGCTCGCAACAACTACCACTACACCAAGCGCCCCGACCGATCTGACTTCATTGCCAACGGTGAGATCATCGAGGTGCAGCGTATCGGTCGCCACTACTACGAGTATGGCCTGCACTTCGCCGATGCTACCATTTACCTCCCTGATCGAGATGATTCACTTGACGTGCGCCTCCTGCTTACTTCGCTTGAAGATCCCACCCCTCAGCGCAGTCAGGCTGAGCGTCAGCGGCTCTTTGAGCTAATCGCAGCAGACTATGCTGATATTCCTTCGATCACGGATCGTCGCAAGGCTATACGCCGTGATCCCTTCTGGGGGGCGCTGGAGGTGAAGTATGGCTATGCCGTCACGGCGCATAAGGCACAGGGGGGGCAGTGGGCTTGCGTCTTTGTTGACCTAAGCTTCGTCGGCTACCTCCCCGAAGATCGCAATTTAGTTCGCTGGATTTATACGGCGATCACACGCGCTACGAAGCGGGTTTACCTTTTGGGATATCCCGCAGGTCTCGTAGACTAAATTCCCATTATTCTCTTGTTCTTAATCCCAAGATTGAGCTTGCCTGAGTATGGTACGCTTTCGGGAGCTGTATAAGGGTGAAAAAGAACCAGTACTGCTCAGCGGTCGGACCAGTACTGGTCGCAGCGGTGACCAGTACTACTTCATATATGAGACTGTTGCGGAAGAGTCCCGCCCTCTATTTATTGTGCTAAGGCATCGCACGCCCATCTCCCCGATATACCTCTCCGAAGAGATACACAAGCCCTTCGCCTTATCGCGAGTATTCCTCTTATCCAGCGGAGGGGAAAGTGCTGTTCTTGCGAAGAAAAAAGCGCCTTCACGTAGTGGTATTCTTCTATCTATGCACATAGTCTTAAAGACCAGGCACGTAAATCCAAATATCCACGCACGGAGATATTAGAGCCACGTACGTAGTCCAAACTTATCTGCCACTCGTCCACAACTTTTATCCCTACGCAGAGCAACAACCTAATATAGGTCACTTCACAAAGCTATATAGGGATCAGTCCAAAGCTATATAGCTTTCTTCGCCATCCTATATAGCTCTATCCGCGCACCCATATGCCTATATGAGGCTATTGTGCAAGCCGACCTCTTCATTATTCGTACCTTCTTCCCTCGAAAATCGGAGGCTTTAGATTGAGAAGTTCGAGGGAAAAAAGTGCAAGCTGTGAAGAGATGGCCTTGCGCAATGGTCTCATATATGTGACCAGTACTGGTTCACACTACCTCCCTTCTGAGGTTGCTTTGATATTCCTGTTATCTTGTTCATTTGTAGTTGTATATGTTATGTGTTCACTCGTGGGGTAAACTCCACTCGTCGTAACAGAAAAAGGTACGACTGCCTGCACTTCAGATGGGGTTATCTAAAGCGTCTCTTTGGCTTGCCTTCAAAGCCTGCAGAGATCCACTGGGGGTAGGCGCTTTTTTGCTATCTTTGGGCGCTTCGAAATTGGAACAATAGCACGCTTACACATCATTATTATTATATGGAAGAACAAACCCCTACTACAGAGGTGTCCCGCGCGAAGCGACGTAACCCCATTGCTTGGGTACCCAGCGTTTACTTCGGTATGGGGCTACCGTATGTCGCTCTCTCGCTTGTCTCCGTCCTCATGTTCACCGACCTCGGTATTGACAAGGAGGATGTGACTTTCTGGACCTCGCTCTTAGTCCTACCTTGGTCACTGAAGCCCCTCTTCTCCCTCGTCATGGAGCTCTTCGGGACGAAGCGCCAGTACATCTATATCACTGAAGCGATCTCAGCCCTGATGTTTGGCTTAGTTTGCTTCTCGCTTCCCCTGCCGAGCTTCTTCTCTATCTCTATTGCCTTGATGGGGGTGCTGGCTATCAGTGGCTCCATGCACGATATCGCTGGGGACGGGGTGTATATGCAAGAGTTGAGCCCAGCAGAGCAGGGACAGTTCGCTGGTTGGCAGGGAGCCTTCTATAACCTCGCTAAGATCTTGACTAATGGCGGGCTTGTCTACCTGGCTGGCTACCTCTCGAAGAGTATGGGGCTGGAGAAGGCTTGGATGGTCATCATGGGGATCTGTGCTGTGCTGATGCTCGCACTTGCGCTATATCATATGCGTAGCCTTCCCCGCGAAGCTGCCCGCGTACGCCGCTCAGCAGACGAGAGCTGGAAGGAGCTTGTGCAGGTCTTCATCTCATTCTTTGAGAAGAAGCATATCTATCTCTATCTGGTCTTCATCTTCCTCTATCGCTTGGGCGAAGGGCTTGCGATGAAGATCGCTCCGATCTTCCTCAAGGATGAGATCGCTAAGGGCGGGATAGCACTCTCCAATGAGAACTATGGTCTGATCTATGGTACGGCAGGTACGATTGCCTTCATCCTCGGCTCCATCCTCTCGGGCTACTATATCTCGCACTTTGGTCTGAAGAAGACGCTCTTCTCTCTGGTCTGTATCTTCAATATTCCCTTCGCTGTCTACCTGCTCTTGGCTATCTTCCAGCCTTCCAACCTCTGGTGGATCGGTACGGGTATCGTCTTCGAATACTTCAGCTATGGCTTCGGGTTCGTCGGGATCACGCTCTTCATGATGCAGCAGATCGCTCCAGGGAAGTATCAGATGGCTCACTATGCTTTTGCTAATAGCTTGATGAACCTGAGTGTTATGGTGCCTGGGATGCTCAGTGGTAAGCTCGCAACGGCCTTTGGCTACCAGACCTTCTTCGTCATCGTCCTCTTAGTCACGCTGCCAGCTATCATCATGGCGATCCGTCTGCCATTCGCTCACGCAGTAGAGGCTAAGAAGTCCGACTCAAAATAGATTCTCAACTACTCCAAAATTATATAGTACGTACAATGAGTGAACTTAAGATCGTAGGGCAAGCCCTACCCAACATGCCTTGGGAAGATCGTCCCGAAGGCTGTAAGGATGTCGTCTGGCGCTACAGTGCCAATCCCATCATCCCACGCGACCTGCTGCCTACCTCCAATAGCATCTTCAATAGCGCTGTTGTTCGCTTCGGCGAAGGCTATGCTGGGGTATTCCGCTGCGACGATACGAACCGCCGTATGCGTCTGCACGTCGGTTTCAGCGATGACGCGATCAACTGGAACATCAATCCTGAGCCTCTGACCTTCGAATGCGAAGACAAGGAGATCGGGGAGTGGGTCTACGGCTACGACCCTCGTGTCGTCTTCATCGAAGACCGCTACTATGTCACTTGGTGTAATGGCTACCACGGTCCTACGATCGGTGTCGCCTATACCTTCGACTTCAAGACCTTCCATCAGCTGGAGAATGCCTTCCTTCCCTTCAACCGTAATGGTGTCCTTTTCCCTCGTAAGCTGAATGGCAACTTCGCTATGCTTAGCCGCCCCAGCGACAATGGTCACACGCCTTTCGGGGATATCTTCTACAGCGAATCTCCCGACCTCGAGTACTGGGGCCGTCACCGCCACGTCATGTCTCCTGCTCCCTTCGAGGATAGCGCATGGCAGTGCACGAAGATCGGTGCAGGTCCTATCCCCATCGAGACGAGCGAAGGCTGGCTCCTGATCTACCACGGCGTACTGGCTTCGTGCAATGGCTTCGTCTATGCCTTTGGCTCTGCGCTGCTTGATCTCGATGAGCCTTGGAAGGTGAAGTTCCGCTCAGGCCCTTACCTCATCTCTCCTCGTGAGCAGTATGAGTGCATGGGTGATGTCCCCAACGTGACGTTCCCCTGTGCAGCTCTGCACGACGCTGAGACGGGGCGTATCGCCATCTACTACGGCTGTGCAGATACGGTCACGGGTCTTGCCTTCGGCTATATCGACGAGATCGTCGAGTTCACGAAGAAGCACTCGATCATCTAAGCTCTCCGAGCATAGACTCCCCCTATAAGAAGAGGCGCATAGATATATCACTCCTATGCGCCTCTTCGCCTTTATTTATCGTGCTCTCACGGGCTCTATATATCATATAATCTTATTATCTTTGCCACAGATATTTGGAGCCCACAGACCCTATACGGCCCTGCACCAAGAGGGTGAGTGGCTGATGGGCTTATCTGGACGACAGACCAGTGGAGAGCCGAGAGGCTGTCCTCAACACCCTCAGACAAGTATAAGTATACAAAACAAGACCCCACATGGCAGACGAAAAGGAGTTCGCTCCTCGACCAAACCACAGTAGCTCCGAGGAGACTACCCAGCGCCCAGCTACTCGCGCGCGACGCGTACCTGCGGCCTCTACCGATGGACAGCACATCTCATCCACCCCTAACTCAGGGACCCCCACACGACGCAGACGCGTCTTCATCGTCTCCGAAGAGGAGCAGCAGATGCACTCTGGACGTCCTGCTGCTCGCCCCTCGCGTGCAGAGCACTCCAACTACGACGGCTCTTACTCCTCCTCGGCAGAGCGCTCTCGCTACGACGAGCGCTATCAGGCAGAGCGTGCTGATGGCCGCTATAGCTACAACTACAACCGCTCCGAGCGCCCCCATCGCTCTGCAGCCCCAGGTCAGCCCGGTGAGGGTCAGCCTCATAAGGGGAAATATGCAGGCAAAGGCCCCAAGAAGGGCGGTCCATCTGCAGCGCCTAAGGCAAAGAAGAAAAAGAAGCAGCCACAGCTCCCCGTGCCTGTGAAGTACGAGGAGATCGTTGATCCATCACAGGATCTGCGTCTCAATAAGTTCCTCGCTAACGCTGGGGTCTGCTCACGCCGCGAGGCGGATGCCCTCATCGCCGCAGGTGAGATCACGGTCAATGGCGTCGTAGTCACGGAGCTGGGCTCACGTGTTACTCGTCTTGACGAGGTCGTATATAAGGGTATGCGCGTCTCTACTCAGAGCAAGGTCTATATCCTTCTTAATAAGCCTAAGAACTGTGTAACCACGAGCGACGACCCCGAATGCCGTCGTACGGTGATGGATCTCGTCAAGGGCGCTTGCGAAGAGCGTATCTATCCTGTCGGTCGTCTTGACCGCAATACGACGGGCGTCATCCTCATCACGAATGACGGTGATCTCTCCAGTAAGCTCACGCACCCCTCCTTCATGAAGAAGAAGATCTACCACGCATGGCTAGATAAGCCCGTGTCGGTGGAGGATATGCAGCGCATCGCTGAGGGTATCGAGCTCGAGGATGGTGAGATCCATGCTGACGCACTCAGCTACGTCAGCGAAGAGGACCTGAGCCAGGTAGGTATCGAGATCCACTCAGGTCGTAATCGTATCGTCCGTCGTATCTTCGAGCACCTGGGCTACCACGTCGTCAAGCTGGATCGCGTCTACTTCGCTGGCCTGACAAAGAAGAACCTGCCCCGAGGTCGCTGGCGCTACCTCACCGAGCAGGAGGTCAACAACCTGCGTATGGGTTCCTTTGAGTAATAGCTGCTCGTAGACATCTCACCTCGCACACACCACTCAATCATACATCTATGAAACGTACCAGAATCATCGAGCTTCTTCAGGGCTCACTCGTTGGACAGCAAGTGAACGTCAAGGGCTGGGTCCGTACCCGCCGTGGCAATAAGGCTATTAGCTTCATCGCACTGAATGACGGCTCGACGATCCATAATATCCAGATCGTCGTCGACCTCACGCGCTTCGACGTTGATCTTCTCGCTAAGATCACCACGGGGGCAAGCCTCAGCGTGGTTGGCGAACTCGTCGCCTCTCAAGGTCAGGGGCAAAGCGTAGAAATACAAGCAAACGAACTCGAAGTCCTCGGGACGGCAGATCCTGCTACCTATCCCCTGCAGAAGAAGGGGCACTCGCTGGAATTCCTCCGTGAGATCGCCCACCTGCGTCCTCGCACGAATACCTTTGGGGCGATCTATCGCATGCGTCACCACATGTCGATCGCTATCCATACATTCTTCCACGAGCGTGGCTTCTTCTATGTGCACACGCCGCTGATCACGGCGAGTGATGCCGAAGGTGCTGGGCAGATGTTCCAGGTCACGACACTCGACTTGGACAACCTCCCACGTACCGAAGACGGCCAGATCGACTATAAGGAAGACTTCTTCGCTCGTCACACGTCGCTCACCGTCTCGGGTCAGCTCGAGGGTGAGATGGCTGCGCTGGCACTCGGTGGTATCTACACCTTCGGGCCAACATTCCGTGCGGAGAACTCCAATACGCCTCGTCACCTCGCAGAGTTCTGGATGATCGAGCCCGAAGTAGCTTTCCTCGAGATCCAGGAGAATATGGATCTGGCAGAGGAGTTCATCAAGTATTGCGTGCAGTGGGCTCTTGATCACTGTATGGATGACCTGACGTTCCTTGCTGAGCACTTTGATAAGGAGCTCATCGATCGTCTGCGCTTCGTACTGGATAAGCCCTTCAAGCGTATGACCTATACCGAGGGAATCGAGATCCTCGAGGCAGCGGTCAAGGCTGGTCGTAAGTTCGAGTTCCCCATCTACTGGGGGGCCGACCTGGCGAGCGAACATGAGCGCTATCTCGTAGAAGAGCACTTCCAGCGCCCTGTCATCGTCACCGACTATCCTAAGGAAATCAAGAGCTTCTATATGAAGCTCAACGACGACGGCAATACAGTCCGCGGTATGGACGTCCTCTTCCCCAAGATCGGGGAGATCATCGGCGGCTCCGAGCGTGAAGCTGACTACGACAAGCTCGTACAGCGTGCTGCAGAAGTTGGTGTTCCCGAGAAGGACCTTTGGTGGTATCTCGACTCGCGTCGCTACGGTACGGCTCCCCACTCGGGCTTCGGGCTGGGCTTTGAGCGCCTGCTGCTCTTCGTCACGGGTATGGCTAACATCCGCGACGTCATTCCCTTCCCCCGTACGCCACGCAACGCTGAGTTCTAAGTCGCAGTAGAGCACCTGCTCCTTCGCGCCACATACAGAATCAAGTCGGGCCGATTCCCTTGGGAGTCGGCCCGACTGCTATTTGGTCGGGCACTGTGCTATGAACTAAAGTCCACCCCCACGTATTATCTCTTTGCGCTGCCGTCGTAGCGCATCCAAATATTTGCCCCAATGAAAGTCCTCGTTATCTATTCGCACTCTTATCACGACACCAGCCACGCTGGGAAGGTTATCCTTGACGTCTTCAAGGCACAGCCTGACTTTGAGGTTCGTAATCTCGAAGAGATCTACCCCAACTGTGCTCCGATCGATATCGCCCTTGAGCAGCAGCGCTTGGTAGAAGCCGACGTCATCATCTTCCACCATCCCATCTTCTGGTTCAACATGCCGGCAGGCCTCAAGCACTATATGGACGAAGTCTTTCAGTATGGTTTCGCCTACGGTAGCACGGGCGACAAGCTTCGTGGGAAGAAGTTCATTCACTCCTATACGACCGGCTCTGGCGCAGCGACCTTCGCTGGCGAACTTGGTGAAATCCTGCCAGCTGCTCTGAAGGCTTCGGCTGGCTTCTGCGGTATGGACTATCAGGGTGCCTTCCCGCTTTATGGTCAGCTGGCTCTGACGAATCCAAACGTGCCTGCTGAGGCGAAGGCACACGCTGAGCGTGTCGTGGAATTCGTTCGCTCGCTCTAAGATCTCTGCCTTTATTCCCTTCGGGGAAAGCCTCCCGCCGCTCCCTCACTGACGAAGCCCGTCAGTGGGGGAGCGACGCTTTGTGTAAGGTCACTTGCGGAGAGAGTAAAGTCTGGGTGCTTTGCGAGAAATATACCTTGCCGTCGTGAGAAATATACCTTGCCGTCGTGAGGAATATACCTTGCTGTCGTGAGGAATATACCTTGCTGTCGTGAGGAATATACCTCGCTGTCGTGAGGAATATACCTCGCCGTCGTGAGGAATATACCTTGCTGTCGTGAGGAATATACCTCGCTGTCGTGAGGAATATACCTTGCTGTCGTAAGGTATATACCTTTTTCCCGAAAGGTATATACCTTTTTCCTGAAAGCTCCCTATGTGGGAAGGGGAGCGAAGCCTTTTTCCCCTGTCTCCGCGGGAAAATTCGGGGAATGCCCTCTTATTCGGTATCTTTGTTTAGGCAAGCCCCAGACGTGGGGACACCTTTATCCGCTTAGAATTGATGCAAACAGATACCTATACGAGTGCCCATGGGGCCTCTGTGACCCGCTTTGCCGACGTGGAGATCCTCCGCTATGAGATCCCAGGCTTCGAAGCCTTGCCACTGGAGCGCAAGCTTTTTGTTTACCATTTAAGTGAAGCTGCCCTTGCTGGCCGCGATATTACCTTTGACCAAAATGGGCGCTATGGCCTGCGCTTGCGTGCGCTCTTCGAGGGCATCTACCTCGGCTACGAAGGCGATCGCACGAGTGTGGACTTCCGTGGCGTGGAGGAATATCTTTTCCGCCTGTGGTTCTCCTCAGGCATCCATCACCACTATGGCTCGGAGAAGTTCGAGCCGCATTTCTCCGAAGCCTATCTCCGCAGCTGCATCGAAGAGCTTCAGAGAAGCAAAGGACAGCTCCTTCGCTTCCGCGGAAGAGAGCTTGACGAGCTCCTTGCGGTGGTCTTCGACCCCGAGCGTGAGCCACGCCGCACGGTACAGAGTGGCGAAGGCGACCTGGTGCAAGCTTCTTCGGCGAACTTCTATGCTCCCGACGTCACGCAAGCCGAGGCCGAAGCCTTCTACCGTGCAGCTTATGACTACCTCACCGAAGAGGAGCGCCAAGAGCCTCCTTCTCTGGGGCTGAACAGCCGCTTAGCGAAGACCGAAGACGGCCAGCTCTACGAAGAGGTCTACAAGCAGGACGGACTCTACGGCGAGGCCTTGAGCCAAATCATCGCCCACCTCAAGGCCGCTGCGGCTTATGCTGAGAGCGAAGCCCAGCGCAAGACCATTCTTTCGCTCATCGAATACTACAAGAAGGGTGATCTGGAAGAGTACAACCGCTATTCTATCCACTGGGTCGGCGATACGGAGCCTGTCGTGGACTTTATCAATGGCTTCACCGAAGTCTATACTGACCCCCTCGGGATGAAGGGGATGTGGGAGTCGCTCGTGCATATCCGTGATGAGAAGGCGAGCGAGCGCACGGCGAAGATCTGCAGTGAGGCAGCGTGGTTCGAAGCGCATGCTCCCATCGATGCCCGCTTTAAGAAGGAGAATCCTCGCGGTGTATCCGCTACAGTCGTCTCGGTAGCTATGCTTGCCGGTGACTCTTATCCCGCCACGCCCATCGGCATCAACCTGCCGAACGCTGACTGGATACGTGCGACCTACGGCTCGAAGTCCGTCACCATCGACAATATCCACGAAGCCTACCGCTTGGCAGCTCGTCACAGCGGGATGGATGCAGCCTTCGTCCCCGATCCTGCTACCCGCGCCCTACTCGAGAAGTACGAAGGCGTGACGGAGCACCTACATACCGACCTGCATGAATGCTTGGGCCACGGCTCAGGAAAGCTCCTGGACGGCGTCTCGCCTGATGCCCTCGGCGCTTACCATTCGACGCTGGAGGAGGCACGTGCCGACCTCTTTGCCCTATACTATATGGCTGATGAGCGTCTCGTAGAGTTGGGGCTTCTTCCCGATACGGAGGCGTACAAGGCATGCTACTATCGCTACCTGCTCAACGGGCTTGTCACGCAGCTTGTACGTATTCGCCCAGGGCACGTCCTTGAGGAAGCCCACATGCGTAATCGTGCTCTCATCGCTCGCTACGTACTGGAGCGTGCCGCTGCTTCGGGCGCTGCTGAGCTTCGCGGCCTTGAGCTCGTCATCCACGACTATGTAGCTCTTCGCCCCATCATCGCCGAACTCCTGTCCGAGGTACAGCGTATCAAGAGCGAGGGAGATCAGCCTGCAGGTCGTGCCTTAGTAGAGCGCTACACTATCGACGTAGATCCCGAGCTTCATACCGAGGTACTGCGTCGCTATGCTACGCTTAATATCGCCCCCTACAAGGGCTTTGTCAATCCCCGCCTTGAGCTGGTCTACGATGCCGAGGGCGGTATCATCGATGTGCGTGCATCCTATACCGAAGGCTATGCCGAGCAGATGCTTCGCTACAGCCGTGAGTATGCCACGCTCCCCGAAGACCCAACGACAGCTGAGCAGGTTCGTCACCCCGAGCCCTCCGATGCTACACTGGAGGCGGCTAAGACCCTGCGCGGAAGTCTGCGACATGCTATGGACGGGCAGGTCGCTTCGTCTATGCGCTCGAAGGGGCTTTATTACGGCATCAACTTTGGTCTTACGCTGGACTATATCCTTCGCCTGGCGGAGAAGCAGCCGAAGTCAGCCGATCTGGCTCGCTACATCCTCAGCCGAGATGTGCGTGAGCTGAAGATCATCGGGCAGCTTATCTATCCCGAGGAGGCCGTGACGTACGAAGTGGCTACGCAGCTGGCTCTCTCGTCCTTCTCTAACCCTGAGCTGCGTGACTATCTGGCGAAGCACTTCTTTGACCGCATACCCGAAGCTCCCTATTGGGCGCTTGACTGGATCTTCACCGAGCATTCACAGCGCTGGGAAGATTTGCTCCCCGTGGCCTTTACGATCTTAGCACGCTGGCTCTCGCAGGGCTTCCGCATCGAGCATGAAGCGCACCGCAAGCGCTTGCTCTCGGAAGTCTTAGATATCCTCTCCGATAGCGAAGTGCCTTTCCCCACGCCTCTTCAGCGCACGGCTTTGCTTATGCTCAAGCGCTGGGGACGCTCGGACGAGGAGCTACGTAGCGAAGTCCTTGCCTCGCCGCTCCTCAAGGCTTGGGCCGAGGGAGAAGCTCCCGTGCAGCGCGAGTTCGCAGATGACCTGACGTTTGAGTTCGAAGAATTTATCACTAACCCATCATAGCCCTTTATGAAGACCTTTCTCTTAGCCTCAGCTTGCCTGCTGCTTGCCTCGGGAGCTTCCCTTCCAGCAGTAGCGAGTAGCACTGTAGCCCTTGCGAGTGTCAGTCCGGATAGCTTGGTGCGCTATCAAGAGCATGGGACGAATGCCAGCCTCATCGGGCGCGGCTTCGATCAAGCGCTCTTCACGTTTACGCTCCCCGTGGCTGTCGGCTCTACGCTGGAGTCCGTGACGATCGATCTCAGAGGCACCTCCCGAATTAAGGATGTCCGTCAGCTGAAGCTCTACCGTACGAAGAACAAGGATCGCTTTGACCACCGCACGCCTGGGCAGCTCGTAGCCACTGCGCCCGTCAAGCGTGCTTCTCGCGTCAAGCTCGACCTCTCTCCACGTACGACGATCTCGAGCGATGATGCCTTCTGGGTCGTTTGTGATGTAGATCCTTCTGCTCAGGAGGGTGGGGAGGTCGTCTCTCGCCTTAGTGCGCTGAAGACGTCGAGCTATGAGCTCTCTACGCTCCCCGATGCCAAGGAGCACCGCCATGGTATCGTCCTGCAGCGTAGCTTGGTCTGGGCGCCAGGCGAAGGTGGCTCACTGCACTACCGTATCCCCGGTGTCGTCCGTCTCTCCGATGGTACGCTCGTGGCAAGCATTGACCGCCGCAAGAAGAATGGCAATGACCTGCCCGGTGATATCGACGTGGAGATCAAGCGCTCGATAGATGATGGTAAGACGTGGAGTGCACCTATCACGGTGGCTCGCGGTACGGCTGAGCATGGCTACGGCGACGCAGCTATGGCTACTGACGGACATACGATCTACATGGTGATGGTCGGTGGCGCTGGCCTTTGGCACTATCCTTCGCATGCGCCGCTCCCTATCCAGATGTACTTTACTAAGAGCACCGACGGTGGTCGCACATGGGAGCCCGTAACCAATATCACGAAGTCTATCTATGGTGACCGCTTCAAGTATGGAGGCTTCTTTGCTTCGGGCAACGGGATCATTACCTCCACGGGCCGCATCATCTTCGTCGCAGCTATCCGTACGGAGGAGGCTTGGGGTGGACGCGCTGATAACGTCTTGGCTTACTCTGACGACCAGGGGAAGACATGGCAGATCTCCGAGACCGCTCGCGTAAATGGCGACGAGTCGAAGATCGTCGAGCTCTCCGACGGCTCGCTGCTGGTCTCCTGCCGCAATCGTGCTAGTGGCCTGAATGCGCGTACCTACGTCCACTCCAGCGACGGCGGCAAGACGTGGTCTGAGCCCAAGCAGTGGAATGAACTGATGGGTAATGCTTGCAATGGAGGTTTCACTCGCTACGCACCTGTCGGTAGCAAGAAGAATGCAAACCTCCTTCTGCATACCCTTCCCGCCAGCGCTACGCGCGACCACCTGAAGATCTTCCTCAGCGAAGACGAGGGTAAGACCTGGCCTTATTCGCGTGAGGTCTGCCGTGGCGAGTCGGTCTATAGCGAACTGATGATCTTCCCCGACGGGACGATCGGGATCATTAGTGAAGAGGATGATAACCCCTGCTTTGATATCTACTTCACGCGTGTGAGCCTTGACTGGATCCGCAAGGGTAATGCGCTTCGCAAGAAGTAGTGCCTCCCAGGCATAGGCACTCACGAAAGCTCCTTCGCTCTCGCAAATGGGCTTAGAGTTAAAGGGCTGACTTCGCGCCTGCGAAGTCAGCCCTTCTCAAATATACAGCCCCAAAAATGCCCATATATAGGGCGGAAAACTTCCGTATATGCGCCGCTAAATTTCCGTATATGCGAAAATAAATTTCTGCATATACGAAAAAATATTTCTGTATATACGGAAATTTCCCTCCGTATATACGCCGTGAAATACTCGTATATATGGCGTGATATTTCCTCGGCATTTGCATAGCAAAGCGCCCCGCCAGCAGGTATTTCTGCGGGCGGGGCGCCTTGGTTTTTAGGGGATAGGGCGACTACTTGCGGTAGCGCTTTGTAAGGTCTTCGAAGTAATCGATTCGTCGGTCGCGCAGGAAGGGCCACCATCGGCGTACCGATTCGCTTCGGGTGAGGTTGACTTCGACGATCTGGATCGCTTCTTCCTGCCCCAGCTCGCAGAGCAATTCCCCCTGCGGGCCAGCAACGAAGCTACGCCCCCAGAAGCGGATACCCTTGGTCTGACCTGATGGGTCTTCTTCCTCGCCCACACGGTTCACCGTGATCACGGGGAGGCCATTGGCTACGGCATGACCGCGCTGGACGAGCTGCCAGGCATCGCTCTGACGGCTCTGCTCTTCCACGACGTCGCTACTTTCGTAGCCGATAGCCGTGGGGTAGATGAGCATCTCGGCTCCAGAGAGTGCCATGAGGCGGGCTGCTTCGGGATACCACTGGTCCCAGCAGACGAGTATGCCGAGCGTCCCGACAGAGGTCTCGATAGGCTCGAAGCCCAGATCCCCAGGGGTGAAGTAGAACTTCTCGTAGTAGGCGGGGTCATCGGGGATGTGCATCTTGCGATACTTCCCAGCGATGGAGCCGTCGCGCTCCAAGACCACGGAGGTATTGTGGTACAGGCCTGCGGCACGACGCTCAAAGAGCGAGAGGACTAAGACGATCCCCAGCTCGGCAGCCAGCGCACCGAACTCCTCCGTGCTTGGCCCAGGGATGGGCTCCGCTTGGTCGAAGACGTTGACGTCCTCCGTCTGGCAGAAGTAAAGACCGTTGTGAAGCTCTTGCAGTACGATCAACTCAGCGCCTTGGGCTGCCGCCGAGCGGATGGCTTCCTTCAGGCGGCGCTTGTTGTCGGAGTGGTCGGCGGTGTTGGCCTGCTGAATGAGGCCGGCGCGAAGTATTCTCTTTTCGGACATAGGTCTTATCTCCACTTATTCTTGTTCATAAAGCCACGGGGGAACTGCATCGTGGCACAGTGTAGGCTACCATGCTGGTAGATGAGTGCACGGCTGGGCACGGCGACGATCTCGCGGTCGGGTACAGCAGCCTTCAGGCGCTCGAGTGCTACGGCATCGGTCTCGACGTCGTAGGTGGGCACGAGGAGCGCACCATTGACGAAGAGGAAGTTGGCATACGTGGCGGGCATGCGCAGGCCTTCCTCATCATGCAGTGCGGGAGGCAGGGGCAGAGGGATAAGCTCGTAGGGAGCACCGTCCTTCGTACGCAGTGCTTCGAGCTCCTTCTTCATGCGCTCCAGCTCGTGGTAGTGGCTATCCTTAGGATCTTCGCAGCTGACGTAGGCGATGGTCGTCGGAGTAAGGAAGCGAGCAAGCGTATCGATATGCCCGTCGGTATCGTCGCCCTCGATCTGGCCGTTGGTGAGCGTAAGGAGACGCTCGCCCCCAAGGATCTCAATGAGGTACTGACGGAGCGCTTCGTCATCGACGCCCGCATTGCGGTTGGGCTCGACTATTACGCTCTCGGTCGAGAGTAGCGTCCCAGCGCCATCGCTTTCGATACCGCCGCCTTCGAAGACAAGGCTAAGGGCATTGGTATATGCCGTCTCGGGGACGAAGGCACGCGAGAGATAAAGGGCACGCGTAATCAAGTTGTCCTTGTCGGCTGCGAACTTCATTCCCCAGCCGTTGAAGGTGAAGTCCACGATCATGGGGCGCTCGTTGCCCTCTTCGTCCGTGAGTAAGAGTGAGAGGGGAGCATAGTCGCGGCACCAGGTATCATTGCAGTCCATCTCCATGATGAAGAGCTCGTGCTTGTGCTCGCAGTCAGAGAGGAGGCCGCGCACGTGCTCGGGATCCTTGGCGAGGATGAGGAGGTCTTCGTAGGCGAGGATGCTTTCAGCCATCTGCTTGTAGCAAGCTTCTATTTGGGGCAAGCGCGAAGCCCAGTCCATCGTCTCATTGGGCCAAGAGATCAGGACGAGGTCTTGCTCCACCCACTCGGGGAGGAAAGTTAGGCGTGGGGTCATAGGGATACTTATTAGGATTGTAGGGATAGAAGCTGTGCTCGGAGCTCTTCCCAGAGCTCGGGGACAGCTGTCTCAGCGCTGCGGTCTTCTCCACTTAGCGCGGCTTCACGTAGCTCGGTCGCAGCCAAGTCCATTTGTGGAGCCTCGGGGTGGAGATGTAGCATCGCTTCGGGAAGGGCTGTAGGGTCAATGTCCTCCAACGGATAGCCTGGGCGAGGATAGACGTGCAGGGGGATAATCCTCAAGAGCCGCTGGTAGTCATACCAGCGGTCTATGAGGCGGAGATTGTCACTCCCGATAAGGAGCGAGAAGTCATATTCGGGATAGAGGAGGCGTAGCGCTCTTATGCTCCGCACCGTATAGTGGGGAAGCGGCAGTAGCTCCTCCAGCGTGATCAGTCGTAGGCGTGGCTCACCTTGGATGGCACGGCGTATATAGTCTGCTCGCCAAGCGAAGGGGAGTTGTGATGCGCGATCCTTGAGTGGGTTGAGCGGGCTCAGTACAAGCCATACTTCATCGCACGGCAGGCTGTCCAGTGCAAACTGTGCCAGATGTAGGTGGGCACGATGCAGTGGATTGAAAGAGCCAAAGTAAAGGCAGACGCGTCTCCGTGAGCTAACCACAGGTACTATATCTGTACGGGCAGCCCGAGAGTACGCTGAGCGAGCTCGATCTCCTCGGGCTCACCGGTGTGCTTACCATCGACGTCGCTGAGCTTGACGCAGGGATTCCAGCGCTCCTTCTCTGTCATCTTGCACTTCCAGAGCTTCATGACGATGTTCATAGGGCGCACACCATTGCCGACGTCATTGGAGAAGTTCGTGCCGATACCGAAGCTGGCACCGATACGCCCCTTGCAATAGTTGGCGATCTCGATAGCGCGCTCAGGATCGAGGCCATCAGAGAAGATGATGTACTTGATGGTGGGGTCTACGCGCAGCTCACGGTAGCGAGCGATGACTTTCTCTGTGAACTGGAGGGGATCCCCGCTGTCGTGGCGCAGGCTGGTGAAGAGCATGGCGTGCTTCTTACTGAAGTTGCGCATGAAGACATCCGTCGTGTAGGTATCTGTAAGTACCGTACCGAGGTCTCCGTCGTAGACATTGATCCAGTCCTCCATAGCCATGTAGTTAGCCATCTTGTAGCCGAACATAGCGCCGTGGAACTGAATCCACTCGTGGGGATGCGTCCCCGATACACGCAGGCCATGCTTATAAGCATAGTAGACGTTGCTCGTGCCGAAGAGGTAACCAGCAGCGTGCTCCTTGAGAAGCTCCGTCACGCGGTCTTCGATAGCAGCACTGAAGCGACGACGCATACCGAACATTGAGAACGTGATGCCGTGCTCAGCGAGCTTACGAGCCTTGCTGATGATTGTGCGCTCGGTGTACTCCATATCGGGCTGGGCACCGAGCATCTTGTAGTAAAGCTCGCTCACGAGGGCAAGGATAGGCGTCTCCCACAGCGTGACGCGATAGAGCAGCCCTTCGGCGATGATAGACAGGTGCCCCTCAGCATCCTGCTCAACCTTTACTTCCTCGGGGTCGAAGCGGAAGCCTCGTACAAAGTCAATGTACGTCGGGGGGAGGTAGGGGAGTTCGCGATATAGGAAGCTCGCCTCGTCCTTAGTCAGGGCGAGCTTAGACATCTCTTGGATCTCCTTCTTTAGCTCTTCGGCAAAGCCATGAGGGTAGGTCGTCTTCCCACGGTCTATGAAGCGGAACTGCCCATAGGCTCGAGGATAGAGCTTGGAGTAGGCATAGCTCGTGGTGAACTTATAGAGGTCTGTATCTAATACGCTTTGGATGATAGCCATGATGTGGTAGTATTATTTGTGACTATGTTATGCTCGCAAAGATAAGGATATATAGTGTCACTACCTTATCTGATATAGGCAGATACATAAAGCCCCACCCCTACGGCTCTGTGCCTTGATGGGGTGGGGCTTATATTATAAGGTATAGGGAGATCGGGCTTACTTGATCTTCTTGAGGCTTTCGAAGCCTTCGCCATAGACACCCTTTACAGCTCCATTGGAGACGAAGGCCTTGGGGTCAATCTCTTCGATGATGCGCGAGATAGCTACAGACTGCTGCTTGCGCACTACGACGAGGAGGACCTTCTGAGGCTGGCCCGTGTAGCCCCCTGTAGCTTCGAGTAGGGTACAGCCACGACGCAGACGAGAGGTGATCGCATCATTGATCTCTTGATACTTCGAGCTGAAGATCATGAACTGCACCGACTGGCGGTTGCCACTCGTGTACCAATCCATCGTCATCGCCAGGAGTACGACTTCGATGAAGGACATAACGAGCTTGTCAAAGGCCACCAGCGGGTCGATCTTGATGTCTGCCAGATAGACGTTGGCAAAGTAAGAGAAGAGTACCACTGTACCGTCTACTGCAACGAAGATGCGCCCGAAGGACATATTGCGGTACTTGCTGATGAGTGCGACGATGACATCCGTCCCCCCAGAGCTACCATTCACAGAGAAGATGAGCCCCAGCCCGAGACCACACATCATAGACCCGAGGATGAGGGCAAGCAGAGGCTGATCCTTGAGGACCATCAGATGCCACAGCTCTTCGACACGTGGGTCGGGGATAGCGGTACGCGTAGCGATGGGCACGAGCACAGCAAGGAGACCAATCCCGATGAGGGTCTTGATGAAGAAGTTCTTGTCCAGGAAGAGGAAGGCGATGACAAGGAGGCTGATGTTGATGATGTTGTACGGGATGTCGACCTTGATCCCTGTGATGATCGTGATGATATTACAGATCCCCATAAGCCCACCGGTGGTGACACGCTGCGGATAGATGAGGAAGCTGAAGCCTACAGTGTAGAGGAGTACACCCATCAGCACGATCAGGAGGTCTTTCCAGAAGTACTTGGAGACCGCTTGATGAGAGAGTTCATGGAAGAGATCCTTGAACTTCTGGCCGAGGAACGTCAGCAGATTGAGATTCTGTGCCATTGCTACTTGTTAGTGAGGTTGGTAGAGGTTAAGCTATTGCGATTACTATAATACGATGTTGATGATGCGGCCAGGGACGATGATGACCTTCTTAGGAGTCTTGCCCTCGAGCCACTTCTGTGCTTCGTCAGCTGAAAGTACGGCCTCGCGGATCTCATCCTGAGACGCTTCACGTGGCAGCTCGATGGTGAAGCGTGTCTTCCCATTGAAGCTCACGGGGTACTTGAAGCTATCCTCGACGAGGAGCTTCTCATCGTACTCGGGCCACTGGGCAGCGACGATGGTCGTCTCTTCACCGATGGCATGCCAGAGCTCTTCGGCGATGTGAGGAGCGAAGGGGGCGAGGAGGATGAGGAGAGGCTGGAGTACTTCGCGAGAAGCGGTCTTCAGACCCTGCAGCTCGTTGATACAGATCATGAAGGCAGCTACGGAGGTATTGAAGGAGAACTGCTCGACGTCCTGCGTCACCTTACGGATCAGCTTGTGCAGGCTTTTGAGTTCTTCCTTGGTAGCGGGTGTGTCAGTGACACGTAGGCCGTCGGCAGAGTAGTACAGCCCCCACAGCTTGCGGAGGAAGCGGTGTACGCCGTCGATACCATTGGTGTCCCAGGGCTTACTCTGCTCAAGAGGACCAAGGAACATCTCATACAGACGGAGCGTGTCGGCACCATAGCGCTCGACGATCATATCGGGGTTGACGACATTGTACATCGACTTGCTCATCTTCTCGACGGCCCATCCGCAGATGTACTTGCCATCCTCGAGGATGAAGTCAGCCGTAGCGTACTCGGGGCGCCAAGCACGGAAGGCTTCGAGATCGAGCTGGTCGTTGTAGACGATATTCACATCCACGTGGATGGGGGTCGTGTCGTACTGATCCTTGAGCCCGAGGGAGACGAAGGTATTCGTGTCCTTGATGCGGTAGACGAAGTTGGAGCGCCCCTGGATCATCCCCTGATTGACCAGCTTACGGAAGGGCTCGTCTTCGACGACGAGGCCGAGGTCATAGACGAACTTATTCCAGAAGCGGCTATAGATGAGGTGGCCGGTAGCATGCTCTGCACCTCCTACATAGAGGTCTACATGGCGCCAGTAGGCATTCTTGTCACGACCGACAAGCGCCTTGTCATTGTGCGGATCCATATAGCGGAGGTAATAGGCCGAGCTACCAGCGAAGCCCGGCATTGTGCTCAGCTCGTAGGGGAAGCCTTCGGCGGTGTGCCAACCCTTAGCACGACCAAGAGGGGGCTGACCATCGGAGGTGGGGAGGAACTTATCTACCTCGGGGAGGCAGAGGGGCAGTTTATCTTCGCTGATGGTATGGGCTGTCCCCTCGGCATCATAATAGATGGGGAAGGGCTCACCCCAGTAGCGCTGACGGCTGAAGATCGCGTCGCGTAGACGATAGTTCGTCTTGACCTGTCCCAGCCCTTCGCTCGTGACGTGTGCCTTCATCTTGGCGATGGCATCCGTGACGGAGAGACCAGTGATGATACCTGAGTTGATGAGTACACCGCTCTTGCTATCCTTGGATTCCTCCCAAGTCGCAGGATCGGTAGCTTCTTCACCTTCGGGGACGACAACCTGAATGATAGGCAGGCCGAAGTGACGAGCAAAGGCAAAGTCACGGCTGTCGTGAGCGGGGACAGCCATTACGGCTCCCGTCCCATAGCCAGCTAAGACATAGTCACTGATCCAGATGGGGATCGCTTCGCCTGTCAGCGGATTAGTAGCATAGGAGCCAGAGAAGACCCCAGAGACGCGACGGTCAGAGAGACGATCGCGCTCAGTGCGGCGGCGAGTGGCTGCCAGGTATTCGTCTACGGCAGCCTGCTGCTCGGCGGTAGTGACCATGGGTACATAGTCACTCTCGGGGGCTAAGACCATAAAGGTAACCCCATAGATCGTATCGACACGCGTAGTGAAGACGGTGAGCTCTGCTCCATCGCCACCCACGAGAGGGAAGCGAACCTCTGCACCTTCGCTCTTACCGATCCAGTTGCGCTGTGATTCCTTGAGGGATTCACTCCATTCGAGGTCGTTGAGGCTGTCGAGTAGGCGGCCAGCATAGGCCGAGACGCGCAGACACCACTGCTGCATCTTCTTCTGCTCTACGGGATGGCCTCCGCGTTCGCTCACTCCATCGTGGACTTCGTCGTTGGCCAGTACGGTGCCGAGAGCAGCACACCAGTTGACCATTGTCTCACCGAGGTAGGCCAGACGATAGTTCATCAGGGTCTGCATCTGCTTTTTCTTATCCCAGCTTCGCCATTCTTCGGCGGTGAAGGAGAGTGCTTCGCTTTCGGCTACATTGATCCCCTTAGTCCCTTCGGCCTCGAAGTGGGCGATGAGCTCGGAGATAGGTGCAGCCTTGTCTGTAGCATTATTATAATAGGAGTGGAAGAGCTGGATGAAGACCCATTGTGTCCACTTATAGTATTCGGGGTCGGAGGTGCGTACCTCGCGCGACCAGTCAAAGCTGAAGCCAATCTGATCCAGCTGTTCGCGATAGCGACGGATGTTCTCCGTAGTCGTTACCTCAGGGTGCTGCCCTGTCTGGATAGCATACTGCTCAGCGGGAAGCCCGAAGGCATCGTAACCCATGGGATGGAGTACATTGAAGCCACGAAGTCGCTTGTAGCGGGCGAAGATGTCCGAGGCGATATAGCCTAATGGGTGACCGACATGCAGGCCTGCTCCCGAGGGGTAGGGGAACATGTCCAGGACGTAATAAGGGGGGCGGCTGGGGTCTTCCGTGACACGATATACGTCTTCTGCTCGCCAGTACGCTTGCCAGCGTGCTTCGATAGCTCTAAAGTTATATTCCATCTATAGGTAGTTGACTTGTCTTTAATGAACACGCAAAGGTACGTTATTTGCTTCAAAATGTTACGACTGCATCCCCGTTTTTAATGCCCTCACTCTCTTTTCTTACCGAAGGTTTTCTCACACGAGTAAAGGATGCCTTGTGAATGGTATATACCTATGGTTGGGGTGCCTCCTATCATATCGTGATATGGGGGCGCAAAGCTCCATTGGATTGTTGGAATAGAAGAGGTGATGAAATGACTGTTTTATCACTGTACATCTGTGCTTTTCCTCGATGTTGAAGATGAGAGAGTTCGGATGGGTACTACGATCCTGTATTGGTCGCTGGGTGAACCTAAGAGATACACAAGCCCTTCGCCTTATCGTGAGTATTCCTCTTATTCAGCGGAGGGAAACGTGCTGTTCTTGCGAAGGAAAAAGCGCCTTCACGTAGTGGTTTTTTCGTATCTATGCACGTGGTCTTCAAGACCAGGCACGTAAATCCAAATATCCACGCACGTAGATATTAGAGCCACGTACGTAGCCCAAACTTATCTGCTACTCGTCCACAACTTTTATCCCTACGCGGAGCAACAACCTAATATAGGTCACTTCACAAAGCTATATAGGAATCGATCCAAAGCTATATAGCTTTCTTCGCTATCCTATATAGGTTCACCCGCTGACCAATATAGGTTCATACGGCTCCTCGCGTAATCGGTGAAATAAGCCTCCTACTAGGTAAGACAACCTGCCGCCATCAATGTGCTATTAGTCATGAGGGACTTCTATGGTCTTGGGGGGAAAGTCCTAGCTAGTGAGCTAATTCCCCCTTTTCTGTAACTTTGCGTGAAGGATTGTGCCGTAGTGAAAGTCGCTACTGTACGCTTTTATTAAAGGAGACTAACGAATGCAAGCACTGAAGATCGTACTCATCGGCTACGGCAAGATGGGGCACGTCATAGAAGAAATAGCCCGTGCACGAGGGCATGAGATCGTGCTGACCATTGACCGCGACGAGGAGCACCTCTTCGATGATCCCCGCTTCGCTGCGGCTGATGTCGCTATTGAGTTCACTGCTCCCGCGATGGCTTATGACAACTGTCGCCGAGCTATCGACCGCGGGGTACCCGTAGTCTCTGGTACAACGGGGTGGGCGGATAAGTTGCCCGAGCTGCGTGAGCGCTGTGAGGCGGGTGAGGGGACGCTCTTTTGGTCCTCCAACTACAGCATCGGCGTCCAGCTCTTCCTACAGATCAATCGCCGTGTAGCTGAGCTCATGCAGGCTGCTCCTGGTTATCGCCTAAGCCTCGATGAGACGCACCATATCCATAAGCTTGATGCCCCCAGTGGCACGGCGATCACGCTGGCTGAGACTATCCTCGCTGGACGTCCTGAGCTCCATGGATGGGAGCTGACGGATAAGCCTGAGCCAGGTGTCCTGCCTATCATCGCACATCGTGAGGGCGAAGTCCCAGGGATACATACTGTGACCTATACCTCAGAGGTCGATCGTATCGTCCTGACTCATGAGGCATTTGGCCGTCAGGGCTTTGCTCTTGGGGCGGTATTGGCAGCTGAATACGCCTACACGCACCGCGGTTGGCTGACGATGGATGACCTCCTTCAGCTTCGCTAAGTAGTCACTACTCTCCCGATGCATATACACCATAATTATATATAGAGCACCGAATGAAATCGCATCCGATAGCAGGCCTTACTCCGGGACAGCGCGCATGGCGCCATATCAAGGGCGGGATTCTGATTCTTCTTCTTATCGCCTTTGCTTGCTGGGCAAGCTGGTGGTGGCTGATTCTCCTGCCCCTCCTCATCGACTTCTACTTTACGCGATGGATCAACTGGCGTTATCTGCGTGAGCACCCCAACCCCACCGTGCGCCTCCTTGGCGGTCTGGTCGAGGATATCATCTTCGTGGTCTTCACCGTGTCGATTATCTTCACCTACTTCTTCCAGAACTTTGCCATCCCCTCCTCCTCGCTGGAGAAGACGCTTCTCATCGGTGATTATCTCTTCGTCAATAAGCTGAGCTATGGCCCTCGTGTGCCGATGACCCCCGTGGCCTTCCCCTTAGCGCACAATACCATTCTCGGGCATAAGTCCTACCTCGATGAGCCTTCGCTCCCTTATCGCCGCCTCAAGGGCTTCGGGAAGGTCGAGCGTAATGATCTCGTCGTCTTCAACTTCCCCGCAGGGGATACGGTGGCACTTAATATGCCGAACCCCGACTACTACACGCTGTGTGCTACTTATGGTCGTGATGCCGTGTGGAGTGATCGAGCTCAGTTCGGTGAGATCGTCTATCGCCCCGTGGATCGTCGTGACCACTATGTCAAGCGCTGTATCGGTCTCCCTGGAGAGCGCTTCGAGATCCGTAATAAGCAGGTCTATATCGATGGTAAGGCTATTGCTAACCCCGAGAAGATGCAGTACAACTACTTCCTCCAGACGGATGGTAGAGCTCTGCCTCAGGAGATCTTAGATGATCTCGAGATCAACGACCGTGATGTGCAGCTGATCTACGACCAGCGTACCTATCAGCCTTCCTCTGAGACGGGGACTATTGACGGCTACCTGCGCTATGCGGGGCTTTCCTTCCAGCCCACCGATGCGGAGGGGCACTATGGCGCTATCTACTACCTCCCCCTGACGGAGGAGATGAAGACTCGTCTCAAGGCTGAGCCTTATGTCCGTGCTATCGCTGTCGACATAGCCCAGCCTCAGAACTCGACGGGTGTATATCCTGTGGACTTCAAGACGCCTTGGACGAAGGACAACTATGGGCCGCTCCTCATTCCACGCCGTGGGCTGAAGATCGTCCTTAACGCTACGGCTGTGGCACTCTACCATCGCTGTATCCGCAACTACGAAGGGCACCGCCTCGAGGTGCAGCCTGACGGGACGGTACTCATTGACGGGAAGCCCAGTACGACCTACACCTTCCAGCAGGACTACTACTTTATGCTCGGAGACAATCGCGATATGTCGGCCGACAGCCGCTACTGGGGCTTCGTTCCCGAAGACCATATCGTAGGTAAGCCTGCCTTCCTCTGGCTCTCGATCAATAGCGAGCGCCCGCTGACGAATGGTGGTATCCGCTGGTCACGGATGATGCGTCTGATTCATGATAAGTAAGGATCAGATCGTCAGCTCATCCTTCGTACGCTACGGAGCACTACCGCTGGGGCTTATCGCCCTAGTGGTAGTGCTCCGTATCTTCTTCTTTACCCCTTATCGTGTGATGACGACCGCCCAAGCCCCTGCCTTGCGCCTTGGAGCATGGGCATTGGCTCGTCGTACGCAGAGCCCCGATCGAGGCTCACTCATCCTCTTTCACATAGAGAGAGCGGGCACCTCTACCTCAGCTCAGAGTCTGATGGTGGCCCGTGTGGTCGCCCTGCCTGGAGATAGCCTTGAGGTGCGCTCTGGTCAGCTCTTTGTGAATGGTGTTGCGGTGTCTGACTACCGGCATCCACGAGATGCTCGGGAGCAGTATGCACTACGCTTACCCCGTGAGGGCGGCGTCTACCCCCTGACCTCCACCAATCTTGTTGCCTATCGTGCCGCCCTCATCGAGGAGCAGCGACTCTTTGCTGCTGCGCGTGGCGAGGTTGCTCTGCACAGACTGGCTCCTAAGGATTGGCTCACTGCCCTCGCCTCCAACCCTTATCACACCTTCCGTCGGGATTACTACTGGGTACTCACCGATGATACGAGCGTAGCACCTGACTCCCGCCATCTGGGTATCCTCCCTGCGGATGCTATCGAGGGCGTTATCCTCTTTGCTCTATGATGGAGAGCCTACCTACGCTACTCCTCGCTACGGCCTACGCGCCACCTGTCAGCTATTTTGTGAAGCTCTATGAGTATGTAGCTGGCACTATTGCACTCGAGGGGTGCGAGCACTACATCAAGCAGAGCTATCGTAATCGCTGCCGTATCCTTGGTCCGAATGGCGTGCAGTCCCTCACGATACCAGTCGAGCTTCCCGCTGGGACGAAGACTCCGATACGCGAGGTGCGTATCTCGGATCATGGGGAGTGGCGGCACCTGCATGCGCAGGCACTGCGCACGGCTTATGGGGCAAGTCCTTTCTTCGAATTCTATGCAGATGAGCTGATGCCCTTCTATGAGCGGCGCTATACTTATCTGTGGGACTTCAACGCGGAGCTACTGCAGACGCTCCTCGCTCAGCTACAGCTTGACCTCGACTGGTGTACGACTATGGACTTCCTGCCCCCTCAGTCGGCTGAGGCTACGTCCGAGTGCTGCGACCTTCGCTATGCGCTGAGTCCGAAGCAGGCTGCTCCATTGCCTGGAGTTCAGCTACGCCCATATTATCAGCTTCATCTGGAGCGCATGGGCTTTGTAGAAGATCTGAGTATCCTCGATCTTCTCTTTGAGATGGGGCCCGAAGCCCTACTCGTCCTGCGGGATAGCCTGCAGGCTTAGCTCTTTTATTTACCCAATTTCCTATCACTTATTGCTATCCAACAGATGGATTTTACTCAATCATCCTTGCCTACACTTACCCCTCCACGTGCTGAAGTCCAAAACGAATGCTTGACTCATTTGGGGCGCGAACGTATTGATCCCTTCTACTACATGCGGGATAAAGAAGATCCGCGTGTGCTTGAGTACCTCCGTGCAGAGAACGCCTATACCACAGAGGTCATGGCCTCAATGTGTGAGATAGAGGAGCAGATATTTAAGGAGATCGTAGGGCGAATCAAGGAGGATGATCAGAGTTATCCGACGCTGCGCCGCGGCTACTATTACTATGCTCGCACTGAGAAGGGGAAGCAATACCCTTCATATTACCGCGTCTCTGAGGCTGACTTTGTAGAGTGCTATGGGCAGTGCCCTACGGCGATCGAGGGTGGGGAACTACTCTTCGATGTCAATGCCCTTGCCGAAGGACATGATGCATACATCTTCGCGGGCTATGCGGTGAGTCCCGATAATAAGCTTGCTGCCTACTTTGCTAATACGACGGGATCGTATGCGGAGTTTGACCTCCATATACGCGACCTCGAGCGTGGCGAAGACCTTGCCTTCACGCTCTCGGGAGTTTCGTCACTGGCTTGGGCGGAGGACAGCGAGACGATCTACTATACCTTGATTGATGAGACCCTTCGCTCGACGAAGGCTTTTGCCCAGCGCCTTACGGATGCCGAGCCTACGCTCATCTACGAAGAGCAGGACGTCCGCTTCTCCTGCAGTGTGAGTGAGACGAAGACCCGCGAGTACATCTTCCTGACGGCAGGGAGCAGTACGACGACCGAGGAATACTACCTCACCTCGGACGGATCGGATCGTGAGCCGAAGCTCTTTCTTCCTCGTGAGCAAGATGTGCGCTACTCCATACTCAGTCACCGTGAGAAGTTCTTCATCTACTACAAGGATAAGGCTTCTCTCAATGGTATGGTCTACATCACCGATAAGGATAAGGTGCGGGACCGTAGCGCTTGGAAGCTCTTCGTCCCTCACCGCACGGAGGTACGCCTCGATAGTATCGGTGTCTATGCCTCCCATATCGCACTGGAGGAGCGTCAAGATGGTCTCACTCAGATTCGTATCCTCTCTATTGAAGGGGAGCCGTGCGGATCGATTCACTTCCCCGAACCTGTCTATACCATCAGCCTCAAGGGGAATTCCACCTACGAAGCTACGACGATACGCTATAGCTACTCATCCCCAAATCGCCCCGCTTCGCTCTACGAATATGATATGGAGCAGCGGGAGAGTCGCCTCCTCAAGCAGCAGGAGGTCGGTGGAGGCTTTAGCCCCGAGGACTATACCGTAGAGCGTCTTTGGGCTACAGCTCCAGATGGTGTGCGTGTACCGATGACGCTGCTCTATCGCAAGGGACTGCAGCGTGATGGCTCGGCCCCCGCCTTGCTCTATGGCTATGGGAGCTATGGAGTGACGCTCGATGCACACTTCAGCGTCTCGGTCTTGAGCCTTGTTGACCGCGGTTTCATCTACGCACAGGCTCAAGTGCGTGGGGGAAGTGACCTCGGGGAGCAGTGGTATGAAGATGGGAAGTTCCTCAAGAAGAAGAATACCTTCACCGACTTCATCGCTTGTGCAGAGACCCTCATCGCTGAGGGCTATACCTCTGCTGAGCGCTTGATGGCCGAAGGGGGGAGTGCTGGAGGTCTGCTGATAGGTGCAGTGGCAAATAGTCGTCCCGATCTCTTCCATGCGATGATCGCAGCTGTGCCATTCGTTGATGTCGCGACGACGATGCTTGATGAGTCCCTCCCGCTCACTACGGGCGAGTACGAGGAGTGGGGGAATCCCAATGACCCTGAGTACTTCGACTACATACTCAGCTATTCGCCCTATGACAACATCTCGGCACAGAGCTATCCGCATCTCTTGGTCACAGGAGGACTCAATGACTCTCAGGTGCTTTTCCACGAGCCCACGAAGTATGTAGCAAAGCTCCGCTGTCTCAAGACGGATGACCATCTCCTTCTCTTGAAGATGAATATGGATTCGGGCCATGGTGGAGCTACGGGGCGTTATGATGGTATCCGAGATACCGCCTTTGAGTACGCCTTCCTCTTACTGACGCTCGGTATGAAGTAATCCTTCATCTTCGGATAGAGCTATACCGTAATATGTATATAGGGTGGGGGATGTACAATATAGTTATCCTCGCCTCCCTCCCTCCCTCACAGTGTTCCCAGCAGTGGGTCGTAATGTGCGTTCCTAATCGGATGCTCTTACGGCTCACTGCTGGGTGCTTTTAGCTCCCCACTCAGAAGATCTATGTGTCAGACTCTTGAGAAGGGGTAATATCGACCAGTACTGGTCACTAAGCGAACCAGTACTGGTAGCATATAGTGACTAGTACTGGTCGCCGAGTGGAGCAGTACTGGTCAGATGAGTGACCAGTACTACTTCGTTTGATAGGGTGACTAATCCGTTGATTGATAGTGCGTCGCAAGAGTTCCTTGATGCTTGGTGGTTTGATGGGATTCGGGAGGGCTGATCTGGGACTAAAGGAGGGGCTTGTAGGGGGATGATCCGCCTTATTTAATGGGCCTAATCTGCGAATATTTAAGAGGTTGCCGTAGAGTTAGGGAATGAAGGCGATTATTGTTACATTTGCAGTACAGAAGTTACGGGGTAGAGGACCGTCCTCCTGCCCTAATCATATCAACTCAAAGCAAGATAGAAAAGCTATGAACCTCTCACACATCGAGCATCTTGGCATCGCCGTAAAGAGTATCGAAGCATCACTGCCTTATTATGAAGGCATCCTCGGTCTGAAGTGCTACAACATCGAAGAAGTAGCAGACCAGAAGGTTAAGACGGCCTTCTTCAAGGTCGGTCAGACGAAGATCGAACTGCTCGAAGCTACCTCTCCCGAAAGCACCATCGCAAAGTTCATCGAGAAGCGTGGGGAAGGTATCCACCACATCGCTTTCGCTGTGCCTAACGCTGACGAAGCGCTGCAAGAGCTCGCTGATAAGGGTGTCCAGCTGATCGACAAGCAGTCTCGTAAGGGGGCTGAAGGTCTGAACATCGGCTTCCTCCACCCCAAGAGCACGATCGGTGTCCTCACCGAGCTGTGTGACCACAGAGACGTCGAGTAATTGACCGAAGAATGGGATAATAGAAGAGTCCAGAGCGGAAGTCCCGCTTACGTGATCTCCTCTATTATCCCATTCTAATAATCTCTCTATCCTAAATAACGACAGTATCTACTAACAGCAATCAATATGAGTGTCCAATTAGAGAAAATCAAGGAGCTTATTGAGCTCCGCGCTAAGGCCCACATCGGTGGCGGTCAGAAGCGTATCGACAGCCAGCACCAGAAGGGTAAGTTCACCGCTCGCGAGCGTATCGCCCTCCTCCTCGACGAAGGTAGCTTCGACGAAATCGACACCTTCGTCCTGCACCGCTCGACGAACTTCGGTATCGACAAGACGAAGTTCCTCGGTGACGGTGTCGTCACCGGGGCCGGTACGATCGACGGTCGTCTGGTCTATGTCTTTGCACAGGACTTCACCGTCTTCGGTGGTGCACTCTCCGAAATGCTGGCTTCGAAGATCTGTAAGGTCATGGAGCTCGCTATGAAGATGGGTGCTCCTGTCATCGGCCTTAACGACTCGGGTGGTGCCCGTATTCAGGAAGGTATCAATGCTCTCAGCGGCTATGGTGACATCTTCCAGAACAACATCCTGGCTTCGGGTGTGATCCCCCAGATCTCTGCTATCTTCGGTCCTTGCGCCGGTGGTGCCGTTTACTCACCTGCTCTTACTGACTTCAACATCATGAGCAAGGGTACGAGCTACATGTTCCTCACGGGCCCCAAGGTCGTCAAGACCGTCACGGGTGAAGACGTTACCCAGGAGCAGCTCGGTGGTGCCAGCGTACACGCCTCCAAGAGTGGTGTCGCTCACTTCGCTGTAGACAATGAAGAGGAAGGTATCCGCCTGATCCGTCACCTGCTCTCCTTCATCCCCCAGAACAACATGGAGGATGCTCCTTGCGTAGAGCCTACGGACGTAGTAGACCGTGTCGACGATGTCCTCAACACGATCATCCCTGACCAGCCTAACAAGGGCTACAACATGTACGATGTCATCGGTACGATCGTCGACAATGGTGAGTTCCTCGAAGTACACCGTGACTGGGCTAAGAACATCATCATCGGCTTCGCTCGCTTCAATGGTCAGAGCGTCGGTATCGTCGCTAACCAGCCTATGGTCATGGCAGGTGCCCTCGACAGCAATGCTTCTCGTAAGGCTGCTCGCTTCGTCCGCTTCTGTGACGCCTTCAACATCCCTCTCGTCACCCTCGTAGACGTCCCAGGCTTCCTCCCAGGTACAGGGCAGGAATACAACGGGGTTATCGTCCATGGTGCTAAGCTCCTCTACGCCTTCGGTGAAGCTACGGTGCCCAAGATCACCGTCACGCTGCGTAAGGCTTATGGTGGTGCTTACATCGTGATGAGCTCTAAGCATCTGCGCTCCGACATCAACCTCGCATGGCCTTCAGCAGAAATCGCTGTTATGGGTCCCACGGGTGCTGTCGAAGTTATCTTCGCTAAGGAGGTCGCTGCAGCAGAAGATCCTGCACAGGCTGCTGCTGAGAAGGAAGAAGAATACCGCAAGGCCTTCGCCAACCCATACAACGCCGCTTCTTATGGCTATATGGATGACGTCATCGAGCCTCGCAACACGCGCTTCCGTATCATCCGCGCTCTTGAGCAGCTCCGCACCAAGAAGCAGATCAATCCTGCGAAGAAGCACGACAACCTGCCTCTCTAAGCAGGCTTGTCTTGGCCATTCATAGTCCATCAAGCTACACGCTATGAATCTCGCTCGCAAACTATACCAGCTAACCCTCGGGCTGTCGCTTGCGGCAGCACCGATGGTGGCATGGGCTCAAGACCATCCTCAGCTCTCCGAGAAAGTCCAAAGACTCGCCGAGCGCGACCCTGCTGGAGGTATTATGACCTTCACGGCTGTGCTCGTCGTCTTCCTCGCGCTGCTGATGCTGGTGCTCATCTTCCGATGCATCGGGATATTCTTCCAGAGGAGAAATGCTCCGAAGGTCGAGAAGCCCGCTACTCAGAAGGCGCCCGCAGCGAGCTCTACAGGTAAGCCCTCCGCTGAAGCTCTGGTAGCCATCTCACTGGCTCTCCAGAGTGCCGTGGGGAAGCCTGATGAAGTTGCCGCCGTTATCGCGATGGCTCTTCGCTCTGAGCTCGAGACGCAGCACGATCACGAAAGCTACGTCCTGACGATACGCCACCGTCCCACGATGTGGAACGCGCATGTCCGACAGACTCCGGCCCTCAAACGATAAACAAGCTATCCTCACAAGAAATATGTCGCAGGAACCCAATCTCAAGGAAGTCTTCGTCGCCATCTCGTATGCGCTGCACGAAGAGCTGGGTAAGCACCTCCACGACCAAGAGTCTCTGGTGCTCACCTACAAGCGTACGGCTCCATCTCCCTGGGCCTCTAAGGCTCTGACGATGCGCCAGCTTCCTATCCTCACGCAACTATAATAAGCAATCACATTCAACTCCCTATCCACAATGAAAGAGTACAAGTATAAGATCAATGGCAACGAGTACAGTGTCGCTATCATCGATCTCGAAGGCGACAAGGCTGCCGTAGAAGTAAATGGTGTCTCCTACCAGGTAGATATCCTCACCGAAGGCTACACCGCACCTGCTCCACGTCCAGCAGCTAAGCCTGCTGCGGCTCCCGCACCTGCTCCTGCTGCAGCCCCCGCCGCTCCTGCACCCGCTCCTCAGCCTATCGCACCCGCTGCTCCTGCTGCCGAACCCGCAGCTCCCGCAGGTAAGGGTACGGCTGTCCAGTCTCCTCTGCCCGGTGTCATCCTCGACATCAAGGTCGCTGTAGGCGATCAGGTAAAGGCTGGTCAGACGGTGGCTATCCTCGAGGCTATGAAGATGGAGAACAACATCAACGCTGAGTGCGATGGTGTCATCACTGCCATCAAGGTCTCTAAGGGGGATAACATCCTCGAAGGCTCTGATATCGTAATCATCGGATAGTCTTATGTCCTCCTTCTGGGGCTTCTTAGCTGAGAATCTGGAGACCTTCTACTCCTTCACGGGGGTAGCTAATGCCACTCCTGGGCACCTGATCATGATCCTGGTCGGTCTGCTCTTCATCTTCTTAGCTATCAGATATGAGTTTGAGCCAATGCTGCTCATCCCTATTGGCTTCGGTATGCTCATCGGGAACATACCTATGCTCAACGGGCTGCAGGTCGGTATCTATGAACAAGGCTCTGTACTGAACATCCTATACCAAGGGGTGCGTCAAGGGTGGTATCCGCCCTTGATCTTCCTCGGGATCGGTGCGATGACAGACTTCACGGCTCTTATCTCTAACCCCAAGCTCATGCTCGTCGGAGCGGCTGCACAGTTCGGTATCTTTGCAGCTTACATGACAGCTCTACAGCTGGGCTTTACGCCAACTGAAGCAGGGGCTATTGGTATCATCGGTGGAGCAGATGGCCCGACAGCTATCTTCCTCTCGAACCGCTTGGCTCCTCATCTCCTCGGTGCTATCGCCGTGTCGGCTTACTCCTACATGGCTCTGGTGCCCGTGATCCAGCCTCCCTTCATGCGTCTTCTGACGACGAAGAAGGAGCGTGTAATGCGCATGAAGCGCCCTCGTCAGGTCTCTCAGACGGAGAAGATCATCTTCCCTATCGCAGGGCTTCTCTTGACGACGATGCTCGTACCGCCCGCACTGCCTCTCTTAGGGATGCTCTTCTTTGGTAATCTCCTTCGCGAGAGTGGTGTCACGAAGCGTCTTGCTGACACAGCTAAGGGGCCGCTGATCGATACGATCACGATCCTCCTCGGTGTCACGGTAGGTGCTTCGACCCAGGCTACGGAATTCCTCACGGGTAACTCAATATTGATCTTCGGACTCGGGGCATTCTCCTTCGTCGTAGCTACGGTGAGCGGGATCCTCTTCGTCAAGTTCTTCAACCTCTTCCTCAAGAAGGAGAACAAGATCAATCCTCTCATCGGGAATGCTGGTGTCTCTGCTGTGCCTGACTCTGCACGTATCTCTCAGACGCTTGGTCTGGAATACGACCCCACGAACTACCTCCTCATGCACGCCATGGGGCCTAACGTCGCCGGGGTTATTGGGTCAGCTGTCGCAGCTGGTATCCTCCTGAGCTTCCTTGGCTAAGGGATCACCGACACACTACACACTGCTATAGGCCTTCGCGCTCCAGATCTCCCTTGGGGGATGTGGGGCGCGAAGCTCTTTTATGTGAAGGCTCTTCGCTTGGGAGCTGCCTTGACTTCGCAGAGCTTTCCAAATAGGCGTCGTGAACATTTTTTATTACTTCGTGGTTTTCTTGATAACAATCCCTAATTATTGATCCGATTATATATGAAGAAAATGACTTGGGCTCTGGCGGGACTTCTCGCTGCGGGCTCCTTTATTGCCTCCTGCTCGGGCTCGAATGGGCAGAGCAGTGTAGCGGCTTCTGACTCTGTGGCTGCCTCTGCTATTGATAGCGCACAGGGTGTACAGATTGATTTCGCCACCTCTGAAGTTCAGTGGAAGGGCTTCAAGCCAACGGGTTCGCACTACGGCAAGCTTCCTGTTAGCTCGGGGCAGCTTGATCTTCGCGAAGGTATCCTTCGTGGTGGCTACGTCGCTCTTCGCCTTGACAGCCTCACTGTAGAGGATCTCAAGCCCGAGGAAGGCGGTGATAAGCTCAAGGCTCACCTTCTGAGCGAAGACTTCTTCGATTCTGCTAAGTACCCCGAAGTAAAGTTTGAGCTGACGAATATCCCCGCCGAAGGCGTCCGCATCACGGACCTCACGGAGCTCAAGGGGAATCTCACGCTGAAGGATGTCACTAAGAACATCACCATCCCCGTCGCCTCCGTCGTCTATGATCAGGAGCACGGCACCTACGCCATCGCGAGCAAGCCCTTCAACATCAATCGTGCTGACTGGAATGTCAAGTACGGCTCGAAGAGTTTCTTCACTGGTCTCGGCGACAACTTCATCAACGATGATATCGAGCTGAGCTTCCTCCTTCGCACGAAGTAAGCATTCTCCCGTCTCTTCGACGGAATAAGTCCCAGCCCTGCGGTAGTATTTACCGCAGAGCTGGGACTCGTTTTTGGGGGGCGTATCGGCTGCTGTTGAAGGCGACCTTCCGTAGCGCACAGACGAAGCTCAATAGCTTGCCGTAAGAAGGAATATACCTTTCGGTCGCGAGGAATATACCTTTCGGTCGTGAGGAATATACCTTTCGGTCACGAGGAATATACCTTTCGGTCGTGAGGAATATACCTTTCGGTCGTGAGGAATATACCTTTTGGTCGTGAGGAATATACCTTTCGGTCGTGAGGAATATACCTTTCGGTCGTAGGGTATATACCTTTTGCTCAAAGGGTATATACTATTCGCCAGAAGGGTATATACCCTTTGTTCAGATGTTATATTACTTCTGACGAAAAGTAATATAACATTCAGTTAGAAGTAATATAACTTCTGCTGAGAAGTAGAGGTACTTCTTGTCGCTTGTACTTGAAGGCTATGCTTCCTCTGGAGCACGAAGCGACTCGAGCTCCGGATGGCGCTCCATATAAGCCACTATGTAGGAACAGACGGGACGAACAAGAAGGCCTTCCTTTTGGCAGTGCTCGAAGAAGCTTGCGGCTAATTTTGCGGCGATGCCTTTGCCTTGATGCTCGGGCGAAACACGCGTGTGTTCGGCTACAGCAATGGACGTCTCGGGAAGCACACGAAAGGAAATGTGGCCAAGCTCTTCGCTGCCTTCGTGGAGTGTGAGGCGGCTCTCTTCGCCGCTTGTAGTAAGCTGGATCATCGGATATCTGTGTGGGTGGGGGATGAAAAGAGCAAGGCCACTCCATCAAATAGATGAAGTGACCTTACGCCATTAGTGAAACACGTGTCGTGCTGCTTACTTCTTGCCCTTCTTAGCAGGAGCTACGTTGAGGTCGAGAGCTGCACCAGCCTTGAACTTCACAGCCTTGCGAGCAGGGATCTGGATCTTCTTCTTCGTCTGAGGATTGATACCCTGACGAGCAGGCTTTTCATTTACAGAGAAGGTACCGAAGCCGAGAAGCGTGATCTTCTCACCCTTCTTGAGTTCTGCAGCTACAATAGAAGCGAAAGCTTCAACGGCCTTGCGAGCATCTACCTTGGTCAGCTCAGCTACTTCAGCCACACGTGCGATAAATTCTGTCTTGTTCATAAGTTCTGTTGTATGGGTTGTACAAAGTTAATTGCATTGAGGAGGGGGAGCTTCTGGAGGTATCCTGGTGGGATTGTGTGCCGTAACTCCCTCTTGATTCTGTTCCAAATGTACAGATTTTTTTGCTTATACAAAGGCTCTACGGCCTTTCCTGCAAAAAAAATTGATACCCTCACTCTGATTAATCCACCGTAATCTCTGGCGTACCCCCTACAAGCTTCGTGAAGAAGGTGATCTTGCCAGCATTCATCAGTTCGTCGTGATTGATGCGGTAGGTGTTCTTATAGAGCTTGTTACCTATCTGGAACTCGTCAAAATAGATGCGCTGACGGTTGGTATGTTCGTCTACAGGACGCGTCTCGATGACCAGCGTAGGATTCTTGTAGTACTTCGTGTCAAGGTGTATGGTGACCTTGTCAAAAGTAGGCGTAGTAAGCCCGTAGCTCATCGATCCGGGGCAGTCGGGATAGAAGCCAAGCATCGAGAAGATAGCCCATGCGCTCATCGCACCCGTATCATCATTGCCTGGGATACCGCTGGGGTCGTTGCGATAATACAGCCCGAGGAGCTTGCTCGTGATACGCTGTGTGCGCCATGCTTCCTTGGGGAAGTAGGTGAAGAGATAGGGATAAGCGATGTCGGGCTCATTAGCTGGATCATAGTTCTCCTTATCGAAGACGCTCTGGAGCTTGTCGACGAACTTGCGTTCACCTCCCATGAGCTTCGCAAGGCCACGGATATCGTGGGGGACGTAGAAGCTATAGTTCCAAGAGTTCCCTTCGTGGAAGCCTGGGTTAGGCTCGAAGTCGCGACCGAGGGTGGGGTGGAAGGGCGTGAGGAACTTCCCATCGGGGAGGATAGGACGAAGTAGCCCCGTCTCCTTGTCATAGTAGTGCTTGTAGCCAGAAGCTCGGCGAGCGAAAAGCTGTGCATCCTTCTTCTTGCCCATAGCACTGGCGAACTGGCTGAGATTCCAGTCTGCGATGTAGTACTCCAGCGCGTGAGAGACGGAGTTGTCGAACTTCTCTCTTAAGGGGACGTAGCCTCGTGAAGCGTAGTCATCGAAGTCAGGACGGAGCTTATTGTCCTTACCAGGCGTCGTAGCGCCCTTGAGCATGGCTTCGTAAGCGAGCTTCGTGTCAAAGTCACGGATACCACGCTGCCACGTGTCATTGATCACGATGATCGAGGGATCTCCTTCCATGGTGAAGGTCTCCTGCCCGTAGAGCTCCCACTTGGGGAGCCAGCCACCTTCCTTATACATATCCAGCATCGTCTCTACCATAGCCAGCTGCTTGCGTGGATAGAGGATCGAGAGGAGCGGATGGACATTGCGGTAGGTATCCCACAGCGAATAGACGGTATATCTGTCGTGCTTCGTCGTAGCCGTCTGGAGTGATCCCATCATAGGATACTGACCGTTGACGTCCTGCAGGATGTTGGGGTGGATCAAGAGATGATAGAGTGCCGTGTAGAAGATCTTACGCTGGTCCGTCGTACCGCCTTCGACCTCGACGACACGCAGTGCCTTCTCCCAGCTATCCTCTGCTGCGCGACGAACAGCAGCGAAGTCCAGCTTAGGCTGCTCCGTAGTGAGGTTCAGCAGGGCATTCTCTTCGCTGACGAAGGATACGCCCGTCTGGACGTAGATTGTCTCACCAGGCTTAGTGTCGTAGGAGAACCATACCCCGATATCATTACCACTGATTTCCTTGCGGTAGGTAGGATAGATCTTGTACTTGCCTTGATCCTTGTCCCATTCAGCTTCTACGCCTTCCATAGGAGGCTGCTTCTTCCAGTAGCCCGAGGCTGGTGCACGACGGCTGATGCGGATAGCGAAGTACTGATTAAAGACTGCCTGGGGGGCATAGCAGAAGGTACCCATGAGCTTGCTCCCTACGATGGTCGAGTCATTGAGGAAGCGCACGGTCGCACCACTCTCATTCGTCAGACCCAGACCTAGGTTTACGAGGATATTGCTCTTACCACCGCGCTCAAAGGTGAAGGCAGAGACGGCTGTACGCTGAGTAGCCGTCACCTCAGCCTTGATCTTGTGCTTATCGAGCTGTACGCTGTAGTAGCCAGGGTGTGCCTTCTCTTCGCTCATTGCTGAGCCGTAGTGCGTATAGTCTACATCGAGATCGCCAGCAGAAGCCGATACGATGATACTCCCCAGCTCAGGGCAGCCGACACCGCTCAGATTGACATGGCTGAAGCCCGAGAAGAACTTGTTGTCAGCGGTGTAGGGTGTACTCCACCAGCGCTTGTCCTTATCGAACTTATTCAGCTCAGGGGAGCCCGATACATTGAATGGCGTGATACTCATCAAGCCATTGGGTACGACGGCTCCAGGGTTAGTCGTACCGAAGTTAGAGGTCCCTATGAAAGGATTGACTTCATCGATGAGTCGCTTGGTGCTCTGCGCCCATACATTGCTCGAGAGCACGAGGAGCGATAGAGCAGCGACCAGTGGTAGCTTTGTTAGCTTCATATCGTACGTATAATAAGTAGAGAGGTAGGGGAGAAAGAGTTCATCCCTTGGATAAGGATCATGGACGCTGTCGTAGTGAAGCGAGGATGATGATTATCCAAGGGATGATCTCATATAGGCCTCTTCTTTATGAGGCAGAGTATGGGGCAGGATTAGCGGAGCTTACCACCACCCATAAATGGCATCTTCGGCATCTTGGGCATCTTACCGCCCTTGAAGCCCTGCAGAGTCTTCATCATCTTGCGGGTCTGGGTGAACTGCGTGAGGAGCTTATTGACATCCTGTACGCTCGTCCCACTCCCGAGAGCGATGCGCTTACGGCGATGACCATCGAGGATATGAGGCTTAGCTCGCTCCTCGGGCGTCATCGAGTAGATGATAGCTTCGATGCTCTTGAAAGCATCGTCCTTGATATCGATATCCTTCAGTGCCTTCCCGACACCAGGGATCATCGCAGCAAGATCCTTGATGTTACCCATCTTCTTGATCTGCTGGATCTGGGCGAGGAAGTCATTGAAGTCAAACTGATCCTTAGCGATACGCTCCTCGAGGCGCTTAGCTTCGCGCTCATCGTAGAGCTGCTGGGCACGCTCGACAAGTGAGACGATATCACCCATGCCGAGGATACGGTCAGCCATACGATCGGGATGGAAGACATCGAGTGCATCCATCTTCTCGCCCATCCCGACGAACTTGATTGGTTTGTCGACGACGGTACGGATGGAGAGGGCGGCACCACCGCGGGTGTCCCCGTCAAGCTTGGTGAGGACGACGCCGTCGAAGTCAAGACGCTCGTTGAAGGTCTTGGCCGTATTCACAGCATCCTGACCCGTCATCGAGTCAACGACGAAGAGTGTCTCTGAGGGGCGGATAGCACGCTTGATCTCTTCGATCTCGCGCATCATCTCTTCGTCGACAGCCAGACGACCAGCGGTGTCGATGATCACGACATCGCATCCCTGTCCCATAGCTTCTGCCACACCACGGCGAGCGATGCTCACGGGATCCTTGCTGTCGAGGTCAAAGAATACGGGGACATCGAGCTGACCAGCCAGCACGCGAAGCTGCTCGATAGCAGCGGGGCGATAGACGTCACCAGCTACGAGCATAGGTTTCTTGCCTTGCTTGGTCTTGAGGAGGTTAGCCAGCTTCCCGGAGAAGGTCGTCTTCCCTGAACCCTGAAGACCCGACATGAGGATGATGGCGGGCATACCCGTGAGGTTCAGCTCAGCAGCCTTACCTCCCATAAGGTTAGCCAGCTCATCGTGGACGATCTTCACCATCAGTTCGCCTGGGCGGACTGCGGTGAGGACATCCTGACCTAAGGCCTTCTCCTTGACGTCTTCGGTGAATTTCTTAGCTACGTTATAGTTGACGTCCGCTTCGAGGAGTGCTCGGCGCACATCCTTGAGCGTCTCAGCTACATTGAGTTCGGTGATCTTACCTTCGCCCTTGAGGATCTTAAACGACCGCTCGAGGCGCTCACTCAGGTTTTCGAACATATCTATACGAGTCTATTAGTTGCGGTATCGGGGAAGATAACTGCGGGCTTGAAGCCCTGTGCTTCTTCGTAGGTCATCCAAGCATAGGCCATGATGATCACGGTATCGCCAGGCTGCACCAGACGGGCTGCAGCTCCGTTGAGGCAGATGACACCTGATCCTCGCTCTCCAGCGATGACGTAGGTCTCGAGGCGAGCCCCATTGTTATTATTGACGATCTGTACCTTCTCTCCTGGGAGGATATTAGCGGCCTCGATGAGGTCGGTATCGATAGTGATACTCCCGATGTAGGAGAGGTTAGCTTCGGTGACTGTAACGCGGTGAATCTTGGACTTCAGTAATTCAACAAGCATATCTCTTATATTTCTTTGATCCAGGCACGACGGGTCTTGTGGTGCTTACGCTCGAAGTAGTTCCACTGCATCTGTACAGCAGCGTTGGTCTCAAGCTCTGGATTGCTCTCGGCATAGCGTACGCCGTTCTTCTGGAAGACAGGGATGAGGTCGTCGAAGAGAAGTGCATTGACGCCCTTGTTCTGATACTCTGGGATGACCCCGACGAGGTAGAGGTCGACGATGGGGTTCTTCATCTTCAGCGCCTTCAGGAGGTGGATCCATCCGAAGGGGAAGAGGCTTCCCTTGGCTTTCTGTAGCGCACGGCTAAGGTTGGGCAGTGTGATGCCGAAGCCAATGACCTTATCATCTTCCTCGCGGATGATGACAGTCACAAAGTCGTAGCGCAGCATGGGGATGTACATACGCACGTAGTAGTCGATCTGCTCACGTGACAGCTCAGAGACCCCATAGAGGACTGAGTAGGCTTGGTTCAGCGTGTCGAAGATGCGGTGTGCATAGGGGAGGATCTCCTGCTGATTCTTGAACTTCAGTGTCTTGAGTCCATACTTCTTGCGGACGATCTCGGCGATACGCTTGTGCTTCTCGGGGATCTCCTCGGGGATCATGATCTTATACTCCTGCCAGTCCTGATCCTTGACAAAGCCCATGCGCTGCATGTGCTTGGGGTAGTAGGCATAGTTGTAGATCGTAGCCATCGTACCGAGCTGGTCAAAGCCCTCGATGAGCATCCCTTCGTGGTCAAGGTCAGAGAAGCCCATGGGACCCTGGAGCATATCCTTGCCGCGGGCCTTACCCCAGTCAGCAACAGCCTTGAAGAGTGCATCGACGACTTCATTGTCATTGATGAAGTCGACGAAGCCGAAGCGTACGTTGTTTTGGTTCCACGTCTCGTTGGCGCGGTGATTGATGATCCCTGCGATACGCCCGACGATACGCCCATCGCGATAGGCGAGGAAGTATGCGGCTTCACAGAACTTAAAGGCGGGGTTGCGTGCTGGGTCCAGCGTGAGGAGTTCGTCCTCAATGAGCCCAGGTACGTGATACGGATTGCCCTTGTAGAGCTTGAGGTTGAACTTGACGAACTTCCTCAGGTCGGCTTTCTCCGTGATCTGTCTTATTTCGACTGCCATATATTATCGTTGTCTCTTGTGCCTCGGTGAGGCTTACACAATGTGCACAAAGATACGGTAAAAAGCTAAGATGCCGAGGAATGAGCTTCGTGGAGATAAGGCTTCTTATAGCTTCTCTCATGATGCTGTCCTTGTTGTATGTCGTCCCATTATCATAGTGCTTCGTGGAAGGTCACTTCGTAAATGACTACTGCTCTCTGCTCGAACCACTATGGCATTGTACTCAAGCGACTACTTGTTTGGGATGTGAACGACTATTGGTTCGTACTTGGAAGAACTGCGGCTTTGAGAGGGTATGACTATTGTTGTAGTCTTGCACCTCGATCATTTCGCTCCACTTACTCGAGGTTGTTCGGTGTAAAGTAGTATTGACTGCCAGCTGTGAGTACCTTGGAGCGGTTGTCCTGTCTTGCTCTAAAAGCAGAAAGCCAAAGGAGGATGGAAAATGAACCAGTACTGGTCGACGATTTGACCAGTACTGGTCAGCTCACGAATCAGTATAGGTACATTTAGTGACCAGTACTGGTCGGAGTGGCGACCAGTACTGGTTCATATTGCTCTCCCATATATCATTGGAGCATAGCCTTATATAGAGACGTATCTAAAAGCTGCGAGGTGCCGCCCCAGCCAAGGGAGCGGCACCTCGCGATGCATTAGGATGAAGGAGTCGATTACTACTTCACATTGGGCAGCTCGAGACCGTACTGCTTCTTCTTGTCGATAGCCTTGAGGAGGAGGCTCATTAGTAGAGCGATGACACCGAAGCTGGCGAAGACAAGCATGGCAAGCGTATAGTCCTTGGGCTGACCTTCGGGTATACCCTTATTAGACGAGTCAAGGACACTACCTACGATGATGGGCACAGTCATCAAACCTATATTCTGAATCCAGAAGATAGCTGAGTAAGCGGATCCCAGTACCTTGTTGTCGATAAGCTTAGGAACTGCGGGCCATAGTGTCGCTGGTACGAGTGAGAAGGATATCCCAAGGACGACGATTGCAGTCATAGCCACAATCCCACTGCCGAGACTATCATATACGAAGGGATAGAGAGCAAAGGTCAGGTGGCAGACAATCATAAGAATAGAACCAACGATGAGCATCGTTGCACCCTTACCCTTGCGGTCAAGATAGTAGCCTAGTAAAGGTGTCACGAGCGCAGCTCCAAATGGGAAGACACTGAAGATACGCGATGCGAATTCGTTATCAAAGCCTACCTTGTATTGTAGCATCTCAGTGGCGAACTTCTGGAAGGGGAAAATGGCTGAGTAGTAGAGAGCACACAGGATAGCGACAATCCAGAAGACGCCTGTGCCAAAGACCTTACCAAGGTCAGAGAACTTGAAGGGTTCTTCTGCTTCTTCCTCTTCTTCACCTTCGATATCCTTATCAAGTGCCTTATCCATGAAGAAGTAGACGATATACAGCATCAGACCTATGCAAAGGAGCAGGGCGCAGAAGATTACGGGAGCCTGTACTGTTTCGAACTTCTTAGATAGCCAAGGAGAGATCCACAAGGCACCAGCTACCCCAAGACGTGCTACAGCCATCTCGATGCCCATAGCGAGTGCCATTGATCTGCCTTTGAACCACTTGACGATAGCACGGGATACCGTTACACCGGCCATCTCAGTACCACAGCCGAAGAGTGTGAAGCCGAGGCAGGCGCAGAGAGCCGTGGGAGGAAGGTTCCACCCCGTGATGTCATGGATGGAGCTGCTGAAGCTATTGATAGCATCATAGCCAGGGCCTCCATTGCGGAAGGTTGCACTCAGGGCATAGACCTTGATAAGGGCTCCAATGACCATGAAGCTACCCGAGAGTAGCGCAGTGAAGCGTACACCCATCTTATCGAGGATGATACCTGCGAGGATGAGGAACCCAATGAAGACGTTGAGGAAGAATTCACTCCCGCCATAGAGCCCGAAGATAGTAGAGTCCCAGCCGAGCTCGGTCTCGACGAGTGTTTTCACTGGAGAGAGTACGTCTACGAACATGTAGGCGAAGAACATCGTCAGCGAGAGGAGTGCCAGCGCACCCCAGCGGGCGGATGGCTTGTCACGCAGTGACAGCTTTGCTTGTTCCATATTGATAGAATTATTAGTTAGTTGATATCTGTGGTAGAGAGGTCCGCCAAGAGGTCGGAGATGAGGAAGTTGCTCCCCCCGACGAAGAGGACATCTGTATCTGGGTTTGCCGCCTTGCGAGCAGCGATGAGTGCCTCATGGACGTTCGGATAAGTAGCGCCTTGTAGTCCATACTGCTCAGCGAGAGCTTGTAAGTCCTCTGGTGCTAGAGCACGTGGCACGGAGGCTGCGGTGAAGTAATAACGTGCTTCTTTTGGTAGACGTTGTAGTACTCCGCGGATATCCTTGTCATTGACCATGCCGAAGATGATGTGCAGAGGACGCTGTAGGCTACGGAGTTGCTCTACGATATAGCGGACGCCATCTTCGTTGTGTGCCGTGTCGCAGATGAGTGTGGGGTGCTGAGATAGTACTTCCCAGCGTCCGCGTAGCCCTGTGAGCGAGACCACGTTGCGGAGCCCGTCGCGGAATGCTTCTTCGGAGATAGCGATTCCCTGACTACGTAGCTCTTGTATCGTAGCATAGATCGCTCGGAAGTTATCCCGCTGTACGAGTCCACCTAAGCCGAAGTAGTAGGGGAGAGCTTCTTCACCCTTGAGCGTAAAGCTCTGCCCTGGGAACTCAGGCGTCTGTGCCTTGATGTGTACGGCTTCTTCGGCGAAGATGATGGGAGCCTCCTCTTCGGCTGCTTTCTTCACGAAGACCTCGCGCACTTTAGGGGATTCGCCTCGCCCGATGATGACAGGCGTATGAGGCTTGATGATGCCCGCCTTCTCCCGAGCTATTGCCTCGAGCGTATCTCCGAGTAGCTGGGTATGATCCTTGCTGATACTGGTGATGACGGAGACAATGGGGGAGATGATGTTGGTGCAGTCAAGTCGTCCTCCCAGCCCAACCTCGATGACAGCGAAGTCTACCTGTGCTTGGCGGAAGTAGTCGAAAGCCATGAGCGTCGTGATCTCGAAGAAGGAGGGCGAGCGCTCTTCGATGAGGGGCTTAGCCTCCTCTACGAAGCGACAAACGAAGTCTTCGCTCACCATCTCTCCATTCACTCGGATGCGCTCACGGAAGTCTAAGAGGTGGGGGGATGTGAAGAGACCCACACGATAGCCAGAGGCTTGTAAGACGGCTGCTATCGTGTGGGAGGTCGACCCCTTACCATTCGTGCCACCGACATGTATCGTGCGGTAGCAGCGGTGGGGATGGCCGTAGTGTGTGTCCAGGGTATGTGTTGTCTCTAAGCCAGGCTTGTATGCCGTGGTGCCTACCTGCTGGAAGACGGGCGTAGCCGCATAGAGATACTCAATAGCTTCTTGATAGGTCATCGAAGTCTATTCAGTGTATCTGGGGCAGGAGCTCAGGATGGAGGGTAATCGTCTGATCTCTATCTGGCCCAACGGAGATGATCGTGATGGGTACACCGATCTCACGCTCTACGAAGGCTATGTAGTCCTTGAGCTCCTGAGGGAACTCCGCTGCAGAGGTGAGCTTGGTCGTGTCGCACTGCCAACCCTTGAGCTCGGCGTAGACAGGGCGTACCGCGTCGGTAAGCTCATAGGGGAAGTTGCGCGTCTTCTTACCATCGATCTCGTAGTCTGTGCAGACGCGGATCGTGGCGAAGCTATCGAGGACGTCGCTCTTCATTATGATCAGGCGGGTGACACCATTGAGCATCACCGTATAGCGCAGAGCTACGAGGTCGAGCCAACCGCAGCGGCGGCGGCGACCTGTCACAGAGCCGAACTCATGACCCAGCGAGCAGAGCTGCTCACCCGTTTCGTCAAAGAGCTCCGTAGGGAAGGGACCCGCACCGACACGGGTGCAGTAAGCTTTGAAGATCCCGTAGACCTCGCCGATCTGTCGAGGAGCAACGCCGAGACCCGTACAGCAGCCTGCGCAGACTGTGTTGCTCGAGGTGACGAAGGGATAGGAGCCGAAGTCGATATCTAAGAGTGAGCCCTGTGCACCCTCTGCTAAGACGCGGCGCGAGGAGCGAAGTGCATCGTTGATATACTCTTCGCTATCGATGAAGGTGAACTCTTCGAGGTACTTGATCGCATCCATCCACTGAGCTTCGAGAGCTTCGAGCCCCTCCGTGGGGTACTGATAAGCGCGGAGAAGGGTCAGGTGACGATCCTTCGCCTCTTGGTACTTGCGGAGGAAGTCGGAGTGAATGTCCCCGACGCGTAGCCCTGTGCGGCTGACCTTGTCGGTATAGGTAGGGCCAATGCCCTTCCCTGTCGTCCCGATCTTGGCACCGCCCTTGGCTGCCTCTTGCGCAGCATCGATCATACGGTGCGTGGGGAGGATCAGGTGTGCCTTGCGAGATATGACGAGGCGCTTACGCAGATCGTGCCCGCTGCGGGAGAGTGCGCGAGCTTCTTCAGCAAAGAGGATGGGGTCAAGGACCACACCATTACCGATGACGTTGATCTTGTCGCCCTGGAAGATACCTGAGGGGATGGAGCGAAGGATGTACTTTTCTCCTTCGAATTCCAGCGTATGCCCCGCGTTGGGACCGCCTTGGAAGCGTGCAATAATATCATAGGAGGGCGTCAGTACATCGACGATCTTCCCTTTGCCTTCATCGCCCCACTGCAGCCCGAGGAGCACATCGACTTGTTCCATTGTATGTGTATTTGCTGTATTGTTTGTTGTCAGCTTGCGCTGTGGCTCTATGCCCAGCGTATGAGCGGTGCTTAGCGGATCGGCATCTCAGTGGTAGCTTGTCGCGTCATCGAGGGCGAAATCCTTGGCTTGCTCACGTACAAATATACTCTTTTCCCCCCGTTTTAAGACAATATTGTCCGCTATGGGCGACGCAAATCTCCTGGGGGGCTTGCGGTGGCTTCCCGACCTCTCGTCCTTGGCTTTATTGAGGTGGAATGAAAAGGTATATACCCTTTGGTCAAATAGTATATATCCTTGGAGCAAATAGTATATACCCTTCGGCTGAATAGTATATACCTTTCGAGCAAAAGGTATATACCCTACGATAGAAAGGTATATTCCTCACGGCAGTAAGGTATATTCCTCGCGGCAGTAAGGTATATTCCTCGCGATGGTGAGGTATATACCTTCTTCTCTCCTCCCTATATGTTTGCTACGGCTTCCTACAGAAAGGCACTCCACAGCATACGAAAGCGGGGCGCAGGACCTGATGCCCTACACCCCGCTACTACTTGGTGATGGATGATGAAGAATGCCTTAGCCGAGGCGCTCTATGAGGGCTCCGACGAGCGATGGGATGGTCGCCTGCGGTGCGATGAGCTGGGGCTCAAGTCCGTAGCTTCGTACGGCACCTGCCGTTTGCTCTCCAAGGACTGCGATGGGAAGCTCACGTAGCAGGTCGGTCAGCTGATATTGCTCCAGTAGCTCTACAAGGTGATGGATCGCCGATGAGCTGCATGCCGTCAGGTAGTCAGCTGATGCCAGCGTCGCCCGAAGTTCCTCCGCTTCGTAATGAATCGGACTATTGGTGTAGAGCGGAAGGCGCTCGCAGCGGTAGCCTGCTTCCTGCAGGAGGTGAGCAAGGTCGTCATGCGCCAGTGCCGAAGCTGGTAGAAGCAGGGACTTATCGTGTGCGGCAGAGACTTGCTCTACAAATTCGCGAGCGAAGGCCTTAGCGTGGTACTCACTGGGCATGAAGTCGGGCTTGATACCTTGAGCTTCGAGCGCTGCCGTGGTCATCGGTCCCAGCGACGCAATACGGCAGGGCGAGAGCGCGCGGGCATCAAGTCCAGCTCGGTGCAGTGCTGCGAAGAAGAACTCCACGGCATTGGGTGAGGTGAAGAAGATCCAGCCGTAGCGCGCCAGCTGACCGAGGTGTGTGGCGACTTCTGCGTTGATGGCTTCGTTGGATGATAGTTCGATGGTCGGGAGAAGGAGTGCCTCGGCGCCTTCACTTTCGAGGGCTTCCTGCAGTGAGGAGGCTTGATGACGTGCTCGCGTGACGATGACCTTCTTCCCAGCCAAGGGGCGTGACGTGCGACCTTCACTCAGACGAATCACCTCACCGATGACGAAGAGGGCGGGCGTATAGGCTGTGAAGTCTTCTTCGGGGTCAGTGAACTCTCCGAGGGTACGTGCTAAGAGTGCCTGCTGTGGGGTCGTCCCTCGGCTAACCAAAGCTGCTGGGGTCGTGGCCGAGCATCCGGCATCAATGAGTGCTTGGCTAATCGAAGCGATTTGGCGAACACCCATGTAGAAGATCAGCGTACCGCCGAGCTTGGCAAGAGCTTGCCAGTCGAAGGCAGGGAGCTCTCCTGACTCCGAGTGGGCAGTAAGGCAAGTGAACGAACGACTGACTGCTCGGTGCGTCACGGGAATATCGAAGTAGGCGGGAGCAGCAAGCCCCGCCGTGATCCCTGGCACAATCTCATAGTGGATACCAGCTTCGCGGAGTACGTTCATCTCTTCACCCCCGTGGGCAAAGACAAAGGGATCGCCGCCCTTGAGACGTACGATCTTGCTCGCCCCTTCAGAAGCCAGCTCGACGAGCAGCGCATTGATCTCGGGCTGCTTCATAGAGTGCGCGCCATAGCGCTTCCCTACATTGTAGAGGCGGGTAGTCGGGGGGATGAGCTCGATAATGCGGGGAGAGACGAGAGCATCATAGACGACGATCTCCGCTGAGGTAATCAGTTCGTAGGCACGACGGGTAAGGAGCTTGGGGTCACCAGGACCTGCTCCGACGAGATATACGGTACTCATGCTGTGGTGATATGCTGAAGGCGCTCGATGAGCTGCGAGAGTAGGGTGTCAATATCAGAGAGTGGGGTGTGATGCGTAGCCAGATAGTGCTCCGTCCCCGAAGCGTTCGCGTAGAAGACACGAAGCTCTGCGGTCTCGCCCTCGATATGGCAGACGCAGCCCAAGGGGAGGGCACAGCCGCCACCTAAGCGCTTGAGGAGGCTTCGCTCAATGGTAACCTCTCGCTCGGTCTTCGCGTCATGGATCTGCTGAAGTAGGGTCTGCAGCTCACCATCTTCGTCTCGCGTCTGGACGGCAATAGCTGCTTGCCCAGGAGCAGGTACGATGATCTCCTCACTGATGGGATAGCGGGTGACGTCCTTCATATCCAGACGAGTGAGACCAGCTTCAGCGAGGAGGGTAGCATCGAAGAGTCCAGCGCCGACCTTCCCCATGCGGGTCTCTACATTCCCTCGGATAGGTTCGGTGCGCAGATGAGGATAGTGGAGAGCTATCTGATAGGCGCGGCGCCGGCTTGATGTCCCGATGAGAGCACCTTCGGGCAAAGCCTCGAGAGGCATCGGACCTATGAGCGTGTCGTGTGTGACGGCACGAGGCAGATAAGCAGCTATGCGGGTGCCAGGCGCAGGATCAACGGGAAGATCCTTGAGGCTGTGCACGGCGAAGTCTATCTCCCCAGCTCGCAGTGCTTCCTCAAGAGCTCCCGTGAAGAGTCCCTTGTCTCCCGAGGCATCAAGGGAGAGATGCTGGAGCTTGTCCCCTTTAGTCTTGATGATCTTGAGCTCGATCTGAAGGGTAGGGAAGTGCCGGAGGAGGGCATCGCGTACCATCTCGCTCTGGCGCAGTGCGAGCTGACTTCCTCGCGTCCCGAGGATGAAGGTCTTAGGAGTCATGTGATGGGAGCTTACCTTGTATATGGGTGAAGAGCTGGAGGAGTGTCTTGGAGTAGGTCTTAAGTCCTGTCGTCTCGCTTAGCTCTCGCAGTGCGGAGACGATCGCAGTCGTGTAAGTGGTGCGTAGATGTTCGTCCCAGTGCGAGATGAGCTTACGTTCTTCTTCGCTTAAGTCGTGGGGAAGGGCAGAGAGTTCCTTGTCGAGGAGCTGATGGGATACCTGCTGGATGAGACCGATGGTCTGTCTCACCTCTGCAGCATCGCACCACTGGAGGAAGTCCTGTACCATTGACTGGATGTAGCTACGTATCTCCTCGTGCTGATGAAGCTCTTCGCCCGAGAGATACTGCTGACTCCTCAGATCATCGATCGTATAGAGGTGGAGGTGGGGTACTTCGTCCAGCGATGGATCAACATTGCGTGGTACGGCCATGTCAAAGAAGTAGCGCTCCCCTTGTGGTATATATACAAGGAGCTCCTCCGTGATAATCGGAGTAAGAGAAGAGGTGGCGACGAAGGTGATAGGAGAGGTCGTGAGCGCCTGAGGAAGATGATCATCCGAGTACACCGAGGAGATCTGATGCTTCTCTGCAAAGGCCATGGCTCGTTCACGGGTGCGATTGTAGATGCTCACCATAGGATGCTGGAGCTCCTGTAGGCGGTGGACAATGACTTCTGCCATCTGTCCCGCTCCGAGGATGAGTACGGGCAGCTCGGAGAAGTTCGCTATACGCTGTCGGAGGTAGTCAACGGCTGCTGTGCCCGCAGAGATGGGAGTAGCTGATAGTAGGTACTCACTGCGCACTTTCTTTGCCGTCTCAAAGGCTCGATGACAGAGACGAGAGATCACGGCTGTACTCTGCTCGTGCGTCGTAGCACGACGATAGGCTTCCTTCAGCTGTCCGAGGATTTGGGTTTCTCCAAGGACCATCGACTCCAGGCCACATGCCAAGCGGAAGAGGTGACGTATGGCCTCTGTGTGATGTAGAGTCGTGAAGATCGATTCGTCCCCAGAGTGGCGTATGCGCTTGAAGCGATAGAGACTGCGGATGAGTGTAGACTCAAGCTCCGGTGTTACTTGGTTGGGTGCTTCGTAATAGATCTCCAAGCGATTGCAAGTAGAGAGAACAAAGCCACCAAGTAGACCTTGCTCCCCTTGCCACTGTGAGATAAGTTGGACTGCTTCTTCCTCTCCGAGGGCGAACTGCTCACGTCTCGATAGGGAGGCTGTCTTATGGTTGATACTAATGAGTCCGATCATGGATCGTATCCTGTAGTAGTGATTCTTTTAGTTTGTCGTAGGCCTGACGCAGACGAGTACGCTCAGCCTCATCGGTAGCCTCTTGTAGTGCTTGACGATATTGAGAGAGGGCTCGTAGACGTGCTTCGAAGCCATCGGGAAGTGTTTCACTCCATACCGTCTTAAGCTGCTGTGTGATCTCGGGGAGGCGGTAGTCGCTGTGCACTGATAGGGTAATGCCTTCCTTGTGTGCGGTAGCGCCAAACTGTAAGTTCCCTCGCGTCGCATCGCTGAGTAGAGAGAAGAGGTAGCCTGCAGCCTCAAGCTCTTGAGCAAAGCGAAGCTCTTCACCAGCGTCTCCTATTCCTAAGATGACGATACGTGCCTCACCTACATCGGAGATCCCAGTGTAAGCACGAGGAATCCACTCGAAGTCTCCTCGTCGTGCTGCTTCTGTGAACTCATCACAGAGAGCTGGTGCCATGACTTTGAATGGGATGCGACGCTCGATAAGTCCTTGGGCTTTTCGCCAAATTCCCTTTCCTCCTCCCACGAGGAGTATGGGGAGAGTCTCCGATGATAGGAAGAGCGGGAGGTGATACTGCTGTAGCTCCGTACGGATTGGGCGGGGAGGCGCCTGCTGATGCGTACGAGTTCGCCATGCCCAGGGTTGTGGAAGGTGCTTATCCTTTAGCAGGATACTATCGGACCAAAGATCAGGAGCCTTGCGATCACAAATCAGTTTGCCTGCCTCCATCAGTAATACTCGATCGGCGAAGCGGCTGGCCAGTTCCATATCGTGGGTGGAGATGATGATGGTCTTCCCTGCAAGATGTAGCTGCTCCAGTAAGTCCAACACACGCTCCGTGTACAACGTGTCAAGTGCCGCCGTAGGTTCGTCAAGGATTAGAACTTCAGGATCGGTAGCGAGGACAGCTACCAGAGCTACCCACTTCTTTTGACCTTCGCTCAGTTCATGGGGAGGCTTGTGGCGGAGCTTAGCAAGGTTGTAGCGAGTCAAGAGTTCCTCAAGTCGCTTATGGAGGGCTTCCTCACGCAGACCCATATTCTTAAGCCCGAAGGCGATCTCATCCTCGACAGAGGGAGTGAAGAGCTGATAATTGGAGTTTTGGAGTACGAGTGCTACTTGCTGTCTTAGGGAGACTCGCTCTTGTGGATGAATTAGTTGGCCATGTAGATAGACTTCTCCGCTCCATGAGGATTGGAGTCCTGAGAGTAGAAGGAAGAGGGTAGACTTCCCTGCGCCGTTATGCCCGATGAGAGCTATACGCTCTCCTCTCTGTATGGTGCAGGTGACACCGCGGAGAGCCTCATATCCATCTTCATAGTGGAAGGATAGCTCTTTGACTTGCAGAAGAGGAAAGTGATTCATACTCTCAGTGCTGTTGTGTGAGCTACTTCTTAGCCCTTCATCTTCATATCCTCGAGATTGGAGCCCAAGGTAAAGTTTGTCTGATTCCACTTGGCTCAATATGAAAGTGCGCGAGAGGAGCATACCGAAGTGCTGGAACTTCTCGCTCAAGCTCCCTTGGTAACCCAGACGGCTTATCTGTGCCAGACGAATCTGCCCTGCCGTTTCCTCCAGGACGAAGATATAGCGGTAGGTGAGCTCAATGAGCTCAATGAAGAGCTTGGGGGTACCAAGGCTGCGTAGCACTGTGTAGAGTCGATGGAGCGGAAGAAACTGTAGGAGGAGCATCATCGAGGAGGCGGAGGCTAAGCAGCGAAGTCCCGTCTTGACAGCCACTACACTGCCTCCCTTCGTGATACCCCAGCCTCCGAAGTCTATCCATAGAGAGCTCCCTTCTCCGCGGCCTAAGGCAATCGGTAGAATTGAGAGGAGAATGAAGAATGAGAGGATGAGGAGTCTGCGTGTCAAAAGCCATCTTTTTCCCGTGCTTCGAGCAAAAGTCAAGCCAATGATAGCAGCTGCAAGTATGAGGAGGTGAGCTGTATGTTGCAGTACAAGTGCTACCCCAAGGAGAAGTAGACACAAGAATAAGTACCCCTGCTCCTCACGGAGCGTAGGGCGTCGAGAGCAGTGCTTTGTGTGGGACATTAGGCTTCTTGCTCCTTCTGCTTGGATTGATGTCTCTTATAAATGAGCTGGTAGTATCCCCAGGCGAATAGAGCAATACCAATAGCTACCTGCAGTGCGAAGAGGAGAGGCTCTGCAAACTCTGATGGCTCGAAGCTCTCAAGGAATGGAGTTGGATTGAAGCCCGGGGTTAGTTGCCCAATCATTTCTCCGGCTTGGTCGTCTGTGCCTGCTCCGATGTCAAATAGGCCTGCTAAGATGGGTAATGCAAGGCAGACTACAGCGAGAATTGAGAGCCAAATGAATTGTGGGCGTAGGCTGCTCTTTGTCGAGGACTGTGTGCTGGACGCTTCTACGCTGGTAGTCGTTTTAGCTTGGCTCTTTTCAAGGAGGCGAAGTACAATGACTGTCAAGATACCTTCAATAATAGAGAGTGGCACTTGCGTGATGGCAAAGATTCCGAGGAACTTCCATGCAGCTCCCATAACGCCTGTGACAGTATCGGGGTAGACAACAGCAAGCTGGAAAGAGGTGACGATATAGGTTGCCATCGATCCGCAGAAGGTTGCGATGAAGATGACCAGACTCTTTGGTAAGCGAGCAGAGGTTAGAAGGCGATAGAGTGCGTAGGCAACAAAAGGGCCTGCAATAGATAGCGAGAAGATATTTGCCCCCAGTGTGCTGATACCTCCGTGAGCTAATAGTAGAGCTTGGAAGAGAAGCACAATAGCTCCGACTAAGGGCATTGCCATGGGACCAATCGTAAGCGTACCTAATGTGGTCCCTGTAAGGTGGGAGCTACTCCCCGCGACAGAGGGCATCTTTAGAGCTGAGAGAATGAACGTATAAGCAGCTGCCAAGGCGAAGGAACTCTTCATGCGAGGAGAAGCCTTGATCTGACGGGCTACAAAGCGATAGCTGAAGACCACAAAGGGGAGAGCTATGAGATACCAAATGATGCACCACTTCAGGGGAATGAATCCTTCCATGATGTGCATAGCTCCAAGTGGCTCTAGTCCCAAAGCGAGCATGAGGAGCAGTAGATAGATACGCTTATTCATAGTTGAGGTTGTCGATGTATATATGGATATGTAGGGCCGATCGCAATTACTGCTCACGCTCTGCTGCCATCAGATGATCAAGCCATACCTGACGGAGGGAGGCGTAGTCTGCCAGCCCGTGAAGGTGGCAATTTTCTTCTTCAATCTTGTAGCCAAGGGCCTTGAAGCGGATCTTCCAGCTTTGCTCTTCCAATGGGGTATCCTCTTCTTCGTCACCCGCCATATCATTGAGAGCATGGTCACCCGCTACAGACATGAGGGGGAGGAGGTTAAGTATTGAGCCAACAGGACATACCTCAGCTAATCGCTCAGCGACGTCCTCAAAGAGCATATCTTCAAAGTCTACCGTCCCGATGAGTATACGCGAGCAGCGCCCCTGCAGGTAGTCATGTAGGCGGCGATAGCGACCATTGGCTTCGGGATGCTTATCTGTATTGTTACCATGTCCCATGAGGATGAGAGCTTCCCCTTTCTCCAGACGCTCGCGGAAGAGTGAATAGATACAATCTCCTACACGCTCAATATCAGCTTGGCTCCAAAGTAGGGGTACGCCGACTGTAGTCGGTATCTGAGGATAGAGACGATGGAACTGCGGAACGTAGCGGTCATCAATGAATGAGTACTCCAGACCAGGAATGACGTGTAGAGACTGGATACTTACAGCCTTATAGCCAGCTTCACCAATGGCTTCGAGCCACTTATCTGTGGTATAGTATTCTTCGCCTGTTTTCTCAAGCCATTTACGGATGCAGAACTTGGAGGTGAAGGCCATATAGATATCTCTATCTGGGAAACTCTCAGCAAAGGCATTGCGCAATGTTGCAAAGGTTTTGTGTGGCCCTTCGTAGGTACTTCCAAAAGTGACTAATAGCAGGGCTCGCTCATGTCGCTTCTCTGCGCAGACACGGGCGATCAGTGGGTTTTGGTTGCTCTGTTCCATAGTGATTACTCCTGTGCATTGGCCTCATAGCGATACTTCACCTAATGAGGATTGCACAAAGTTACTCTTTATCTAACAGATTCTAAAGGAAGAAGAGGAGGAGATTGATATGCTATTCGACCAGATGAGCAGGGGCTATAAAACGAGTGTTGACTGCCTCCCGACAGCCAACACCCTTCGTTAACCTTAAATCTAATACCATGAAAAACACACTGCAAATATACGTTAAATAATTTAGGTCCTCCAAATATTTCTTGATCTTTATTTACTTTATATTCGTATGTCGCTGTTGGATAGAGTATTCCTGCGATGTGAGAACTTTCATACAAGGGAGGAAATATCTGTTTGCTGCTGATAGATGGATAAAAAAATAGGCCCTCAGGATATCCTGAGGGCCTATTTAATGTTGGAGATCAGAAGCTCTTACTTAGTCTTGATGCCGAGCTTCTTGGCGATGTCTTCAGGGATAGCTGAGCGATGAAGTACGATGTTCATCGTCTTACCCTTTACGAAGTTGTAAGAAGCATACCAGTGTCCCTTGTAGGTCCCAGCTTCACCCCATGAGTTCTTTACCATGAAGAACTTGCGGCCAATCTGGTTCTTTGCGATACCGTAGATCACCATACCATGGTCGTCGGTGAGCTCGTAGTTGTCGAAGCCCTTCTGACGATACTCCTGGGTGGGTTCGATTTCGGGTACATCAGCCGTGTGGATGAGCTGATTCAGCAGGCGCTGCTTATCTGAGGAGTTCAGACCGATCCAGCGAGCCTGGTCAGAACCCTTCGTTTCGATTTCTTCCACGTCGGGGAGGACAGCAATACCGTCACGGGTGAAGCCCTTTTCACTCACGTCAGAGCCCCAAGCGATCGTGTAGCCCTTATCGATGGCATACTCCATGGTGCGCATGAATTCATCGATGGGGAGGTTATAGGACTCAGCCCAACGCCAGTTGTCTTCGATTTCGAGGGCAAACTTGCTATAGAAGGGGTGATGAGTGAAGGAGGTCAGTGAGACATAGTCGTCAGCATTCAGACCCATTTCCTGAGCGTAGCTCTTAGGCGTGTACTTCTTGCCATTGAACGTGAAGCTCTCGGGGAGCTTGCCGAGGTATTGGTCTATGATAGATTCAAAGGCGGGATACCATGCTGGAGAGAGCTTGCCGTTAGGGTTGCTGACGATAGCATCAAGGAAGCCCTTGAGGGCAGCTTCCATTTCTCCGTGCTGATTCTTAGTCGTCCCATAGTTAAGACCAGGGAGGACTGACTGGGGAACAGCACCATACTCCTTGAGTACATAGAGTACATCGTAGAAAGATCCACCCTGTGCGAAGTTCAGCTTGCCGTGCAGACGGACATACTTACGTCCCTTGTCGCGGTAGGAGTGGCTGACTACGAACATCTCAGAGAGGTCATACTCACCCTTACCGATGCGGATCAGCTCATCTTCCAGGAAGCTCTGACCTGAGTAAGCCCAGCAAGTACCTGAGTTTGCCTGATTCTTGATCGAGGTGATGCGTGCGTCCTTGACGGTCGTGAAGACGTTAGGCTGTCCAGCGTCCTTAGACTGAGTGGGTGTTTGTGCCAGTGCCAGGGAAGAAGTCATCCCTGCGATGGCCATGATAGCGATAAGTTTCTTCATCTTTGATGGGTATATGTAATAGTTACGAGTTACATCAAGTGCCTATTCCCCATGGGTATTTGCCACAAGGGTATCCAAAGATACACAATAATTCGCTTCGTCAGCTCGTAGTCAGACAGCCGCAAAGCTGTGGCTCGGGAGTAGGTTGCCTCTGGGAGGGGAGGCAAAACTATTGGAGGAAGGGATTCTTACGACGCTCGTATCCGATAGTGGTCTCTGGCCCGTGACCACTGAAGACAATCGTCTCATCGGGTAGCGGGAGATACTGTGTGCGTATTGACTCAACAAGCTGATCATAGCTCCCATACCAGAAGTCCGTGCGACCAATTGTCCCCTGGAGTAGGGTATCCCCAGAGAGTAGAATCCCGGACTCAGGTGCATAGTAAGCGAGGTGACCTGGTGCATGTCCAGGGACAAAGAGAACTTGAAGCTCTTCACTGCCGAGGCGAATGAGATCATCCTGCCCTACCATCGTATAGCGCTCTGCTGGGATATCTTCCAGTGGTAGTGGAATAGCATAGCCCTTGAGTTGCTCAGAGGGCAGGGGTAGCTTCTCGAAGTCAATAGCGTTGGCATAGGCTGTGATATGAGGCCATTCCTTGAGGACGTACGCGGCTCCCCATACATGATCGAAGTGCTGATGGGTACAGAGCATAAGGGTTGGTGTAAGTCCTCGCTCCGTGATGAAGTCACGAAGCTTCTCTTCCTCAGAGTGGCGCATGCAGCCTGGGTCAACGATGGCAGCCTCATGGCTCTCTTCATCGTAGAGGACGTAGGTATTCTCTTGTACAGGCCCGAAGGTAAACTGGTGAATCTTAAGCATAGGATGATAATGATGATAGTCTTAGAGGGGAAATAGTGCCATCAGCCTTTAAGGCATTTGGCGTCGTAGGTGGGAGCCATCGATCTCCAGCCCTTCGCTGAGCTCTCCTGCCCAATAGCGTATAGCAGCCATGGTGTCCAGAGGATGGTAGGGGAGGGCTGCGATGATTTTTTCGACGGGATAGCTCTCTGCGGTGGTACCGAGGAAGGAGCGCTCAAGCTCCTCGCCTACGGCATCGATGATATATTGATGTAGTCCCGAAGGATGCTTGCGAAGACAAACATCACATGCTCCACAGGGGGTACTCTCAGTCTCTCCAAAGTAAGCGAGAAGCATACGAGAGCGGCAGGTCTCTTCCTCTTCTATGTAGGTACGTACAGCCCCGATGCGGTCACTCATCTTGTCGCGACGCTCCTGATAGGCGGCATAGGGTATACGGAGATACTGGCTGTCTTCACGTCGGATGAGGAAGTGTAGGCGAGGGATATCCTTCTTCGGGATGTAGTGCAGGACGCCTTGGCGAGATAATACTACAAGGAAGGTGTAGACCTCATCTTCGCTGTAGCCCGAGAGGGTAGATAGGTCGCGCTCGTTGATGCACACGTAGTCAGAGAAGAGCCCCGTATAGCTACGCAGTATCGTGCGGATGAGGCGGTCGGGACCGATATGGGGTTGGTAAAGCTCCTTACTCGGGATAAGGAAGCGGAGCATTGAGCGGCTGTCATCATCGTGGTACTCCAGCCACTTCGCCAGCTGCATGATCTCGATAGCGTGACGGGTCTGCACGGGACGCATATGGAAGCGTCGTATGAAGAGCTCGATGTCAAAGTCATACGTGCGATCCAGCCCCTCTCCTTCTCCGATAGCGAGGAAGTTGCAGATCTGATCATATACTTCGCGGATGTATTCCTTCTCGGGGAAAGTATCCTGCAGGCGCCGATGTAGCATCCTGGAGTCCTGGCTACCGACGATAGCCACAGCGTAGGAGTGCTCACCATCACGCCCTGCACGCCCTGCCTCCTGATAGTATTCCTCGAGGGAAGAGGGCATGGTGAGATGGATGACCAGGCGCACATCGGGCTTATCGATGCCCATACCGAAGGCATTCGTTGCGACCATGACACGCACTTCTCCTCGCATCCATCGCCCTTGGCGCATCTCACGCTCGGTATAGGTTAGCCCTGCATGATAGTAGGTTGCACTAATTCCTTCGGCAAGGAGAGCTTCGGAGACCGTCTGACAGAGCTGTCTATTGCGGCAGTAGATGATGGCAGCTCCTTCTACTCGGGAGAGTATGAAGCGCATCATCGCAGGCTTGTCATCGCTACGACGTATCGAATAGGAGATGTTGGGGCGAAGGAAGCTCTTCTGATAGAAGGCATAGCCTGGGCGGAAGTGAAGGACACGCTTGATATCCTCGACGACCTCACTCGTCGCTGTTGCTGTAAGAGCCAAGATGGGTACCTCGGGAAGCTGCTCACGGAGCTTCGGTAGCTCAAGGTAGGAGGGGCGGAAGTCATATCCCCACTGACACACGCAGTGACATTCGTCGATGACAATGAGTGAGACAGTCAGGGCATGAAGCCACGCTTGGAAGCGCTCACTACCTACACGCTCAGGAGAGACATAGAGGAACTTGTACTTTCCGAAGAGGCAATTATCCAGAGCCGTCTGTACCTTCTCTTGTGACATGCCTGAGTGGATCGCTGTGGCACGTATCCCTCGGGCACGCAGATGGTCTACCTGGTCCTTCATCAGAGAGATGAGGGGCGTGATGACAAGTGTCAGCCCTGGGAGGATGAGTCCTGGTACTTGGAAGGTGATGCTCTTTCCCCCTCCAGTCGGCATAAGACCTAAGGTATCTCGTCCGTCCAGTGCTGCTTGTACGATCTCTCTCTGTAGAGGTCGGAAGGTAGAGTATCCCCAGTAGCGCTCCAGGACTTCTTCCGGGGAGAGGTCGCTGTCGGCTACTCCTGGTCGAGGATCATGCCCAGGTGTGACGGGGGAGATGGAGAGGGGATCTTCATCGAATAGGTCTTCAGGCCAGAGTTCATGATGCTCAATGATCGGATCATCGGCACTTGGATCTGGACCTAAGAGCTCCTCAATGTCTTCGGTAGAGGTCGGTCTCATGGTGGCATCCAGCGTGATCTATCGGTCGGTGAGTCGCTCTGGCAGCTCGCTTTCGAGGCAGAGATCCTTGACACGTAGCTGTAGGAAGCTTTGCGGATAGAAGTTGTTTTCCTCGAGCTCAAAGCACAGGGCAAAGGCGTTGTGACGTGTGATCTCGGGAGCATAGCGAGCCAGCCCCAGAGCGAAGCCATGAAGGGGACGGATGCGCTGATAGCTGTCGGTCATACGTAGGCTCAGATGCTGAAGTGCCTTGCCTACAGCACGTGTGCCACCGGCATCTCGCATGTTACGAGTCATGAAGATGGGACGCTCGTTGTCCGTGCCGAAGGGATAGAGCATCTCTACCTGACGGAGGAGCGTGCGTGACACCTCGGAAGGCTTGAGCTCTGCATCGATTTGGAGGGTCGGAGTGAATGGTTGCGAGGTGATTTGCTCCACACTATCAGCATACTCCTGTATGCGTCGCATAAACTCAGGGAGGCGGTCCTCACGGATTGTCAGCCCTGCGGCAAAGATGTGTCCGCCGAAGTTCTCCAAGCAGTCACTGCAAGCTTGGATGGCTTGGTATAAGTCAAAGCCTCCTGCAGAGCGTCCTGATCCGGCGAGGAAGTCACCTGTACTATGGGAGAGGATGAGCACAGGGCGGTGGAAGCGATCGGCCAGTCGTGCTGCTACGATGCCCATGACTCCCTTGTTCCACTCTGGGCGGTAGAGGATGATGAGTCGCTGCTTCTGGAGCTGTGGGTCACTCTCGACGAGGGCAATGGCCTCACGTGTGACCTGCTGATCGAGCTCTTGACGCTGGCGATTGTATTCGTCGAGTATCTGGCTCTGTACCTCCGCTGTAGCAGCATCCTCGGCAATGAGGAGCTTGACAGACTCAGCGCCGTGTGCCATACGCCCTGCGGCATTGATACGTGGTCCGAGCTCGTAGTAGATGCTCGCCATATCGACGCGACCAGGCTGGATCTTCCCTAAGCGCATGAGATAGGTGATAGCTACCGAGGGGTGGCTATTGATCTGCTGCAGGCCGTGAGATATGAAGATACGGTTCTCCCCAAGTATAGAAACACGGTCCTGAGCGATACTTAGGACGAGAAGCTCCAGCAAGGGAAAAAGAGATTCAAAAGGGAGGTTTCGATGGGAGGCAAGCCCTTGTACAAGCTTGAAAGCTACCCCACAGCCCGAGAGCTCGGTGAAGGGGTAGTGGTTGTCGTGACGCTTCGGGTTGAGGATAGCAGTAGCTGGAGGAAGGCTATCATCGGGCGTGTGGTGGTCGCAGACGATGAAGTCCATCCCATGCTCTCGAGCGTAGGTGATTTCCTCAAACGCCTTGATCCCCGTGTCTACCGATATGATGAGGCTGACACCTAACTGCCGTGCATAGTCTATGCCCTGCAACGTGATACCATAGCCATCGTCATAGCGATCTGGAATATAGTAGTGGAGGTATTCCTCGGGCAAGCATTGTGCTCGCAGATAGCGGTAGAGTAGGGCTACGGCTGTGGTGCCATCGACATCATAGTCTCCGTAGATCAAGATATGCTCCCGCTGCTCAATAGCTCTATTCAGCCGCTCGACAGCGACCAGCATATCCTCCATAGCGAAGGGATCATGTAGCTCCTCAAGGCGTGGAGAGAAAAAGCTCTGTGCCTCCTCATAAGTACGTATACCTCTTGCTACCAGGAGGCGCCCCATAGCAGGGAAGAGCCCCAAGCGTGTGGCTAATTCACAAGCTTGGGTCTCCTCATCTGTGGTATATTGTCTTATCTCCCAGCTTTGGGACATGCTTATATCTCCTTGCTATTGCTACTACTTCTTTGTGGTGGCGCTGGGCGTCAGGGTAGGCTGGATCAGATAGTAATGTTGCTGTGTCTTACCCTTCCCGGAGCCTTGTATCTCTACAACGACATAGTCCTTGCCTTTGTTCGTTTGCTCACGGTTGGCGAGGATTTCCTCGCGAGGTGTTTCATTCCAATGCTGCTCAAAGAGAAGAGCATCGTCAAGTGAGCGCACTTGAATGGCCTTATCAAAGCTCGAGCCATCACCCGTGTGGGCGATCATGCTGAGAAGCTCGACGAGCTGGTACATGTAGGTATTGAATCGTGAGCTCTTGAGGTGAAGCGAGAGGTCGCAGGCGCGCTTGATGAGCCCAATATGCGTGGGGGTACGCCACAGCCCTTGTTGGACGGTCTTGAGTGCCTCAGTGAAGTTCTTCCCCTCGATAAGGCGATCGGCCTCAGCCTCTATCTTGCTGAGGAAGGGCGCTGTGTCTTCACGTCCATCTACTGAGAAGTATAGCTCTCTGATATCTGCGCGACTGAGCGTAGAGTCTGCGCGACGGAAGCGTGTCGTCAAGAGCTCATTGGACTGTGCACTCTTTTCGCTTACCTTCTGTACAGGTGCTGTCCCCCCCGTACGCAGGCGAATGCTGTCCTGACGCATCATCTCAAGTTGCTCCTCACTGGGAGCTTGGGCTGCATAGTAGCGGCCACGTGCGCGCGAACGTATATTATAGGAGTGGCGGCCGCGACGTGAGGAGCTGTGACTGCTCTTCGCCGAGCTCTTACTCTTGGATGACTTAGAGGAGGCCTTCTTACTCGTAGAGGTCGTAGGCTTCTTGCGGCTACGTGCTTCTCCTATCGATGGGACGGATAGGGAGAGGCTGAGGGCAGCCAGCAGGAGGGTTATCTTCGAATGGATAGGTCGCATAGTTGTTTCTTGTTAGTCGTCTCCGATACTCATTGAGGCAGGAGAGAAGCTCTTCGCTACTGCCCCACGGCAAGCTCGGAGGGTGATCACTGAGTGTCGCTTAGAAGGAACGAGGTCAATCTGTGCCTCAGTATAGAGGAGGGAGCCCCCGTCACTTAGACAAAGATAACGGAAACGGCTCGGATTACCTATGCCTATCCGCTCTTCTTTCCTAAGAAAAGGTATACAAAAAGCCACATTTCAGGGGCTAACTCATAATTAATGACTACTTCCTTGTGCAGGGGGTTGCATAGGGTACTCCTGCTACAGCCTTGATGGGGAGCACAACAAGAGTGGAATGTTAGAAGTCCTATGATGGTCGTATGGGGTAGCTTGTTATCTGTTTGTAAATTAGATTATTGTGGGTGACAAGGTGCGGTCCTATAATGGCTATTCATTGGGATCCGTATAAGGAGGGATAAATGAACCAGTACCGCTCACATCAGAAAGCACTTCGCTTTATTGCGAGTATTCTTCTTATCCAGCGGAGGGTAAAGCATAGTTCTCATGAAGAAAAAAGCGCCTTCACGTAGTGGTTTTCCCCCATCTATGCACGTAGTCTTAAAGATCAGGCACGTAAATCCAAATATCCACGTACGTAGATATTAGAGCCACGTACGTAGTCCAAACTTATCTGCTACTCGTCCACAATTTTTATCCCTACGCGGAGCAATAACCTAATAGAGGTCACTTCTCAAAGCTATATAGTAATCAGTGCAAAGCTATATAGTAATCGGTGCAAAGCTATATAGTAATCAGTGCAAAGCTATATAGTAATCGGTGCAAAGCTATATAGTAATCGATGCAAAGCTATATAGGAATCAGTGCAAAGCTATATAGTAATCAGTCCAAAGCTATATAGGAATCGATTCAAAGCTATATAGCTTTCTTCGCCATCCTATATAGCTCTACCTCACACATCCATATACCTATTGAGACCATTGCGCAAGACCACCTCTTCATTACTCATACCTTCTTCCCTTGAAAATCGGAGTCTTTAGGCTGAGAAGTTCGAAGGAGGAAAGTGCAAGCAGTGAAGAGATGGCCTTGCGCAATGGTCTCCTGATTACTAAGCGATTATCCTCTCGATAGCCCTCAAACGGGGAATGGATTGTGGAGTTATATTGAGCATCAGCTACTTATCCTTTGGTGTGTTTCCCTCGCTTTCTCGCTAGGCAGGCGCTTCAGCTGGGCGCTTTTTCTTACCTTTGCACGAAGCTTTTTTGTGAAGGTGCTGCGAATAGCCCCTATAGAGAGCTTTATAGTTAAGTATAACCGCTAAGGAAGATAAGACAGATGGACGATTCCCTCCCGCCGAATGAGCGCTGTGTAAGCGCCTCTCGCTCCGTCGTCTTGCCCTACGGACTTCTCCGCCTCTGAGGTGGAAGCTGTATGAGGTGAGCCGACAGGATCCACTCCGTAAGTACTGAAGTGCTCGGAGTGCAATAGTCCCACCATATACAGCTAAGCGATATAATGAAGAGCTACCTCACCTTCGAGCCGGGTGTACCCGAGCTGGAAGAGTTCGCCCCCCACTGCTGGGTGCACGTCGAGTGCCCCGATGAAGATGACTTCATGTTCCTGACGAAGGAGCTGGGGATACCAAGAGAATTCCTATCCGACATAGCCGATATTGATGAGCGTCCACGTGCAGAGCGCGAGGATGATTGGCTCCTGACCATTCTCCGCATTCCGATGGATGGAGGCGGACCAGGTATGCCTTATCAGACCGTCCCTCTGGGGATCATCACAGGGCATCGCGCTACGGTCTCTGTTTGCTACAGACGTACGCAGCTCTTACCCGACTTCATCAATCATATCCGACGAAAGAATATCGGTATTGCCAACCAGACCGAGTTCGTCACGCGTATGATTTACTCGTCAGCGGTATGGTTCCTGAAGTACCTGAAGCTGATGTATCTCGAGATCAATCGTGCGGAGAAAGAGCTGGAGCTTAGCATTCGTAATGAGGACCTCCTCCGCATCATGCGTCTGCAGCGATCACTCGTTTACTTCAGTACCTCTATACGAGGTAATGAAGCTATGCTTGGGCGTCTGCGCACAACCTCACGTGCTTCGAGCGTCGATCCAGATCTCTTCGAAGACGTGAGCATTGAGCTTCGTCAGGCTTACAATACGATCAATATCTACACCGATATCGTCACGAGTATGATGGATGCCTCGGCCAATATCATCTCCAACAATGTGAATACGATCATGAAGCGTATGACGAGTATCTCCATTGTGCTGACGGTGCCGACGATGATCTCGAGCTTCTTCGGGATGAACGTCAACGTCTACCTTGGCGAATGGTACTGGGCATTCCTCGCGATCTTCGGCGTGTCAGTGACGATCTCAGGCTTAGCCTTCTATCTCTTCCGTAAGATTAAGTGGTTCTAGGAGTCCACGTAGACACGTAGATACAATTCGAAATAAAGACAGCCGCCCCCTCGCATCTCATCGTGCGAGGGGGCGGCTGTCTTTGTATGAGGGAGAGTGCTAGGCGGTGATTAGCTACGCCCTGCATCCAGCTCCGAGAGGCGGTAGACCTCGTGGATGGCAGGGTTGCGGCGTAGGATCTGGCAGATAGCTTCGATCTGGCGCGTGTCTAATACCTTCACAGAGATCGTCCCCTGGAACACTCCATCGTGTGCCTTCAAGTCAATAGCTGTGATGCTGACCTTGAAGTCTTCTAAGAAGATCTGCGATATAGCGTTGAGCAGTCCTTTAGAGTCGATCCCTCGGATGACGAGTGTCGTCTCGAAGAGTGGAGTGTGATGTGTGCTCCAGTGTACCGAGAGCAGGCGGTCGCCCTGCACTGTCTTGTATCGTGTCGCCTCGGGGCAGGAGCATTTATGTACGATGACTTCGCCCTCGTCGCTGATGATACCGAGGGCGTCATCGCCAGGGATGGGATGGCAGCAGGGCGCTATCTTATAGTTGAGTAAGCCGTCTTGCTCGATGAGCTCATAGGGATGAGACTTATCAATTGTAGGGCGTTGTACGATCGTACCGCTAAGGGTCTGACCTTCGCGTTCCTTGCTGGAGAAGAGCGAAGAGAAGACACGCGTGACGCGATTACCGCCACTCTTGGGTGTCTTCCCTTGGACGACACGATCAAAGTCTTCGGGGAACTCGAAGGTCCCATCACCGATGTGTCGGAGGAAGGTATCAGGCTTGTCGTAGCGGTAGAGGTGGGTGAGGCGGTTGAGGAGCGAGGAGGTAAGCTGCTCTCCCTGGCTCTTGAGGCGCTCTGCGAGGAGGGCTTCACCCTGTGCGATGGCTTCGCGTTGGCGTCTACGAAGTGCTGTCTCGATCTTGACCTTCGCATAAGCGGTCGCCACGAAGTTGAGCCATCCAGGCTCGGGCTGTACCATCTTACTCGTCAAGATCTCGACTTGATCTCCATTGGAGAGGCGGTAGGAGAGAGGGAGCACCTTGTGATTGACCTTCGCCCCGATACAGGTGTCTCCGAGATCGGTGTGGACAGCATAGGCGAAGTCCAAGACGGAGGCATCAAGTGGTAGGGTGATGGGGCGTCCCTTGGGGGTGAAGACGGTGATGTCGTGGGCGTAGAGACTGAGATGTACCGTGTCGAGGAACTCCATCCCCTTCGAGTCGGGGTGATTGAGGACTTCGCGGATGGTATCCAGCCAGATCTCCAGCTCGTGGTCTTCTTCGACTACATCTCTCTTGTAGCGCCAGTGGGCAGCGAGCCCCTGCTCGGCGATCTCATCCATCCGACGACTACGGATCTGTACTTCGACCCACTGCGCATCAGGGCCCAGCACGGTTAGGTGTAGAGCTTGGTAGCCATTCCCCTTAGGTGTGGAGAGCCAGTCACGCAGGCGGTCGGGGCGATTGCGGTAGATCTCTGTAATAGCCGTGTAGATGTCCCAGCAGCGGTTCTTCTCTGGGTACCCATCTTGACTATCAAAGATGATACGCACGGCAAAGAGGTCATAGACCTCCTCAAAGGGAATCCCCTTAATCTGCATCTTACGCCAGATAGAGAAGCATCCCTTGACACGCGTCTTCATCTCGTAGCTGAGGCCCATAGAGTCAAAGCGTGCCTTCAGTGGTGCAGCGAAGCGATGGAAGAGATCCTCACGACCAGCTTCGCTCTCCTTGACCTTGCGCTTGATCTCTGCGTAGGCCTCAGGGTGCTCGTAGCGGAAGCTGAGGTCCTCCAGTTCGGTTTTGATGGAGAAGAGCCCGAGGCGGTCGGCCAGCGGTGCGTAGAAGAAGGAGGTTTCGCCTGCGATCTTAAGCTGCTTGTCGGGCTTCATCGAGCCGAGCGTGCGCATGTTGTGCAGGCGGTCGGCGATCTTGATGAGGATCACACGGGCATCATCGCCGATAGTCAGTAGGAGCTTTCGGATATTCTGTGCCTGCAGGCTGTCGATGTTCTGCGGTACCTGCTCGGTGGAGATCTTCGTAAGGCCTTCTACGATCTGTGCGATCTTATCCCCGAAGCCTCGGCGAATATCCTCTACGGTGTACTCAGTATCCTCTACGACATCGTGCAGGAGGGCGCAGCAGATCGAGGTAGACCCGAGGCCGATCTCCTTGCATACGATACGAGCCACTGCGATGGGGTGGAGGATGTAGGGCTCTCCGCTGCGCCGGCGTACCAGCCCATGGGCATGACGAGCCAGGCGGAAGGCCTGGTCGATGATCTCAGTCTTCTGTCGGTGAGGCGACGCTATATAGTCCGCTATGAGGGCTTGATACTCTTGGTCGATGAGGGCTTCTTCCTCGGGGGAAAAGCTGAGGCTAATCTGTGCCATGGGTAGAGGTATACCGGAAGGTTAGGGGATTAGAGCTGCATGATCAAGTAGACGGTGTAGGCTATGAAGCCAAGGGCAAGGATCGCACCTTCGCCACGCTTGACTACCCGCTGACCGAAGAGGACTGCGAAGATATAGAGCATGATGCCTGCAGCTATCATGACGAGGAAGTCCAGAGGTGTGACGCCACCGATGCGGATCGGGGTGATGCTGGAGCTGACACCGAGGATAAGGAAGACGTTGAAGATATTTGACCCGACGATATTTCCTACGGCTATCTCGGGCTGCTTCTTGAGGGCAGCTGCGACGGACGTAGCCAGCTCGGGGAGTGATGTGCCAGCAGCTACGATAGTTAGGCCGATGAAGCTCTCGCTCATACCGAAGGTACGTGCAATGCTTGATGCTGAGGTGACGAAGAGGTCACCACCATAGACCAGTGCAGCGAGCCCACCGACGATGAAGACGATGAGGAGCAAGATGGGATAAGGCTTGAGGGGCGTGTTGTCTGCGTGGGGGTCATTGGGGCTATCCTTGGCGATGGCGAAGGTGTAGGTAAGGAAGATGAGGAAGAAGCCCAGCAGGGTAAGCCCTTCTCCTCGTGAGAGGATGTTCTCCGTCGCTCCCGTACCAGCAAAGATCGTATCGTAGGAGAGGAAGAAGAGCACCAAGAAGGAGAGGAGCATCAGAGGTATCTCACGTCGGATGGTACTCTGGGTGATGGTGATCGGAGCTACTACTGCTGTCACCCCACCGATAGCGAGGAGGTTGAAGATATTGGAGCCGACGACGTTCCCCATAGCGATATCAGCATTGCCCTTGAGTGCGGACATGAGGCTGACGATGAGCTCAGGTGCAGAGGTGCCGAAGGCTACGATCGTGAGGCCCACGACCAGAGGCGAGAGCCCCATGCGACGTGCTAAGGTCGAAGCTCCTTCGGTGAGGTAGTTAGCCCCGACTATAATCAGGACGATCCCAAGTAGGAAGAGTAGGATATCTACAAGCATATATACAGAGGTGATAGAGTGGTGTGGACGTGAAGATAGGGGAGTTAGTGACAGCAGCCCGAGCAACCCGAGCAGCCCCCATTGTTCTTGTCGTCTTCCTTCTTCGGGCGAAGCATACGGTAGAGTGCGCGTCCGATGAAGAAGACTACGATAGCAAGGATGATGAGTACAGCTATTTCTTGAGCCATAGGGATATTGCTTAGCCTAAGAGGTGAGCGGTCTGATAGACGATGAAGCAGATGAGCCACGCTATCCCGCAGGAGTAGAGCGCGGAGAAGAGTCCCCACTTCCAGTGACCAGCCTCACGGCCGATTGCGATGAGGGTCGCAACACAAGGGAAGTAAAGCAGGACAAAGAGCATGAAGGTATAGGCGATGATGGGGGTGAAGGAGGGCGAGCCATCAGCACGGACCTCCTGCTTCATACGCGTGGAGAGCTGTGAGAGGGCTTCGTCGCCACCCTCTCCATTACCCGTATAGATGACACCCATTGTGCTGACGACGACCTCCTTAGCCATGAGACCTGATACGATGCTTACGCCCATCTTCCAGTCGAAGCCCAAGGGGCGGATCACGGGTTCACTGAGGTGCCCGATACGCCCGATGATAGACTGCTCTTGGTGGTAGGTGGCGAAGCTATGCTCAAGTGAATCAATGCGAGACTGCTTGATCTCCTCGGGGAGGGTAGACTGGGTGAGTGCTTCGACCTGCTGGTCCTTCTGCTCGCGTAGCTCATTCTGACGAGGATAGTAGCTCATGAACCACACGATGATGGAGGCTGCCAAGATCACCGTACCCATCTTCTGAAGGTACTGCTTGGAGCGCATCCACACGTGGATGGCTACCGAGCGCACTGTCGGGCGACGGTAGGGAGGAAGCTCCATGACGAAGGGGATATCCTCTCCCTTGAAGACAGCGCTCTTTAGTAGTCGGGCTGATATGACCGCCATCAGTACACCGATGAGGTAGAGCGAGAAGAGTACCAAGGTAGCCTGCCAAGGGATGGGGAAGAAGGCGCCAGCTAAGAGCAGATAGACTGGTAGGCGTGCCGAGCAACTCATGAATGGGAGGACGAGCATCGTGATCAGTCTGCTCTTGCGACTCTCGATCATACGGGTACTCATCACGGCTGGTACATTACAGCCAAAGCCCATGATCAGCGGGATGAATGACTTGCCATGTAGGCCCATACGGTGCATAAGCTTGTCCATGATGAAGGCAGCACGGGCCATGTACCCACTATCCTCTAGGAGTGAGATGAAGAGGTAGAGGATGACGATCTGCGGGAGGAAGACGATTACGCCCCCGACACCAGCGATGATACCATCGACGATGAGATCGCGCAGCGGACCTTCACTCATTACTCCACCGACCCATTCACCGAGGGCATTTACCCCAGCATCAATCAGGTCCATCGGGTACTGCCCGAGGGTGAAGGTGAAGAAGAACATCAGCCCCATCAGTAGGAGGAAGAGTGGGAAGCCCCACAGACGGCTGGTGACGATGTCATCAATGCGGTCGGTGAGTGTTCGCTTGCCGGTATGCTTAGGGAAGTAGGTCTCCTTGAGTGCGCCCGAGATGAAGCCATAGCGGGCATCTGTGATCAGTGATTCAGCCTCTTCCTCTGTCTGCTCATAGAGCTTGCGCAGGGCAAAGTCACGAGCGGATAGGAGGAAGCCCCCACGAGGGTAGCGTGAGAGGAGTTGCTTCTCGACCTCGCTGTCGCGCTCGAGGAGCTTGACGGCAGTGGAGCGTGCGACGATAGGATCAGTGATATCGGTATGCTCTCTGATCTTCTTCTCCAGCTCGCTGATGAGAGGCTCGAGGAGTGAGCCATAGGGGATGCGTAGGGGGCGGAGCTTACCAGTCTCTATGTCGACCAGCTGCTCATCACCTTCCTTCAGTCCCTTTGCCAAGCTAATAATCTCATCAAATAGAGCTTCCAGCCCCAGACCCGTGCGACAGATCGTCGGGATCATCGGGACACCGAGAAGACGCGAGAGGCGAGGGTAGTCGAAGTACTCCTTGCGCTGCATGAACTCGTCGAACATATTCAGTGCGACGACGACAGGTAGTCCAAGCTCCTTGATCTGAAGCGTGAGGTAGAGGTTGCGCTCGATATTGCAGGTATCTACGACGTTGAGCACCAGATCGGGGCGCTCCTTACCCGTAAGATAGTTACGGATGTAGACCTCTTCGGGGCTATAAGGGGAGAGGGAGTAGGAACCTGGTAGGTCGATGAGCTCGATACGGTAGCCTCCATAGTATATGTACCCACTCTTAGCCTCGATGGTTACACCGCTGTAGTTCCCCACGTGCTCGTGGGCACCACTGGCTTGGTTGAAGAGGGAGGTCTTCCCGCAGTTGGGGTTGCCGAGGAGGGCGATGCGTAGGGTGGGGAGCTCGCGGGTCTTGATATGTCCCAGCTCCATACGGTGGAGGCTGTGCAGCTCGGGATCTGGAAGTAGCTCTTGCGGGGCATCAACGGTATCAGTCTGCTCCTCGAAAGGCTCGAGAAGACGGACCTCAATGCGCTCTGCATCGCAGTGTCGGAGCGAGACATTATAGTCCAGGATCTTGTAGTATATAGGATCTCGAAGGGGAGCATTGTGCACGGCCATAATCTCCTTGCCTTGCACGAAGCCCATCTCAAGGATGCGCTTGCGGAAAGCACCAGATCCACCGACTCGTAGGATGACCGCCTTCTGCCCGGTCTGTAGTTGAGCTAAGTTCATGTCTACAAAGTTATGCAAAAAGCCGTACTCATCTCGAGAGGGACCTGCTGAAGAAAAGGTCTTGCTTTTGCTCTCTGCTCCCCCCTCAGCTTTACTATAATTATGGGGCCTTCTTTTCGAGAGGGGAGAATTTGTCGCTACGTCTCCTGATCGTATAGTGAAAGGGAGATTGGTATGCTCTTCGATAGTGAGATGTATATAGGGTTTGCGGGGATTGTTCTATCGGTGGATGATGTGAACCAGTACTGGTCACTCGTCCGACCAGTACTGGTTGATGATAGTTACCAGTACTGGTCCGCAGTGCGACCAGTACTGCTCGCTTCGCTGACCAGTACTGGTTCTTTTTGTGACTTCTGAAAGTCACTGTATGTACGTATCTCTGATACCCTATATAATATAGGTCTGGATATCATCAGCCTGATGCTTGGGCTGAGGTGAGTGGATTCCTGGGAGCTGCTTCTCTTAGGTGTGGTACGTGATGACGGGACGCCCCTATACCTTATATTATATATGTAGGAGATGCTTGTGTCTCTTGGTGGAGAATGTTAAAGGTTGCACAGGTGCGCGGAGAGTGTGCTAAGTGTGAATATTGCGCTTAGTAGTTTGCAATTCGAATGTTTATTATATCTTTGCATCGAAAGCGATGAGATGAGTGGTCTAAGGCGATGCACTACCACTCTCTTTAGCCTACACCATAGTAGTATAGACTACATTTAACTAACCTCTTTAGCGTTATGCAAGAACAGCCCCAATTTAAGTCAGGCGTGTGGGAAGTCGAACTCAACGTCCGCGACTTCGTTTCTCAGAATGTCACCCCTTATGATGGTGACTCCTCCTTCCTCTCCGGCCCTACGGAGAAGACCAAGCGCGTCTGGGAGCACTGCCTCCAGGCTCTTAAGGAAGAGCGCGAAAACCCACATGGTGTACGCTCTATCGATACCAGCACGGTTTCTGGTATCACGGCGTTCGCTCCAGGCTATATTGATAAGGATAACGAAGTTATCGTTGGTCTGCAGACTGACCAGGTCCTTCGTCGTGCCATGAAGCCCTTCGGTGGGTACAAGGTCGTCGAGAAGGCCGTCCATGAGAATGGTCTCGAAGTGGACCCCCGCGTTACCGATATCTTCACCCACTACCGCAAGACCCACAATGATGGTGTCTTCGATGTATATACCGACGAGATCCGCTCCTTCCGTAGTAACAGCTTCCTCACGGGGCTGCCTGACAACTATGCTCGTGGCCGTATCATCGGTGACTACCGCCGTCTGGCTCTCTATGGGGCTGATCGTCTCATCGCTTGGAAGAAGGAAGACCTCGCTGGCATCCACGGTCCTATGACCGAGCACACGATCCGTCTGCGCGAAGAAGTCGCTGAGCAGATCCGCGCTCTGAAGAAGATCGTAGAGATGGCCGCTGGCTATGGCTTCGATGTTCGTCGTCCCGCTTACACCGCAGCTGAAGCTGTACAGTGGGTTTACTTCGCTTACCTCGCTGCTATCAAGGATCAGGACGGTGCTGCTATGTCTCTCGGGAACGTATCGAGCTTCCTTGATATCTACATCCAGTATGACCTCGACCACGGCACGCTGACCGAAGAGCTCGCTCAGGAGCTGATCGACCAGTTCGTCATCAAGCTCCGTATGGTTCGCCACCTGCGTATGGACTCATACAACGAGATCTTCGCTGGTGACCCCACGTGGGTAACTGAGTCTATCGGTGGTCGCCTCTTCGACGGCCGTCACAAGGTCACGAAGACGAGCTTCCGTTTCCTCCAGACTCTCTACAACCTCGGCCCAAGCCCCGAGCCCAACCTCACGGTCCTCTGGAGCCCCTCGCTCCCCGAAGGCTTCAAGGAGTTCGCTGCTCAGGTGTCTATCGATACGTCTTCTATCCAGTATGAGAACGACGACCTGATGCGCTCTACCCGCCACTCTGATGACTATGGTATCGCTTGCTGCGTATCTTATCAGGAGATCGGTAAGCAGATCCAGTTCTTCGGTGCACGTACCAACCTCGCTAAGGCTCTGCTCCTGGCTGTCAATGGTGGTCGCTGCGAAATCTCTGGTACGCTCATGGTCGAAGGGATCCCCGAACTCAAGGGTGACGTCCTTGACTTCAACCAGGTCTGGGATAACTACCTCAAGGTCCTCAAGGTCATCGCTCGCGTCTACAACGACTCGATGAATATCATCCACTATATGCACGACAAGTATTACTACGAGGCTGCACAGATGGCATTCATCGATACCGATCCTAAGATCAACCTCGCTTATGGTGTCGCTGGTCTCTCGATCGCAGCTGACTCACTCTCGGCTATCCGTTATGCTAAGGTGACGCCTATCCGCAACGAACAGGGTCTGACCGAAGACTTCAAGATCGAAGGTGAGTTCCCCTGCTACGGTAACGACGACGATCGTGCCGATACGATCGCTTACGACATCACCCACATCTTCTCTGGTCTCCTCAAGGAGCTTCCCGTGTACAAGAACGCTGAGCCTACGCTCTCTGTCCTGACGATCACCTCTAACGTGATGTACGGTAAGAAGACGGGTGCTACGCCTGACGGTCGTGGTAAGGGTGTTGCCTTCGCTCCAGGTGCTAACCCCATGCACGGTCGTGACAACCACGGTGCTATCGCTTCGCTCAGCTCAGTAGCTAAGCTCGACTACACCGATGCTGCCGACGGTATTAGTAACACCTTCAGCATCATCCCTCACTCTCTCGGCTCCAGCAAGAGCGAGCAGAATGAGAACCTCATCTCGATGATGGACGGCTACTTCACCAAGGGTGCACACCACCTCAATGTGAACGTCCTGAATCGTGAGATGCTCGAGGATGCTATGGTACACCCTGAGAACTATCCTCAGCTGACGATCCGTGTCTCTGGCTATGCTGTGAACTTCGTCAAGCTCAGCCGTGAGCACCAGCTCGAGGTCATTTCGCGCTCCTTCCACAAGCGCATGCGCTAAGGCGGGGAGTTCTCCGATTACCTATTAAATAGTAGCGGGCGAAGGATCAGTGTCGACCCTTCGCCCGCTCTTTTTATAGCTCGCTATGCTACGTATCCACTCCTTTGAATCCATGGGGACCTTCGATGGTCCAGGGCTTCGCTTAGTGGTATTCCTCCAGGGATGCAACTTCCAGTGCCTCTATTGTGCCAATCCTGATACCATCCCTATTGGGAAGGGAGGAAAGCTCATTGAGGAGGCTGAGGTCCTACGACGGGCTATTAGTGAGCGCCCTTTCTTTGGGAAGCGTGGGGGGATTACCTTCAGCGGAGGAGAACCCACCGTGCAGGCGCAGGCACTCATCCCTCTCTGTCGCCAGCTCAAGGAAGAGGGGATACATATCTGCCTCGACACTCAGGGTAGCATCCGCAATGCTTATGTGGACGAGCTCCTCTCGATCGTCGATATAGTCTTGCTTGACTGCAAGCACGTCTTACCCGAAGGGCATCGTCGCCTGACGACTCAGTCCAACACGAATACATTTGCTACGGCGGAGCAGCTTCGACAGATGGGGAAGCCCGTGCGTATGCGCTATGTGCTTGTACCAGGCTATAGCGATCAGCCCGAGGCGCTCCATGCTCTTGGAGAGCGCTTCGGTAGCTATGAGAACATCGAGCGTCTGGAGCTCTTGCCCTACCATACCTATGGTAAGCATAAGTATGAGACGCTGGGACGGGAGTACCCATTAGAGCATATCCATGAGCCTACACCAGGGGAGGTGTATGCTGCTCGGGAGATCCTTGAGCAGTACTTCCCAGTAGTCTGGACTCAGTAGCAGGAGCAGGCCATAGGTATTGTTATCAGAATAGGATAGGGAGGATGAGCCGATAGAGGTTCATCCTCCCTATTTGCTGTTTAGGTATTGGGCGAAAACGATCGCCTCAAGGGCGACCTCTTGTAGGAGCTTCATCAACCTATATTGGTCGTTGGGTGAACCTATATAGGTTGTCCTGACGAGCTATATAGGTCAGTGCCGTGACCAATATAGGTTCACCCAACGACCAATATAGGTTGGTATCTCCCTCATCTGTGGGGCTGGTTTGCCTTCTTGGGAGGTGTAGCTTTCGGCATAGAGGAGAAAGCGATGAAAGAGATTCCTTAGATGGGGACTACAGCATGGAAAGGCGGCACTATATTCCTTTCTATAAGACTTTGTCTGTGGATGTGGGGGATCATGAGCCGTTGTGCAGGTATGGAGTGGCTATTTGGTGAAATCCTCGTATCTTTGTGTACTACTTCTTGAGTATCTGTGCGTTCTTTGTCCTACTTCCCTGAGTCCTCTGGGCTATGAGTAAGGCCACAGAAGAGGAGTAAGCGACTTGAAATTATGATCAATAGAGTACTAATACGCACCCGTGTACTTCAGGTGGCTTATGCTCACCTGCATCGTGGTGAGCTGAAGCTGACCGCTGCTGAGCAGGATCTCTTGCTCAGTCTCCATCGCACGTACGACCTTTACCTCTTCCTCCTACAGCTTATCCCTTCCTTCACGGAGTTCTACCGTGAGGTGCTTGAGATCCGTAAGAATAAGCATCTTGCGACTAAGGCAGAGCGTAGCCCCAATCTGCGCCTTCTGGAGAATCGCTTGGCTGCTAAGCTTGCGGTATCAGAGAAGCTGAATGCGTGGTATGAGGGCTTTAGCCTCCGCTGGGAGGAAGATGAAGCACTCCTGCGCCACCTCCTCCGTCGCATCGAAGCTTCGGATATCTATGCAAATTATCTCAAGGCTACTGAGGTAGGCTTTGAAGAGGATCGTGCCTTCTGGGTCGATGTCTTTACACAGATCATTACGACAGATGAGATGCTCGCCGAATGGCTGGAGCAGCATTCGATCTACTGGCAGGATGACTTGAGAGAAGTCGAGAAGGCTGAGGTCGAAGATCGTCCCGCTACGGAAGATGAAGCGCTACAGGCTGCCCTCAATGAGGCTCGCGAGGCGGGTGCTTATCAGAGTGCTCGCTTGGAGAATGGTCCTGTAGAAGTCGTGAAGGACTTCGTCGAGAAGACTCTGCGCAAGAGCGAAGAGGATACTGCCATTGACGATGATATCCGTCCGGCCTTCAAGGATGAGGATGATGAGCGCTTTGCTCGTCTGCTCTTCCGTCAGACCCTGCTGAAGTACAATGATCAGATGAAGCTCATCGAGCCTGTGCTGAGTGCAGGGTGGAGTAGTGAGCGTCTGGCAGATATTGATGCTCTGCTGCTCAATCTCGCTGTGACGGAGTTCCTCTACTTCCCTCTTATCCCTACTCAGATCACGATCAATGAGTATGTCGAGCTGGCAAAGCACTACTCGACGAACCATAGCGCCTCCTTCGTCAATGGTGTCCTTGACGCCTTGGCACGAAAGCTGAAGGAGGAAGGGAAGATACTCAAGTAGTATATAGTCCTCCATAGTAACGCAGAATATTCACCCAATACTTAATACACATAACGAATGGAAATGATTCTCCTCCAGGCCGCAGGACAAAATGGTGGCAGCCCCTTCTCTTCTGTCATCATGGTGGTTGCGATCGGCTTGATTCTCTGGCTTTTTATGATCCGTCCCCAGCAGAAGCGTCAGAAGGAACTGCAGCAGAAGCGTGATGCACTCGGCATCAACGATCGTATCGTGACCTCTGGTGGCCTCTATGGGGTGATCAAGGATATCAAGCAGACCGAGTTTGTCGTCGAGATCGCCGATGGAGTACGTGTCCGTGTCGATAAGGGCTCTGTCTTCCCTGCAGGGGATCCCGAGGCAGCTGCCAAGTAGCCTACAGCCTACGGTCTCATAAATATAAGAGGCTGCCTGCTACAAGTGTGCGGGCAGCCTCTCTTCATATCCGCCGTGTGATCGTGCGGACCAATGTCTACGAGCTATGCGATTAGATCTGAAGAACTCCCCTCCGAGAGTCCCATTATCAGCCCGAAAGCTGAACTCCTCTCCGCCCAAGCGTCGTAGGAGTAGGGAGCTCTTTATCTTCCTCGTCTTTGTCTTGCTCTCTGCTACCTTCTGGTTCGTGCAGAGCCTTCAGCGTCGCTTTACCTATACGCTGCATATCCCCGTGGTATATGATTCCATCCCACCTGAGGTGGGTATGCAGACGAAGCTACCTGAGTACATTGAGGTCAGCTTAGAGGATGAAGGGGGGCATCTCTTGGAGTATACGACTCGTGGACTGGCGCCTATCCGCCTTCGTCTGCAGCGTGATCATCAGATCATCGCGGGCTTCTCGCTTTCGGCTTCTGCCCTCTCGGGTGAAGTGCGGAGCCGACTCGCTACATCAGCTCGTGTCATCTCCATCTCGCCCGCTTCAATTAATGCGACGGCTTACCGTCGTCATCGTAAGGTGCTTCCGATCACGTTGGGAAGTTTGCCGCAGGTCGCTACGGGCTATGCCATCGGTGATATTGAGCTTACCCCAACGGAGATCACCGTATTTGCTTCGGGGAAGGCCTTAGACACGTTGACAACGATTCTTACAGCTCCCTTTGAGGAGCATATGCTGAAGGCGACGACGACGACGAAGGTACGCCTTCTCCTCCCCGATGGAGTATATGCCTCGACCAATGTAGTGCAGGTCCATGTCCCCGTAGAGCAACTTACGGAGCAGACCTTCACACTCCCCGTCGAGGTGACAGGTGCTCCAGAGGGATTCGTTCTTCTGCCCTTACCTCGAGTAGCTACGATCCAGCTCACGCTACCTCGCTCTCGCTACAAGGATATTAAGCCTGAGGAGCTGAAGATCGCTGTAGCTTATCCCGATCTCGTGACGGCTGGCAATGCTTCTGGGGAAACTCCTCGTCAGCTCCCCATCTCCCTTGTGCAGAAGCCTGATTGGCTCAAGCACTATCGCTTGACTCCTGACCGTGTGCAGTATGTCATCGAAGAGCGCAAGTAGTCCTCTGCATTCAGCTCGTACCTCTCATGGCATCTACACGCTGGGGGTCGCAGGGGGGATAGGTAGCGGAAAAAGTTACATAGCTCGCCTACTTGAGGAGCGTGGCATCCCCGTCTATGATACCGATAGCCGTGCTAAGGCCCTCTACGATACTGATGGAGAGCTCCGAGACGCGATGATTGCCCTTTGCGGTGCAGGTATCTATGCTCCTTCGGGATTACTGGATCGGAAGGCGCTAGCATCACTGATCTTCACCGATCGCTCTCTTCTGGAGCAAGTCAATGCCCTCGTACATCCCGCTGTGCGTCGCGACTTTGTCGCTTGGCGTGAAGGACTCAGCGCAGAAGGGAAACGCTTGTGTGCCTTAGAGAGTGCCTTGCTTCTGGATGCTGGCCTTGATGCCTATACCGATGGTGTCTTGGCTGTCCTTGCTGATGATACGCTTCGTTTGCAGCGAGCTATGATGCGTGATGGTGTAGGTGAGGAAGCTGTCCGTGCTCGCATGCAGCATCAGATGTCTCAGGAGGAATTAGCTCAGCGTGCAGACTACCTGATATATAATGATGAGGCTCATCCTCTCATCCCCCAACTTGATAGTCTCTTTGATAAGCTCCTCGACTGAACTCTCTCAGTGGCTATTCACTCAAATATCCCTATTTTTGCACCCATCAAGGGAGGCAGCCAGCCTTCCGCTCAAATAAGATCCTATATGTTGAAGACTATTCTCTCTATCTCAGGCAAGCCTGGACTCTATCGTCTCCTCTCCTCCGGCAAGAATACGCTCATCGTCGAGTCTCTCCAGACTAAGAAGCGTATCCCCGTTCTGCCCAAGGACCGTGTGGTATCGCTTGGTGATATCTCCATGTTCACTGACGGCGAAGATATTGCTCTCTCGGAAGTCCTCACGCGTCTCCATGAGAAGCAGGCTGGTGTAGCAGTGTCTGAAGAACTCCTCAAGGATAGCGATGCGCTACGCAACTCGTTCGGTGAAGTGATTCCTAACTTTGACCGCGAGCGTGTCTACACCTCGGACATCAAGAAGCTTTATACTTGGTACAACATCCTCATCGAGGCCGGTATCACGGACTTTGCAGACCAGGACGAAGCAGAGTAAGCTCTCGGCTATCTGAAAGAATCATTGTGTCACCGCACGCAGCTATCCCAGCTGTGTGCGGTGGCTTTTTATATCCATCCTTAACGACATCATACTCTACTTGATATATCTAAGATAGATAACATGGAGTAGGGTGGATCTATTCATTTTGCCTATCAAAAGAGTGATATTCTCGCTAAATCACCTGTTTATAGGTAGCAGCTATTGATAGGATAAATGAAGGGATAGCTCCAGGTTATTAAAATGCGCGGTGGAGGAGTGAACCATCTGATTCTCTTTATGTTTTATAATTGAAAGTCGCATTTCTGACTCTTGATTGACTTGCTAAAAGCCTCGTTTGGGCCTCAAAATAAGATGCAAATTCTCTTAAAATAGGGTCCGAGGAGCGGTGAAAACTCGTCTGAAGGGGCTGCGGTGTGATGGGATTTATGCGTAATGCATATCTTTGCATAGTCAATATGACAATACAGAGGGTTAATGCGGATTATTTTCCCTTATTAGAGCATAGAGATGCTCCTGAATCACGACGTATGAGCCTGTAGTAGTGCTCCTCTTGAACGCTAAGACGGAGGTATCTGCCGAGGCATTGCAGAAATAGAAGATCAAATAAGTATCTAAATAGAATACAGTTATGGCTAAACTCAAGAAAGAAGAACTGCTGGAGATGTACCGCAAGATGGAGGACATCCGCAACTTCGACAACAAGGTCAACCAGCTGGTGCGTCGTGGGGAAGTCCCTGGTATGACGCACTTTTCCGTGGGCGAAGAAGCCGCTAATGTCGGTGCTATCGCTGGTCTGGAGAAGGGAGACCTCATTACCTCCAACCACCGTGGCCACGGTCAGAGTATTGCTATGGGCATTGACCTGAATGGTATGATGGCTGAGATCATGGGTAAGGCAAATGGTGTCTGTAAGGGTAAGGGTGGCTCGATGCACATCGCAGATGTCGATGCCGGTAACCTCGGTGCCAATGGGATCGTCGGTGGCGGTATGGGTATCGCTATCGGTGCAGCCCTCACTCAGAAGATGAAGAACACGGGTAAGATCGTCGTATGCTGCTTCGGTGACGGCGCTACTAATGAAGGTTCTTTCCATGAAACGCTGAACATGGCAGCCATCTGGAATCTCCCCGTAATCTTCTATTGTATCAACAACGGCTATGGTATCTCTACGCCTATCAGCTCTGTGATGCGTACGAAGCACGTCTATGAGCGTGCTGCAGCCTATGGTGTCCCTGGCGTCTTCATCGAAGATGGTAATGACCTCTTAGCTGTACGTGAGACGATGGACAAGGTGATCAAGGATGTGCGCGCTGGCAAGGGGCCTGTCCTCGTCGAAGCTATCTCCTACCGCTGGTACGGTCACTCGACCTCTGACCCTGGTAAGTATCGTACGAAGGAAGAGGTAGACGAGTGGAAGAAGAAGGATCCTATCCTCAAGTTCCGTAACTACCTGCTTGATAAGAAGCTTGCTAAGGCTGAGGAGCTCGATGCTATCGAAGCTGCAAGCCACAAGGCCATTGACGCTGCCGTAGAGTACGGTCGCAAGGGTCCCGAGCCCTCTCCTGAGTCGGCCTTCGAAGATATCTTCACCGAATAGGCCACTGCTCTTCACTAACCCTAAGAAAAAGAATAAACTATTATGATAGAAGGACAAGAAACAAAGGTGATGTCCGTGCGTGACGCCATCATCGAAGCGATGAGCGAAGAGATGCGTCGCGATGAGAACGTCTTCCTTATGGGTGAAGATGTCGGCGTCTATGGTGGTGACTTCGGTACCTCAGTAGGTATGCTGGAGGAATTCGGCAGTGAGCGTGTACGTGACACGCCTATCTCCGAGAACGCTATCTCGGGTTGTGCTGTCGGTGCTGCTCTGACGGGGATGCGTCCTATCGTCGACGTGACCTTCATGGACTTCGTCGTGTATATGATGGACAACATCGTGAACCAGGCTGCTAAGACCCGCTATATGTATGGTGGTAAGGGTTCAGTGCCCGTTGTCTTCCGCTGCGCTGCTGGCTCGGGTCTGGGCTCTGCTGCTCAGCACTCTCAGAGTCTCGAATCATGGTTCTGCCACATCCCTGGTCTCAAGGTCGTAGCTCCAGGTACCCCTGCAGATGTCAAGGGGCTGCTGAAGGCCGCTATCCGTGACAACAACCCTGTGATCTTCCTTGAGTACAAGGCTCAGTACAACATGAAGGGTGAGGTACCTACCTCTCCTGACTTTGTCCTGCCCATTGGCAAGGCTGATATCAAGCGTGTCGGTAAGGATGTCACTGTGGTTACCTATGGCCGTATGCTGGAGCGCGTCCTCAAGGCTGCTGACAAGGCTGCTGAGAAGGGTATCGAGGTCGAAGTGGTTGACCTCATGACGCTGGCTCCGCTGGATCGTGAGACGATCATTGAGTCTGTCCGCAAGACAGGTCGTGTACTCCTCGTAAACGATGCTCACAAGACGGGTGGTTTCCTCGGTGAGATCGCAGCTTCTATCGCTGAGAGCGGTGCCTTCGACTATCTCGATAGCCGCATCCTGCGTCTGGCTGCTGAGGATATCCCCACGCCTTACAACCACTCTCTCGAGGTCGCTATGCTCCCCGATGTTGATCGCATCCTGAAGTATATCGAGCGCCTCTACGACAAGCGCTAATCGTCGCACACGAAGATACTATCCGCGTATAGCCCTCTACCCCAATCACAGGTGAGGGCTATACGTCATAAGAATAATCTGAATATGGGAAATGATAAACTAAGAGCCACACCTGCAGCTCGCTCATTGGCTCACCGCATGGGAGTCGACCTGAATGCGATCGCAGGCTCTGGCTACAAGGGGCGTATCCACGCTGAGGACGTAGCTGAATTCAGCTACGAGAAGGCAGGTGGCATCACTCCTCTGGCTAAGAAGATCGCTGATGCCTTTGGCATTGATACCTCTACGATTAAGGGGACGGGCTTCCGTGGGAAGATCACGCGATCTGATGTAGCTGCTGTCCTTGGAGATCGCTATTACCCCAACCTCGAGGGGATCATCGATCCCTTTACGCTGGATAAGCCTGCTGCTCCTGCCGCTGCTCCAGCTGCTGCACCTGCTGCACCTGCAGCCACTCCCGCTGCTTCTGCTCAGGCTCCTGCATCTGCCGCCTCTTCAATTGCTGCAGCTCCAGGTGAAGTCGAGATCGTACCAATGAACATGATGCGTCGCGTCATCGCTAAGCGTATGGCCGATAGCTACTTCTCTGCTCCTACCTTCGTCCTGAACTATGAGGTGGATATGTACGAAGCTACGAAGCTACGCAAGCAGCTCCTTGAGCCTATCAAGGAGAAGACGGGCAAAAAGCTCACTGTCACGGATATCATCTCCATCGCTGTTGTGCGCACGCTGATGAATCACCCCTATATCAATGCTTCACTCTCTGCTGATGGCTCACAGATCGAGCTTCACAACTATGTGAACCTCGCTATGGCAGTCGGTATGGATGAAGGCCTTCTGGTGCCTGTAGTTCATGGGGCAGAGAAGCTTGGCCTCGTAGACTTGATGCTCCGTCTCAAGGACATCACCGAGCGTGCTGTTGGCAAGAAGCTTACCCCACAGGATCAGGAAGGTAGCACCTTCACCATCTCCAACCTGGGTATGTATGGTGTCGAGTCCTTCACCTCGATCATCAACCAGCCTAACTCCGCTATCCTCTCCATAGCAGGGACTAAGGAAATGCCCGTCGTACGCAACGGCGAGGTCGTCATCCGTCCCATTATGAAGATGAGCTTGACCAGCGACCACCGTGTCATCAATGGTCTTGGCGCAGCTAAGTTCATGCAGGAGCTGAAGGCTACCCTGGAGTCTCCACTCCCTCTCCTCGTTTAAATCAACCACTCGAACCACAAAAGAAGATCCTAAATAGATATGGCAACAGAGATCATCATGCCCAAGACGGGCTTAGATATGACCGAAGGTGAGATCGTCAGCTGGCGCAAGAACGAGGGAGACCCCGTACAGGCTGGTGAAGTCCTCCTCGAAATCATGACCGACAAGACGAGCATGGAGCTCGAAGCTGAAGCTTCGGGTGTGCTCCTCAAGATTACTCACCAGGCTGGTGAGACGGTACCCATCGCTGAAGTTATTGGTTACATCGGTGAAGCTGGCGAAAGCCTTGAGACCGTCCGCACCAAGGATGAGATCGTACCTGAAAAGCAGGAAGGTCCTAAGCACGAAGGTGCTGCACTTCCTCTGGTACATCTCGAAGGCTCCTACCACCTCTGCGTCATCGGTGGTGGCCCTGCTGGCTACGTAGCTGCTATCCGTGCTGCACAGCTCGGTGCTAAGGTCGCTATCGTTGAGAAGGCTGAGTTCGGTGGTACCTGCCTCAACAAGGGCTGTATCCCTACCAAGACGTTCCTCCGCAACGCTGAGATCCTCGACGGTGTAGCACAGGCTGCAGCTCGTGGTATCAACTTCGCTGACACCAGCTTCTCTGTCGATATGAAGAAGCTTGTCTCTTACAAGAACAGCGTAGTGAAGAAGCTCACGGGCGGTGTCTACTCGCTGCTCAAGAGCAACGGTGTCGAAGTCTTCCGCGGTGTCGGTAAGATCAACCGTGACAAGGACGTCGTCGTCGATGGTAAGGACATCATCAAGGCTGACAAGATCATCCTCGCTGGTGGCTCTAAGGTAGGTCGTCTGCCTATCCCTGGTCTCGATCATCCTGCAGTCCTGACCAGTGACGATATCCTCAGCCTCGAAGAACGTCCAGAAAGCCTCGTCGTCATCGGCGGTGGTGTCATCGGTGTCGAAATGGCTGAAGCCCTCGTCTCCCTCGGTACGAAGGTGACGATCATCGAGATGGCTGACTACATCATCCCTGCTCTTGATAAGGAAGTCTCTAAGACGCTCCGTAGCGAACTCGAAAAGCGTGGTATCAAGATCCTGACTGGTGCTGCTATCGAAAAGATCGAAGACCGCTCGGGCAAGCTCGCTGCTATCCTCAAGGATGGTACGGCTATCGAAGCTGAAAAGGCTCTGCTCTCTATCGGTCGTGTGCCTGACCTCGAAGGGGTCGGTGAGATCGAATTCGAAATCGAGCGCGGTCGCATCAAGGTCGACAAGTTCATGGAGACCAGCGTCAAGGGCATCTATGCTCCTGGTGATGTCAACGGTCTGAAGATGCTTGCTCACACGGCATTCCGTATGGGTGAGGTCGCTGCTGAGAACGCTCTGCAGGGCAACGAACGTGCACTCAAGATGCTCTCCGCTCCTTCTGTAGTCTATACGCGCCCCGAGGTTGCTATGGTCGGTCTGACCGAAGACCAGGCACGTGAGAAGTATGGAGATGTCCGCATCGGTAAGTTCGCCTTCGCAGCTAACGGTCGTGCACTCGCTTCTGGTGAAACGGAAGGCTTCGTCAAGGTTGTCCTCGATAATAAGTACGGTGAGATCCTTGGTATCCACATCATCGGTGCTATGGCTGCTGAAATGATCAGCCAGGCTTCGCTGATCATGGAGATGGAAGCTACCGCTGAGGAAGTCATCGCTACGATCTACGGGCACCCCACCTACTCCGAAGCTCTCTATGAAGCTATAGCTGACGCTCTGGGTCTGGCTATTCACCTTCCCGCTAAGAAGAAGTAACTTCTCGTAGAGCTCTTTGTAGCTCTATGCTCTGATAAGACAAGCCTCCCCACTGCTTTTATATGAAGCGGTGGGGAGGCTTCTTTTTTTCGAGGGTAGGGAAAAGTATCTTTCTTAGGTGCTGCTATGAAGTGGGCTATGGAGATAGCTGGCTGATTATCTGATGGATAAATAGGGAGTATGATGCAGTGCGATGACCCTCCCTCTGCTAGTTCCTTTTGCGACCAGTACTGGTCGCTGAAGTGAGCAGTACTGGTTGGGTATATCGACCAGTACTGGTCAGCGAGTGGAGCAGTACTGGTCACCTCTCGGACCAGTACTGGTTACTTTCCCGACTTCATAGTAGTGCTTTCTGCTGAGGTATTTCTCTCAGCTACTGCACTTCTTAGGGAAGGCTTCTTCTTGGAGGAAAGACGGGGATTCCCCTATGCATCTACCTTCTGAAATATAGCTACCTTTGAGTGTTATAGCGGTGAGAGGCATTATCTTTTGCCTTCCCATATCTACCTGACTAACGACCCCTACAATGATGATAGAGCTACATATTGACTATATCAAGAATGTCAATTACGCACTCCTACACAACCATATCCCAGTCTGCAGCAGTATAGAGCTCGCGAATGTCGGTGAGGAAGATCTGCTGGATATCAGTGTCTCTATTGGGGGGCGCTTTGTCCAAGAGCAGCGCTCTGCTATATATAGCCGCATTGATCGTGGGAGCACGGTACGTATCTCTGATGTCGCTGTTCTCCCCAAGGCTGATGCTTTGCTTGAGCTCTCAGAGCGCGTCATCTCCTCCTTCACTGTACAGATCTATAGCGGGGAAGAAGTCTTGCTTTCGCGGGAGTATGACCTGGAGTTGATGGCATTTGATCAATGGCTGGGGACGCAGATCCTTCCACAGTGTCTGGCCTCTTTTGTGGTGCCCAATCAGCCTGCTGTAGGGCGGATGGTCGTCAAGGCATCAGCTCTCCTCAAGCAGATGACAGGGGCAAGTGCCTTTGTTGAGTATCAAGATGGAGACCCCAATACGGTCGTTGAGCAAGTTAGTGCCATCTTTGCTGCACTCCATCAAGAGGGGATTATCTACCGCGCAGTACCGGCCAGCTATGAGGCTATCGGGCAGCGCATCACGCTCGCAGATCAGGTCCTTGAGAGTCATCAGGGGAACTGTATTGAGCTGACCCTCTTGATGGCCTCTGTGCTGGAGGCGGTTGGGATCAATAGTGGGGTAGTGATCATGCGTGGGCATGCCTTCCTCGGTGTGTGGCTCAGCGAAGTGTGCTACCGTCAGAGCATCTGTGATGATGCATCTTTCTTAGAGAAGGCATGCTCTGAGGGGATCTCCGAGATGCTTGTACTTGAGTGTACGGAGCTTACTAAGGACTATGCTTCCTTTGAGCATGCACAGGAGATCGCTCGGCAGCATCTCAAGAGGGATAATGAGTTTCAGATGTTCATTGACCTAGCTCGCTGTCGCTTGGAGGGTATTATCTCGCTACCAACCCGCCTCAGTGAGGGTGGTAAGTGGAAGTTGGCTCCAGAGGAAGCTCCTAAGCATACGGCCTGTGCCATCGAGGCTACCCATCGCACTCGATATGATTTGGATCGTGCCTATGACGATAAGACGGAGGTCAATAAGCTTGATATCTGGGAGCGAAAGCTCTTGGACTTCTCTCTGCGCAACAATTTCCTCAATCTCTCTGTCCGTAGCCGTGCCATACAGTTCATCTCCTTCGATGTCGCTTCCATAGAGGACTACTTGCAGGAGAATACGGAGTACTGCATCCATCCTATTCCTGAGGGAGTCGTACGAGTAGATAGAGAAGAGCGCTTACTTCGCTCCAGTATGATTAGCTCTCTGGAGCCGCTTATCCTAAATGATATCACGAGACAGAAGCTCTTACATACCTACTACGCTGAGGATGAGACACAGTTGATCCTCAAGAATATCTATCGTCATGCTCGTACCACGAGGGAAGAGACGGGGGCTAATCCGCTCTATCTGGCGATTGGTCTCCTTCGCTGGTATGAGAAGAAGAATAGCCCTCGAGCACGCTATGCTCCACTTCTTCTCCTACCCGTGGATCTCATCTACAAGCGTGGGCGCTACTATATCCGCAAGCGAGATGAGGAGATCTCACTCAATATCACCCTCATCGAATATATCCGCCAGACCTACGGCATACGCATCAAGGGGATTGATCCCCTTCCCCGTGATGAGCATGGTGTCGATGTGCCTCTCATCTTTGCGCAAGTCCGAGACGCTCTCCGAGAGCAGAGTAAGTGGGATGTCGAGGAGGAGTGTGTCCTTGGGGCATTCTCCTTCAATAAGTACCTGATGTGGCACGATATTCATAATCATCGCGAGGAGCTTCTCTCGCATCCTGTCGTCGCCAGCCTCGTCAGTGGTTCGCTCCAGTGGCAACCTCAGCCTCTGCAGACGAACTTGGCAGAGGAGGATAAGCATCTGACTCCTGGGAGCATTGCTCTACCTGTCCCCGTAGACTCGTCACAGCTATCTGCTGTCTTGGAGGCCGGGCGTGGCTCCTCCTTCATACTCTATGGTCCTCCGGGTACGGGGAAGTCACAGACGATCACGAACCTCATCGCCAACGCACTTTACCAGGGGCGGCGAGTGCTCTTCGTCGCAGAGAAGATGGCTGCTCTCAGCGTGGTGCAGAGCCGACTTGAGAAGATCGGTCTTGATCCCTTCTGCCTTGAGCTTCACTCCAACAAGGTGACAAAGAAGCATGTCTTGGAGCAGCTGGATAAAGCTCTACATGCGGCGAAGATCCGAGAGCCAGAGGAATATGACTCCATAGCCCAGAAGCTCTACGAGCGTCGTACGCTGCTGATCCAGTATATGGAGAGTCTTCATGAGGATCGCGAGGGAGCCAAGCTCTCCCTCTACGAATGTATATCGCGATATGAGTCGTATGAGGTAGAGCCTCTTGAGGTCGCATTGAACGAGCAGCTGGCACATCTTGATGGGGAATTTATCACGCACTGCGAAGAGCTACTCGGTAGCAAACTGCCCGCAGTACTCAATGTCGTAGGGCAGCCCTCGGAGCATCCGCTGGTCGGACTATGGCCCACACTTGCCTGCATCCAAGAGCCGCAGACCTTAGCACGTCTCCTTGACGAAGGTGTGACTCTTACAGGACGCATACAGCGTGCGCATATTCTCCTTACGGAGATCTTTGGCGCAGATCTGGAGGATAGTGAGCAAAGTCTACGTCTTGGTATAGACCTCCTCTCAGAGATCTCAGCCTCTCCACTGATGCACTCATCTGTCGCCGCTATTGCATTTGATGAGCATCAGGGAGCCCAGTTGCGCTCGATCTGGGAGCATATGAAGCATCGTGATGAACTCCGTGCCACGCTCACGGCTGACTGCCGGGAGGAGTTCTTAGAGATAGATGCACTGAGCCTCCTGCAGGAGTGGAAGGCAATTGAAGACTCTTGGTTCTTACCTCGCTTCTTTGCCTCTCGTAGCTACCTCAAGAAGATGCGCTTCTACAGTGAGAAGCTACAAGCTCAGACAGTAGCAGGGTATCTGGAGCGTGTGCTTGAGTATCAGAAGGAAGTTAAGCACTGTGCGGGAGAGAGCGGAGGGATACACCAGCTTTTGGGACGTAGCCTCTCTACTACGGAGCTGGGAAGCCTCTTGGATTACCTCCCTCGTTTGGTGAAGGCTGTAGCGGCTTTTGCTGAGGGGCTACAGCTCTCAGTCTCCGCTACCCGAGAGTCCATTAAGCCTGCTTTCACTGAAGAGCTAAAGCATCAGCTCCGAGGGCTCGATGCTCTCTCCGGTGAGTGGTCGCAGTATATAAAGGAGGCAGAGCCCTGGGTGTCGTATCAGTTCCCTTCCGATCGCTCCTTCTCTGTGGCGCTTTCTTCGTGCTTCTCTCGCTGGCAGACTCATCAGGGGCTGGTCGGGAAGTGGTATAGCTGGATACAGTTGCGAGGCGAACTTTCTTCGCAGAGCCTTGATATCGTCATTCGCGAAGTGGAGGCGAAGCGAGTAGATGCAGCGCAGCTTATGCAAGCCTTCTTTAAGGGACTTTATCGCGCCTTAGCCGAGCAGAAGATAGCTCGGAGCGAGCTCCTTTGCACGTTTGAGGGTGAGCTTTTTGACCAGCAGGTGCAGCGCTACAAGGAGTTGACTGCAGAGTTCCAAGAGCTGTCGAAGAAGATGCTCTATGCTCGCTTGTCCAATCAGCTTCCCCATGTCTACGAGGACATAGATAATAGCTCGGAGATCGGGCGCCTCAATCGTAATATAGCCAATGGAGGGCGAGGTACTTCAATTCGCCAGCTGCTGGATGATATCCCTAACCTTCTACCGCGCCTCTGCCCTTGTATGCTGATGAGCCCAATGTCGGTGGCACAGTATATAGACTTAGGGGCGGAGAAGTTCGACTTAGTGGTCTTTGACGAAGCCTCTCAGATGCCGACCAGTGAAGCTGTAGGAGCTATAGCTCGAGGGAATGCCCTCATCGTGGTAGGAGACCCCAAGCAGATGCCTCCAACGAGTTTCTTCAGTACGAACTCCGTCGAGGAAGAGGAGGAGAGCATCGATGACTTGGAGAGCATCCTGCAGGACTGCCAGGCTCTCAGTCTACCTTCGCTACAGCTGAATTGGCACTACCGCTCCCGCCACGAGAGCCTTATCGCCTTCAGTAACCATGAGTACTATGATGGGGAGCTCATTACCTTCCCCTCTGTGGATGATCAAGCGACGAAGGTGCGATTCATTCACATTAAGGGGACCTATGACAAGGGGAAGACCCGACAGAATAAGGCCGAAGCTGAGGCGATCGTCCATGAGGTATGCCGTCGTCTGCGTGATGATAGCTTGAGAGGGGAGAGTATGGGTATAGTGGCTTTCAGTGCCGCACAGCAGAATCTTATTGAAGATACGCTGACCGAGCGTATGACTCGTGATACCTTGCTACAAGAGTTGGCCGACCAGCTCTATGAGCCTATCTTCATCAAGAACCTTGAGAATGTGCAGGGTGATGAGCGTGATGTCATCCTCTTCTCTATCGGCTATGGTGCAGATGCTACGGGGCAGGTCAGTATGAACTTTGGCCCGTTGAATAAGGCAGGGGGTGAGCGTCGCCTCAATGTAGCCGTCAGTCGCGCTCGCTGTGAAATGCTGGTCTTCTCGACGATGACCAGTGATCAGATCGATCTGCGCCGCACGAAGGCTAAGGGCGTAGAGGGCTTGAAGCACTTCCTTGAGTATGCTGAGCGACAGACGCTCGTACGTCGCCCTCAGCCAGATATGGACTCTGCCGACCGCATCATCGCCGAGCAGATAGCTAATCGCTTACAGAAGGCTGGCTATCCTGCGATGACTCAGCTGGGACGCTCGAACTTCAAGGTCAACCTTGCTGTAGCCTTGCCCAGTGCACCAGATTGCTATCGCTTAGGGATCTTGATCGATGGAGAAGCCTACCGACGTACTCAGACGACTCGAGATCGTGAGGTCGTGCAGCCGAGCGTACTCGGGAGCCTCGACTGGGAGGTGATGCGTGTATGGAGTCCGGACTGGTTCCGCCAGCCTGACCTCGTCATAGAGCGCATCCTTGCCCGACTGAAGTCGCTCCCAGAGCGCCCTCTGAAGCCGCAGTCTACAGCTGTATCTTCTCCCTTCGCTATCACTGAGGCAGATCTGATCGCTGAGCCGATAAGCTCTTCTGAGGCGCTGGAGTACCCCGCTACTGATAGCTACACCAGCACTTCGCTGGAGGACTTCGTCCGTGAGGTCGTAGCCAGAGAGCAGCCTATTACCTATTCGCTCCTCTCAAAGCGTGTGGCGGCCTTCAAGTCTTTTGCGCGAGTGAGCTCGACGATTACGGGGATCGTGGATGCCCTACTGCCCATGTTCTTCACTGTCTCTGACCGTGATGGTCGGACTCTTTGGCTTACACAGAAAGATGGTGAGCAGTGGAAGGGCTACCGCCCCAATACTGCGATCGCAAAGCGTTCAATAGAAGAGATCCCTTCGGTCGAACTGATGGAGGTCCTCCTCGAAGTGGTGAAGCAGAATGTGTCGATCGCCCCTGATGCAGCGACCCTTATTGCTGCGAAGCGCATGGGATTCTCTCGCCGTGGAGCTAATGTTGATGCTGCCTTCTCCTACGCTCTTGAGCAATTGCTACAGAGAGGTTTGCTCTTGGAGAATGAAGGGAAGCTGATACTGTCGAGATAGTTTTTCGCAAATCTGAGAGGGTAGAGTAGGGTGCCTCCACTCTCCAGTCGTCTCTATAATCTGTACCCAACTATATATCTGATGATGAAGTATAATAATGCTGATGTACGGCGTCGTGATCGCCTGCTTGATGAAGAGCGTGCTCTGGAGCTACTCCGTGAGAGCGAGTACTGTGTCCTCTCGATGATCGATGAAGAGGGTAAGCCCTACGGCTTCCCCATCAATCATATCTGGGATGGTGGAGACTGCATCTATGTCCACTGTGCCCCCGAGGGGAAGAAGCTCCGTGCTATACGTGCTGGTCATGCTGAGGTCTCCCTCTGTATCGTCGGGCGTGTGAATCTCCTTCCGAGTAAGTTTACTACCGAGTATGAGAGTGTCATCCTCCGAGGGACTGCACATATTGATCTCAGCGAGGAGGAGCGCCGGCATGCGCTTCATCTTCTCTTGGAGAAGCTATCGCCTAATGATATGGAGCTGGGAAAGGCATATGTAGAGAAGTCCTTCCATCGGACGGAGATCATTCGTATTGACATTACGGAGTATAGTGGTAAGCGTAAGTACGTCCCACAGACAGGAGCTTTACATGCCGGAGACTGATATTCTCTCTCCGATGAAGCATGCGCCCCGCAAGACCTATACAGAGGTCTTGCGGGGCGCATGCTTTATAAAAGAGTGTGGGGATGCCTTGCGACATCCCCACCGTGAATCAGCTGGGGTTCGAACCCAGGACCCCATCCTTAAAAGGGATGTGCTCTACCGACTGAGCTACTGATTCTACCTAAGCTTTTAGCGTGTCCATATTGCAGGAGGCACTCTAAAGCGCTGCAAAGGTAAGCAATATCGGTGATACATCCAATATCTATGCCGTGGGTGTGTAGCGCTCCCACACCAAGGCGCAAGCCTTACTTTTTCAAGACCAAGACGCGAAGCAATAGAGATGTCAAGCATAGAGCAATAGTTGTTCGCACTCAAATCAGTAGTGCTCCGCGCTCGAACCAATAGTAGTTTGGATAGTGAACCAATAGTAGTTTGCCCCCCAAACGAATAGTTGTTTCGCATACAGACCAGTAGTCGTTTGGATCCCGCTTCACTAAGAGAGGGCAGTCTTACCCTGTATGGCATATACGAGAAAGGAGAGGTGCTACCGACCTATATTGGTCGCTGAGTCAACCTATATAGGTTCGCGTCGTGACCTATATTGCTCGGAAAGGCAACCTATATAGGTCAGCCCGATGACCAATATAGGTTCATACCACTCCCTTCCATAGGCAACCACACATCGACATGCAAGAAGATGATATAGAACCGCTTGCCCTCGAGCTCCACAGTGGGAGCTCAAGGGAAGCCTTCTATATGGATCGCCCGTGTGGGGTGAGGTAGTTGGGGAGCACCTGGATGCCGTCAGCGGAGATCGGATAGAGCGTGCGGTCGGTCTGCGAAGCAGCACCAGCCTTCCAAGGCTATACGTAGCGCAGTTACCCCTGAATGGGTAGGCTATGGGAAGGTCGTGGAGAGTATGTTGACATAGGGCTATATTAGAGGGTATTATATAAGCTTGCAGGCGGTTTCCTGCGGGCTTTTTGCTATCTTTGACCTGCAAAACAACGACGGACGTTACAACCACATGACTCTTTTAGAACAGACGACAGTAGACTACAACGACAGTGACATCAAGACCCTGGAGTGGGACGAGCATATTCGTCGCCGTCCAGGGATGTATATCGGGAAGCTTGGAGATGGCTCCCATTCCGATGACGGTATCTATGTCCTGTTGAAGGAAGTCCTTGACAACTCGATCGACGAGTATGTCATGGGGGCTGGTAAGAAGGTCGAGATCACTATCCGTGACGGTCAGGTGACTGTGCGTGACTACGGGCGTGGTATCCCTCTCGGTAAGCTCATCGATGCTACGAGCAAGATGAACACTGGAGGGAAGATTGATTCTAAGGCCTTCAAGAAGTCTGTCGGGCTTAATGGTGTCGGTATCAAGGCTGTTAATGCTCTCTCCATTCACTGTGAGATCACCGTCTGGCGTGAAGGTCTGACGAAGACTGTTCGCTATTCCCATGCCAAGCTTTTAGAGGAGACCGAGGCCGTTCCCTCCGATGAGCCGTCGGGCACGCGAGTCGTCTTCCGTCCCGATGCTGACCTCTTCCGTGACTACGAGTACAAGGATGAGTTCGTCGAGACGATGGTGAAGAACTACTCCTTCCTCAATGCTGGTCTTGCTCTCATCTATAATGGCAAGCGCTATCTCTCGAAGCGTGGCTTAGCAGACCTCCTCGAGGAGAACATTACCGAGGAGCCCCTGTATCCTATCATCCATCTCAAGGAGGATGACGTCGAGATCGTCGTGACCCATACCTCGCAGGTAGGGGAGGACTTCTATAGCTTTGTCAACGGACAGAATACTACACAGGGTGGTACGCACCTCTCGGCCTTCAAGGAAGCCGTAGCTCGTGTCATCAAGGACTTCTTTGGGAAGAACTTCGACTACCGCGACATCCGCTATGGAATGGCAGCTGCCATCAGCATTAAGATCGAGGAGCCCGTCTTTGAGAGCCAGACTAAGACGAAGCTTGGGTCAAAGGATATGGAGCCTGATGGGCGAAGTATCCAGAAGTTCCTCAATGACTTCCTTGGTAAGGAGCTTGATAACTATCTCCATATCCATCCCGAGGATGCTGCCATCATGCTGCAGAAGATCCAGGAGAGTGAGCGTGAGCGTAAGTCTCTCAGTGGTGTAGCGAAGCTTGCACGCGAGCGAGCTAAGAAGGCCAGCCTGCACAACAAGAAGCTTCGCGACTGTACCATTCACTTCAATGACCCTAAGGCCAAGGAGCCCGAGCGTACCAGCCTCTTCATCACGGAGGGTAACTCTGCAAGTGGCTCCATCACCACGTGTCGTGACCCCAAGTATCAAGCTGTCTTCAGCCTCCGAGGTAAGCCCCTCAACTGCTATGGCCAGAGTAAGAAGGTGGTGTATGAGAATGAGGAGTTTAACCTTCTTCAGGCTGCTCTCAATATCGAGGATGGTCTCGACGGGCTACGCTACAATCGTATCATCATCGCGACCGATGCTGATGACGATGGGATGCATATCCGTCTACTGCTGATTACTTTCTTCCTGCAGTTCTTCCCCGAGCTGGTGCGTCGTGGGCATGTCTTCATCCTTGAGACTCCGCTCTTCCGCGTCTTCTTGCCCAAGGAGCACAAGAAGTCAGACAACTTTATGACAAGCACTCCTGCTAAGAAGAAGGGCCGTACCAAGAAGACTGCAGAGGAGACACCTGCCGAAGAACTTGTGACAAACATCTACTGCTACAATGAGGCTCAGAAGCAGGCTGCACTGAAGAAGCTGGGCAAGCGAGCACTGGTCACGCGATTCAAGGGGCTTGGAGAGATCTCTCCAGAGCAGTTCAAGGACTGGATCAGCGAGGAGAATATCAAGCTGGATCCTATCCGTATCCGTAAGGAGGATAATCTAAGCAACCTCCTCATGTTCTATATGGGTAAGAATACTCCCGAGCGTCAGAACTTCATCATCGATAATCTCGTCGTCGATGAATGATCACGCACTATAGATGCCGTTAGTAATACGGCTGTATAAAATGCAAAGGCCCCGCTACTCAATCATTGAGTAGCGGGGCCTTTGCTATAGGTTAGAGAAGGGATTATTTCTTCTGCTTCTTGCAGCAATCCTGCTGCTTATCCTTGGCGTCCTTCTTGCAGCAGTCCTTCTTTGCACTGTCCTTAGACTTGGCATCCTTCTTACAGCAGTCCTTCTTGCCTGCTTCCTGAGCGGACTTGTCTGCCTTCTGGTCGCAAGCCTTGCCATCTTTCTTATCGCAAGTCTTGGCGTCCTTCTTATCGCAGGACTTAGCATCGTTCTTGGAACATTCCTTTTTTACGGGTTCCTTCTTTTCAGGGTTCCGAGCCGAGATATTTGTGTCGAGCGCGAAGAGGCACGCTGCGGCGAGGATGAACTTCTTCATATTCGCTTTACAGTTTAGAGATAGTAAATAAAGACTATTGGAGTGGTCTCGGGACCGACTTCTTGTGAGCAGAGGTAATAAAAGGTAATTGGAATCATACTGCCAGCGCTTTGCCGTGCTCTCTTTTTCAAGATCTCAGGATCATATTGAGTCGGCAACTATTAACACGAAGCTAATTCTTTGCTCAGGAATCTCTCTCCTTGAAGTGCCTTGTAGCTTCTCACTTGCTGCTCTCATTTGATAGCTATTCGTAGATGAGATAAGCTAAGTCGATTTCAAAACACCTACTGGTCCATGCGCAAACGACTATTGGTTTTGGGTTTAATCTACTACTCGTTCTACCTGCGAACGAATAGTTGTTCACATACGGGACAACTACAGGTCTGGGGACGAATGGCTATTGCTTTAGTTCTGTCACGATAGTTTCACTCACCCTACATCCTAAGCTACAGTCTTTTTAATGACTCTCAAAAGGGGAATGATGTTGCCCGATAGAAATGAAGCCCCTGATATAATGGCACTATACAATAGGTGGTGTAGAGAGATTTTTTTTCGCCGAATGTTTGGTAGTTCGGAATATTTGCCTACCTTTGCAGTGTCAAAAACGACATGAATCTTTAGCTCAGTTGGTTTAGAGCACTACCTTGACAGGGTAGGGGTCGGCGGTTCGAGTCCGCCAAGGTTCACCGAGTATTGTCTCATGGTGTAATGGTAGCACAACAGATTCTGGTCCTGTTTGTTAAGGTTCGAGTCCTTATGAGACAACAGAGAAGAGGAGCGAAAGCTCCTCTTTTTTTGTATGTGCCGGGGTGATAAGCTTATTCTCCATCTCAATCCAGAGGTGGGAAGAATGTGCTTGAGCTGCGATTTCGACTTGGTGTGTAAAATGATAAGCAAGGCCATGTGCCAAGGCGGAGTACTATATGAAAATATAGGTTAACTTTGTGGTAGAGACACCGACTTGCTGTCGGTACTCGGGTGGTATGACCTCCAAACATTAGGATGGAAGTCCCGTCTCTCATTTGACAACGGTAGATAGGCTGAGCCCAGAGGACCCAGTCAATAGAATAATACAGAGTTATGTCTGAAACTAAAAAGGCGATAAGTCAAGATCGTAAGCGAACGAATATCCTTCATGATCAGGAGCTTGCTCTCATCGCCTACCTCGTAGAGCGTATGCCTCGCTGGGTGACGTCTAATATGCTTACCTCGCTGGGACTTTGCGGTAATCTACTTGTAGCGGTGCTCATGTGCTTAGCTACAGTTTGGGGCTCCTGGCTCCTGCTATTCACTCCCATCGCATTCTTTATCAACTGGTTCGGAGATTCCCTTGATGGGCGTCTTGCTTACTACCGTAAGAAGCCCCGTAAGTGGTTTGGCTTCTGCCTGGATATCGTAGTTGACTGGATAGGTATCGTGGCTATCGGCTTGGGCTATTATGCCTACGTACAGCCTGCATGGAAGGTCGTTGGGTTCATTTTCGTTGTCCTCTATGGTGCCGAGATGATTATCTCACAGCTCCGCTATAAGGTCACCGATAAGTATTCGATTGACTCGGGTATCCTCGGTCCGACGGAGGTCCGTATCATCTTAGCTTTGCTCTTCTGCTCGGAATTCTTCTTCCCTGGGAGCATGCAGTGGTTCGGTCTCGTGATCTCGATCATCCTCTTCTTCTCCTTCATCTCAGACTTCCGTAAGCTCCTGGCTGCAGCAGATGAGCGCGATATAGCCCTTCGTCGCGAGCAGCAGGCTTCCAACTAAGGCTATCTTTCCCTTGCTTCAGCGCCTTCGACGTCTTGTCCTGAACTTTACCCAAGCCCAGATATCCGCTGGAGCTGGCTCTGTCGTGGACTATGGACTGATGATCCTTGGCGTCGAAGTCTTCGGCTGGGAACTCTTCTGGGCACTCGCTTGTGGTGGGGTAGTAGGGGCTGTCGTTAACTTCTCCCTCAATCGCTACTGGACCTTCCGAGATAAGAGGGTGGCTTATGATAGTGGTCTGGGTGGTCAGATCCTCAAGTTTGCTACGACTGTAGCAGGTAGTATCCTCCTAAAGTATCTTGGCACATACGCTCTTGAGCACTATGCTGGGATTGACTATAAGATAGGGAAGCTTATCAGCGACCTCTTTGTCTCCGTACTCTTCAATTATACGCTACAGCGCTTTTGGGTCTTCCGTAAGCAGAAGCCCTAGGCGCTTTATTTATATACCTCAATGGCTACCATCACCTTCCAACCCTCTCGATATTTACTGGGCCTTGCTCTGTGCTGTACTCTTAGCTTTGATGCCTTCTCTGCACCGCGGGAGAGCAAGACTCCCAAGAAGACAGAGCCACGACAAGAAGCCCTCCTCGTCTTCCGTGGTATTGATCCTACAGCACAGCAGCGCTGGGTCGATAGCGTCTATAAGAATCTCGACTTAGAAGGACGTGTGGGGCAGTTGATCATGCCGATTATCTACCCACGTCCAGAGGAAAAGTCTGCTTTGCTGAAGCGCATGAAGCAGGAGAAGTGGGGTGGGATACTCTTCCAAAAGGGCTTCCTTGCCGATCAGCGAGACTTGACACAGACTCTGCAAGAGGCTAGTACTGTGCCCATGCTCATTGCTCTCGATGGGGAGTGGGGACTCTATATGCGTCTCAAGGATGCACCACGCTATCCTCGTAGTAAGGGGCTGGGTATCAAGGGAGATATGGAGCTTATCAAAGCCTATGGTGCTGAGGTAGCTCGTCAGTGCCAGCTGATGGGGATCCACATTAATTTCGCTCCCGTGGTGGATGTGAATATCAATCCGAAAAATCCCGTCATCGGTACGCGCAGCTTTGGCGATAGCCCTGAGCTCGTAGCTCGCTGTGCTGTTGCCTATGGTCAGGGGCTCGAAGAGGGTGGTGTCCTCTCTGTTGCTAAGCACTTCCCTGGGCATGGTGACACCTCCGAAGACTCCCATAAGACACTTCCTACGGTATCAGCTTCATGTGAGCGTATGCAGCGTGTCGAGCTCTATCCCTTCCGTGCCTATCGTGATGCGGGACTGGGGGGCGTGATGACTGCCCACTTGCGTGTACCTGCCTATGATGCCACGGGACGTGCTGCCTCCCTTAGCCGTAAGATCACGACGGATCTCCTACGCCACGATATGGGCTTCAAGGGACTTGTCATTACGGATGCTCTGGAGATGCGAGGTGCTCAGGCTAATGGCGTGAGCTCGGTAGCAGTTGAAGCCCTGAAAGCAGGTAATGATATCCTCCTCGGCCCCTCACAGCCTTTAGAAGCTCGTAATGCAATCATCCAAGCACTTCGATCGGGTGAGGTGAGTGAAGCCGAAGTAGAAGAGAAGTGCCGCCGTATCTTAGCCTTCAAGTATGCTCTGATCATCAAGAAGAAGTCGCCCGAGGCCTCTGCCGCTGAGGTCAAGAAGCAGATCTGGACTCCCGAAGAAGCTGCGCTTCGCAGCCGCCTCTGGCAAGCTAATGTATCTGCTGGTGAAGGGGAAGATCCCACGGCAAAGACCAAGGCTATTCAGTCTACCTCGAAGACTCGTCGCTAAACCATACGTCTATGCGCTCCCGTCCTCTCGTCGCTCTCCTCTCGCTTCTTCAGCTGGGTACGCTCTATGGGCAGACGCCTCAGCAGCCTGATAGTCTGCAGGTAGACAGCCTGCCAGCTGCTACTGAGCATATCCTTGCTCCCGAATCTGTATCCTCCAAAGCCTTAGCTCGTATTGATAGCTTAGCTGAGGCTGGGCTTCGCATGGGAGCTTATCCTGGGTGTCAGATCTTTGCCTTCTACCAAGGTGAGGTGCTTGTGAACAAAGCCTATGGATCGCTTACGAGTCTCAAGGGACGACAAGGGGAGCCTGCTACGCCACAGAGTATCTATGACTTGGCTTCTATCACGAAGGCTGCTGCTACGACACCTGCTCTGATGCTCCTCGTCGGGGAGAAGAAGATCAATCTTAACTCTCCATTGCTGAGCTACCTCCCAGAGACCAAGGAGACGCTACTTGGGATGGTCACCATTCGTCAGCTCCTCCTCCATCAGTCTGGGCTACCTGCAGGGATCAACTTCTATACCGACCTTATTGATGATACGAGTTATGAAGGCTCGCTCATTCGCTATAAGTCCTTTGCTGGCGGTGTGCCTCTTGTAGGAAAGGCTTGGGGTAACCCGAACTTCCGCTTTCTCGATAAGTATATCTCCGATAAGGCGACCGAAGAGCATACCTTGCGCTTTGGCTCAAAGAAGTATCTATCGCCCTCTTTCAAGACTCGGATGATGGAGCGCCTCCTCTCGGCTCGTGTCTCATCGGATAAGAGCTACCGCTATAGTGATCTGAACTTCATCCTCCTCCAGCAGGTCATCGAGCGTGTCTCTGGAGAGCCTTTAGATGAGTTCGTCACGAAGCATATCTATCGCCCTATCCAAGCGCGTCTGTACTTCAATCCCTTGGAGCATGGAGTGAAGATTCAGCAGATCGCCCCCGCCCAGCATGATACCTTCCTGCGTGGGGAGATCTTGCGTGGTACGGTCGATGATGAAGCTGCAGCCTGTCTCGGTGGTGTATCGGGTAATGCAGGACTCTTCGGTGCGGCTGAAGAGCTCGCTAAGGTCTGCCAACTCCTCCTCCAGCACGGAGCATGGGGGAAGAAGCAGGTCATTCCCAGCTCTACCGTTCGTCTCTTCACTGAGACGACGAGTGCATCAGGCATCAGAGCTCTTGGCTTTGATAAGCCCCGCTCTTCGGGTGGCCCTACGGGTATCTATGCCTCATCAGCGACCTACGGACACCAGGGCTTCACGGGGACGTGCTTCTGGGTAGACCCCAAGTATGACCTCATCTTTATCTTCCTCTCCAACCGCACCTACCCGACACGTCAGAATACGACCCTCATACGTGAGCGTCTCCGTCAGCGCCTCCAGGACTTGGTCTACGAGGCTGTCGGAGCCACCACGCCCAGATAAACTTGACCCCTTATCATCTCGCTACAGCTATGAGCCAAGCAAATACTACATCCACCACGATCATCGGCGTCGCTGGTGGCTCTGCCTCAGGTAAGTCAACCCTCGTGCGCAAGCTCCAGGAGGCCTTCGCCGATGAGCACGTCACGACGCTCTGCCACGACTTCTACTACAAGGCGCACGATGATCTCAGTCTCGAGGAGCGCTCCAAGCTCAACTATGACCACCCGCACTCCTTCGACACGGATATGATGATCGAGCATATCCGCCAGCTCAAGCAGGGGCAGAGTATCCAGCGCCCCGTCTACTCCTTCACCGACCACAACCGCCTGCCCCAGACGGTATGTGTCCAGCCCGCGAAGGTCCTGATCCTTGATGGTATCTTGATCCTTGAGAATAAGGAACTCCGCGAACTGATGGACGTCAAGGTCTTCGTTGATACCGATGATGACGTGCGCTTGGCTCGTCGCCTCGTGCGTGATGTCCAGGAGCGCGGACGTGATATGAACTCGGTGCTCAAGCAATACTTCTCTACGGTGAAGCCCATGCATCGTGACTTCGTCGAGCCCTCCAAGCGCTACGCTGATATCATCATTCCAGAAGGGGGGATGAACTCCGTCGCACTCTCGCTGCTCGTTGAGAATATCCATTCAATCTTGAAGCGTGGTCAGCTTGAGGAATAAGCGCTTCTCTCCTTCCTACCTTTACCTTCCTACTATCTCATGATATCATCGCTTATCGGCAGTGATACGATCTGTGCTGTGGCTACTGCGCCTGGTACGGGTGGTATCGCTATTATCCGTGTGTCGGGCTCTGAAGCCGTCGGCATCGTCGATCAGATCTTCTCCTGTCGTGACGTCCGTACGCTCGAGCGTGCTAAGGATCGAATGGCTTACTTTGGTCGCTTCTCTCACGAGGACAAGACGATCGACGAAGGTCTGGTCACTTGCTTCCGTGCGCCACGCTCCTACACGGGTGAAGATGTCGTAGAGATCTCGTGCCACGGCTCGGTATTCATCCAGCAGGCACTCCTCGAAGCCCTCACCGATCAGGGCTGTCGTATGGCAGCCCCGGGCGAGTTCACGCGTCGTGCTTATCTCCATGGTAAGATGGATCTAAGTCGTGCTGAGGCCGTCGCTGACCTCATCGCATCCGAATCGGAGGCGCAGCACCGCATGGCACTTACTCAGATGCGTGGGGGCTATAGCGCGGAGTTCGCCCAGCTACGTGAACGACTTCTACAGCTGACCAGCCTTATGGAGCTGGAGCTGGACTTCAGCGAGGAGGATGTGACCTTCGCTGACCGTACGCAGCTTCTTGAGCTTCTCGACGAACTAACGGCGAAGATCGAGCGTCTGACCGAGAGCTTCCGCCTTGGTAATGCGATCAAGCGTGGTATCCCAGTGGCTATCGCTGGTGCGACGAACGTGGGGAAGAGTACCCTGCTCAATGCTCTCTTAGGCGAAGAGCGCGCTATCGTCAGTGATATCCATGGTACGACCCGTGACACCATCGAGGACGTGCTGAATATCGATGGTGTCCTCTTCCGCTTCATCGATACGGCGGGCTTACGCTCGACGGATGACACGATCGAGGCGCTGGGTATTGACCGCAGCTACGATAAGATCGATAAGGCGAGCCTTGTCCTGCTCCTCGTTGATGCCCTGCGCATCACCGATGAAGACTATCGTGCGACGCTCCTCCAGCTCCTTCCTCGCCTGGAGAATAAGCCCTTCCTCGTCTTGCTCAACAAGGTCGATGCCATCGATCCTCAGACCACGCAAGCCGTACTAACGGATCTTTCGTCGCTACTTACCGAGTATTTGCCTTCGGGTGAAGCGCCTTCGATCCTACCCATATCGGCCCAACGAGGGGACGGCTTGGATGAACTTCGTACTGCACTGATCAATGCCTTGGCGCTGCCCGAACTCAAATCTACCGACCTTGTGGTAAGTAATGCCCGCCACCATGCACTCCTCACGACGGCACTCCACAGCCTAAGGACCGTGCGTACGGGGCTAACGGATGGCCTTCCCACAGACCTCTTGACGCCCGACCTTCGTGGTGCTATCACGGCCATAGGTGAAGTCACCGGAGCCGACATCACAAGTGACTCCGTCCTGCACAATATCTTCGCTCACTTCTGCATCGGCAAATAAGTCGGCTTTTCGTAGCGCTTCACTTCGCCCTCTCCTTACTTCTATTTCTTATCTTTGTCCGATAATACACTCAAATAGCACAAGAGCTTATGCCATACTTCCACGTACTCATTGAGACCAAAAATCCCAGCGAGAAGTATTATGAACTGGACAAGACGGACCTATCTGAAATCGAAGAGGAGATAGTTATTCCCTACGTAAAGAAGGAGCAATTTACATTTGATGGATATGTCCTTGATGAAACGAAGATTAAACGTATCCTCATTAAAGTGTCAGATTGCTCATCAAAAGAATATGCTAAACTAAAGCAAGAGGAGCTGCCCCCTAATCTTATCATGGCTATTTTACCAAGAGATATTATTGAAAGTAGTGACTACACCAGAAATATTACTAACCGTGTCCTCATGGCGTGTGAACGCCAAATTCAGGAAGCTACGTCTGAATCAGAAGCACCAATAGTGACCCAACCTAAAGCCCCTATGGACAAATCAAAAGTCTTCATCGTGCATGGTCATGATAATGCTGCAAAGGAAGCGGTTGCTCGCTTCGTAGAGAAGATCGGTCTTGAGGCTATTATCCTGCATGAGCAAGCGAGTTCTGGGAACACCATCATCGAAAAGATCGAAGCGAACTCTAATGTAGGCTTTGCCATTGTGCTCTATACTGCTTGTGACGTGGGTGCATCCAAAGAGGAGAAAGACCAGCTGAAACCTCGAGCAAGACAGAATGTTGTCTTCGAACACGGCTATCTCATCGGGAAGATTGGACGAAAGAATGTCTGTGCTCTCGTCAAAGGGAACATCGAGACCCCCAATGATATATCAGGTGTCGTCTACATCAAGATGGACGAGAGTGAGGCTTGGAAATATCACGTTGCCAAGGAAATGAAGGCTTGTGGCTACGAGTTTGACCCAAGCAAATTGCTGGAGTAACTCCCTAGTCTACTCAGAGAACGAGGAGCCTCAAGCAAAGTATCCCAGCGAAAGCTATATAGCTTTGGACTGATTCCTATATAGGATCGCTCCGATTGCTATATAGCTTTCGTCGTATTCCTATATAGCTTTCACCTGATTACTATATAGTATTGATGTGATTACTATATAGCTTTCATCTGATTACTATATAGCTTTTGGGTGATTACTATATAGTATTGGCTCGATTACTATATAGCTTTGTAACGTGTGCTATATAGGAATATTTTGAAGAGAAATGCTTAACTTCGCAATGTGTACCAAGTGACACACATAAACACATTATTACTAACAGCTTAATACCATTTGAATCCCATGGGAAAAAACAAGCCTTTAGCCTATGTGCTACGCGAAAGAAAGATGAGCATCGGCAAGCTCAAAGGGCAGATCGTACAAGTAGCTTCGCCCACAGACCGACGTAGCGTTTCCTTCGACCACTTCTGCGAAATGGTCGCTGACCAAACCACTTTCAACTATATGGAGGTCGCTTCCGTGCTCAATCTGGCTGCCGATATGGCGAGAAAGCTCGTCGCTAACGGCGATATGGTCGAGTTCGGGCGTCTGGGCAAACTGAAACCCAGCTTCAAGAGTAAGGTCGTGCCTAAGGGGCAGGAATTCAATGCGAGCCTGCACATCACCGAGGCTCGCGTGCTCCTGCGTCCCAATTCCGAGTACTTCCGTCTGGACGATGTCAGCTTCGAGCGGGTCACTCCCCGCGTGAAGAAGGCAAAGAAAGCCAAACCAGATGCTGGAGGAGGCTCTTCGAATGACACCCCTGGAGGCGGGTATGTAGGAATATAATTCTTAGAAAGTGAAGCGATTCTTCCTAACCCTTTTCTCTCTATCCTACTTCATAGTCATTTATCTAGTGAAGGAGGCTATGAGTTCTCCTTCACTAGATATTTCTTGGCAACAGTTCGTAGGAGCCTTCCTCTTGATGGGAACAGCTCTTCTGCTGGGATATATCGGATTACTCTTATGTTCTTATTTCAAGCCAATGAGATTAGATATTCAGAATATAGAATCCATTGAGACGGCGAATGACAACTATCTAGTCAATTACATCGGTTTTTTTCTTATTGCAACAGATATGAATGACTATGTAACCCTAGTGTTAGTCTTCCTATTCCTACTTTACTTAGTCTTCAAGTCTAATGTATCGTACTTCAATCCGGCCTTCTTGGTCTTTGGATATAAGTTCTACATCATCACCACGAATCTTAAAACACGAATCGTCCTTATTACAAAACAAACAGTAAAGAAGCCCGAAGATATACTTCCGTTTTCTAGTAAAGAAGATCAGAAAGAAGATGGAGGGAAAAAGAGAGAGATCGTACAAGTAAGAAAGATTAACGAATATGTATTCATTCAATGGAAAGACTAAACTACATCTTAGCCTATAAAAGAGATACAGCGATTAAGCTTGTATTATCGACAGAGGAAGCTGTCTACAATGCAAATACAGAGAACCAAATACCGTATACACCCACGCATCAGTTAGATCGAGATGAAAACGAATGGTTCTATATAGAGAACTTTAGCAACTCTGATCGCAATACCCCCATAGCTAAGATTGGAGGGGTAGACTTGAAGATAGGAGAACTATTTGAGCGACTCACTGAGTTTACTGAATTCCAGTCGACCGATTATCCTGGTATAAAGTGGCTGATAACGCAACAAGGAGAGTGCTACTACTTTCAAAAAGTGTTGCCCTCAAGTAGAATTGAGAATAGAACTATACTCATGTTTGTTGTAGGTGATCCAAAGATCAAGGAGATGAGTAACTCTGTGGAAGTGCGTAGGGAATTCCCTGACATCATTTATGATTCTCATGATGACAGACTTCTCTTTAGGGACTTATCTAGAGCTAAGGAAATATATAAGGATCTGATTAATCTGTACAGAGAGGCAACGGATGAAGAGATAACAGACTTCCTGTCCAGCAGAGAGGAAACTACGATCTCGATCTCTAGAGATAAGATCGGTATAAGAAATAGAAAAGAAATCGCAAGACTGGGAGACAAGATTAGTACATTATCCAGTGAGGCAAAAGCCGCACTTGTAACCTACATAGATACTCATCTAACGGAAGCGGGGCTTCACAAGGGAGAGGATGGGAAGATCATCATAGCTAAACCCAAAGATCTTAGTAGCTACCTTGCTCTACTTGACCAGCGATTTGTACACTCTGAGGTATACAGCGAGAGCCGAAAAATTACAGCATTTACAAAGGCTTGAGTGTACGGAGAAGAAGGCAAACTATTCTTACGAACCCATTCTCCTTGATTAGTGTTCCAAGTTTCATTAGCCAATATGCGCCTACTTATGCTTCGCGGTGCTATATGTGGGAGATATGCTTAAGCCCCGCTAAGGAGAGTTGATGGGGCTCTAATTTGACTCGTGTGCTTGAATGTAAGTATCAGACCAATGGGGAATGGCCTTATCCTTCACTGTGGCTTCGATCTCGTGCATAGTCTAAAACTGGAAGATTATGCTGCTCGAAGCGATCACAACTGTTAAATATAAGAGAATGAATACTATACTATCAGGTCAAAGCCTCGTCGATATGCTTAGAGAGCATTGCGACCAAGCGAAAGAACGCATCTGGATAGCTTCTCCCTATATTGGGACCTTCAAAGATGTACAGAAGATCATTGGTGGTAACTGGATGCGTAGCCACATAGATTTTCGGGTACTAACTGATGTCGAATCTGGCTTTATTCGTTGTGACACTTATGCCCAGTTTAAGGAAAGCCCCAACACCGAAATTCGCAGTCTGTTAAGTTTGCACGCAAAAATCTACCTCATCGATGATTGGTGTCTCTTGACCTCTGCGAATCTTACAGGCATGGCGTTCAGTGCTAGGCACGAAGTCGGGCAGGTGGTGTCTGGTCTAGAGCAGGTGGTCAAGCTCTTTGACCAATGGTGGAGGAAGGCTCAGGCGGTCTCATCGGTGCCCAAGTCTCCTTCCAAAACTATTACAGATAAAGAGGACTCAAACAAATATAAGGTACTCTATAAGCTACCTAAGTACACCTCTGGGGCAAGTGACCAGTTCCTAAAAAAATGCGATCAGTTTAAGGAGTTTGCCTCTCTATACGAATCCATCACAGGACGTAATCAACAGATGGTCCGAGATGGGTTCACTCTGTATGAAGAGGTCGACTACTTCTTTAACTTCCTCTACCATGATCATCCTGACATGCCCTCTAAAGGGTATAATAAGGTGGTACGATCATTAACTTCAAGAGAGGTGAAGCAAGAGATTCGTCGCTACTTTAAGATCATGTCCTATGAGCCTGGAAGTGGAATGTGGCGCTTAGAGCGGAGGGATCGCATCCAAGAAATCCTTCCCTTTGAAATCCAGTCGCCTAAAAAGAAGGAGATAAGGGAAGTTTTAGATTGTCTACACTGCCTACACAGCTATGGATGGAATAAGCCCAACATCCTTGCTGAGAACGATCCACGAACCATCGCTAAGGCATGGAATCGACTTATCCAGGCCCCCTCTATCAATTCCCAACTTATTGAAGAGGTCATTGGGGAGATCAAGTACTTTGGAAGGTCTTCTGCCTGCGAACTCATTGCTTGGTATTACCCTGAGAAGTATCCTATGATCAATCGCAACTCTGAGAGTGGTATGAGATTCTTCGGATACACTATCTAGTTGAGGCACGGTCTTGCCCTAATTCATTCGAGAGGCTATCAAGCGAGAGATTCGCTTGGTAGCCTCTTCTCTTATGTACCTGCTCTGTTGATTTCACTCTTTGAGGATAGATCCATTAGTTTATTATTATATCTCCTGAATTGTTCTCTATATAGATAGACTTATCTCCATATTGGCTAACTGCTCGAGGAGTAGTTGGCTTTGTATCTGCTGACATAAGTGATGATCCATTCATCTCTCTATCAACTAAGGGCGTAGGCAAAGACTTTTTTAGAGCCACGATCAGCATGGCAGCATCGTCCTTTGTTAGCTCATCTATACTTCCCGTATTAACGTGAACGATAAACTGCCATAAGTCATCTAGCTGGCATATGATATTATCGATTTTCTTTATCTCGGTTATCCGAAATCTTGAATTGCCAGACTCTTTTGCTAGCTCCTGAGCTTTTTTCTTCTTTTCGCTTTGCCAAAACTTTTTTATCTGGCTCAATCCATCTCCATTTCTTGGGATGTATCCCATATCTACAATTGGGAAAACCCGCTCTTCCACTCTTCCATGTTTGAATATTTGGGTCATTTCAAACATACAGGCTAGCGACTTGAAGTAACCTGGAGTTATAATCATAATAACCCTGTCAGCCTGACCTATTTCCTTTTCGTACTCTTCAATATCGTCTTTATATCCAAGACTCGTCTGGTCAATTGAGAACCCAATACCATTATTCTGAAGCCCTTTCTTGATGCTATCTAGTTCTCCGTCGTATTTACTATCGTGCTTGTACGATATATATACCTTGCTTAATTCCATAGACATTCTAATCTTTCCTTTCATTAATATTCTCTTTATAATAAGTATGCACCCCAAATATCTCACTTTGTTGTCGACCTATTACCTGGGTTGTTTCGATGTTATGAAATAGGGCTGCATGAAGTTTGTGTAAGTCTGCTGAACAAACAGACGATAAATCTACTTCTCCACATATATGAATTACATTTATACTTTTACGACAAATTCCTTTCAAAACATCAAAGAGGAGCTTATAAAGGAGAGTATCTTTCCCTTCGTCCTCTAGGGTAAAGAGTTGATTGAATAAAGCATCCCAGTTTCTATCGTAGCTAGAATATAGACCTACTAAAAACAGCTCCAATTCATTACCTTTTGTCGTGGGGGGTAAGACTTCTTTGATATAATGGCAATCGTTGATACTTTTCAAGAAAGTTCCCAACTCATCGTCATTCAGATCTGTGTCGAGTAAATACAAACCAGACTGGAGCTGAGAGCTTTGCAACACCCTCATAAGCTGATCTAGTTGATATTCCTTATTCATTGTCGAGTTTATTCATGAAGGCGGAAATCATATACCTATTACTCGGATGCTGCATAATCATATCTATCAAGTCCATAGCATATTCCAACGCATCTTGGTAATCAGGTTGATTAAATGCCTTGATGCCATTATAAGCCTGAATAATCACTTCTATAATCTGGTTCCATACATAGGCTTTACTAGAGGGTGGGATCTCTAGTATCTTCTCCAACCATCTCAAAGTCTGCTCTGGATATTTAATCGCGTAGCCTGCCAAAAAGTGAATAAGTCCGCGAGTTTCATATCTAAAGAAAAGAGTATTCATGTACGTATCTATAATCTTTTCCTGATACTCTCGTGGCCATTGATCTATGTGATAGAACATCTGGTCAAAGGCTTTGCCTAGTTCAAGAGATTCAAACTGAGACTTCATCAAGCTTTGGATGTAGAGTAGAGCATCTTCATTTATACTTTCATCAAGAGAGCTGAGGAAGCGAAGTAGTGACAGTCTTGCCTCTTGACTAGCATTACACATGGTATCAAGCATCTCTTTGATACGCTCATCCCGGTTGTTGTGCGACCATGCTAAAAATAAGATGATTACCTGTTGCGGATAGCAATTGGGGCATTCTACTGCATGACGAAAGAATTCCATAAGCTCCTCCAGAGCATAATTAACAAAATATACAAGGGGGTTGTAGTTGTGGATAGGCAAAGCCATAAGCCTTGGATCATAATCGCACATCAAATTCTTAAATAAACGCACATTCCTATCTTGATCTAAGAAATTGAGATAAGCCATCTCTGCCAATATCGCAGCCCTAGTATATACAGAGGCGGTACCTGCGACGGCTTCTATGGCACTGAATATATCCTCTTTATATTCACTATCTTCTCTAGCACATCTTACCAATAGGTGCCCTGCTTGCCCACGAGGCTGATTAATCCCAATCGTAAGAGTATCCTGATCTTTTTGATACTCTTCTAACTTTGACTCTTCAGCCACAAGTAAGGCTTGGCAGAGCAACTGAACGACTAGCTTGGGTATGTGGTCTTGCTTAACAATATTATCAAGAGCAAAAAGCAGGGTGCGAATACAGAATCCTCGGTGGTCTGAGTTTATATCGTGATTAACTGCTATAAGCATATGCTCTAAGACACATACTGCATCATCTATCCTGCCAGCCTGGATTAGTCCTTCTAACCCTGCTTGTGCGTATGCCAGAGGGATTAGCTCATCATAAGCTATTTGCTTAATCAAATCGGTGAACTTATCAGGGGCTTGAATCACGACCTCTCGAAACAGAATACATTGTCCTCTCAAGGTAGGTACCTCCCAGTTAGCAGACTCCCTCTCATTAACATATTTACGCATCGAGTTTAGCCAAGCCTTTGGGCTCATCTTTTGCCCTTGCTCTTGAGTCAGAGAGGGGTCACCCAAGCGAGTTGATATTCTGCTTGGCTGACAATTCTCCAATCGCTTAGGGTTAAATTTGCGCTCAATCCTCTGACGTTCTTGGTAAGCTTTCCATGAAATTCTTCTTAGTTCCGTTAGAGGGATAGACTTCAGTGCAATTCCTCGGTGCAAATCTATATCGAGGAAAGGATGCCCAAACTTTTTGCACCACTTCACCTTCTCTTTGTCTAGTCTGTACTCGCTTTGGTCATGAATAGTAAGGATCCTATCAATGATAGACCTCTTTTGCATTTCGTCGAGATGTACAAAAGAAGCCTTCAAGGCTTCAACAGCTTGGTATTCCACCCAGCTTGGAGCATTGGCTAACACTTCGCGCTGGCAGATGAGTTCGCAAAGATTATCCTTGAATACCTTTGGATGTGAAGTGTAGATATATAAGGCTATAAATACAAATCCTCCATATCTACTTCTACTTAACTGAAGTAGATATTGGCAGGTCTCCTTGTCATCAATATGCTCAAGTAGGGTATCTATAAGAATATTCGTTACATCCTCCACGAAGTTGTAATCAAAGCCACCCTTTATCCTTCTATGAAAACTCCAAAAGGAATAGGAGTGATGTATATTATCTTCTGCTTCTGCTTCTCCTATCTCATAAGAGATGGTTTCATAAATTAGAGTAAGTACATCAAACAAGAAATCAATAGCGAGGCTATAATGCTTCTTGAGTAGCTTTTTATAAAGCTCACCCACATCATAAGATACACTGATATTGGGAAGGAAAGTTTCTTTATTTTCTTGGAGTTGCAGTCTGATATTCTCTTTCAGCTCAGCACAGACGAAGGTTGGATTTCCTTGGATACTACTGTTCAGTAGATTTATATATTGAAGAGGATTACGTCCCTCAACAAGCTTCGAATACAATTCTACGAACTTATCACCGCTATAGTCCAATTCATAGAAATTCAATACATTCTCTAGATGTTTGCGATCCTCTTCGTCATCAAAGTTTAGCTCTGTGCTTAATTTATCAAGCACAGAGTCTACATCCCTCCCAAGAAGCCTACGGCACATTGTTATGGCTAGCTCTCGATAAGTTTTAGATAGTTCTTTCCAGCCTCCCTTGTTGTCTATAATCTCCCAGATAGCATGAAACCAGTTTAAGGTATAGACCGAGTTAAAGACTAGCTCCATATACACAGGATTGGGGTAAATCTTTCGAGATATTAAATCTAACTCACTTCGTAATGGCGTTTCAAAGTTGGCTAGTGTCTGTAGAGCAAGGGACTTTAGATGGAATCGAAATGTACTTCGTCCATTGTCCTCCTGGCTATATAATAATTGGTCTAGTGTATATATATACTCTTTCGGTTTCTGCTCTCTCAAAAACATCAATATGCTTTTTACTGCGGCTCGGATAAATAATCCCTGATGTTGTCCTTTCAGCTCATCCAATAAGCTCTTGCCTTTTTCTAGAAATCTACGAGCATATACATAGTCAAAAAGCGTCTGATGAAAGAATTGGATCTGCCTATTTCTAGATTCAATCAATAAATCATTGGTCAGTAAATACCTAAGTTCTTGCTCATATTGAGTCTCAAACTCTCTTATATGAATAGAGAGTTCTTGACGCTGATACATAGTATCCACGAGAGTATCAAGCAGGGATAAAAGACTAGCTTTGCTGACTGGGTAAGTACTCGCATTATTGATACACTTGCTCCACAGTTGATGATAGAGTAAGTTTGTAGACAGAGGATCTGTCAATCGCTCTTCAGGCCTTACTTTTAAGAATAGGTACAGATGTAGCGGATTAGCTAAGAAGCTAATTAACCTATCATCCATGCTTTCATTGTGGCCATTACTTCGTAGGGTCTGCAAAACCTGCTCTTCACTAAGCTCCTTTAGTTCCCATCGATTCTTTATCTTCAGATTCTGTAATTCAGGATCATACTCCAAATCATAGGGGCGACAAGAGATCACGACCCTGACATGGGGGATGTTTGCTAGCCTCCTGATTAGACTGAGTAGAGAGCGTAATGGGGCACGATTGGCTGAGAGAGATAGTGATAGGGCATCAATTTGATCTACAAGGAGCACTACCCTCTTGCACTTTGATGCTTCTTCACGAATGACATCTTCTATAGGTCTTGCCAAGTGAAGCTTCCCCCGCAAATCATCCATATTTGCAAACTCTACAAGGTCAGATTTAATTCCAAGTACTAGATAATCTTCTCGTCCTTGTAAATGCTCTAGGAGCTTGTGCATCACAATGGACTTGCCTATGCCTGCCTTGCCATATAGTAGGGCTAATCGAGCCGAGCTATCGGTAGTGTCACTCTTGCTTTCTATCCACTCTTGAATCAAATCAACCTCTTGACGCGGAATCTCAGGACAAATAGCAGGCGTATATCCCAGCAACTCATCTGAGCCTCTAGCGAAAGCCGAAGCTGGGTCTCTCGTATAGTTATTCGCCAAATATATGTTGCCGTGATTTCTCTCTATATAAAGAGATCTGTCTCCTAATTGATTGATAATATTCTCTTGCATTTATTGCTATTGGATTGAATAGTGAGTCTATTTATTCTTCTTGTTTCATAGGTATAGGACCACACTATGAAGTGAAAAGTTCAAAGACTTTATTGGTCAAGTCCAATTGTAGTCTTGATCATCCCTAAATCTCGCAAAGCGTAGCCCTCCCCTGCTTTCTCAGAGAGGTCTGTCTGTATCAGTTTATATTTCTTGCGCATTTCTTTCACGTGCAGTGCCATGATTGGCTCGCTATCACCTTATGTCAATTATTTGGAGTCGCACACTCTGGATATGTATCCGCCGTTTTATCTTTTAGGGATACATACTCAAGGCATATCACCATATATACAATTATATACCTTATCAGTGGCAAATATAATGAATAGGAGGTATTTCCCCTTTCTCCTAGGCTCCCGCATCAAAATCCGAGTACCTGCTTGAGGTAGTCGATGCGCAGGCTGCATTTCCAACGTCTGGCCTTAAGCGAGAGCGTGTCATGCTGCTGGCGCAGAATAGCTAAAGCGAACTTGCGGATGAGATTCAGATTGCGCGCCGAAAAGTTCTTTCGTGCACGGTAAGCATCTTCCCGAAAGGTCACATCCAGCTGCCAATGTAGGCGGTTCTCAATTCCCCAATGCTCCCTTATATAGTAGGCTATCTCCTTAGCAGAGGCCTTGTTGAAGTCCAAGCTTGAGATGTAGTAGCGCGTTTCCTTCGTTGGTTATGCAGTGGGCTTGGTAATCTCATGTTCGACCCGCACCAAGCTACGTACCATCGGTCAGCGTCGAGCAACTTCATCGGTAAGATTGCCCTCTGCTGGGAGCACTTTGTAGCTCCTTTTGTCTATACGCCCATGCCCCTTCTCCTGCTCAAGGTGTCGCTTGTGTGGCTGTCGCGTGGAGAAAGCATCGGTAGTGTCCTCGAAGAGATGGCGCTGATTTCCCTTGAGAGCGAGGACAAAATCTGCCTTCTTCTTGACCACCTGTTCGGCTATTTCTACCTGCGTACCCATAGCATCCATCGTGACGATGGCTCCTTCAAGGGCAAGCTTATCAAGGAGTTTGGGCACACACGTAATCTCGTTCGTCTTCTCTCCCACTGCTTCTTGAGCAATGCTTAAAGAGTCTTCGTTGACCCAAGCCGAGAGGATATAGCTACTCTCGCCGTGTCCCCGAGGATTCGTCCCGCGCATCTTCTTGCCGTCTATGGCAATGTGTATGCCCGATAAATCCTTGATGATCTGCGAAGTATAGACCTCGAGACAAGCAGCTATCTCTTCGGGGTGCACGGCTTGCATGACGCGCTCAAAGGTGTCTTCGCTCGGGCAACCATTGGGTAGCTCAAGTAGCGGTTTGAACTCTTTACCACGGAAGCGGCATAGCTGATACATGTCGCTATAATCCTCTCCTCCACAAAGGTAGGTGATGAGTGCGACCATAAGGATGTCGCTGAGTTTGTGCTTGCAACGTCCGACGACGCGAGGGTCATGGACGGATGAGAAGTAAGGGGCGGTTTCCATTGTATGTGGGTATTTGTGTGAAGAGAATACTACTGAAGCCGATTTTGATACGGGAGCCCTGACAAGAACACTATGCCGCTTTGGGCAGCAACCAGCATGTGTATGTGAAGTATCCTTTCAAGGCAAAAGCTAGTAACGCTTGTTTTTGGGCCCGAGCTGCGATTGCAGAAAAGGATGAAAGAAAGCGTCATGATATTTGGCGTAATGTCTTTGGCAATGCCTTTCCCAAAGGAGAGTCAGTGGGTATACTTGAAAGTAAATGTTTTTTTGTTTTATATCAAGATTCAGAGCTGTTTATTGAGGACATGTATTTTGATTAACATCACCGAAGAACTTATAATCAACTGTTGGATTACAGCCAATGGATTCAAATCTGCCTATTTGCGAGACATATTGAGGAGGTTTGAAAGAATCAATATGATACGGTCATTAGATTTTTTCATAGAGAGCACTACCGTAGAAAAGTCATATAAAGTATTCTGGAAAGTTAGAAACGTTGGAGATGAAGCAAAACGGAGAAACTGTCTGCGCGGAGAAATACTGAGATTAAATAAGGCTGATGATAAACGGCATGAAACCTCAAACTTCAGAGGGTCTCATCATGTAGAGTGCTACATCATCAAAAATGATGTTGTAGTTGCACGTGACAGAATAGATGTACCAATCATTTAATCAATCTGAACAAGGGAACGTTGCTCACATTGATTTCCGGAGACGGGCATGTAGGGATCTGATGCCTGCGAAGTGATAGGAGTCATCTTATCCCCTTAGTACCCGATCCCATATCTCCGTAATCTATCAAGTGAAGGAGGCCATGCGCTCTCCTTCACTTGATATTTTTTTGTGCGGCACTGTGCAAGCACCTTTCCCCCGATGGGATATGAGGCGTTTGCTGTGCTTAGAGATAAATGACCGTAGATACAGCGATCCCATCGGAGGTGAATGAGCCTTCTCCGATGGGATCGTTGTGTGTAGAGTTGTGGTAGCTTACCTTACTTCCCCTTCTTGCTCTGCTTCTTCTCGAGGAGGGGGAGGTACTTGGCGTAGCCGGCTTGCTTCATCTCTTCGCGGGGAATGAAGCGCAGGGCCGCGCTATTGATGCAGTAGCGTAGGCCACCCAGCTCCTGCGGGCCGTCTTCGAAGACGTGGCCGAGATGAGCCTTCCCCGTCTTGCTACGCACCTCGATACGCTTCATGCCGTGGGAGTCATCCTGATGCTCGCTGATGAGGGTGGAGTCAATTGGGTGGGAGAAGCTGGGCCATCCGCAGCCCGAGTCGAACTTATCCGTGGAGATGAAGAGCGGTTCGCCCGTCGTGATATCGACATAGATGCCTTCGCGCTTCTCGTCCCAATAGTCGTTGTCAAAGGGATGCTCCGTGGCGGCATGCTGCGTGACAGCGTACTGAGTGGGGGTGAGCCGACGGCGCAGCTCTTCGTCCGAAGGCTTGACATAGGCATTGGCCTCGCGAGCGATCTGGAAGAGTTCGGGGCGGATATGGCAGTAGCCCGATGGGTTCTTGTCCAAATAGTCCTGATGGTAAGTCTCTGCATCGTAGAAGTTGCGGAGGGGCTCTACCTCGATGACGATGGGCTGTGTGTGCTCACGCTGTAGCATCTCGATCGCCTTCTTGATCGTCGGTAGGTCTGCGGTGTCGGTGTAATAGATGCCTGTGCGGTACTGATCGCCCACGTCGCCGCCTTGCTTATTGAGCGACGTCGGGTCAATCGTCAGGAAGTAGAGCTCAAGGAGCTTGCTGAGGCTTACCTGATCGGGAGCGTAGGTGATGTGTACAGCTTCGGCAAAGCCTGTCGTGTGGCTACACACTTCCTCGTAGCTGGGGCGGGAGGTATGGCCATTGGCGTAGCCGACCTCTGTGGAGATGACGCCACGTACTTGCTTGAAGAAGTGCTCGGTGCCCCAGAAGCAACCGCCGGCCAAATAGATCTCTTTCATAGGTGAAGTGGATGGAGTGTTGGGTGAAGGGTGTGTCTGCATGCGCATAGCTCGAAGTCCTAAGGCTCCAGCTGCAAGTAGTAGCAGAAGGGTCAGTGTACGGAGACTGTTCCGTTTCATAATGCCTGTTCTTTTAGACTGTGTAGAGGTTGATGGTAGTTTACCGACTTACTAACAGCGTAGGCCTGACGATAGTTATGAGCCGCCCAATATCGGGGTATAGTTTGAGTCAATATCGGGTAGGGGTGCAAACCTATATTGGTTCGTGCTCCGACCACTATTGGTTCACGTACAGACCAATATAGGTTCACGCGTCGACCAATATAGGTTCGCTCAGTGACCAATATAGGTTCGCTCAGTGACCAATATAGGTTTATACCACCTACCACTATTGGTTCACTCTCATTTCGCTATGCGTGCACACATTCTTAGTACCTTTATGCGCACATTTCCCTCGGGATGGTGCCTACCACAGTATACCTCATCACGCTGACCCTCTACAGATAGAATCGCTATGAATGTCCTCTACCTTATAGGTAATGGCTTTGACCTGAGACTTGGGCTACCTACTCGCTATGCAGACTTTTTAGAGTTCTATAAGGGGCAAACCCCGAAGCTTGATACTGATCGCATACAGCAAGAGGAGGCTATCAAAAAGTATAAGGAGCGCTTCTTTGCCGAGATGGCGGAGCGAGAGGGGCGTGGCGAAGAGCAGTGGAAGGACTTAGAGATAGCTCTTGGTGAGTTTACTACAGCCTTTGGTGATGATGCTGATGGGTTCTGTGACTTCTACGAGGATATGAATCGCTCCTTAGAGGCCTATCTGTCGCAGTGCAATAGTTTTGAGCCTACTCCCGAGGAGGTTGAGAAGTTCCGTGAAGACCTGACCTACCCTTATCGCTACTTCAAGCCGAGAGAGGAGAAAGAGCTTCGTGCTCTGGCTATTGCTCAGGCATGGTATATTGACGTCATCTCCTTCAACTATACTTCATCATTTGAATGCCTCTGCCAGGATGCTTTGTTGGTCGGAGAGTACACCTATGCGGAAGGGCATGAAGGTCACCCCGTGATATATCAAGGAGTGAAGCATGTGCATGGATCATTAGGTCAGGGTGGAATTCTGCTTGGTGTAGATCATGGCGAGCAAATCGGAAGTGAGCAGTGCAGGCGGTGTGATGATGTTGCAGACCTCTTACTTAAGCCACAAGCCAATGAGGGTCGTGGAACGCTTGTCGATGAGGAGTGCCTTAGTCTCATTGCTGGGGCTGATGTGATTTGCCTCTTTGGCTTATCCCTTGGGCCTACAGATCATATGTGGTGGACGGCTATCAAGAAGCGTTTTCTTGATAATCCAGAGGTCATCTTGCTCTACTTCCATTATGATCCAGCTGCCGATTCTGCATTGAAGTTTGATAGGCGGAAGGAGAGACGAGCGCGTCAGCACCTTATCAAAGCTCTTGGCTTGGAGGGAAATCAAAAGGAGTATGATGACCGGATCTTCGTAGCGATTAACTCGGATATGTTCCCCAAGCGATAGATGTAAACAGCCTACCATAGTATAGTGGTATAATAGCAGAAGCGGTACAGCTCCCGATGGGAGTTGTACCGCTTCTGTTTTGGGTGGAGAGGCGAGGGGTTAGCGACGCTTGCGTCCCCAGCGCTTGTAGTACTCGATGTTCTTATCCTCGCGCTTCTTCTTCGCCTCGTCAGGCTTGACCTTGCGCAGGGCATCGGGCTTGCTGCCCAGAGGTGACTGCGTGCGGATGTCCCAGCGCTCTTCGGAGGTGAAGCCCTTCTTGATGGAGATCTCCTGCGGGTAGTAATAGACCTCCTCGGGGGCACGATCAGGGTAGTCTCCAGGCGTGAAGGCGGCGTTGTCGTCCGTATCGACGATGAGTCGGACGAAGTACTCACCAGGCTTCAGGTCGTGGAAGGAGACTTGACAGGACTCTGTGGGAGTCTTTGCTTCGGGGAGGCTATCGGCCTTAGCGGCTTGAGGAGCTTGCTTAGAGAGTAGCTCGGCGAGCACCTTATCGCCTTCGGCAGATGCTGCTGTGGGCTGTGCTTTCTGCGTCGTGTCCGCCTTGACCTCATGTCCATAGAACTGCTGGAGGACAGCATCGCTCTTGTCTATGAGTTGGACGAGGGCGTGAGAGCGGATACCCTGGAGGGTGATGGTGAGCTGACCGAACTCGTCCTCCTTCTGTATCTGCTGCGTGAAGGCGACAGAGTCGCAGGCAGCGCCATAGATGTCACGTACGGCAGCCGAATCAATGCGCGCCCGATAGCTCTTGCCATAGGCACGTGGGAAGCGGAGCGTATAGCGCAGGTGATCTAGTGAGTCCTGTACGACGGTGAAGTCCAGAGGCTTGTAGAGTGAGTCCTCCTGTACCTCCAGGCGAATCGCAGAGGTGGGGAGGGCTGCAAGGGGACGTGAGGCCGTCACATAGAGGCTATCACTTGGGGTACCAGCAAAAGCCCCCGAAGCTCCGGTAAGTGTAATCTGTAGAGGAGACTTCTCTCTTTCAGCAGACTTGTCGTGCTTCTTAGCTCGTGCCTGTGGCTTGATGAAGACGAGCGTGTCGGTCTTCTCTTGCAGACGGAGTAGTGAGTCGGTCTTCTCGTAGGTGAGAGCGAAGCGCACCGAGTCGCGTGCAAGGAGCTCCTTGTCTCGTAGCCATAGGTCGACGACCTTGCCCTTAGCCGTAGCCCAGTAGAGGGATTCGGCTGGTGCGGTTGGCTTGTCCAGCGAGCGAAGGCGAGGAAGCTTCTTGGGCTCAGCGAGGAACTCCAGTCGGCAGATCAAGCTATCGGGACGGCTGTGGCGCTCGAGGCCGTACTGCTGCACCTTAGCTACCGAATAGCGTAGGGCGATGTCGCGAGGGAAGTAGTAGGTGAAGGGATAGGTGACGAGCGAGTCGCGGTGAAGCGTGTCACGGCGCACGATGGAGTCGATGCGTATCGTGTCAGTACGCATGCTGTCACGCAGCGTCGTCTGGAAGTTCTCGCGAGAGAAGGCAAGACCTTCGCTACGGTCGCTGTACTGATAGTTGGCGTCGTTGTCCTTCGTCGCAAAGACCTTGTAGGTACTATTGGGAAGTCCACGCATGGTGAAGAAGCCCAGCTTATTGGTCTTACTGACAAAGGGGAAAGGGCGCTTACGGAGCGTACTGTCATTGATGTCTGTGGCGGGATAAGCCCCTACGATGAGCCCTTCGACAGGCTCGAAGGTCAAGGCATCGATGACGCGACCAGCCAGCTGCATCGAGTCAATCTGCCCACCTGTGGAGATGAGGTAGCTGAAGTCCTCAAGTGGGTTGTCCTCGTTGTTGTCTACGATGACATCATCGAAGTAGAAGCTGTAGGTCGTATTAGGGCGCAGGGTGTCGGAGAGTACGATGGAGACGTGCCGCCCGTTGGCCGTGATACGTGCTGCCTCACGCTGGGGTGGGGATACGATGATCTTGTCCGTCTGGCTGGAGAGCTTGACATTCTCATCGAAGGTCAGGGTGAAGTGGCGTGTATTGACTCCCGTAGCCTTCACCGCAGGTGAGGCCTGGAGGAGGCGAGGTGGCTCCGTATCAAAGGGGCCACCTTCGGGTGTACCTTGGTTCGCACAGCCCCATAGCAGGAGGGATCCTGCCAGGAAGCTGAGCGCAAAGTGCATCGTTCTATTTGGGTTCATCCAATAGTAGCTGATTACATATGTGAGACGAGCGGGACACTATCGGTGAACCCAAATAGCGGGGACTAAGCATTACGCTTGCCCTTGCTCGTCATGATCTTGAGGACCTTGAGGTCGGTCTGGGCCATGCCATCACGACCGAGGTCTGCGAGGTTGCGGATGCAGACGTCGATATCATCGTCTACGATACCTTCGGTAGCGGTGACGACGTGTCCCTGCATAGAGAGCATAGCGGAGATGAGTGCAGAACTCACGCCCGTCGAAGCCTTGAGGCTACAGCTGGGCTTAGCACCGTCACAGATCATCCCCGAGACGTTGCCGATCATATTCTTCACAGCTCCGATAGACTGCTCCTTCGTGCCACCCATGAGGTAGGTGATAGCACAGGCGGAGCCAATCCCTGAGACAACCATCCCGCAGAGGCAGGAGAGGCGACCTAAGAGCTGCTTGATATAGACAACGAGGAGGCTACTGAGCATGATAGCTCGAGTGGCGACCTCACGACTTGCGCCTTGCTCTTCGGCGAAGGTCAGGACGGGGAGCATTGAGGAGATCCCCTGATTGCCGCTACCCGAGTTGCTCATCACCGTGATGGGTGCACCATCCATACGGGCGTCGCAGGCAGAGCTGGTATAGGCCAGCATCTGCGTAAGGGGCGTATTGCCGAGGTAGCGACGTCCCATATCGCTATTGATGAGCTTGCCGAGGCTATGCCCATAGCTGTGAGTGAAGGAGAACTCGCTGGCACGCTTATTCTGCAGTGCGGCCTCGTAGATGAAGTCAAGCTCCTCCAGCGGGCCATACAGAGCATACTCATAGACGAGGTCGAAGTTCAAGGCGATCGTCTCCTCTTCGTCCTTACTCTCGGGACACTTCGTGCAGGGCGTGTCGGCGGTACGTGGCACGAAGCGGTCTTCACCATCATAGGTGAGCGCTGTGAGCCCTGTATGAGTAGCCTGGATGATGGCAGTCGATAGACGGCCCTCTGTATCGGTCAGTAGTACTTCGACGTAGAGGCGGTCGACGTCGTCACCTTCCTTCAGCCCGATCTGGATGCAGCCGCTTGCTACAAGCTTCTGGGCCTGATGAAGCTCCTCATCAGTGAAGGTGTCGAGGAGCTCCAGCTGCTTCTCGGGTGCTGCTAAGATAGCACCGAGAGCGATCGCGATGGGGATACCAAAGGTTCCCGTGCCGGGTATACCGACGCCCATAGCGTTCTTGAGCATATTGCCGCTGAGTAGGACTTCTATCGAGCGGGGCTCAGCGGTCGTCTGTGCCGCAGCATAGGCTACGGCGAGGGCTACGGCTGCAGGTTCGGTACAGCCTGTAGCGGGTACGACTTCACGGTGCATGAGAGCAGTGATCTGTCGTATCTGTGTGGGTGTAAGCATGGGGTTCTGATGGTCTAAGGTAAGTAGTGTAGTAGGGGAGTGTGTTATTTACTCTGAGTGCGAAGGATGGTAGTGAGCTTGCCGTCCTTGGTCTTGAGGTCGGGATAGCCTCCGTTCATCGCAGGCTCCCAAGCACCGTAGTTGGGGTTGGGTAGGACGATGAAGCGCTTGCCGAACTCAGCGGCGAAGCGTAAGACGCCCTGATCACGCACGGCCTCGTTACGTACATCGAAGAAGTGGTCGAAGTCACCCAGGTTGTCACCGAGGAGCATCAGGATGTTGTGTGTCTTGAGGACTTCATTGCGACGAGAGGTCTTGTCGGAGGACTTGTCCTTGAACATGAAGTGGCTATCCTCTACCTGTGGGAAGCCCAGATCACGTAGGTTCTTCTTCGTACCAGCACGATTGACCTCATCACGGTTGGAGATGTAGTAGATGTCCACACCGAGGGCATCGGCCTTGCGGAAGAACTCGACAGCGCCCTGCAGAGCTACGGCATCAGCTTGATCGCACCAGCGGTCCCACGAAGGCTGGGAGTAGTCCTCGCCCTTGAGTGCTTGGTAGACGGAGTTCGCTGTGTTGTCGACGATGGTCTCATCGATGTCGGTGACGATAGCCCAGCGCTTTTCGCCCGAGGCTAAGGGAGTTGATGTCGCTGCTACGAGACGCTCGGTCGCGATATTGTAGGCCTGCTGGCAGAGTGCCTTGTACTCGGCAGAGCGCTGGATCCAGGCTGCCGAGAAGAGCTTACCACCGAGGGTAGGGCTCATCGCATAAGCTACCTTCCCACTTGGAGAGTAGGTCGTATTCTGCTCTTTGTTTGAGCCAATAGCGATGACGCAGCTCGAGAGGAGCGTGAGTGATAGTGCGGTAGAAGCTCCGAGAGTGAGGAGTTTATTGGTATTCATTATCGTCGTGGGGTTAGGATTCCTTGTGGGTTTGTGTGTGCTTGAGGTAGCAGGTACGGCATAGCGGGCTGTACTCCTTGGCTTCGCCGAGCATGACCTGCTGCTCACCAGAGACGAGGCGGTAGGAGTAGTTCGCCCAGCTCCCACAGCCTACGCAGATCGCGTGGATCTTGTCTACCGAGTCTGCTATAGCACAGAGCTGCGCCATAGGGCCGAAAGGCTGGCGACGGAAGTCCATATCTAGTCCAGCGAGGATGATGCGGATCCCCTGGTCTGCCAGCTGCTCGACGACCTCGGGAAGGTGCTCATCGAAGAACTGTGCCTCGTCGATTCCGATGACATCGACGTCCGAAGCTAAGAGGAGAAGGTTCGACGAATTATCTATCGGCGTAGAGGCGATAGCATTGCGGTCGTGGGAGACGACCTCGGTCTCATCATAGCGGGTGTCTACTGAGGGCTTGAAGATCTCTACGCGTAGCCCCGCGATCTTGGCGCGGCGCAGGCGACGAAGGAGCTCCTCTGTCTTACCGCTGAACATCGAGCCGCAGATCACCTCGATGCTACCGCGTACACGGGCCTGACCCGTCTCAAATGGATTAAGCATTACTTGTCCTCCGTCTTATTATAGCGTGCGGTGAGGCGTCGTGCCCCGCCTTCGATCTCCTCTATAGTAACGCGTACCGTGTCAGCTGGTAGGATGTCCTCCATGACCTCTGGCCACTCAATGAAGCAGAGTGCGCCACTCTGGAGGTAATCTTCGGCTCCGAGGTTCAGCGCATCATTGAGCTTCTCCAGGCGGTAGCAGTCAAAGTGGTAGATGAGTTCTCCCGAGGGCTCAGCGCGATATTCATTGATAATAGAGAAGGTCGGGCTATTGATGACATCCTGCACGCCGAGGGCTTCGCAGAGGGTCTTGATGAAGGTCGTCTTGCCAGTCCCCATGGGGGCATAGAAGGCGAAGATATCCCCCCAGGGGAGGACCTCCTCGATGAACTGGAGCGCTACGGGCTCCAGTGTGTCTGGGGAGGCTAAGAGGTAGGTGGTCTCAGTGTCCATTCGCTTGTCTTGATTGTGCCAGAGCGTACGTGCCCCAGCATATACTCACCCGCAAATTTAAGATATTCGGTGCATAGTCTATATACCTATATATAGAGGCTGCCCCTACACTTCTATAGGAGAAGGTAGGGGCAGCCTCTAAATCGTGTCGCACTCGGGACGTCTTGTCCTCGGGCGATGGGGGCGGGATTAGAAGGTGAACTTCACCCCGAAGTAGCCTGAGCGAGGGATCGTGGGGCCGTAGATATAGCCGCTGTCACGGTCTGGACCGAAGTCGTAGTCGCTCTGGAAGGCATTGAAGAGGTTGTTGATACCACAGTAGAGCTGGACGTTGCTCTTAGAGAAGAGGCGCAGGTCATAGGTGATCTTAGCGCCGAGGTCAAAGAAGCTCTTGGTCTTGACCAGCTCGTTCCACTCGACATCTACCTCCTTCTGTGCGCCATCCTCGAGAATAGCAGCACCTGTAGCATCTACGAGAGGGAGCTTATAGCCTTCGGTGCGCAGACCAGCAGCGATAGCCGTACGGTCGGTGACTGCGGAGTTCTGCCCCCACTTGACGACGTGAGGGACGTACATTGAGCCCGTGAAGGTACCCGTGAGAGCAATGTTCAGCGGGCGGACGGGGTTGATGCCGATCGTGAAGTAGCCGTAGGTAGAGGGCGTGCGAGTGATCTCCTTGGAGGTCATCGAGATGGTCTGAGGCTCATTGTCTACAGCGACATTGTCGAAGTCAGAGCCGTCAGCCTTAGGCACGAAGGACTCGTAGTAGGCCGCATCGTGGTCACCCTGGACCTTCTGACGTACGCCCCATTCCTGGTTGACGTCGTACTTGTTGCTGGTGAGCGTGAGGCCAGCCTGGAGGGAGAGCCAGCGATAGGCGATCTTACCCTCGAGGTTCAGCCCGAGGACCTTGGCGCCCGAGGAGACCTGATGACCATTGTCATCGATCCCATAGTTGTGGCGCGTGTAGTAGGAGATCCCGTTCTCAGACTTGTCCTTATAGTTCGTGAAGACGTCAAGCAGACGGGTGTAGAAGCCTTCGACAAGGACATTGACCTGTGCACCACCGAGGGTGAAGTACATGTCGTTGCTCAGGCTGAAGGAGTGGGAGATCTCAGGACGAAGGTCCTCAGCATTGGTCACACGCTGTGCCTCACCACCGACGACCCCGACGTGAAGGTCTTCGTCAAAGACCTGAGGTGCACGGAAGCCCTTGGCATAGGTAGCGCGGATGTTGATATTCTTCGTGGGGTTGTAGCGCAGGGTAGCGCGGGGGCTGAAGATAGCCTTCTTGACGGCGGAGTTCTCATCGAGACGCGTGCCGAGTAGGACGCTCCAGCGGTCGTTCCTCCATTCGATCTGGGCGAACTGGCTGGCGTTGCGGATGACCTGACGCAGGGCAGGGGAGAGGGAGATGGGGTTAGCGCTGAGGTCGAAGCCATCACTGACGGTCTTCTCGGTCTCCCATTCTCTCAGAGGCATTTTGTCCTCGAGGCGGTCATAGCTGTATTCAGCACCAGCGAGGAGCTGAGCAGGCATGAAGAGGAAGTGGTCGAAGTCATAGGTGTACTGTGCACCACCGACCCACGTCATCCCACGGGTGATACCGAAGTTCTTCCCATAGTCAGAGGTGTGGATGGGGCGACCGATAGAGCCTGCCTTCACTGCCTTGCCCTCATCTGTGGTCTCGTTGCCATCCTTATCAATGTACTTGTCGCCGGCCTTGTTGCGGAGCTTCGTCTCACCGATACCACCGTAGTAGCTGTTACGGGTGACGTGCTGAGCGGAGCCGTAGAGCTGGAAGTGGTGCTTGTAGTCTTCGCTGTAGCCGTCGAACTTCAGGTTCCCGCTATATACGGAGTGGCGAATGGACTCAGCTACACCAGCTACCTGCTCGGGCCAGTCGATGTGGTCACCACCGCGACGGGCTTCGCTGAAGGTATGGACTTCGCCGGTCAGACGCGTGTAGTCCGTGGGGCGGAGGTAGCCACGGAAGCCGAGCGAGCGGGAGTCAAGACGACCAAGCTCGCTGTAGCCATCGCCATTGACGTCGTGCTCCTTGCGGTAGCGAGCCTGTGCGAAGACCATAGCTCCAGCGCGGTTGTCGTCGCTGACGAGTGAGCCATTGAAGCTCAGGTTATTGTCCAGATCCTTGAAGCCCGAGAAGCCAAGGCTCTCATTGAAGGAGAAGCTATTGCGCTGAGGCTCCTTCGTGATGATGTTGATCACCCCTGCGATAGCAGAGGAGCCGAAGAGGGCAGAGCCACCGCCACGTACGACCTCGACACGCTCGATCATGTTCGTGGGGATCTGCTCCAGACCATAGACCCCTGCCAGCGCACTCATGATGGGACGGCTGTCGATGAGGATCTGTGAGTAGCGACCGTCGAGGCCGTTGATACGTACTTGGTTGAAGCCGCAGTTCTGGCAGTTATTCTCGACACGCACACCAGGCTGGAAGATCAGCCCTTGGGCGAGGTTCGTAGCATTGGTACTCTCGAAGAGCTTGGTGTCAAGCACGGTGACGAGCGTCGGAGCGAGACGGCGTAGGGTAGCCTGACGGTTGGAGGAGACGACGACCTCATCGATACGGATGTTGTCTGGCTCTGCGTCGAAGTTCACTTCGACGACCTTGTCTGGATTGATCTCTACGACACGCTCCTGGCTGAGGTAGCCGAGACCGCGCATGACCAATGTCACGCTCTTCTGCTTAAGGTTCTTGAGGAAGTAGTGCCCCGTGGCATCGGTAGCCGTACCGAAGGTCGTCCCCTTGATAGCGATGGTGATACCTGAGAGGTGTTCGCCAGTCTTCGCATCTGTGACGTGCCCAATAATGTTGGCATCGGTCGGCCGCTCTTGTGCTGCCAGCTCACCGCTGAGACCGATGGCCGAGACCAGAAGGATCTGCAGTGAGAGCATGAAGGCGTAAAGCTTACGCATGGTTATTACTATGATTTATAGTGAGTAAAGTTGCTATATCGCGTGAGCAAAAATACGCCATTCATAGCCCCCTCCTCTTACTCCTTTGCAAAATACATAGATGTAGGTATAGGGTAGATGTAAGTACCTCTATTATATACCTAATAATGGGTGCTGGAGCATTGATTAAGCATATCAAGTCGAGGTGCATTTCCTCCATCCTTAAGCAGCATTTCCTTCATAGCTCTACGAGAAAAGTTATATCTACGTACGTGGATTTAAAATCTATGTACAGAGAACTTGTCATCTATGCACGTAGACTTTAGGACTACCCACGTAGATAGCGGATTACAGCTACTGGTGCAGGACTTCTTTTCTGTAGATCTGCGACTCTATCTGTATGCGTATCCAGCTACTTACAATAGCTATTTGATCTTGTGGTATGCATAGGATCGGGAGCGCTTTCTCTATGCTTCGTAGCATTTGCCGAAAAGAAAGCCCCCTGCATACGCCTTAAAAGGAGCATACAGGGGGGCTCTATAGAGATGGGCCCGCAGGGGTGAGGGTATCTCGGCTACTTATAGCGTAGGAGATGAGGTATCTTCGTTCTGAAGGTTCTTTGAGTAGGTCTTGTCCTTGCCTCGCGAGAAGTGATAGGCCACCCCAAGCAGGATCATATTCTTATTATCGTGTATCCACGTCTCACTACTCCACTGGACGAGGCGTTCTCCGAGCGTATAGTCATGATAATAGGCCGGCGTCCCGATGAATAGCATGGAGGCAGAGAACTTCCAATTCCCTAATCGATAGGAGAGCGAAGCCGTATGCTCTGGCTCCATACGAGAGGCATAGCCCGAATCATAGGTATAAGTCGGGAGGGCGTACTTGTAGTAGAGCTGTAGCCCCTTATGCTGGGCCGTCAGCGAAAACTCACCATAGAGCGAACTACGATCATAACTAATCTCCGATGAGCGAAGTCGACTATACGTAGGTATGAGGTACGTATCTAGGCTCAGGGTATTGTCACCAAAGGGCTTGACGACCACCCTAGCAGCCGTAACAAGTTCGTCACTCCATGCTCCATTGATCGGAGCGAACGTGATCCCTGCCCCCTCACGCTTCATAGCCTGGATATGCGGGCGATGTGTGTGGATATAGAGACCTACCAACTTGATATCAAAGATCCCCTTAGCATACGTATACATAGCGGTCAGCTGGCGCATATGCGCATTCTCTAGCTGGGGATTACCTACGCTAGTGATATCACGGGTAGCTCGTCTTCGGTTGCTACTGAGCTGATCCAGACTAGGCAGGATGGGCTTGTCATCGTACATCAAGCGCAGGTCACTACCTCCACCGAGGGTATAGCCGAGTACGACCTTCGGGGTGAAGGCGAGGCTACTGTAGGAGCGGTAGCTTGAATGATTGTGCGTGTGGGTCAAGCCTAGGCTCACACGATACAGTAGTCTCCCCTTACGCCCCGAGATCTCACTGTAGCCATAGTGCTGCCACGTACGGCTGGTATAGTCAAGGGCACCGAAGTGATTGTCTACCTGTGAATGTAGGAAGGAGACCTCTCCCCTGTAGCCCGAACTGATCCGTAAGCGTCCCGTCTCTCGGGTGTGTGCTAGCTCGAGGATGAGCGAGCGCTTACTATTGTCCAGCTTCATGAAGTCCTCGTAGCTTGTGAGTCCTGTAGCGACACCTTGCTCTCGGGTCTTGGTCTCTCTCTTGGTGGAGAAGAGCGTCCCTACAAGGTTAAGGCTCAGCTCATCTTTCTCTCCAAGCTTACGCCAATGGTAGAGGTCAAGCGAAGGGTTGAACTGCTGGGTCCTATCCCTACCCGTGGTAGTCAGCTTCTCTCCAGCGACGCCGTCTACAGTGTAGAGACCCGCACCGATATTGTCAGAGAAGCGTCGCTCAGCTCTCGGCTGTAGACGAGCCTCCCATAGGTAGCGTTCATCCACTACGTAGGCGTACTTGAGGGCGGGGCTGTGTGTCGTATAGCCAAAAGCATCATGGTCTGAGTAGGTGAGCTGTAGTGCCTGCTGATTGAGACTATAGCTATACTGTGCAAGTGACTCTCGGTCACGATAGTCACGATAGTTCAGTGTGTACTCAAGGCTCAGCTTATGCCGTCCACTGATCAGGGAGGCATAGGCCTCATCATTTCCGAAGCCTGTAGTGAAGGCATGATTGAGCGAGCCACCTGCGATGTAGCCGTCGTCTAGTCCGGAGACGATGATATTGATCACACACTCTACAGCTCGATATTGAGCAGGCGGGATATCATATACCTCTACTCGCTTGATCTTCTCTTTGGGCAGCATAAGTACATCCGTCTTTGTGGAGCGAATCCCATTGATCAGAAGCTGTACCTCCCCTCCCATAGTCCCCTTGAGGCGGTCGTTCATCACATCGAAGCTGACTGAGGGTAGGGTCTTGAGCAGGTCATAGCTGTGTAGGGCCTTTCGGACATCCTTCGGTGCAAAGGTGATCACCCTACGGTCGGCTCGCTGATGCGTAGCCTTAGCCTGTACCACCACATCCTCCAGCACCTGACTATCTTGCTGTAGCTGATCGAGAAGCTCCACCGTGAAGCCTTGGCTGGGCATCACGATACGAAGCCGTCGCTCCAGAGGCTTGTAGCCGAGGAAGCTAATACGTAGAAGATAGCGCCCGACCTTGACCTCATTAAAGAGATAGCCCCCTTGCAGGTCTGTAGCCCCTCTGAGGACGAGTGTCGAGTCTCGCTCACTCACGAGCGTGACGGAGGCAAGGGCGATAGGCTCCTTAGTCTTTGCATCCTCCACCTGCCCCCGCACCTCGATCTGAGCGAGGAGACGAAGGGGGGCAATCAATAAGAGGAGAGCGATTAGGAATGATCTGCTCATAGGCGCTCTAAGGTAAAGGTCGTGGGACCAACCTTCTGAATGGGTATGTCTCGAATCATGAAGTCTATAGACCCCGCATAGTAGTCATTCGCCTGTGTCGGGTGTGTGATGACGATCTTATCGAGCATCTCTCCCGTTATCTTGAGGAGTACATCAGCCAGCTTCTTGTCCTGCACTATGCGCCCTGAGACGAAGAGCTTGTAGTTAAGCCCTTCTGCATCGGAGATCGTCACCCCCTTCCGATGGGCACCCTTGATGGCGCTCGTCGCCAGGTCAAGTGCCAGCTTATCACTATCCTCCTTCTTGGGAACAATCGTAGAGACTGTGAGGTACTTCTCCATGGCATCAAGCTGGATATGCGTGCTGATGTAGTCTTTGAAGCCTGGGTTCTTTTCGATAGGGGTTCGGAGAAAGCGGTACGTACCACTCGGTAGATGTACCGAGAGGATATGGTACTTGTAGGGGTCTATCGGGACGCCCTTGAATGAAGCCTCTCCGTTAGCATTCGTCATCGTGACTGCGATGATGTCATTGGGCTTATCTTGGAGGGAGAGGTAGACCGGTAGATAGGGGAAGCGTTGCTCGACTCCGGACTTAGCCTTGCAGTACACGTTGCCGAGATAAAAGAACTCTGTTGTTCTCTGAGCATGCAGAGCGAAGCTCGAGAGTAGCATGCTCACGGCAATAAGTAGGGTCGTTAGTGATTTCATATTGATTTGAATTAAGATGGGTGGGATATCTGTGTTCGTTCTTTGAAGCGATCCTTGGGTAGCTTCCCTGCGTTGGGTGGATGGTGATGCGTTTTCTCTTGGAGATGTTAAGCTCCTTATAGTACTTATGTACGGAATGCACAATGCTTATATCTGCGATAAAGTTAGATGTATTCAACTTATCGTCAAAATGTGACGGATGAAGCACGCTCGACTCCAACTAAGGTATGCGGTTGTGTGCCAGCTTTGGTGAAGAGTGGAAGGGGGGGGTATTGTTGGGGAAAAGTAGAATACTTACCTTTGATAGGCTTCTTCATCGGAGTCGCAGCTTTGTACCTCAGGGTGCTGGGGTCGTTAGCCTACGTCTCTTGGGAAGATGGCCCTCCTAATACTACACAGGAGCCCTTTTTCATATAAGAGCTAAATCAATGAGCACTACCTGGAAAGAGCACATTGCTCGCCATACTACGACCGCCCTCGAAGCCGTGCGATCGGCAGTAAAGAGCGGGGACTTCTTGGTCTTTGGCCATGCTGTGGCAGCCCCCAGCAGCCTCTCCAAAGCCCTCTACGATGATCGCGAGCGCCTCACGGACGTGAAAGCCTTCCACATGCTGTACTTTGCCGAGCCTTGGCACCTCCGCCCAGAGATGGTGGGGCATGTACATCCCGTCCTTAACTTCCTTGACAAGAATAGCCGCCCCGCTTACCTGGATAAGCGAGTCGACTATCTCCCTTGTCACTTCCATGAACTCCCAGACTTCTTTAGGAATGGTATCTATCCTGTCGATGTCGCATTGATCTCGGTGAGCGAGCCCAATGAAGAGGGCTATTGCTCCTTCGGGGTATCGTGTGACTATACCAAGCCCGCCGCAGAGGCTGCGCGGATCGTCATCGCAGAAATCAATAAGCAGATGCCCTTCATCGGAGGGGACAACCTCATCCATGTGACGAAGCTGGACTATATCGTCCCCGTTGACCGCCCCTTGGTGGAGCTCCCTCTTGCTCCTATCGGGCCTGTCGAAGAGCGCATCGGTGAGCTGTGTGCCGAACTCATCCACGACGGAGATACGCTTCAGATCGGTATCGGGGCGATCCCCGATGCCGTGCTTCAGAGCCTACAAGAGCGGAAAGATCTGGGCTTGCACACGGAGATGTTCACCGACGGCGTCATGCATATGATCAACTCTGGTAATGTGACGGGCGAGAAGAAGACCCTGCATCCACGCAAGGTCGTCAGCTCCATCATCATGGGTACGAAGGCACTTTATGACTTCGTCAATAAGAATGATATGATCGAGATGTACCCCGTCGATCATACGAATGACCCCTATATGGTCGGGCAGAATGACAATATGGTCTCTATCAACTCCTGCCTGGAGATAGATCTCTACGGGCAGGTAGCATCCGAAGCTATCGGACTCAACCAATATAGTGGCACGGGTGGGCAGGTCGACTACCTGCGTGGGGCAAAGCGCTCGCGTGGCGGTCGCTCCATCTTAGCCTTCACCTCTACGGCAAAGGATGGCACTTGCTCGCGCATTGTCCCAGTCTTGCCATCGGGAGCCACCGTGACCTCAGGGCGCAATGAGGTAGACTACATCGCTACCGAATACGGCGTGGTGCGTCTCCGTGGTCTGACCCTTCGTGAGCGTGCCCTGGCTTTGGCGAGTATCGCTCACCCTGACTTCCGCCCTGGACTCATGGAGGTCATCCGTGAGCGCTTCGGTGAGTAGCCCGTTTGATCAAGTCGGCTGAAATACCTCCAGACAATATAGAAGAGAGCAAGGAATAGCCCTACGAAGGGTCTCCTTGCTCTCGCTCGCTTTAGGAGGGGGAGGGTGTGGCTACCCATATTTTTTAAGAGGAGAGATCAAATTTGTGGTAAAATAGGTTTTTGTATTATAAATGACTACATTTGTCTACCACATAAGGGAGCATCGTCGCCGGAAGCCTTACCATCGTAACCCCACAATACAGCGCGCTCCTACCAACCAATTGATCGCATGAGTATGAATAGAGTAATGCGTTTGTCAGATCATCAGGCCGACCGCTACTGGCGTGTAGAGACGCTGGGGGGGGACCTTATGACGAACTGGGGTAAGGTATCTACATCAGGGCGCTATGAGGTCAAGTCGTTTGCCGACGCCGCGGAGTGCGAAGAGCGCGCCCAGCAGTTGGTCGACGCAAAGCTAAAGGCAGGCTTCCAGGACTTCCCTGGCTTTGATCCGATGCAGTCCTTCTACTATGACGATGATGAGATGGGGCTACATCCCCTGACCAGCCACCCGACCTTCCGCAAGTACTTCGGCTCAGAGGTCTATTACTCCAGTATCCAAGATGCGGCACCCTTCGGAAATGATGAGGGGAGTGATGCCCTATGGGAGCTCAGTGACCTCCTACGTCGTCGACCAAAGGCCGACCTTACACATTACCCAGCCTCATTGATATCCAAGCTCTATCATCTACCCTTTTGCCCGCCTAAGGGAGAGACCTATGAGGAACTGGAAGCCCAGCGCAACCTCACTCTGGAGGGACGCCCACTGCTGGAGCAGCTCCGCCGTACGGATCGTGTCATCGTGGCGCTGGCTCTTGCGCAGGTGAAGATCACGGGTAGCCTCTCCAAGGCACTCTATGCTTTGGCACTACGCTCTCTCGATCGCCTCGTCAAACTCAAGAGTCTCGGAGCACCTGTCCGCTGCTCAGTCGAACTCCTCCTGCAAGAGCGTGATGATCTGGAGATCTATGCTCGTGAAGTCGGTCTTAATTAGTTGCTCATAATCGTTCATAAATAAAGAAGTCGCCCGCTTGGTCCTCATGCCAAGCGGGCGACTTCATTTGTATGGAAGCTACTTGTGGTAGGTGAAGCGTAGTACAGTCTGCGTCGTATCTGAGAGTGCGAAGGTGCGGTCAGCCACATGACCGATGAGCCAGATGGGGGCTTCCTCTCGACATAACAAAAGGGCTTCACGGCGTGCGCGGTGAGAGAACTTCCCGTCAATGAGTATGCGTCTGAGTAGCTTCTTCCCCGACATACCGAAGGGGCGGAGGGTGTCGCCCTCACGCCGTGAGCGGATGGTAAGCCTTTGGGACTCTAACCTATCGTAGTCAAAGACTGCGACCTCTCGAGGTGTGCGGTAGCCACCCTTTAGAGCACTAGGGGAAAGGAGCTCCCAGTGTAGTTCTCCTCCGAAGGGAAGTGCGCACTGCCCGTCTTGGCTGATGTCAATGGATAGGGATACTGCTGCTCCCTCCTCACGTGGGAGTAACTCCAGCAGCTGTACACCATGGATGAGTAGGTGGGTGGGGGAGTAGAACTTTGCTCCAGCCGTCCCCTCTGCGAGATGCTTACTGAGTTCCTCGACGACGGGGCGCTGGAAGCCATAGGGGCGTAAGAGCTCGAAGAGAATGGTCGTTCGCTCGGGATGAGTGGCAAGGGGCTTATACTCCAAGCCATTGGGGGATAGCAGTTCGGCTCGGTAGCACTCGATCGTCTCCATATAGAGGGCCTCCGTCGAGCGCAGGTGCTCTATCGTGCGATAGGTCGTCGCTCGAAAGGAAGGATTAAGCTCCTCAAAGAGGGGGATGAGCTGATGGCGAATCAGATTGCGCTTATAGCGGGTATCGCTATTTGAGCTATCCTCACGATAGCTTTGCCCAAGGGCACTCAGATAGTCAAGTATGAGTGCACGGGGAGTTGCTTGTAGGGGGCGGATGATACCTTCTGCCTGCTTGATGAACGGCATACCACTGAGTCCACGGATGCCTGTACCCATAGAGAGGTTGAGTAGTAGGGTCTCTACTTGGTCATCAGCATTGTGGGCAACGGCTACGACCTTCCTGCCTTCACTACCTTCAGTAAAGGAGCAAAACCACTGGTAGCGTAGCTCACGTGCTGCCATCTCGATAGATATGCCCTTCTCCTCGGCATGTCTTCGAGTATCGAAGCGCTTGATTTGCAAGGGAACGCTGAGCTTCGTGCATAGCTCCCGCACGAAGGCTTCATCGCAGTCGCTCTCTTCGCCACGTAGTGTGAAGTTGCAGTGGAGTGCTTCGAGTCTTTCGCCATAGTCTAAAGCAAGCATAGCCATCAGCAGAGCGACCGAGTCGGCCCCTCCGCTGATGGCTATGTATATACGCTGGGTAGCGCTATCTATGAGTCGATGCTCTTGGATGGTCGTGGCGACCTGAGCTTCGAGAAGAGAGCGCATCTCCCTTCTTAGTTGTGCTGGTGAGCTTCCTCTACGAGTTCGGGATCGACGAGGATACGACCGCAGTATTCGCAGACGATGATCTTCTTATGAAGCTTCAGATCTACCTGGCGCTGGGGTGGGATCTTGTTGAAGCAACCACCGCAAGCATCACGATCGATGGGTACGACAGCAAGGCCATTGCGGGCTCCTTCGCGGATACGAGTGAAGGCGTGGAGAAGACGCTCCTCGATACCTTCTTCCAAACGGATAGCCTCAGCACGGAGAGATTCTTCTTCCTGCTTTGTTTCCCCCTTGATACGTGCCAGCTCCTCCTGCTTAGCCTCCAGGTCTACACGGCGCTCACCGATAGTTTCCTTGAGGGTAGCGATACGCTCCTTGCGGTGCTGGATCTCGGTCGTCCCTTCAGCGATGCGCTTCTGGGAGAGCTCGATCTCGAGGCCTTGGAATTCGATTTCCTTGGAGAGGTTGTCGTACTCGCGGTTGTTCTTGACGTTATTGAGCTGCTCCTTATATTCCTCGATGCGCTCTTCAGCCTTCTGGATCTTAGCCTTCTCAGTAGCTACAGCCTGCACCTGGCGCTTGTTGTCCTCTTCGAGGTGCTTGAGGCGCGTCTCCATACCTTCGATCTCATCTTCGAGGTCCTGTACTTCGAGGGGGAGTTCACCACGGAGGGTCTTGATATGGTCGATCTTGGTGAAGGTCTCCTGTAGGCGACTCAGGGCGATGAGCTTGTCTGCTACCGTCCGGTCGGCAGAGCTAACGTTAGCTTCAGGGCTTGCTACTGTCGTAGCCACCTCTGGGGTAGCTACTTCCTTAGCCTTGGTTGACTTCTTGGTGGTCGTCTTCTTTGTCGTTGTTTCTTTCGCCATTATGGATGCTGTAACGCTTTTATAGGATTGGAGTCTAACTCGCTTTGATAGACCGCAAAGTTAGGCATTTTATCTGAGATGATCTGTGCGAAGAGCTGAGTCGCAATGCTTTCGCTCTCGTAGTGCCCCACCGTACAGAGGATGAGAGCTCCTTCGCAGTCAAAGTAATCGTTGTACTTGGCTTCGCCTGTAATGAGGATATCGGCGCCTGCTTGCTTCGCCTGCTTCCAGAGAAAGGCACCAGCTCCGCCACAGATAGCGACACGCTTGATGACGGTCTTCTCAGTCACGCTGTAGCGAAGCTGCTCAGTCTTGAAATAGACTGCTACTCTGCGTAGGAAGCTCTCTATGGGCTCTGCTTCGGGGAGTTCTCCGATGACGCCCGCACCGATACGTGGATGGACGTTCTGCAGTCGGGTAATGCTGTAGGCGGGTGTCTCGTAAGGATGGCTGGCTAGCAAGGCTTGCTCCACTTGACGCTGTCGGTAGGCTGGGAAGGTGAGGCTTAGTCGCTCCTCAGGCTCTACATGGAGCTGCCCGACCTCGCCTACGAAGGGATGAGCTCCGTCAAGAGCACGGAACGTCCCCTGCCCAGAGCAGCGATAGCTACAGCTGTCGTATGCCCCGATCGAGCCTGCACCTGCGGCCCAAAGTGCTTCTGCTACTTGGTTCAGCTCCTTCGCTGGGACGAAGGTCACTAGCTCCATGAGCGTGTCGGACATTGGTGCTAAGGCTGTGACGGACTCCAGTCCCAGCTCCTCGGCTAAGAGGTCGTTCAGCCCGCCGTCCGCATTGTCGGCATTGGTGTGAGCTGCATAGATCGTGAGATCGTGACGTATCGCCAGGCATACGCAGCGCTCGATATAGCTGGAGGTGCCGACCTGCTTTAGCCCCTTGAAGAGGAGGGGGTGGTGGGCGATGATCATGTTGCATCCCTTGGCGATAGCCTCTTGGAGGACCGCCTCGGTGATGTCAACGCAGCAGAGTACGCCCGTAGCTATCTGCGAAGGATCGCCGACTTGTAAGCCACAGTTGTCGTAGCTCTCTTGTAGTGCTGTAGGGAGCTTCTCTGTGAGGGCTTCCCATACCTTATATATAGGTGTCATCGGTCGTGCTTAGCTTGTTTCTTTTTCTTACGTCGGTTCCTCTGTCCTGTGATGAGGACGATGACAGAGACGAGGCCGAAGAAGAAGATGAATAGATCCGTCCCCCACTTGCCGAGGAAAGGACGATAGAGGCGTCCAGCATGGAGCTCGAGAGCTGCCTGCCAGAGGGAATAAGGCATCTCATTGAGCGCCTCAGGCTGGTGGACGAAGGGGAGGTCTTGTGCTCCCGTCTTGTGGTCAGAGGCTCTACGTACGGCACCTCGGTAGTGAAGGAAGACGTAGTCCTCACTGGGAGTGTCTCCTGCGAGAAGTCCCGAGACCAGGTAGTCACTTATAGGAGGCCCCATCTTTACCTCACGGATGACCTCACCCGTGAAGTAGTTGCGTATAGGATCCTTCTCCCCAGGGTAGACCTCAAAGAGCCCAGCAAAGGAGCCGATGAGCCAGCTCCCATCAGGACGCTGAGCAAAGCCATTGACTCCCATCGGGCTGACCTCGGGCTGGAGCTCCCACTTCTCCGGCTTAGCCGAGAAGTCTCGGAGCTTGAAGAATCCCTCGCTCGTCGAGAGTAGCCACCCGCCATTTTTGTGATCCTCGCGAATACCACGCAGACGGTCGAACCAAGGGTTCTCGCTATAGAGGGTACTGAAGGTATTCGGACGCGCCTTCGTGAGGATGAAGGGAATCATCAGCGGAGGACGGAGTACCCATCCCGTGATGAAGACGAAGAGGAGGATATAGTAGAGGTGAAGGCCGATGACCTTATGCCACTTGAAGTGGATGGAGAGCTTGCGCGAGAGTTGTCGCTTCTTCTCGGTGGCCTCCTTCGTCCCGTGCTTGTTCTTCTTCGCCATCAGACGGTGGCTGAAGATAGTGTAGAAGATCCCCGTGATGGAGAGGAGTATGACGAAGAGCCCTATGATGTCGACGATGATTCGTCCCGTGAGACCGAAGTACTCTCCGCTATGGAGCATCCACAGGATCTGGAAGAGTAGGATCTTCCCCGTATATCCATCGGGCTTCTTTAGCTCGTAGGTCGTCCAGCTGGGATCACTAAGCGAACGGCGGTAGAGTAGGGAGCGGCTCAGGAGCAGCACGGAGTCGCCCGTGATCTGTAGATCAGCCAAGCGCCCACGTACAGAGCTCGGTAAGGGTTGCTCGATCCATCGGTCACGCTGAGGAGCCAGGCGATAGAGGCGATACTGCGAGGCGACCCATATCCCGCCCGTTGTATCTCGCGCCATAGACATGATCTTAGCTTCGTCACCGCCACGGACAAAGCCCGCATGCAGTGGTCGTGCCTCGCGTCGTAGGCTACTGTCGGTCACCCACACGCCTACGCTCCCATAGATATAGGCTAAGCTGTCGGCGCGGAGTACACCTCGCACAGCCCCATTATTCCACTTCTCGAACTTATAGTCGCTGGGGAGGACTGCACGGGGAATGTCTATGCTCTGTAGTAGGTCTCGGTGGTTGAGGATGATCCCAGAGAGGGCTGCCAAGAAGAGTAGAAAGCAGAGTGGGATCCCCAGATATTTGTGTATCTTCTTTGCCTTCATCCTATGCTCCTGAGTTAGCTATGCCACCCTGCCGTGCCTGAAGCATGCTTCGTACGGGGTTAGCGTACATGGTGAGCAGGCAGTGGCGGAGGAAGGTGCGGTCGAGGGCAAGCCCATCGGGGAGCTTGATCAGATCGATGCGGCTCTCAATGTACTTGAGGGCCTTGGCTTCGTCCTCAGCACTATAGTCATAGAGGCCCCGCTTGCCGCCCTCGAGGCTATCGAGGGCGATGTAGTTGATGGGGTAGAGCTTGTAGTGGCTGTGGATCTCAGAGTCAATGAGCAGAGCGATGGCTTCGGGAGTGCTGTAATGCTCTGCCGTCTCGCCTCGTGAGGCGATCAGCTCATTGAGAGGACGGCCGATGTGGAAGGAGACCTCACCCTTCCAGCCGAAGATTCCCGTACGCATATTGATGCCGTCGTCAGCTGGGCTCTTCTTGAAGCCCTCGACGTCGCGCTTGAGCTGCATCTCCTGCGCCTTGAGGTAGTCGCAAGGGTCATACTCATAGCTGCAGGTCACGGGGACAATGTTTAGTGGCGCAAGGGCTTCAAGAGGCTGGCGGCTCTTTGCACCGAGGGCAAGCATCTTCAGCAGTGCAGGCTGCGTCTTGTCGGTGGAGTCCTTTGAGCGACCTTCACGCTGTGCGATCCAAAGGCTCTTCCCTTCGGCGATGGCATCGTGCATGTACTCGGAGAGTAGGCGAGCAGCCAGTAGGACTTCGCGCCCTTGGAGGTTGCGTCGCACGAGGAAGCTCCCATTGAGCTTAACCAAGGTCTCAATCCAAGGATAGAGCATGAGGTTGTCACCGATAGCTATCTCGGGGAACTTCGCATCGATATCTGCTACAAGGACATTGAGGAAAGCTGAGTCGAGGATGATATCTCGGTGATTGGAGATATAGGTGTAGGCGCCATCCTTCGTGATGTGGTCGGTACCCGTAAGCTCGACAGAGCTACAGCACTTGCGCATAATATGCTTGACCCAGTGATAGCTCGCAGCACGCTTGAAGTCTTCGACGCTACGGCAGGCGCTGAGCACATCGACCAATTCATCCCACGACTGCTCGAGCTGTAGACTCTCGTAGACGGCACGAAGAGGCTCGAGACTCGTCAGATGCTGGATCGCTATCTGTACCTCTTCGGGTGCCAGCGGGCGGATGCTTTCGTATTTCTTGAGATCCATAGTGGATGGTGTGCTTGGTGAGGGTTAGGAGAGATGATCCTGGATAAGGTCGGTCAGCAGGTCCTGCATCGTTAGTCCTGCAGCCTTGACCTGCTGGGGGATGAAGCTCGTGGGGGTCATGCCTGGGGTGGTATTGACCTCGAGGAGGGTTGGGCGACCATCGGCTTCGATGATGTAGTCGACACGGATGATACCGCGGGCATCGACGTGCTGATAGATCTCACGGGTGAGCTCTTGTATCAGCGCCGTGAGCTCGGGGCTAATGCGTGCGGGGGTGATCTCCTCGACTGCACCGTTGTACTTCGCCTCGAAGTCAAAGAAGCTATTCTTGGGCACGACTTCTGTCACGGGGAGAGCCGTGATGGTGTCACCAATACGGTAGCATCCGCAGGTCACCTCTGTGCCCGCAATGAAGCGCTCGAGGAGGACCTCATCGCATTCGTCAAAGGCGAGGGCAACGGCCTTGTCCAGTGCCTCAAGGCTCTCAACCTTAGAGGTCGCTACACTGGAGCCTCCAGCATTGGGCTTCGCAAAGAGAGGAAGGCCGAGGCGCTTGATAAGCTCCTCAGAGGAGGGGCGAGCGCTATTGCGCAGCAGGCGTACGGAGTCTGCTACACGCAGGTTCGGGTAGGTGGAGAGGTAGCGGTTGCAGTAGTATTTATTGAAGGTCAGTGCTTCGGTGAGCGTGCCACCCGTATTGTAGGGGACGCCGACGAGGTCAAGGTAACCCTGCAGGAGCCCATTTTCTCCGGGCGTGCCGTGTACGGTGATCAGAGCATAGTCGAGCTTGATATGCTCACCTCGGAGGGTAAAGCTGAAGTCGCACTTATCGACGAGGATAGGCTCCTTCGTCTCTTCGCCATCGGGTCGTACATACCATCCATCGCGCTCGATGACGATGAGGTATGGGGTAAATCGGCTGCGATCAATCCACGAGAGAAGGCCTGCAGCACTGCGCAGAGATACGGCGTATTCGCCAGAGAAACCGCCAGCGATAACGGCGATATTATATCGTTCCATAGGGTGTATGGGCAACTTGGTCGTATATGAATGAATAATTATGCAAAGACAAAAATACAGCTTTCACAGCTGAAAACCCACCCCGTGGTGTGGTGACGTAGCTCTTCTCTGCATAATGATGCTCTGGGTTTCTACGGGGAAGCAGTATGGCTTTAAGCATGCGTGAGGCTATAGGGATGAGTGATACGTATACCTTGTCTGGGCAAAGCGTATACGTTTCATGCCCAAGACGTATACGTTTTAAGCTCGAAACGTATACGTTTTCACCGTAAGACGTATACGTTTTGTCTGCGAAACGTATACGTCTCGCTTGTGGAAGGTATACGTCTTGCTCTAAATCGCTCGTAGATGGCATTTTACTTCATAAGAAAGCCCCGACACACAGCACGTATGTCGGGGCTATTTATTTAGGGAGAAAGGCCTTAGCGGTAATCGGTGTAGAGAAGGTAGCGAGCGCGCTTGGCTTGGAAAGCTTTGAGACCTGCTTGCCATGAGGCACGTATTTCCTCTTCGCTAAGGCCAGAGCTTAGCTGCTGTCGGAGCTTCTTTGTCCCAGCTAAGAGGTCGAAGAGTTGGCGCTGATTGATCAGCTGAAGCCCCAGGCTATCAGCCTTGCGGTAATAGTCAAGGAGCGGGCTGAGTGCGATCTGCCGCTTGGGTAGGCTGACCGAAGTATAGTCAGTGCCATAGCATAGCTTGCCCTTGTGCCGAGGGTTGCTGTCCTCACCGATCTTGATCTGAGGGGTATAGACGATGCTCCCGAAGCGCTTGTCGGGGTAGCCGATGGCTTGGAAGGGCTTCGATGTACCACGCCCCACACTCATGATAGTTGCCTCGAAGAAGCAGAGCGAAGGGTAGAGCTCGATGGAGCGACTATTGGGGAGATTCGGACTCGGTCGTACGGGCAATTCGTAAGGGTCGCCATGAGACCAGCCTGCCATGGGGATGACCTTCACGTGGCAGGTATTCCCTCCTCTTAGCCAACGCTCCCCATCGATCATCAGAGCCAGCTCTCCGACGGTCATCCCATGGGCTACAGGCAGTGGATCTACGCCAATGAAGGAGCGACAGTCGGGCTCCAGTATCGGCCCATCAATGAAGTCATTGGGGTTGGGACGATCACATACGACGAAGGTCTTCCCCTCCTCGGCACAAGCCTCCATGAGGTAGTGCATCGAGGAGATATAGGTATAGAAGCGCGTACCGACATCCTGCAGGTCGAAGACAAGGAGGTCAATATCGGCGAGCATCTCGGGGGTAGGGCGCTTGCGCTGTCCGTAGAGGCTCACCACGGGAAGTCCCGTCTTCTCGTCCACGCCGCTACGTACATTCTTCCCTGCATCGACCTTGCCTCGAAGACCATGCTCGGGGACGAAGAGGCGTACGATATTGATGCCTTGGGAGAGGAGGGTATCTACAAGATGCGTGCCCGTGCTGCCGACGAGCGAACTCTGATTGACCATCATCGCGACGCGCTTACCCTGGAGGGTGGGGAGGAGGAGCTCCATGCGCTCAGCACCCACGGTGACAGGAGTGGGGAGCTTTTGTGCATGAGCAGAGGCTGCCCAAGAAAGGGTACCTGCAAGGAGGAGAGCAAAGGTTTTCTTTGTCATCATCTATCCAGTGATCTTGACACGGGTGGCACGGACCTCTGTTCCCGTGAAGATGGAGGCTAATTCTTCGAACTTCTCGGGGCACTCGGTCGTGCGGTAGGATATCTCTCCCCCTTGGCTCAGGCGATGCTCCATCTCGGGATGTCGGAGAAGGTAGTCTGCCAGCGAAGAGGCTACGAGTTCGCCCTGAGAGATGAGCTCGACGGACTCGGGAAGGGCTTCTCTGATCTTCGGACGCAGGAGCGGGTAGTGCGTGCAGCCTAAGATGATGGTATCGATCTTCGGGTCACGCTGCATGAGTTCATTGGTGTACTTCTCTACGAAGTAGTCTGCACCAGGGGCATTGCTCTCTCCGTACTCGACCAGGGGCACCCACATGGGGCAGGCTTGCTCCTCTACGGTGACTTCGGGGAAGAGCTTCCCGATCTCGGTCGCATAAGAGTGTGAGGAGACCGTACCTGGTGTGGCGACGACACCGACATGACGACTCTTCGTGAAGCGAGAGATCGCCTCTACGGTAGGGCGGATGACGCCGAGGACACGACGGGTAGGATCTTCGGAGTAGGGCAGGTAGTGCTGCTGGATCTCACGAAGTGCCTTGGCCGAAGCCGTGTTGCAAGCTAAGATGACCAGCGGACAGCCAGCGTCGAAGAGATACTTCACGGCCTGGAGCGTGAAGTCATTGATGACGTCGAAGGAGCGTGTGCCGTAGGGCGATCGTGCATTGTCCCCGAGGTAGATGTAGTCGTACTGAGGGAGCTGTCGGCAGATCTCAGAGAGTATGGTGAGCCCGCCGTAGCCCGAGTCAAAGACTCCAATAGGAGCGGGTGTCGTAGGATGAGACATATAGAGAGGTATCGGGTGTTAAGCTGGGACGAAGCTATAGAAGACCATGCCGAAGCATCCAGCCAATGCCAAGATGAGCAAGGGACTGACACGGAAGCGGAAGACGGCGATGAAGGCTATAGCGAAGAGCGAGAGACTGACGATGAACTGTGTGAGCGATGTGTCGGGTGTACCAAAGTTCTCTGCTGTCATCAGCACCATAGCCGCTGCTGAGACGAGCCCAACGACTGTAGGACGAAGTGCACCGAAGACGCTCTTCAGCAAGGGACTATCCTTATGCTTCAGAAGGAAGCGGCTGACGAGCATCATCAGGATGAAGGGCAGCCAGAGGATGGAGAAGGTCGCGAGGAGCGAGCCTAAGAAAGCCATGGCGGGTGGATACCCCGCGTTGAGTACCGAGGTGTAGCCTACGTAGGTGGCCATATTGATGCCTAGAGGCCCAGGGGTCATCTGGCTCACGGCGACGATGTCGGTGAACTCAGCTGCGCTTAGCCAACCCTCTTTCGTGACGACGTCGTCCTGGATGAGGGAGAGCATAGCATACCCTCCACCGAAGCCGACGATACCGATCTTAGAGAAGATGAGGAAGAGCTGGAGGAAGATCATTGGGCATCTGTGTTAGAGCTCATTGGGCATCTGTGTTAGAGCGTCGTCTCTGCAGGTAACCATAGATCCACCCTGCGATCCCCGCGATGAGGATGATGTAGACTGGAGAGACGTCGAAGAAATAGATGAGGATGGCTGCTACGAGAGGGATCCATATCGTATAGCGGGAGAGTGATGCGGAGCGTGCCATCGAGAAGACGGGAGCCGCAATGAGTGCTACCACTACGGGTCGTATCGCACGGAAGGCATATTGTACGAGTGGAAGCTCCTTGAACTGCTGGAAGACCGTCGCGAGGATGAGGATGATGACGAACGAGGGGAGGACGTTAGCCACCGATGCGATGATGGCGCCACGTAGCCCACCGAGCTTATGCCCGATATGTCCAGCCATGTCGACTGCGAAGATCCCTGGGGTAGCCTGTGCTACTGCCAGGATGTCGAGGAACTCCTCTTGTGTGAGCCATCCTGTACGCTTGACGATCTCGTGCTCCATCATCGGGATCATAGCGTACCCTCCACCGATAGTCGTGATGCCTATCTTGAAGAAGATGCTGAAGAGCTGCGATAGCTCTTGGCGGGTCAGTCTGTTTGTTGTACTCATTTTTCGGCACAAAGATACGACCTTATGACGGAAGAGGATGTTAAGACAAGTGCCCCCGCAGGAGAGATTCACTCTCGTGCGAGGGCACTATTTATATACAAGGTAGGGTGGGGAAGCGAGTTCCCCTAAGCCTTGCTACCAGACGACGACACGATCCTTAGGAGCGATGTACATCTTGTCCGTTGGACGGATATTGAATGCCTTGTAGAAAGGATCAATATTCTTCAGGGCCTGGTTCACGCGAAGCAGACCGAGGCTGTGAGGGTCAAGCTTCGTGAGGCGACGGATTTCGGCCTCCGTGATGTTCTGCCCCCAAAGGCGAGCATAGGCGATGTAGAAGCGCTGAGCGGGAGTGAAGCCGTCGATCTTGGCGACCTGCTTGCCTTCGTTGGCCATCTGCAGAGCGAGGTAAGCGATGGTGAGACCGCCCTGGTCAGCGATGTTCTCTCCGAGCGTGAGCTCCCCATTGGCCTTGAGACCTGGGGCAACCGTGACAGCAGAGAACTGCTTAGCGAGACGCTGCGTGGTGGCTTCGAACTTCTTACGGTCTTCGGGTGTCCACCAGTTGTTCATGTTCCCATCCTTATCAAAGTTAGATCCTTCGTCATCGAAGCCGTGAGTCATCTCGTGACCGATGACGACGCCGATCGCGCCGTAGTTCACTGCGTCATCCGCATCCATATTGAAGAAGGGAGGCTGCAGGATACCTGCGGGGAAGCAGATCTCGTTGGTCGTGGGCATGTAGTAGGCATTGACCTCCTGAGGGCTCATGAGCCACTTCGTACGGTCAACGGGCTTGCCGAGATCCTTGAGGTTGTCTGCCTGCATGAAGCGTGTAGCTGCTTCGAGGTTCTGATAGTACGTCTTGCTCTCATCGATGTCGAGGGCGCTGTAGTCCATCCACTTGTCGGGGTAACCGATCTTGATGACGAAGCTGCTTAGCTTCTCCTGTGCGCGCTTTTTCGTCTCAGGGCTCATCCAGCTGAGGGCTTCGACGCGCTGGCCGAGTGCCTTCTGCAGGTTGTGCACAAGGTCGATCATTCGCTCCTTAGCTTCGGGAGAGAAGTAGCGCTTGACGTATACTTCACCGAGAGCTTCACCGAGGACGTTCTGCACGACATCGACGCTACGTCTCCAGCGTGGGTGCATCTCCTTGCGGCCGCTGAGCTGCTTGCCAAAGAAGTCGAAGTGAGCTTGGACGAAGTCATCACTCAGCGAATTGGCAGCACCGCTGATGGTATGCCCTGTGAGGAAGTCACGAAGATCCTCGACCTTAGCTGAGGAGTACCACTTGTCGAAGGCCTTGAAGAAGTTCAGCTGCATAAAGTTCGCCGTAGCGATGTCAAGGCCACGCAGACGAAGGTAGCCGCTCCAGTCAAAGCCCTTATTGTCACGAGCGAAGTCAGCGATCGTCACGATGTTGTAGTTCTTCTGTGAGTCACGTAGCTCCGTATTGGAGTAAGAGAACTGAGCCAGCTCCGTCTCGATACGGATGGTAGCCTTGGCGATGCGGCTGGCTTCGGCGTCAGAGTAGCCCGAGAGCTTGAGGATGCGGATGAGGTAGGCCTCGTAGCCAGCGAGGATCTGCTTGGCTTCGGGGGTAGACTCGACGTAGTAGTCGCGCGAGCCGAGGCCAAGCGACGTCTGCGTGAAGAGGAAGATGTTCATGGTACTATTCTTCTCGTCAGCTGCGACGCCCGTGCCGAAGAGGCAACCTTGACCATAGACCTGATCCTGCTGAGCGATATGCTTGAGGAGGTCTTCCTTGGTTTGGATTCCCTGAAGGGCTTGGAGCTCGGGGATAAGGGGCTTGTAGCCCTGACGATTGCGCTCAGCGCTGTCCAGAGACTGCTTGTAGAGGACGGCGACACGATAGTCGTTCGTGCCCTTAGTCTGAGGCTTAGCGATCAGCTCCTCTACGATGTGGCGGATCTGCGAAGTGGCCGTGTCGCGGAGAATGTCGAAGGTGCCGAAGCGGCTGTAGGCAGGCTTGAGGGGATTCTTGCGTATCCAGCCTCCGTTGCTGTAGAGGTAGAAGTTGTCCTGAGGGCGTACCTTTCGGTCCATGTCGGAGAGGTTGATGCCTGGGACCTTCTCGGTCTTGGTCTGCTGAGCACTGAGGCTGGCGGGAAGGAGTCCCTGTGCTAAGAGTGCGCTGAGACCAAGCGTGATGAGTTGCTTTTTGATCTGCATAATGGATATTAATTGTAGTGGTCGTGCGAGAGAAGCCCCGTGTGTGAGGGGCAGCACCGCTGTGTGCCTCTGCAAAGGTACACCTTTTCGCTACGTGTTATACGGGGCTTGGTGTTGTATTCGTATGAGGATGTTGCGCGGAGCCCTTGCTCTCTATTTATTATTGTGCTAAGGCATCGCACGCCCAGCCCCACGATACGCCTCTCCGAAGCGACACGCAAGCCCTTCGCCTTATCGCGAGTATTCCTCTTATCCAGCGGAGGGAAAAGTGCCATTCTCGTGAAGGAAAAAGCGTCTTCACGCAGTGGTATTCTTCTATCTATGTACGTAGTCTTAAAGACCAGGCACGTAAATCCAAATATCCACGCACGTAGATATTAGAGCTACGTACGTAGTCCAAACTTATCTGTCACTCGGCCACAACTTTTATCCCTACGCAGAGCAACAATCTTAACATAGGTCACTTAACAAAGCTATATAGGAATGAAGAGAAAGCTATATGAGACCTTTGCACGGCATCTCGCTGGAGGGGCTTAGGGCAAGGGGAGGGAGGACTCGGTATGGGCTCTCGGAGCAGAACGTATACGTTTCAGGCACGAAACGTATACGTCTTGGTTAGGTGCCGAATTCGCCTCCTCAGACCACGGTGCTTAGTCGCGTTACTTTAACGGAATAGAAGAGGAGAAGGAGCAACTTCGCTTCTGCCCTTCGTGTGGGTCGCTTGCGGCTCTTCCTATGGTGGGAGGAGGTCCTTCCCTTGGACCTTGTGAAGGCCGTACATCATACTGTGAGAGCACCTTTCTATGTAGGGTCGCCCATTATAATTTGTATCTTTACACCGCACACCTGTAGCGTGCAGTATTAAAGTCCTACAGATATTACAGATCGTAAGTCTATGAATCAATTTCTAAAGAAGGGGCTCGTGCTGGCGACCGCCGCCCTCTCTATCGGCTACCAAGCAAAGGCTGATAAGGGGATGTGGCTGCTCAACGAGCTCACGCGAGAGAACGTCGCTCAGATGAAGGAACTGGGCTTCCGCCTCCCCATTGACTCCCTTTACAACCTGGACAAGCCCAGCGTGGCCAACTCCGTTGTAATCTTCGGTCGTGGCTGTACCGGGGTCACTGTCTCCAGCCAAGGTCTTATCTTCACCAACCATCACTGCGGCTTCGACGCTATCCAGTCGCAGAGCACCGTCGACCACGACTATCTCCGTGACGGCTTTGTCTCGCAGAGCTTCTCTGCAGAGCTCCCCATCGAAGGGCTCACCGTGAGCTACCTCTCCTCTATCCGTGACGTCACGAAGGAGATCCTGGCTCAGCTCAAGAAGCCTAAGAATGAAATCGAGCGCCTCTCGCAGATCCAGAAGATCTGTCAGAGCCTTGAGGCCGCTGAGAACAAGCGCCTCAAGAGCGAGCATAAGCGTGTACAGGTACGCCCCTACTATGCTAACAACAAGTACTATCTCATTACCTACGATGTCTTCAGCGACGTACGTCTCGTCTTCGCTCCTCCAGGATCTGTAGGTAAGTTCGGCGGTGATACGGACAACTGGATGTGGCCCCGACACACAGGTGACTTCTCTGTCTTCCGTGTCTATGCGAACAAGGACAATGCTCCAGCCAACTACAGCAAGGATAACGTCCCCTACAAGCCCAAGTACCACGCTACCGTATCTACCGAAGGCCACGAGAAGAATGACTACGCGATGACTATCGGCTTCCCTGGCTCGACCTCGCGCTACATCCCTTCCTTCGCTGTAGAGAACCGTATGAGGGATCAGAACGATCCTCGCATCGAGGTACGCGGCATCAAGCAGGATATCTGGCGTGCAGCGATGAATGCTGATCAGGCTACCCGCATCAAGTATGCCTCTAAGTACGCCCGTAGCTCCAACTATTGGAAGAACTCTATCGGGATGAACAAGGCGCTCGTCAAGCTTGGCGTCCTCGATCAGAAGCGCGCTGAAGAAGCTTCCTTCGAAGAGTGGGTAGCTGCTTCGGGCAAGAAGGCTCAGGCCTACAAGGGCATTCTCTCCGAAATGGAAGGTGCATACAAGAAGCTTGGTAACATCGAGCGCCAGTCTATGTATCTGCGCGAAGCCCTCATCGGTGGTACGGAGATCGTCTCTGCTGCACGTGGTCTGGGTGATCCCGCCAAGGTCAAGAAGCTCGCTTCTCAGCCTAAGGAGCAGCTCGCTCAGATGATCAATGATCTCTACAAGGACTATGTGCCTGCACTTGACCAGAAGGTCCTGCCTGCTATGCTTGACATCGTACGTCAGCGCGTCGATGCTAATCGCGTAGCTCCGATCTTTGACCTTATTAATAAGGAGTATGGTGGCGATACGAAGGCTTATGCTGATGCGCTCTTCGCTAATAGTGTCGTCCCCTACAAGGATAAGCTTCTTGCGACCCTTCAGCAGCCCAATGCAGCCGAAATCCTAAGCAAGGATCCCGCTGTCCTGCTTTCGAATAAGGTGTGGGAGATCTATACGGCCTTCTCTAACGAGCTGAAGCCTCTCTACGAACCTATTGATCGTGGCAACCGTCTCTACTTCGCTGGCCGTCGTGAGCAGAACCCCTCCAAGCCTATGCCCAGTGACGCTAACTCTACGATGCGTATGAGCTATGGTACGATCAAGGGTTATAGTCCCGCTGACGCTGTAGAGTATGACTACTTCACCACTAGCCGTGGTATCCTCGAGAAGAATAACCCCGAGTCTACGGAGTTCAACGTCTTCCCCTCCTTCCTTGAGCTGATTAAGAAGGGTGATTGGGGCCGTTGGGCAGACAAGAAGGATGGTAAGCTCCACGTAGCCTTTATCTCGACGAACGACATCACAGGCGGTAACTCCGGTAGCCCTGTCTTCGACAAGAATGGTCGCGTATTCGGTCTGGCCTTCGACGGAAACTGGGAAGCTATGAGCGGTGATATCGAGTTCGAGCCCAACCTCCAGCGTACGATCGTAGTCGACATTCGCTACGTCCTCTTCACCATCGATAAGTGGGGCAAGTGCTCCCGTCTGATCGATGAGATGACGATCAAGTAGTCCCACGGGTACTACAACTATAAATATAAAAGAGGCGCCTCTTACCACTTGGTAGGGGCGCCTCTTTGCTGTATTAGCGAACTTAACTCATTTTAATCTCGCAGCCTTGCAATATGTCTGGTTAATTGGCTAAAATGTGGTAATTAGAGCGGTATAGAAATGGAGTTGAGATCCCGCATATTTAGGGCGTTTGATCTTTGTTTTGTACGGGCTTTAAAAGGCCTTTGTTATCTAAATAAATTCCTTAACTTTGCTATGCACGAGTGAAGGACCCTTCACCCATAGCACCAGTAGACAAAGTAAACACAATCAGATATGGATGCTAAGATTCAAGAACTGACCGAGAAGATCTACAACGAAGGCGTCAAGCAAGGCCAAGCCGAAGCAGATCGCCTTATCGCTGAGGCTGAGACACGCGCTGGAAAGATAGAGGCAGATGCCACAGCCCGCGCCGAAGAAATCATCAAGTCTGCTGAGCGCCGAGCCAGCGAGCTAAAGAAAAACACAGAGTCAGAGCTTCGCCTCTATACGGCACAGCTCGTCGATTCCCTCAAGAGTAGTATCTCCGATCAGATCCAAGGCGAGGTCGCTAAGAGTAGCGTACAGGCACTGTCATCTGACCCCGCCTTCATCCGAAGCTTCATCCTTAAGATCGCAGAACGCTTTGATCTCACTCGTGGCGTAGAGATCTCCACCGCTGATGCAGAAGGCCTCCGCTCCTACTTCACCTCCCACGCTAAGTCTCTGCTTGAGTCGGGCGTTTCGATTCGCTCTGTAGCTGGTAAGCCTACAGACTTCTCTATCGCTCCCAAGGATGGTAGCTTCAAGGTACAGTTTGGCGAGGCTGAATTTATTGAGCTTTTCAAGAGCTTCCTCCGCCCCGAGATGAACCAGATGCTCTTCTAACCTACGCTATAAATTAAGGAGAGCATTCATGGCTAAGTATTATGCACTAATCGCTGGACTACCCAATATCACGGTAGATAGCCCCAAGCCTCCGTTCACTACTGCAAGCTTCTACGAAGAACTCCTCCCTATCCTCACGAAGCAAGATCTCCAGTTGCTGGAAGTCCTGCGTCAAGAAGCACTGAATAAAGAGCTTCTTAATTGGATCGTCGCAGGAGAGCTTACCCCACCAGAGCAAGAGCCTGAGCAAAGCTATGAGGTGGACTACTCAGGGGAGTCCGCGGAGGCATTGAGCCCAGAGATAATTCGCCTGCAAGCTCTACAGTCTGTGTCTGCGGCGGCTAACCAAGGTAAGCGTAATCCGCGCCCCAAGGTGGTCCCAGACTATATCTCTCGCTTCGTCTATGATCTCTATCACCGTGAGGTGAAGAGCGATGAACAAGATAGCTCTGAAGCTGTAGCACCACGCCTCTTCGATGAGATCGGTAGTGATCGCTTAGCATTGGAAGACTTGATCGCCAGCTACTACTATGATTCGATCGCTGATTCAAGTAGCACCTTCCTCACAGAATGGTTTGCCTTGAATAAGAATATCCGCAATATCTTAGCTGTCTTCACTTGTCGCCGATTAGGCTGGGATCCTCAGCGTTATCTAGTCGGGAAGGGTGAGGTGGAAACACAGCTCTTGCAGTCGAAGGCTAAGGACTTTGATCTTGGAGAGAAACTTCCCTACCTGCCTAAGGTCCTTCAGATCGCAGAAGAGCGAGATATCGCACGCCGAGAACGCTTGATCGACCTACTAAAGTGGCAGTGGATGGATGAGTGGACCTTTGTACGAGTCTTTGATATTGACAATGTACTCTGCTACTATCTCCGACTTGGAATCCTCGAGCGCTGGGCCAACCTCAATGAGACGAAGGGAGAAGCAACTTTCCGTAATATCGTCCATTCGCTTAAGGGTGAAAGTGCTCAGGTACTCCAGGACTTCAAGAAGGCTCAGAGACGCTAAGCTACATACTCAGAAAACAGAATAATCATATGAAGCGCCTTGCCTCACCAGTGAGGGGACGCATGCAAAATAATAAGGGATACATGGCAACAAAAGGTAGTGTAAAAGGTATCGTCTCGAACCTCGTGACCATCGAGGCTGACGGTCCTGTCGCCCAGAACGAAATATGCTACATCACCGTCGGTGGTGTGCCACTGATGAGCGAAGTCATCCGTGTCAATGGTAAGAACGCTTATGCTCAGGTCTTCGAGTCGACCCGTGGTATGCGCATCGGAGACCCCGTCACCTTCGAGGGGCACATGCTTGAGGTTACACTCGGCCCAGGGATGCTCTCAAAGAACTATGATGGTCTGCAGAATGACCTCGATAAGATGGATGGAGTATTCCTCAAGCGAGGCTCCTATACTTACGCCTTGGATGAGGAGAAGCTCTGGGACTTCAAGCCTTTAGCTACGGTTGGTGATCGCGTCACTGCGGGAGCTTGGCTTGGTGAAGTCGAAGAGAACTTCCAGTCAATCAAGGTCATGGTACCCTTTACCTTTGAGGGTATCTACACGCTTAAGAGTCTACAACCTGCGGGTAAGTATACTGTCGAAGACAATATCGCAGTCCTCGTCGATGAGTCTGGTGTAGAGCACCCCATCACGATGAAGCAGAAGTGGCCCGTCAAGCGTCCTATCACCTGCTACGCAGACAAGCCACGTCCTCATAAGCTACTCGAAACAGGGGTTCGAATGATCGATACGATGAACCCCATCGTCGAAGGTGGTACGGGCTTTATCCCTGGTCCTTTCGGTACGGGTAAGACCGTCCTACAGCATGCCATCAGTAAGCAGGCTGAAGCTGACATCGTGATCATCGCTGCTTGTGGTGAACGTGCTAACGAGGTTGTAGAAGTCTTCAAGGAGTTCCCTGAGCTTCTTGACCCCAACACAGGGCGTCCTTTGATGGAGCGTACGATCATCATCGCTAATACCTCTAATATGCCTGTGGCAGCCCGTGAAGCTTCGGTATACACGGCGATGACTATCGCAGAGTATTATCGTAGCATGGGGCTTAAGGTCCTTCTGATGGCTGACTCAACTTCCCGCTGGGCACAGGCTCTTCGTGAAATGTCCAACCGTCTCGAGGAACTTCCTGGTCCTGACGCTTTCCCAATGGACCTTTCGGCAATCGTCGCAAACTTCTATGCACGTGCAGGCTTCGTTCATCTGAAGAACGGTCAGACGGGGTCCGTAACCTTCATCGGTACAGTTTCTCCTGCAGGGGGTAACCTCAAGGAGCCTGTGACGGAAAACACTAAGAAGGTAGCACGCTGCTTCTATGCACTAGAGCAGGAGCGTGCCGACCGCAAACGCTATCCCGCTATCAACCCAATCGATAGCTATTCAAAATATCTCGAATACCCTGAGTTCGCAGACTATGTCGCTGAGCGAGTAGGGGCTGGATGGATTGATCAAGTGAGCGAACTCAAGCAGTGGCTCATCCGCGGTAAGGAGATCTCAGAGCAGATCAATATTCTTGGGGACGACGGTGTGCCTCTTGATTATCACGTGACCTTCTGGAAGTCTGAACTTATCGACTTCATCATCTGCCAGCAGGATGCTTTTGATAGCATTGACTGCAACTGCTCACTCGAGCGTCAGGAATTCATGGTGCGTCGTGTTATGCAGGTCTGCCATACTGAATTCTCATTCGAGGGCTTCGTCGAGGTTGGTGACTTCTTCAAGGAGCTGATCAATGCCTTCCGACAGATGAACTATGCAGAGTTCGATAGTGACGAATTCCGCAAGCAGCAGGCTAAGGCCGATGAACTGGTATCCCAACGTGCTAAAAACTAACAGCGCTATGGCAGCAAAAGCATTTCAAAAGATTTATACCAAGATAGAAAACATCACCAAGGCTACCTGTATGCTTCGTGCTACGGGAGTAGGTAATGAAGAGCTGGCTACCATTGGTGGCCGTCTGGCACAGGTCGTCCGCATCATGGGAGATGAGGTAACACTGCAGGTCTTCGGTGGTACAGAAGGGATCCCTACCAATGCTGAAGTGATCTTCCTCGGGAAGGCCCCTTCGCTCCAGGTCGGAGATCAGCTCATCGGACGCTTCTTCAATGCCTATGGTGAGCCTATTGATGGTGGTCCCGCAGTCACGGGGCGTGAGGTGGAAATTGGTGGTCCATCAGTGAACCCCGTGCGTCGTGAGCAACCCTCTGAGCTGATCGCTACGGGTATTGCAGGGATTGACCTCAATAATACTCTCGTCACCGGTCAGAAGATCCCCTTCTTTGCTGACCCTGACCAGCCCTTTAATGAGGTCATGGCGATGGTGGCACTCCGAGCTAAGAGCGATAAGATTATTCTCGGGGGGATGGGTATGACGAATGACGACTACCTCTTCTTCAAGAATACCTTCAGCAATGCAGGTGCTTTGGACCGTATTATCAGCTTTATCAATACGACTGAAGACCCCTCCGTTGAGCGCCTCCTCATTCCAGATATGGCTCTGACGGCTGCTGAGTACTTCTCGGTTGAAAAGAAGGAGAAGGTCCTGGTACTTCTGACGGACATGACAAACTATGCCGACGCCTTGGCTATCGTCTCCAACCGTATGGACCAGATCCCCTCTAAGGACTCAATGCCAGGTTCGCTGTACTCAGACCTTGCTAAGATTTATGAGAAGGCTGTGCAGTTCCCCGATGGAGGTTCGATCACAATCATTGCTGTGACGACGCTCTCTGGAGGTGATATCACACATGCTGTACCTGACAATACGGGGTACATTACCGAAGGTCAGCTCTACCTGCGTCGTGACTCCAATGTGGGTAAGGTCATCATTGACCCCTTCCGCTCGCTCTCTCGACTCAAGCAGCTTGTCATCGGGAAGAAGACACGTGAGGATCACCCACAGGTGATGAATGCCGCTGTCCGTCTTTTCTCCGATGCCGCAGGTGCTCAGACGAAGATGGAGAATGGTTTCGACCTAACGGACTACGACGAGCGTACACTTCGCTTCGCTGCGGACTATTCGCGTGAGCTCCTTGCCATCGACGTCAACGTCGATATCGAAGGAATGCTCGACACTGCATGGGGACTCTTCGGTAAGTACTTCCGCCCTGCAGAAGTCAATATCAAGCAATCACTCATCGATACTTACTGGCCTAAAGCCTAAAAAGCTCGCGATAATATGTTTGCCCATGGGGAGCCATCACTCCCTATAGGTCTAGCTGGTAGAGTCAAATAAGACAGAGAATGAACTCAAATATTTTTATGTTCCTCTGCTCCTCTTTCGCCGATGTAGCTCCTCTACTAGAGCATGCTTGCCCTATGGAGCTGCAAGAGAAGGTCGTCACCTTCATCCCCACAGCTAGCATCCCGGAGTCCTATACTGAGTATGTTGGGCTGGGGCGAGAGGCTTTGGAGACATTGGGGCTGAGAGTCGAACTTTTGGATGTCGCAGAGGCTTCAGCCGAGGAGATTGAGGCCTCACTCTATCGTGGGGATCTTATCTACATTTCAGGAGGAAATACCTTTTTCCTCCTTCAGGAGCTGAAGCGCAAGGGGGCGGATAAGCTTATCCAGCGGGAGATCGAGACAGGGAAGCCCTATATAGGGGAGTCGGCTGGGGCGATGATTCTTGCTCCAAGCATTGAGTATGTTCAGTTAATGAATGAGACTCAGGCTGCTCCCGAGCTGACCTCCTTTGCTGCACTAGGCTTGATTGAGAAGTATCCTTTGCCTCACTACCAGTGCTTCCCCTTCGTCGAAATAGGAGAGACTGTACTCGCTACGTATGGAGGCCGGCTCTCTCTCGTGCCGATCACGAACCATCAGGCGATAATTGTCCGGGGCCGAGAGCTCTCCATCATAACTAAGGAATAACTAGTTAGACATTAAACGTCTTATGGCGATACGATTCCAATACAATAAGACCTCACTACAACAACAGGAGAAGGCGCTGAAGATGCGCCTGCGTACCTTACCCACTATCAAGAGTAAGGAGAGCGCCCTACGTCAGCAGGTCAAGCAGACCAAGCGTGAGGTGGATCTCCTCGAGGAGAAGCTCGAGCAAGAACTGCGGGGATACCAGGGAATGGTCAGCCTGTGGGACGAATTTGATGCTTCGCTCATCACTGTCGATCGCGTGGATCTGTCGATGAAGAAGATTGCAGGGGTTCTACTCCCAGTGCTTGATGGTATTCACTATGAGGTACGCCCCTTCAGTATCTTCAATGCACCAAGTTGGTGGGCAGAGGGTATTGAGCTCCTCAAGACTCTTGCAACTACTGGTATCGAGGCAGAGTTTCTCCGCCTGAAGATGGAGTACCTCGAGCACGCTCGAAAGAAGACCACGCAGAAGGTAAATCTCTTCGAGAAGGTTCAGATCCCTGGTTATCAGGATGCGATCCGTAAGATCAAGCGCTTCCTCGAAGATGAGGAGAGCTTATCGAAGGCCTCGCAGAAGATTATGCGCACTAACATCGAGCTGCGTAAACAGAAAGAAGAAGAGGAGGCTGCACAATGATTAGGTCAATGAATAAATATGCCTTCCTGGTCTTTCATTCGGACTATGAAGGCTTCCTTCACAAGCTACGCAGCCTGGGTGTCCTACATGTTAATGAACAGAAGGATAGTCGTGAGGTCGAGGAGCTACGTAGCATTCTCTCCGAGCGTACCCATATCAAGGATACCTTGTGCGCCCTGCGTCCCTATATCACAGACGAAGCAGCTGAGCTTTCCCAGCCCATCAAAAATGAGGCGGAGGGTGAAGCTCTGATATCTGAGATCGAGGGAGAACTGAGGCGCTTGTCAGTCCAAGATGAGGAGCTGGCAGCTCTTCGTCTCGAAGCAACCGAAGTCCGTCCTTGGGGGGCTTTTGATCTAGCTGCGGTTAGTCAGCTATCAGAAGCTGGCTACGCTCTTAGCTTCTTCACGATTCCTCAAGCGCGCTTTACCGAGGCATTCGAAGCGGAGTATGATGTCGTGCCCGTTGCCACGCTCTCAGGTCGAGTCTATTTCGTTCATCTACATGCTGCTGGAGCTTCACAGACTCTACCAGAGGCTGAGCATGTTGCCACTCCCAAACGTAGCATTGCAGAACTCGAGGGACTTGTAGCTGAAGCTGAGGCTGCACGAGCTCAGCAGCTGGAGAAGCTCACCGAGCAGACTAAGCTTTGGCAGGATCAGCTCGCCAGCTATGATCTCCTACTGGAGAACCGCTTTACCTTCGGCCGTACGCGACTCCAAGGGGAGCGCCTTGCTGATGAGAAGCTCCTTCTGCTGGAGGGCTTTGTACCTACGGACGATGCTCCAGCCTTTGAAGCTGCACTGGAAGAAGCTGGCTACTATTTCCGTCAAGTCGACTTTGATCCCGAGATGGAGCGTGTGCCCATCCAGCTGAAGAATAATGCATTCGCACGCTGCTTCGAGTTCATTACAGGCCTCTTCTCACTGCCGAACTACCAAGAGATTGACCAGACATATCTCATCGCCCCCTTCTTCATGCTCTTCTTTGGCATGTGCTTCGGGGATGCTGGGTATGGTCTTCTACTCTTCGCCGTATGTACCTACTTCCGCCTGCGTAGCAAAGGTGGAGACACAAGCCTCTTGGGCCTTGGCCAATGGCTGGGTGGTGGTGCCTTCGTTGTCGGTATGCTTATGGGGGGGATCTTCGGTGTCGAGCTGCCCTGGGCTCACAACAAGGCGTACATCTTCAACCAGGATAATATGATGATGATCTCTGTCATCATCGGCTTGGTACAGATCCTCCTTGGTAAGACTATTGGGGCCTATAAGAAAGGTCTTCAGAAGGGCTGGCGTCACTCCTTGGCTGGCTATGCTTGGGTACTCCTGCTCGTAGCTGTAGGCTTGATCTACGCCTTGCCAAAGGCATCGATCACACTTCCACAGCCTGTGACCTATATTCTCTATGGTATAGCTGGTCTCTCGGTGCTCGTTGCCTTCTTCTACAATAGCCCTGGGAAGAACCCCTTCATCAACTTCGGTTCAGGGCTTTGGAGCACCTATGAGACAGCCTCAGGTCTTCTCGGGGACTCGCTCTCATATATCCGTCTCTTCGCTATCGGTCTGACGGGTGGTATCCTCGGGAGTGTCTTCAATCAGCTCGCCATGTCATGCGTCCCTGAGGCGGGGAGCGGTGCAAGTGTATTCAGCTACATCATCGGCTGGGTCATGGCACTCCTCGTCCTACTCTTCGGGCATGGGATCAACTTCGGTATCGCTATGATCGGTGCCTTTGTACACCCACTACGTCTGACCTTCGTAGAGTACTACAAGAACAGTGAGTTCGAAGGTGGCGGTAAGCCCTACACCCCTTTCACACGTAAGTAAAAACAAACTAAATATTCTCTTAAACACAAGTAACGATTATGAATGAGATGTTATCTTTCCTCGGCATTGTGCTGATGGTTGGTCTGACGGGTATCGGTAGTAGCATCGGTGTGACGATCTGCGGTAACGCTGCTGTCGGTGCGATGAAGAAGAACCCAGATGCCCTCGGGCAGTATATCGGGCTCTCCGCACTCCCTAGCTCTCAGGGGCTGTACGGCTTCGTCGGCTTCTTCATGGCTAAGGCTGCTCTCGACAAGCTCGTCGCTGCTGGCCCTGTATCGATCTATGCCGCTTGGGCTATCCTCGCTGCTGGGATCATCCTCGGTATCGTAGGTGCTTACTCTGCGATCCGCCAGGCTCAGGTCTGCGCTAACGGGATCCAGGCTATCGGGAATGGTGAGAACGTCTTCAGCGCTACGATGGTCATGGCCGTCTTCCCTGAGCTTTACGCGATCCTTGCCCTTCTGGTGACGATCCTCATCGTAGGCTCCTTCTAAGGGAACGAAATCGCACTATAAATATCTGCCTCAGGGCTACCCGACTTCGCTGTGGGGTAGCCCTGAGGTCTTTTTACCGCTATGCTATGGTGATACGTCAGAGTACTCCAGAGGACCTGCCCGAGATCCTGCGTCTTATCGCAGCGGCGCGAGCATTCATGGTTGAGCGCGGCAATCCCTCGCAGTGGCCTGAGGGCTACCCATCGGCTGAACAGCTTAGCTCGGATATCGCTCGTGGCCATAGCTATGTCTGTGTGGCTCCCGAGTATGCGGGGCTCGTCGGCACCTTTTACTTTGCTGTCGAAGAGGAGCCAAGCTATCAGCATATCGAAGGGCGATGGCTCAATGATAACCCTTATGGCGTCATCCATCGCTTAGCCTCCGATGGACGTGTGCGAGGCCTCTTTCGTGAATGCCTTGCATTTGCTTCTAAGCATTGCTCTGAGATCAGAGTTGATACCCATGAAGACAATGCTCCTATGCGTCAGCTTCTCGTGGCAGAGAGCTTCGTCCCTTGTGGAACGATATATGTAGCTGACGGTAGCCCGCGTATAGCTTATCAGAAGTCGCTTAAAGGATAGGTCGCATCTTCTACGTTAGATGGTTTTGAAATAAAGAAGCCTGCCTCACGAATTCTATCGTGAGGCAGGCTTCTTTACTTTAGGGAATGGGGTAGCTCCCTTATAGCCTTAGAAGATAGCTGGCACGCGACTTAGCTTCAGCATAAGTGAAGAGATCCAAGAAGCGGGCTCGGGAGGCTTCGCTCTCATTGAGTTGGGGGGCGATAAGCTCCAGCGCTTGCAGTCGCAGTTCATCCCCAGAGAAGTAGCGCGAGAGAAGCTCGACGCCTTGCTCTATACTGATCTTGTGACCCGTAAGCTCCGAGCGAAGGATGCGAATTCGCTCTCCCTGCTCGTAGGTCAAGCTCAGCTTGGTGAGCAGAGGCTGATACCACGTCATCTTATCCATGATGGCATCCTGATTCTGCTGCATGCGCTCGAGGATACCTGCACCATAATCCTCATTGCTTGTACTGCGAGATGAGCTGAGGTAGCCTCGGTAGCGTCCACTCTGTGAGAGACCGAGAAGACGTCGTGCCTTCTCTTGCGCATCCAGGAAGTCAAAGCATTCGATGAGTCGGTAGGCGTTGTACCCGTCACGTAGGTGTGGAGCTATGGCCTCGAGGACCTGTAAGCGCTCTTCATCCCAGTTAAACTGCTTCAGAATACGCTCTGTCTGGCGTACCGTAAAGGTATTGAAGCGCGCAGCATCTTGTACATAGCGGATCTGATCCTTCGGGAATGATAGTCGATTGATCCCTCGTAGGAACTCTTCGAAGTCCTCTTCTCGAGGTATCTGCCCCCCATAGCGCGGGTCATACTGGCGGGGAATAGTCGGTCCGAATTGTCGGAGGATACGCTCTGCTCTCTCACGATCTCCGTAGCGAAAGAGGTCAAGTAGGTAGGGTGAATTGTACACGTCTCGTAAGCGAGGAGCTAAGGCGCGTAGGACATTGAGTCGCTGCTGTGTGTCAGAGAATAGATTGATAAGGCGTGCTGCTTGCTCTGTAGTGAAGTAGCTCCGTCGAGCTACCTCTTCGATGAAGCGAATCTGATCCCCCGTGAAGATCAGCTCTTGTACATCGCGATAGAAGAGCTCAAATGCCCGAGCATCGTCTCCGTAGGGATCGCTATAGCCTCGTCCAGGATAGTACCCTGGGTCGGGGTACTGCCTATCGCTGGGATACGGATAGGTTGGCTGAGGATGGGGGGATGCAATGATGACGGGCGCTGTCTCAGGATAGGTGGTAGTCCGGGCTGGGGAGGGGGCATTTTCCTTGCTATCAAACTGACTCACGCGATCATTGACGAAGGTCACATGCACCGAGATTGAATTACCTGGGAAGTCTGAGAAGTTGTATTCCCAAAGCTCAGATTGATCGGCTTGGATACTACGATTGAGAGGTGCACCTAAGAGTGAGGTCACTTGCTCCTTAGTCATCCCACGCTCGATCTTATTGACTCCTTGGCGTATTTTGCCGAGGCCACAAGAGCTGATGGTGATGACGATGCCGACAGTAGCGGCGAGGCTTGTAATGGTCTTCATAGTGTATGATGTGTGGATGTGTCGGTATATATGCGAGGAGCCCCCTCTATGGGATAGCCCTCAAAGAGGAGGCTCCTTGCGGATAAGAGAGGCGAAGCTCTCAAGATAGGCTCATCAAATGATACCCAAGAGGCGACGTGCCTCCTGCTGAGAACTGGAGAAAGAGAACTGATCAACGATACGATAGGAGTTCCGTGGATCACGAAGTCCTGAGGCTACACAAGCCAAGACTTTGAGCTTCTCTTCATCGAAGCTGAAAAGACGGAGTAGCTTGATCGTCTGCTGCGTCGTGAATCGGTTCCTACGGGCCACATCACGGATATAGCGGATCTTGTCATCTGTGAATGTCTGCCGCTGGACCTCGCGATAGACCTGACTGAACCACTGATCATTCTGGCGGTCACTGCGGTAGTCCCCATAGTCATCATAGTCTCCGTATCCACCATTGCCACCGTAGCCTCCATAATCACCATTGCCGTAGGGATAGTTCCCCCGTTGACTTGGATAGCGTCCACGATCGGAGTCATTGTAGTCTCCATTGTACGTATTCATACGCACGACACGTCCAGAGGAAAAGCTGATGACAGTGATCCGCTTTTCGAAGAGGCCTGACTTATGATATTCCCATTCTTCGATGCCGTTGTCTCCGAATCGACGGTAAGTGGGGCGTCCCATGAGCGAATATACTTGCTCTTGGCTCATGCCACGCTCAATGCGCTGTGTATCACGGCGTCCCATAGTTCCTTCACCCAGCATAGCCAGGTCACACGAGCTGAGGGTGAGAAGCGATGCTGCGCTGAGCAATGCAATGATCTTCTTCATACGCTATACAATATATATAGGTGAGACATCAAAAACGAGCAGATCCCTCTGTCAAAGGGTGCTCTATCTGTCGCTAAAGTTAAATCATCTTTACCAAATATCCTATACTTTGGATGGTTTCATGTTAAAAAGTCAAATCTATGGCGATGTGAATGCTGCTTTTTCACGTATTCCCCCTTCGAACTTCTCAGCCTAAAGGCTCCGATTTCCGAAGGAAGAAGGAACGAGTAATGAAGAGGTCCGCTTGCTCAATGGTCCCATATATCGGTATATGGGTGTGTGGGTAGATCTATATAGGATGGTGAAGAAAGCTATATAGCTCTGGACTGATCCCTATATAGCTTTGTGAAGTGACCTCTATTAGGTTGTTTCTCTGCGTCGGGATAAAAGTTATGGACGAGCGGCAGATAAGTTTGGACTACGTATGTGGTCCTAATATCTACGTACGTGGATATTTGGATTTACGTGCCTGGTCTTTAAGACTATGTACGTAGACAGAGGAAAACCACTACGAGAAGGCGCTTTTTTCTTCATGAGAAGGATACTTTTCCCTCCGCTGGATAAGAAGAATGCGCGCGATAATGATAATGTGAAGGGCTTGCGTATCCCTTCGGAGAGGCATATCGGTGTGAGCTGGGCGTGTGATGCCTTAGCACTCTAAATAGAGGGCCGGACTCTCAGCAACAGTCTCATTTGGATGCTTTACCTCAGCAAAGTTTCTTTGGGTATGAATCGCCAATTCCATAAAAGCCCTCTAAGCCGCGATCTTCCTTCCCATGATACCCAGCCTTTACCATCCCCTTGATCATGCCTCTGCGTACGAATTTTAGTGGTGTCAATATGTCACTGTGTTTGCTCGTCTAAATTTACTTCGCACGGAGAATCCTACACGTTGAATTCCCTCTTCGATTTTAATTTACAAACACGAATTCGCAGGATGGGTAGGGGAGTGCTACAGATATTCAAATTAATATTTCATGAAAGCAAAGCGGATTGCTGCTGCTCTTTGCACTGTGCATGCCTATGTGCTAATAATCAAATGATTATGTATTGATGTGTGAAGTTGTAGGTGTAGGTATAGAGAGGATAGCCCGTGTTTTGCCTCCATTGCACTTTGTTTTTGTAGTTGTATCTACCTGTAAAAGAGTTGATTGCTGTTATTCCGTAAAGCAAAGCTTGTAGCTGTTTTGGGCGTAGGATGGTCATGGTTTTGAGGATATGAAGCTGGGCTTACCTGAAAGGATTTAAATCCAAAATGTGCGATATTCATACGGTTGAATTTAAATCGCTATCTTTGTTTTGTAATTCGAAATTATAATTCAAGCGGTCATTATGTCAGAGTATATAGACCTATCAGCCATAACAAAACGCCTTAAAGAGGTCGTTGATAGGAGCGGGCTTACATCAAGAGACTTTGCGATGAAGGCTGGAATTGCTCCTGCGACGCTATCCCTCAATCTCAATGAGAAGCAACAGATCAATGTGGCGACAATAAACAAGATCGTTGAGCACTTCTCCGACATTATGAGTCCCGAGGAGTTTGTCTTTGGGGTGTCTAGTGTGTCAAATGATTCGGGACGGGACCTCTTTGCTTCTACGGGAGTGAAGGGGGAGGAAAAAGAGACCCTTCGCGCGATACTTCAAGCTCAAGCAGAGGAGATAGCACGCCTAAAGGCTGAGGTGCGAGAGCGTAGAGAGAAGGGAATTGCCCATATAACTGTCTTCTACGACGACAATAGTTTCGCGACTTTCAAAGACACCGAGGAGTAGCTGTAGGGCACAGGATTCTGCGTATCTTTGTGTATCTAAGTCACGGTATCTCACTCTATGAAAAAGTATTCTCTTCGGTTTACGCTTCTCTCCACTCAGGCTCTGGGTGCGGGTAATTACCTGCTGAAGCTGCAACTTCCCGAGGCCGCAGGCACCTTCCCCGCTATGGCAGCTGGGCAGTTCGTCCAAGTTGCGGTCCCAAGGGGCTTCGTCCTTCTACGTCGTCCTATATCTATATGTAATGTGTATCCTGAGCGCCGCGAGCTTTGGCTACTTATCGGGCGAGTTGGGCAAGGGACCTCCATCCTTACAGGGCTTGCAGACGGCACAGAGCTGGATCTGCTTATTCCGCTGGGCAATACCTTTAGTGTAGAGGGCGTCGAGCGTCCACTGCTGGTCGGTGGCGGTGTCGGTATAGCCCCTATGCTCTTCTTGGCTCGTACCTTCGCTGAGCGAGGTGTCCGTCCTACGATTCTTCTTGGAGGACGTACCGCAGGACACATTGTACTCCGTGAGGAGTTTGCGGCTCTTGGCGATGTCTATTACACGACTGATAGTGGCGAACTGGGGGTTGAGGGTCGCGTGACAGATCATCCGATCCTGCACGAAGGGTCGTTTGACCGCGTCTTTACTTGTGGCCCTAAGGTCATGATGATCGCTGTGGCAAAGGTGGCTGAGGCGCGCGGTATTGACTGCGAAGTCTCGCTGGAGAACAGTATGGTATGCGGTATCGGAGCTTGCCTATGCTGTGTAGAAGATCTCGAAGGGAAAGGGAATACTTGCGTGTGTACCGAAGGCCCCGTCTTTAATTCTAAGCTTGTCAAGAAAGACTAATCATGCTCAAGACACAAGTACATATCGGCAGAGGGCTCACGATTAAGAATCCCGTGATGACCGCCTCTGGGACCTTTGGTTATGGGCTCGAATACGGAGACTTCATCGACCTCAACCGTCTTGGTGGGGTTCTCGTCAAGGGAACGACGCTACATCCTCGTCAGGGAAACCCTTATCCCCGCATGGCAGAGACCCCTTCGGGTATGCTCAATGCCGTCGGACTGCAGAACAAGGGGGTAGACTACTTCTGCGAGCATATCTATCCCACGATATCAGGCTATGACACAGCGATGATCGTCAATGTCAGTGGCTCGCAAGTCGAGGATTATATCGAGACAGCTGAGAAGATCAACGACTTAGAGAGGATCCCTGCTATCGAGCTCAATATATCGTGCCCCAATGTGAAGGAGGGTGGAATGGCCTTTGGTGTGACGTGTGCTGGAGCCGCCTCTGTCGTCCGTGCGGTGCGTGCGGTCTATGATAAGACGCTCATCGTGAAGCTGTCGCCCAATGTCACTGACATCACGGAGATCGCACGAGCTGTCGAAGCTGAAGGGGCTGACTCGATCTCAATGATCAACACACTCCTGGGGATGGCCATTGACGCAGAGAAGCGCCGTCCGGTACTTTCGACTATTACGGGTGGACTCTCTGGCCCAGCGGTGAAGCCCATAGCCCTGCGCATGGTCTGGCAGACGGCTCAGGCGGTGAAGGTTCCCATCATCGGTATGGGGGGCATTTCCTCGGCTAAGGATGCGATTGAATTCTTGCTCGCAGGGGCTTCAGCCGTCGAAGTCGGTACGTACAATTTCGTGGATCCTTCCGTAACCACTCAGATCGTCGACGGCATCGAGGACTATATGCGTCGCCATGGCTTCACGGATATAAATGATCTGATTGGTGCCCTGCAGATCACTAAGAAGTCGTAAACTCTGTTTTAGGATACGGCCAACATAGAGGAATTTCCCTCTATATATAAGGTATCGTCTAAGCCCGAGCTGCTCATTAAAATTGCCTTGTGTGCACCAGTCTATGTGTTATGTTTAATTTATTCGGAAGGCGGTGTTGTTTGGCAAGGAAAGCTCCATGAAGGAGGTCTCTACTCTACTGCTTCCAAGTATAGCATGAGCAGGCTTCTTCATAATCTGAGTATCTTTGTATGGTGCTAAGACATATCATGATTAGCACCATGGACTATACGACAGAGTTATGAAGCACTTAGTATCGATCAACCAACTCTCTACAGAGGATATCCTTCGGCTCCTTGATCGAGCAGCTCTCTTTGAGCAGAATCCCAATCGCAAGCTTCTTGAGGGGCGCGTCATCGCAACCCTCTTTTTTGAGCCCTCTACACGGACCAGATTAAGCTTCGAGACCGCTGTAAATCGCCTGGGAGGTCGTGTCATCGGCTTCTCTGATGCAGCAACTTCAAGCTCGGCTAAGGGCGAATCCCTCAAGGATACCATCTCTATGGTCGGTAACTATGCTGATGCCATCGTGATGCGCCACTACCTTGAGGGAGCTGCACTCTATGCTTCTGAGCTCGGGCGTGCCCCCATCGTCAATGCGGGAGATGGTGCTAACCAGCATCCCTCGCAGACCCTGCTGGACCTCTATGCGATACGCAAGACGCAGGGCACTCTCTACGATAAGACCATTGCATTGGTTGGTGACCTGAAGTATGGCCGTACCGTGCATTCTCTCATTGTGGGTATGGCTCCCTTCCGCCCTCACTTCATCTTTGTCTCTCCCCCTGAGCTTATGATGCCCGAGGAGTGCAAGGACTTCTGTCGCCGTGCAGGTATTCCGTTTACAGAGACGACGGACTTCACACCCGAGGTTATCCGAAGTGTTGACGTCCTCTATATGACACGCGTACAGCGAGAGCGCTTCATCGATCTCGAGGAATATGAGCGTGTGAAGAATGTTTATGTCCTTACCGCTGCAATGCTGGAGGGTTGTCGAGAACACCTGCGTATCCTTCATCCCCTACCTCGTGTCGGCGAGATCGCTCAAGATGTGGACGACACGCCCTACGCTTACTATGTAGAGCAAGCACAAGGCGGGCTATATGTCCGTCAGTCCATCCTCTGCGAAGTCCTCGGCCTTGAGGTCAATGACTAACCTTCCCACGCCTCCTATTAGATAAGCTATGAACAAAGACAAGATGCTCGTCGAGGCGATCCGTAATGGGATTGTCTTAGACCATATACCCGCAGAGAAACTCTTCAAGATCGTGGCACTTCTCCGTCTTGACGCGCTGACGACTCCTGTGACGATTGGTAACAACCTCATGAGTGCCCGTCACAAGCGCAAGGGGATCATCAAGATGGCTGACCACTTCGTCTCCTCCCAAGAGATCGACAAGATCGCCCTACTCGCCCCCGAGGTTCATCTCAATGTCATCCGTGACTACCAGGTCACGGAGAAGCGTCAGGTAGCTCTTCCCAGTGAGGTCAAGGGTTTAGTTCGCTGCCCCAACCCCAAGTGCATCACCAACGCTGAGCCCATGCAGACGCGCTTCCATGTGTCTACCGAGGAGGACTCAGATCAGAAGTGCCTCTTAGAGTGTCACTACTGTGGACGAAAGACGCGTGCTGAGGAGGTCGAGCTACTATGAGAGTAGACTGGAAGCCCGGAACACTTATCTATCCCCTACCCGCTGTCCTCATCAGCTGCGGCACGATGGAGGATGGCGGAGCTAATATCCTGACCGCCTCATGGGTGAGTACGGCATGTACCAATCCCCCGATGTGTGTCGTCGGGATACGCCCTGAGCGTCACTCACACAGCATCATCAAGGAGCAAGGTGCCTTTGGTATCAACCTTTCTACTGTGTCGATGGCCCGAGAGACGGACTGGTGTGGTGTCGTATCAGGAAGGCGCGAAGATAAGTTCGCTGCCTGTGGCTTCACGAAGGAAGAAGGCACAGTGCTGGGAGTGCCACTTATCGAAGAGTCACCCATTAGCCTAGAGTGCCGTGTGCGTGAGATTACCTCTCTCGGGAGTCATGATCTCTTCCTCGCGGATATCGTCGGGGTACGAGCTGACGAGCAGTACATTGATCCTGAGACGGGGGCCTTTGATATGAAGCGCGCAGGTCTCTTGGTCTATGCCCACGGCGAGTACTTCGGCTTGGGCGAATATATAGGCCACTTCGGCTGGTCCGTACGTAAGAAGAAGACCAAGCGCCGCTGAGCCTTCTTACTTAATATAGAGCAATACAACCAACTATGGGGGTAGATCGCACTGCCGACCTGCCCCCTATCTTTGGGACACTACATGGAGATAAATAGATTAGACGTCTACCCGCATAACTTCTCTGAGAAGATCGGCTATAGTGAGGTCAGACACCTGCTGGAGGAATACTGTGCATCCTCTCTGGGAAGAGAAGAGATGCAGGCGCTTGAAGCCTCTGCAGATAAAGAAGATATAGTAAGGGCGCTGGATGAGACCCGTGAGATGATCACCATCATGGCGGGTGAATCCTCACTCCCCTCCTTGGCGCTTGTGGACTGCCGTGACGTACTGCGTCGCATCCGTCCGCAGGGTACGTTCATCGAAGAGGAGGAACTCCTTGACCTACTGCGTATGCTGGAGACGCTACATAGCCTCCAGCGCTTCTTCCTCGAGGAGCATACGACGGGCGAGCGTGCGGCGGAGACTTTCGCCTATACCTATCCTCGCCTTGCCTCGCTGCTTGAGGATACGCCTTCCTTCCCTAAGATTGAGAGCCACCTTCGCTCCCTGCTTACCGAGGAGGGAAAGCTTCGTGACAATGCTTCGCGTGATCTCTTACGCATCCGTCAGACTATTCGTGAGACGGAGCGTAGCCTCTCGGGTATGCTACAGCGCATCCTCTCGACGGCACGCCGTGAGGGATGGGTGGAGCAAGACGTACAGCCTGCCCTACGTGATGGTCGCTTGGTCATCCCTATGAGCCCTATGCACAAGCGTAAGCTCCGTGGTATCATTCACGACGAGTCAGCGACGGGGAAGACAGTCTATGTCGAGCCTGTTGAGTTGGTCGAAGCCAACAATCATATCCGTGAGCTGGAGAGTGAGGAGCGCCGTGAGGTTATCCGCATCCTCACCGAAGTGGCCAGCCGTCTTCGTCCCAACATCCCTCACCTCCTCACCTCCTATAGCCTCCTCGCGCACTATGACTTTGTCCGTGCAAAGGCTCGTTGGGCGGCTGATATAGGCGGTATCTGTCCCCGCATCTCGGACAGCCCCATTGTCGAATGGTGGGGAGCAAAGCACCCACTTCTCCTACGTTCGCTACGTGCTCAAGGACGCAATGTCGTGCCCTTGGATATCCGACTGGTAGCACCCGAAGCTCGTATCCTCCTGATATCAGGGCCTAATGCTGGGGGGAAGTCCGTTTGCCTCAAGACGGTCGGTCTTCTGCAGTACCTCGTACAATGCGGCGTACCTGTCCCTATGGCTGATCACTCTTCGGTCGGTATCTTCGACCGTCTCTACATCGACATCGGGGATGAGCAGTCTATAGAAGATGACTTGAGTACCTACAGCTCGCACCTGCGCAATATGAAGCACTTCGTCCGTGAGGGCGGAGCACGAAGCCTGCTGCTCATCGACGAATTTGGTGGCGGCACGGAGCCTACGATCGGTGGGGCTATTGCACAAGCCCTCCTACATCGCTTCAATGATGCTGGTGCCTTCGGTGTCATCACCACGCACTATCAGAATCTCAAGACTTACGCCGAGGAGCATGCTGGCCTTATCAACGGGGCGATGCTCTATGACCGCCACGAGATGCGCCCGCTCTTCCGCCTCTCTATTGGTCGCCCTGGTAGCTCCTTCGCCATTGAGATCGCCCGCAAGATCGGTCTGCCCGAGGAGGTCATCAGCGAAGTCCGCGAGACGGTCGGTGCTGACTACATCGACATGGACAAGTACCTGCAAGACGTCATACGTGACAAGCGCTACTGGGAGAGCAAGCGCCAGAGCATCCGCCAGGAAGAGAAGCTCCTCCAAGAGGCTTCGAGCAAGTACACCGAGGAGATGACGCGCATCGCTGAGGAGCGTAAGCGCATCATCGCCGAAGCGAAGAAGGAAGCCCAGCGCCTTATCCAAGAGGCGGGCGGACAGATCGAGCGCACGATCCGTGAGATCCGTGAGGCCGAAGCTGCTAAGGATGAGACGCGTATTATCCGTCAGCGCCTTGCTGACTATAAGGAAGGACTCTCGGCAGAAGAGGAAGCCGAGGCTCTGGCACGGGCTAAGAAGACGCAGCGTGAGGTAGAGCGTCTCCTTGCACGCCGTCAGCGTCATGCCGACCGCAAGGCCAAGGGGAAGGAACCCCTACCTAAGCTCCACCAGCCCTCTGAGGAAGCTCCTTCTTCCGCCACTCCACTACTCACAGCACCACTCACCGAAGGCAGTGTCGTGCGTATTGAAGGACAGAAAGCTCTTGGTACAATTATCTCCCTCTCGGGACGTGAGGCAACGGTGGCTCTTGGAGAGCTAAAGACCACCATTCCCGTTAAGCGCCTTCATGCGGTCTCCCCTGCCGAAGCGGAGCGCCATCGCAAGAAGATTTCACCCACTCAGGCCGTTCGCTCCTCGGGGATCATTGACCAGATCCATCAGAAGCGCCTTACCTTCCGCCAAGAGATCGACGTCAGAGGTTTCCGTGCCAATGAGGCGGTCGATGCTGTGGCTTACTTCGTCGACGAAGCACTCCAGCTCGGCGTAAGCAGTGTACGCATCCTACACGGGACGGGTACGGGTGCTCTTCGTGAATCTATCCGCACGTATCTGAGCGGAGTACGAGGTGTCCAGCACTTCCGTGATGAGGATGTTCGCTTCGGAGGCGCAGGGATCACGGTCGTAGAAATGGAATAGTTCAGCCCCCTACCCTTCCCCTTTTTGTGGCAAGACCGAATGCTGGCTTAAATGGCAGGTATTCGATCTTGCCACAATACGTATATGTTTCTTGCCCGAAACCTATACATTTTGAGACCATTACGCAAGGCCATTTCTTCGCAGCTTGCACTTTTCTCCTTCGAACGTCTCAGCCTAAAGGCTCCGATTTTCGAGGAAAGAAGGTCGAGTAATGAAGAGGTGGTCTTGCGCAATGGTCTCATAATAGGTATATGGGTGCGTGGCGTAGAGCTATATAGGATGGCGAAGAATGCTATATAGCTTTGGACTGATTCCTATATAGCTTTGCTTGGATTCCTATATAGCTTTCGGCGCGAAGCTATATAGCTTTGTGACGTGACCTATATTAGGTTGTTGCTCCGCACAGGGATAAAAGTGGTGGACGAGTGGCAGATAAGTTTGGGCTACGTGCGTGGTTCTAATATCTACGTACGTGGATATTTGGATTTACGTGCCTGGTCTTTAAATCTACGTGCATAGACAGAGGAAAACCACTACGTGAAGGCGCTTTTTTCTTTATGAGAAGGGCACTTCTCTCTCCGCTGAATAAGAGGAATACTAGTGATAAGGCGAAGGGCTTGCTTGACCTCTTCGGAGGGGCATATCGGGGGACTGGGCGTGCGATACCTTAGCACTCTAAATAGCGGGCAGGACTCTAAGGCAACAGTCTCGTTTGAGGGTTAGCTCCTCTGAGCCTTGTGCTGTGAGCTGCGATTTGTGGAAAAATTCCCCTTTCGGTAAGAGTTCTCAGGAGGCCCGTAGGAGGTCACTTGGGGATTTTGCCGTGGAAGCTCTGTGGATGTGCCTAAGTATAGGGCTATTTCCCCGTCTTAGTAGTATCTTTGTAATCAAGATGAAGCATATACGTAACTTTTGCATTATAGCCCATATCGACCATGGGAAGAGTACCCTGGCTGACCGCTTGCTGGAGACGACGCAGACCGTCTCTGGGAAGGATCTTCAGGAGCAGGTACTCGATAATATGGATCTCGAGCGCGAGCGCGGGATCACCATTAAGAGCCACGCCATCCAGATGAACTACGAGCTCGATGGTGAGGACTACGTACTCAATCTGATTGATACCCCAGGGCACGTGGACTTCTCCTACGAAGTCTCCCGCTCTATCGCTGCATGCGAAGGTGCCCTGCTTATCGTCGACGCAGCTCAGGGTATTCAGGCACAGACGATTTCTAATCTCTATATGGCTCTCGAGCATGACCTTGAGATCATACCTATCATCAATAAGGTAGACCTGCCAAGTGCTATGCCCGAAGAGGTCGAGGATCAGATCATCGAGCTCCTTGGCTGCAAGCGTGAGGAGATCATCCGGGCCAGCGGTAAGACGGGCTTGGGTGTCGATGACATCCTCCGTGCAATCGTCGAGCGTATCCCTGCTCCTAAGGGCGATCCCGAAGGACCTCTGCAGTGCTTGATCTTTGACTCAGTCTTCAACCCCTTCCGCGGTATCATCGCTTACTTCAAGGTGGTGAATGGTAAGATCCGTAAGGGTGACCACGTGAAGTTCATCGCTACGGGCAAGGAGTATGACGCTGATGAAGTCGGCGTACTGCGCCTCGATATGGAGCCACGCAAGGAGGTCTCTACGGGGGATGTGGGCTATATCATCTCGGGTATCAAGACAAGCCGTGAGGTTAAGGTCGGGGATACCATCACGCATGTCAATGGTGGTGCTTTGGAAGCTATCGCTGGCTTCGAGGAAGTGAAGCCCATGGTCTTCGCAGGGCTCTACCCTATCGAGAGCGAAGACTTTGAGAACCTCCGTGCTTCGCTGGAGAAGCTCCAGCTGAACGATGCTTCGCTGACCTTCCAGCCCGAGAGCTCCATCGCTCTTGGCTTCGGCTTCCGATGCGGCTTCCTTGGGCTCCTGCACATGGAGATCATTCAGGAGCGACTCGACCGAGAGTTCGGTATGAATGTCATCACGACCGTCCCCAACGTATCCTACAAGGTCTACGACAAGAAGGGCGTCTGCAAGGAGGTACATAACCCCTCGGGGCTTCCCGACATCACGACGATTGACCACATCGAGGAGCCTTATATCCGTGCATCGGTCATCACAAATACCGCCTACATCGGTCCTATCATGACGCTCTGCCTCGGTAAGCGTGGGCAGCTCATCAAGCAGGAGTACATCTCGGGCGACCGTATCGAGATCTTCTTTGATCTGCCCCTGGGTGAGATCGTCATCGACTTCTACGACAAGCTGAAGAGTGTATCGAAAGGCTATGCTTCCTTCGACTACCACATCAGTGACTTCCGTCCCTCAAAGCTTGCCAAGCTTGATATCCTACTCAATGGAGATCCTGTGGATGCCCTCTCGACACTGACCCACGTCGATAACAGCGTGGCTTTCGGACGCCGCATGTGTGAGAAGCTCAAGGAGCTCATCCCACGTCAGCAGTTCGACATCGCTATCCAAGCTGCTATTGGTGCTAAGGTCATCGCTCGTGAGACCATCAAGGCTGTACGTAAGGACGTGACCGCTAAGTGCTATGGTGGTGACGTCTCCCGTAAGCGTAAGCTCCTCGAGAAGCAGAAGGAAGGTAAGAAGCGCATGAAGCAGATCGGTACGGTCGAGGTGCCTCAGAAGGCCTTCCTCGCAGTCCTCAAGCTTGACTAAGCTAATCACAGACAACCATGGCCACAGAAACGGCAAAGAAGCGTAGCAGCAAGAAGCCCAGCCCCGTCGTGCCGATGGAGCTGGACGGACGCATCCCTCCTCAGGCTCCAGACTTCGAAGAGGCTGTCCTCGGAGCAATCCTCCTTGAGAAGGATGCCTATGCGCGTGTCAGTGAGAAGCTCCGCCCTGAGACCTTCTACGTCAAGACGCACGAGCTGATCTATACTGCGATGGTAACGCTGGCTATGGCTCAGCAGCCCAACGATATGCTCTCCGTAACCGAGGAACTACGTCGTATGGGCGTCCTCGAGGAGATCGGTGGTGCAGCCTACATCGCAGGTCTGACAACCAAGGTGATGTCTACAGGTAGCCTGGAGGCTCACGCTGAGGTGCTCTATAACAAGGCGCTCAGTCGCCGCCTCATCGGTATGGCAACCTCTACGCTTAAAGGTGCCTATGAGGATGTCATCGATGTGCAGGAGCAGATCCAGCAGGCGGAAGGCTCGCTCTTTGAGATCGCCCAGCAGAACTCAACTCGCGACTTCGTACCTATCAATCCCCTCGTCAAGGGTGCTATCAACGAAATGCAGATAGCGGCAAACCGAGAGGAAGGGATTAGTGGGCTGACGACTGGTTTTAGAGACATTGACCAGATGACTTCTGGCTGGCAGAACTCTGACCTTATCATCATCGCTGCCCGTCCAGCTATGGGTAAGACGGCCTTCGTCGTATCTATGGCAAAGTATATGGCAGTTGATAACAAGATACCTGTCGCGCTCTTCAACCTCGAAATGAGTGCTGTACAGCTCGTCAAGCGTTTCCTCTCCAACGTCTGTGAGATCGATGGGCAGAAGATCAAGAGTGGCCGCCTCAATGAAGAGGAGTGGACACGTCTCAACAATCGTATAGGTACGCTTGAGGGTGCCCCACTCTACATCAATGATACCCCATCACTCTCGGTCTTTGAGCTACGTACCAAGGCGCGCCGTCTTGTCCGTGAGCATCAGGTCAAGATCATCATCATTGACTACCTCCAGCTGATGAATGCCAGTGGTATGAGCTTCGGCAACCGTGAGCAGGAGGTCAGTACTATCTCACGTTCGCTGAAGATGCTGGCCAAGGAACTGAACATCCCTATCATCGCCCTTTCGCAGCTCAACCGTGGCGTAGAGAATCGTCTGCAGGGAGGTGATGCCAATAGCAAGCGTCCACAGCTCTCAGACCTTCGTGAGTCAGGTGCTATCGAGCAGGATGCCGACATCGTATGCTTCATCCATCGCCCTGAGTACTACAAGATCTACAGTGATCCTGAGACAGGGGAAGACCTGCGAGGTGTCGGTGAGTTCATCATCGCTAAGCATCGTAATGGTCCTGTCGGTGATGTGCGCCTGGCCTTCAAGGCAGACTATGCTCGCTTTGCTCCCAAGGGCGAACTCTCTCAACTGGGTGCTGATGAGAAGCATGCTCGTGGTGGACGCCTCGGTAGAGGTGCCCGTGGAGCCGATGCTTCAGCTGATCCCCTTGCACCTTCAGATACAGGGTTTGATGCAGGCTTTGACCCTATGAGCGGATCGCTCCCATCCAATGAAACCCCATTTTAATTAGCCCTCTATTCTCCGATATACAATGGAATTTCTCCAGCCAGACTATCGTCTTCGTGTAGCTAAGCTCCAGTCGCTTCTTCAGCGTCAGGGTATTGAGGCTCTCGTTGTGGTCTCTAATGTCAACCTCCTCTACGTCTGCGGAGAGGTATTCGCTGGTCTTGCTTTCATCCCTCGTGAGGGAGAGCCTCAGTTCTTTATCCGCCGTCCACAGCTTCATCCCGAGAGTGCCGCGGTACACTATGTACGCAAGATTGAGCAGATCACAGAGTACATTGATACCGCTGCCCTACGTTCGGTGGCTTTAGAACTCGATGAGCAGAGTTACTCTGATATCCAGCGACAGCGTAAGCTCTTCCCTAAGGCTGAGCTACATAATGCGACGGCACTCCTTCGTGAGGTTCGCATGGTGAAGACTCCACTTGAGCTGGAGCAGATCCGTGAGGGAGCACGTCATCATATCGCTACCTATGCTACGATCCCTTCTCTCTACCGAGATGGGATGACCGATCGAGATCTACAGATCGAGATTGAGCGGGAGATGCGTCGTAGAGGATCTATTGGTATCTTCCGCTGCTTCGGCTCAGCGATGGAGATCTATATGGGGAGCCTCCTTACTGGCGACAATGCAGGCGCTCCTTCCCCCTATGACTTCGCTCTCGGTGGAGCAGGTAGTCAGGCACTCCCCTTAGGCTCTAATGGCACTCCCCTTCGCGAGGGGCAAGCCGTGATGGTCGATATGGCTGGAAACTACGGGGTCTACTGCACCGATATGACGCGTACTTACTCCATCGGGCACCTCTCAGATGAGGCCTATCGCCTGCACGAACTCAGCCTTGAGATCCATCGTCAGGTGATGCAGAAGGCAGCCCCTGGGACGTCGTGTGCCGATCTCTACAATGAGAGTCTGCGCATGGTAGAGGAAGCTGGTGCGGGGCCCTACTTTATGGGGACAGAGCTACAAGCGCAGTTCGTTGGTCATGGCTTGGGCCTACAGATCAATGAGCTCCCCGTACTGATGGGGCGCAGTAAGGATACCTTGCAACCAGGTATGATCATCGCCTTTGAGCCCAAGTTTGTCCTCCCCCATATTGGAGCTGTTGGCATAGAGAATACCTATCTTGTTACAGAGACGGGTATAGAGAACCTCACACCTGCTCCTGAGGAAATCATTGATTTGACACAGCGATAGACCTCCTCGATGACGCACATGAAACGCACTGCCCTCTACGCAGGATCCTTTGATCCCTTTACCCGTGGTCACGCCGACATCGTGGCACGTGGCCTATGTCTCTTTGATGAAGTCATCGTGGGGATCGGGACTAACGATGCGAAGCGCAACCTCTTCTCTGCAGAGGAGCGCCTGCTGCAGATCTCTCGTTACTATGCAGGTGAGCCTCGTGTGCGCGTCTTGACTTACACAGGACTAACCGTATCTCTGGCTCAGGAGCTTCAGGTCGGGGCCCTACTTAGAGGTGTCCGTAGTAGTACAGATATGGAGTACGAGCGTACGCTGGCAGACCTCAATCGTCACATTGCCGATATGGAGACGGTACTTCTCCCAGCCTCCCAGCGCTTCACACACATCAGCTCAACTGTTGTACGTGAGCTTCTACACTATGGAGGGGATGTGTCAGCCTTCCTGCCCGTAGGCTTCTCACTTGATGTCTCACCTATGGTATAGCAACTATGTCGGACTGGAAGAATCGCTTGGGGGTGCTCTACAGCACCAACCCAGACTTTGAATACACGACAGCCGAGGTAGCTGAACCAGAGACACTACCAGCCGCTGAGCAGCACCTCCGTCTCTCGCTCTCAAAGAAGCAGCGTGGAGGTAAGGAGGTGACGCTCATTACGGGCTTTATCGGTAGCTCAGCTGATCTTGAGGCCTTGGGCAAGACACTACGTCAGCGTTGTGGCGTCGGTGGATCGGCCAAGGACGGTGAGATCATCATCCAGGGAGATCAGCGCCAGAAGCTCCTCACGATCCTTCCTTCTCTGGGCTATACAAAGACGAAGTAACTAACACACTACACATACTACTACCTATGGACAACGGACTATTCACCCCACAAGACCTCGAAGAACTTGCAGCTCGTGGCATTACTCCTGAGGCGGCAGCTCATCAAGTAGAGGAGATCCGCAAGGGATTCCCTTATTTGGAGATCTTGGCATCAGCCTCACTTGAGCAGGGTATCCTGCGCGTAGAGACCAGTGAAGAAGCTGGCTATATGGATCTCTGGGAAGAGTATCTTCTCTCAGGTAAGGCTTCGGTCTACAAGATGGTGCCAGCATCAGGAGCTGCTTCACGCATGTTCAAAATGCTCTATAACTTCCTCGAAGCCCCTTATACAGCTCCTGAGAAGCCTGAGGAAGAGCGCTTCTTTAGCCACATCAATCAGTTTGCTTTCTATGAGCGCCTCAACGAAGCTTGTCTCCGTAATAACTGGAAGAGCATCCCTAAGCTCATCGCAGCTGGGGAGTATAAGGCTATTGTAGAGAACCTTCTACTTCCTAAGGGACTGGGTTATGGTAGCAAACCTAAGGCGCTACTTCTCTTCCATAACTATAAGGAAGCCCCGCGTACTTCGGCAGAGGAGCATCTCGTCGAAGGAGCGCTCTATGCCCGTGATCGTGAGGGTATGGTACGCCTGCATTTCACCGTATCACCCGAGCACCGCAAAGACTTTGAAGCTCTTGTTCATTCGCTCCAGCCTGTCTATGAGGATCTCTATGGTGTGCGCTATGACATCAGCTTCAGCGAACAGCTCCCTTCTACCGACACGTTGGCATTGACACCTGATGGAGAGCTCTTCCGTACGGATACAGGCCACCTACTCTTCCGCCCAGGTGGGCATGGTGCCTTGATCCATAACCTTGGGAAGCTCCCTACCGATGTGGTCTTCATCAAGAACATTGACAACGTGGTTCCCGATCCCTATAAGGGCACAACGATCATGTATAAGAAGTTCCTCGGAGGCGTACTCATCGCACTGAGACGACAGATCTTCAGCTACCTCACCCTCTTGGAAAAGGGCAAGCCCTCACACGCACAGATCGAGGAAATCCTCGGCTTCCTTGAGGGGCAACTATCCATCACTGTACCTGAAGATTTGGATAAGGAGGATAGTAGTACCATCAAATGGATCCAAGGTCGCCTCAATCGCCCCATACGCGTCTGCGGTATGGTGCGCAACCAAGGTGAGCCCGGTGGTGGCCCCTTCATCGTCCGTGAGCATGACGGCAGCAGTTCTCTGCAGATCCTTGAGAGCTCGCAGATCGATATGGAGGATGCTGGACAACGCGCCTTCTTTGAGGCTGGAGGATACTTCAACCCAGTAGACCTTGTCTGCTCTATACGTGACTATAAGGGCCAGCCCTTTGACTTGACGAAGTTTGTCAACCCTAAGACCGCCTTCATCTCGCATAAGAGCCTTAGCGGTCGCGAACTTCTGGCTCTTGAACTCCCTGGACTGTGGAATGGAGCTATGCATGACTGGAACACCGCCTTTGTCGAAGTGCCTCTCGATACCTTCAATCCCGTGAAGGAAGTCAATGATCTCCTCCGTACGGAGCATCAGAATCCCGCCTAACCCTACCCTGTTTCTCACATAAACCTATAAGCGTATGTCTACAATCATCGAGCGCTTAGCGCTACTCCGCAAGGAGATGAAGGCAGCAGGTCTCTCGGCCTACATCATCCCTTCTTCAGACGCACACCTCAGCGAATACACGCCCGATCGCTTCAAGAGTCGTTCATGGATCAGTGGCTTCAATGGCTCAGCTGGTACCGTCGTTGTGACCTTAGATAAGGCTGGTCTATGGACTGACTCCCGCTACTTCCTGCAGGCCGGCGAGCAGCTGAAGGACTCTTCTATCGAGCTTTTCAAGATGGGTGTCCCTGGCGTCCCCACTATCGAAGGCTTCCTCGCCTCTGAGCTCCCAGCTGGTGCGGTCGTCGGTGCTGATGGCGCATGCCTCTCCTTCGCTGAAGCCGATGACACTGAGCGTAAGCTCGCTGTCTACGGTATCGAGTATCGTCTCACGCAGGATCTTATCGAGCGTGTTTGGGCAGATCGTCCCGCTCTCCCCGATCATCCACTCTTCCTTCATCCCGAGGAATACTCAGGCGCAAGTGCCAAGGAACGCATCGAGGCAGTCCGTGGCAAGCTCCGCGCTCAGGGTGCCAATGCTACGATCATCACGATGATCGATGAGCTGGCGTGGGTCTTCAATGTACGAGGAAATGATGTATCCTTCAATCCCGTAGCTGTAGGCTTTGGCTACATCGGCGAGAAGGAAGCCGTCATCTTCGTAGATCCAGCTAAGGTGCCAGAGGAAGTTCGCTCTTACCTCACGGCCAATGGTGTGACCCTTAAGGGCTACACGGAACTGGATAGCTTCATCTCAGCACTCCCCGCTGAAGTCCGCCTCTTGGTCGATACCAAGCGCATCACCTACCACATCTATTCTCTGATCCCAGCGCACTGCCGCAAGATCGAGGGAGTCTCAGCACTGACTCAGCTCAAGGCTATCAAGAACGAGACTGAGATCGCTTGCCTCCGTAAGGTCATGGCACGTGATGGCGCTTCTCTGACCCGCTTCTTCAAGTGGCTGGAGGAAGCTCTGGGACGTGGTGAAACTTACACAGAGTACGAGCTGGGTATCCGTCTCAATGAGTTCCGTGCTAAAGATGATAAGTTCTACGGTGACAGCTTCGGCACGATCTGTGGCTACCTCGGCAACGGGGCTATCGTCCACTACAGCGCTCAGAAAGATACGGCTGCTACGGTACGTCCAGAGGGTGTACTCCTTCTTGATAGTGGCGGTCAGTATGTCGATGGGACTACAGATATCACGCGCACGGTAGCGCTCAGCGCTCCTTCGGAAGAACTCCGTACGGACTACACGCTCGTCTTGAAGGGCCACATTCAGCTTGCTCTGGTGCAGTACCTCGAAGGGACGCGTGGTAGCCAGCTTGATATCCTCGCTCGCCATGCACTCTGGCAGCAGGGCCTGAACTATGGGCATGGTACGGGGCACGGTGTAGGCTTCTTCCTCAACGTCCACGAAGGGCCGCAGAACATCCGCATGGAAGTCAATCCCACGCCACTCGAACTCGGTATGATCACCAGCAACGAGCCAGGGCTCTACCGCTCGGGTAAGTATGGTATCCGCATCGAGAACCTCGTCATCACCGAGCTCCGTGAAGAGACCGAATTCGGGCGCTTCTTCGGCTTCGAAACGGTGACTCTGTGCTATCTTGACAACCAGCTTGTCCGTAAGGACCTCCTCACTGCAGAGGAAATCGCTTGGTACGATGCTTATCAGGAACGTGTCTATCAGACGATCGCTCCCCTACTTAGCAGCGACGAAGCAGCTTGGCTTCGCTCTAAGACGCTCCCTCTCTAAAGTGGCAGACGCACTCCTATAGAGCGTATATAGAAATCCCCCTAAGGTCGGTGAGACCTTAGGGGGATTTTCTTTTGCTCTTAAGAGCTACCCTAAGAGCTTGTATGGAAGTTCGTTTAGAAGACGAAACCTACCTTGAAGCCAGCCTTGACATCGGTAGCGAAGCCACCAGCAGAAGTCGTTGACTTAGATTCGTTCGTCGTAGCCGTGCCACCTGCAGGCGTTACCGTCGTAGAGGTCTTACCGGTAGAGGCATGGAGAAGTTCCAGACCAGCTTCTACACCGAGGTAGACGTGAGGAGCGACGTAGTAGTCTGCACCGAGGAGGAGGTCACCACCGAAGACGAAGCGAGGAGCATTCTTTGAGATGGTAGTTGCTGCGCTGTTGACGCTCTTCATAGAGCCCGTAGCAGAACCGAGGAAGAGCTCGGCACCGATATAGGGAGAGAGGCGATCCGTGCCACCGAAGTGGTGTTCGAGACCAAGGCCGAAGGTGAAGACGTTGCTCTTCGTGGTAGCTTCGGTCACGGGGTCAGTCGTCTTCTGCGTGCTGGAGCTGTTGTTCAGACCCAGAGAAAGGCGCAGAGCGATGTTGTCCTGGAGGAAGTAGCGGCCCTTGATGAGACCAGCGTTGATACCAGCGTGTGAGCCGAGAGCTACGGGTGATTCAGTCTGGTTGAAAATCCCATTAGCAAAGAGAGAGAAGTCGGTCGTCACGCTCCCTGCGAGGGGCTTGAACTCCGACTGAGCCTGTGCGGAGACAAGCGCGGTAGCTGCGAGAGCTACAGTCATCAGAATCTTCTTCATTTTCAATAGTATTTATGCATTCCCCCACAAGTGTGATATCGAGGGGTTGTTGGCAAAGGTAGGCAAAAAGTATTACCTGAAAAACGTATAATATTTACGGGAGAGCCCGTTACGCACTTGCATGCTGATTTTTATCTCCCAGCTATTGCTCATAAAAGCTACCAGTACTGATCGATGAGGGAACTCTTCCAAGGCAGCCGTATCAAAGTGTACGTATCTTGGGCACACTCTCCCCTACTGAGTACGGCACTGCCACCAGAGAGTGTATGCGAAACAGTAGTGAGTACAAAGCTGCAACAATGGATGTTTATCCCCAAAAGCAATAGCCATTCAACGACAGAGCAATAGCCGTTTGCCGATCGACTCTACTTCAATACGACTTGCAAATGGAGACTGTTGCCGCGAGTCCTGTCCTCTATTTAGAGCGCTAAGGCATCACACGCCCGGTCCCCCCCGATATACCTCTCCGAAGTGGTCAGGCAAGCCCTTCGCCTTATCGCGAGTATTCCTCTTATCCAGCGGAGGAGAAAGTGTCCTTCTCGTGAAGGAAAAAGCGTCTTCATGTAGTGGTCTTCCTCTGTCTACGCACGTAGTCTTAAAGACCAGGTACGTCAGTCCAAATATCCACGTACGTAGATATTAGATTCACGTACGTAGCCCAAACTTATCTCCCACTCGTCCGCAACTTTTATCCCTATGCGGAGCAACAAACTAATAGAGGTCACTTCACAAAGCTATATAGCTTCGCACCGAAAGCTATATAGGAATCCAAGCAAAGCTATATAGGAATCCAAGCAAAGCTATATAGGAATCAGTCCAAAGCTATATAGCTTTCTTCACCATCCTACATAGCTCTACCCACGTACTCAACCAATATATGAGACCATTACGCAAGACGACCTCTTCATTACTCGTACCTTCTTCCCTCGGAAATCGGAAGATTTTGGCTGGGAAGTTCGAAGGAGGAAAGTGCAAGTTGTGAAGAGATGGCCTTGCGCAATGGTCTCAAATGAGGAGGAGATTTTGATGTGGGGGCTCTGTAACTCTCAGCTCAAAAGCAGGCTAACTGAGGTCTATTGTGTATCTTTGTGCACCTATATCATTATAGAATATGAAGCAATATCAGGATCTGCTCCGTCATATCCTCTCCGAGGGACATCTCAAGGGCGACCGTACAGGTACGGGGACGCTCAGCACCTTCGGCTATCAGATGCGCTTTGATCTAAGTCAGGGCTTCCCGCTCTTGACGACGAAGAAGCTACATCTGAAGAGTATCATATATGAGCTTCTATGGTTCCTACGTGGAGATACGAACGTCCACTATCTACAGGAACATGGTGTGCGTATATGGAATGAGTGGGCACGTGAAGATGGTTCTCTTGGGCCGATCTATGGCTATCAGTGGCGCTCCTGGCCCGACTATCAGGGGGGGCATATTGACCAGATCCAGCAGGTCGTCGACCAGCTACGTCGTGATCCGACAAGCCGTCGGATGATCGTCTCAGCGTGGAATGTGGCACAGATTGATGATATGGCGTTGGCGCCTTGCCACTGCTTGATGCAGTTCTATGTGGCTGATGGCCGCCTGAGCCTCCAGCTCTATCAGCGTAGTGCTGACGTCTTCCTTGGGGTCCCATTCAACATTGCTTCGTATGCTCTCCTCCTCCACATGATCGCGCAGGTCACAGGGCTTGAGGTGGGCGATTTCGTCCATAGCTTTGGTGACGTCCATATCTACCGCGATCACATGAAGCAGGTGGAGCTTCAGCTCACTCGTGAGCCACGCCCTCTCCCCCGACTTCGTCTCAATCCTGAGATCACACGACTGGAGGACTTCCGCTACGAGGACTTCGAACTCTTTGATTACGATCCTCATCCCCACATCGCAGGTAAGGTCTCGGTATAATTCACAGTAGTATGATACTCTCTATCGTCGTCGCCATTGCCTTAGATGGAGCTATCGGCCGTGGGAATGATCTTCTCTGGCATCTGCCTGCCGACCTCAAGCGCTTCAAGGAGCTCACGACAGGGCATACAATTCTCATGGGGCGTAAGACCTTCGACTCACTGCCACGTGGTCCGCTACCCAATAGACGTAACATCGTCGTGAGTCGCAGTCTTCCTGCTCGTGAGGGTGTAGAGGTTTATCCTACGATAGAGGAGGCCTTGAAGGCGTGTGAAGCCGATGACGAGGTCTTCATCATCGGAGGCGGTGAGATCTATCGTCAGCTCCTACCTCATGCCGATCGGATCTACCTGACTCGAGTCAAGGCTACATTCCCTGATGCCGAGGTCTTCTTCCCCGAGCTTGATCTTTCAGAATGGAGCGAGACCGCAAGAGAGACTTTCCCACGGGATGAGAAAAATGAATATGACACAACGCTTCACCTCCTGCAGCGCATAGGGTGAGGCCACAGTAAAGAAATATCACAGACTATCTACATAAGAAGATGCAGAAACCAACGATACCGAAGGGCATGCGAGACTTTGGCCCCGTAGAGATGGCTCGTCGCAATTATATCTTTGATACCATCCGCCAAGTGTATGCACTCTACGGCTACCGCCAAATAGAGACTCCTACGATGGAGCAGCTCTCTACCCTCCTCGGTAAGTACGGAGAAGAGGGTGACCGTCTCCTCTTCAAGGTGCTCAATTCGGGTGATGCTCTCCGTGATCTCTCTGATGAGGATCTCTTGGAGCGCAATGCTATTCACTTTGCCAATAAGGCTTGTGAGAAGGGCCTTCGCTATGATCTTACCGTACCCTTCGCACGCTATGTCGTCATGCACCGCTCCGAGCTTACACTCCCCTTCCGTCGCTACCAGATACAGCCGGTATGGCGTGCTGATCGCCCGCAGAAGGGTCGCTATAGAGAGTTCTATCAGTGTGATGCTGACGTCATCGGATCAACCTCACTGATTAACGAAGTCGAGCTCCTGGAGATCATCGACGAGGTCTTCCGTCGCTTTGGCTTGCGTGTACGCATCCTACTTAATAATCGTAAGATCCTTGCGGGGATCGCAGAGGCTACGGGCCGAGGTGATCGCCTAATTGACATCACGACGGCTATCGATAAGCTTGAGAAGATCGGCGAAGAAAAGGTCTTTGATGAGCTGCGTAGTAAGGGCTTCACGGAGGATGAGTTATCCAAGCTCCGCCCCTTCCTGGCTCTCTCTGGGAACAATAGCGAGAAGCTTACGCAGCTTAAGGAGCTCTTAGCCACCTCCGAAGAGGGGCAGAAGGGTATCGAAGAGCTGGAGTACATCCTCGACCATATCGATCGTCTTGACCTCAAGGCTGAGCTTGTGGTGGATCTAAGCTTAGCCCGCGGCCTGTCCTACTATACAGGAGCCATCCTTGAAGTAAAGGCACTCGATGCCGCCATGGGCAGTATCTCGGGCGGTGGTCGCTACGACAACCTTACCGGTATCTTCGGGCTTGACGGCCTTAGTGGTGTCGGTATCTCCTTCGGCGCCGACCGTATCTATGATGTCCTCTTGGAACTGGGACTCTTCCCAAGCGAAGCAGAGGTCGGTACCCAAGTCCTCTTTGCGAACTTCAGCGAGGAGGATGCTGCCTACCTGATGCCTATCGTAGCACGCCTACGCCGAGAAGGGATCCGCTCTGAGATCTATCCAGAGCCCGTGAAGATGAAGAAGCAGATGAGCTATGCTGATAGCCTCAAGATCCCCTTCGTCGTACTGGTGGGTGAGGAAGAACGTACTACGAGTACCTTTACCCTCAAGGATATGCAGAGCGGACAGCAAGAGAAGCTTACGCTCGATGCGCTGATCAGCCACCTCTCAGCTCAGCACTAATCCATCGATCATCATGCCAGATAGCACCACTCAAGAGCAGATCTACCCCCTTCTGGATGGGATAGAGACTCCGCATGATCTAAGACGGCTCCGACCCGATCAGCTCCCAGAGCTCTGTGAGGAGATCCGTCGCTTCATGCTCTCTACTCTCTCCGTGATACCAGGGCATCTCGGCGCCAACCTCGGTGCCGTAGAGATCACCGTGGCGATGCATTACGTCTTTGATACCCCTGAAGACCGTATCGTCTGGGACGTCGGGCACCAAGCCTACGTACACAAGATCCTCACAGGGCGTCGTCGTGACTTCCACACGCTGCGTACTTGGGGAGGGCTGGCTGGCTTTCCTATTCCCTCGGAGAGTGAGTACGACACCTTTGCTGCCGGACATGCGTCTAATTCCATATCTGCAGCGCTGGGTATGGCCGTAGCCACAGCCCTCAAGGATGAGAGTCGCCGTGTCGTGGCCTTCATTGGAGACGGCGCTATGAGTGGTGGTATGGCATTCGAAGGGCTGAACAATGCCTCTTCTTGCCCCAACAACCTGCTGATCATACTGAACGATAACAATATGTCTATCGACAAGAATGTCGGTGGGCTCAATCGTCATATGGTCAACTTGCTGACCAATCCCACATACAATAGCATGCGCTATGATATGTACCGCATGCTGCGCAAGCTCAATATTGTCCACGAGGATCAGCATAAGGATCTGCAGCGCTTCAACAACCGTATCAAGGCGCTACTCTCTGGGCAGACGAACTTCTTTGATAGCTTCAGTATCCGCTATTTGGGGCCAACGGATGGGCACGATGTTGTCCATCTCGTACAGATCCTCCAGGATATCCGCGATATGAAGGGGCCTCGCCTACTGCATATCAGCACGATGAAGGGTAAGGGCTATGCTCCAGCAGAGAAAGAACCCACGATCTGGCACGCTCCAGGGAAGTTTGACCCGAAGACGGGCGAACGCATCAGCTCGACTTCAGCGACGCCTCAGCCACCAAAGTTCCAAGATGTCTTTGGAGAGACCTTAGTTGAGCTGGCGGATATGGATGAGCGTATCGTTTCGGTAACTCCTGCTATGCCTACGGGCTGCTCTATGACCTACATGATGGAGAAGTATCCCAAGCGCTCCTTTGACGTAGGGATTGCCGAGGAGCACGCGGTGACCTTCTCCTCGGGTATGGCTGCTGAGGGCTTCATCCCCGTGTGTAACATCTACTCGACCTTCATGCAGCGAGCTTATGACCAGCTCATTCATGACGTTGCCTTGACGGATAGCCATGTAGTCTTCTGCTTAGACCGTGCTGGCTTAGTGGGAGAAGATGGTGCTACGCATCAGGGGGCATTCGACATAGCATACCTACGTACGATCCCAGGGATGGCTGTCTGCTCCCCATATGATGAGATACAGCTCCGTCACCTGATGTACTCGGCTTGCTTCGACTGGTCGGGGCCTATTGCTATTCGCTACCCTCGTGGTGCTGGCTCTGTGGTGGACTGGAAGCAGCCTATGGAGCACTATCCTTTTGCAAAGGCTCGTGTACTACGAGAAGGCTCATCATTGGCCGTCCTATCACTGGGACCCATCGGCGTCTCAGCAGCGAGAGTTGTAGAGCGCCTACAAGCAGAGGGGCACAGTGTAGCACATATTGACTTGGTCTTTGCCAAGCCTCTCGACGAAGAGTGCCTGCGTAAGCTCTTTGCTTCCGTACCTAACCTCCTTGTCATAGAAGAAGGTTGCCTTAGTGGAGGCGTCGGCTCAGCTATACTACAGCTGGCTATGGAAGCGGGCTACAAGGGGCGTATCAAGACGCTTGGTTTACCCGATGAGTTCATCTCTCATGGTACACCGGCGGAGCAGAAGCGCTACTGTGGCTTAGATGAAGACTCTATTTATGATGCCGCAAAGGCACTTCTTGGCACTAAGGTAGAAGGATAACGACGCCATGAGAATAGTCATCGCAGGAGCCGGAGAAGTCGGCACGCACTTGGCAAAGATGCTCTCCAACGAGGAGCAGAACATCGTCTTGATGGATCAAGATGGCAAGAAGCTTGAGCGAGCCAGTCACCATCTGGAGGTCCTACCTATCGAGGGGAGTCCTACCCTACTCTCTGATCTCGAGCGTGCTCATGTAGCTGGAGCAGACCTCTTCGTCGGGGTTACTCCCGACGAAGCGACCAATGTCATGGCATGTATGCTTGCTAAGCGAGTAGGAGCTCGTCATACCATTGCTCGCATCAACAACCCAGAGTACCTCGAGAGTGAATACAATATCCTCATGGAGGAGCTTGGTGTAGACTCTATGATCTATCCCGAGGAGCTCGCTGCTCGCGAGATTGGTTCGATCATCGAGTACCCCTGGGCACGTCAGTACGTCACGCTCTTCAATGGTGCACTGGCGCTCGTCGGTGTGAAGGTTCGCAATGGTGCCCCTATCGTAGGACAGTATCTGAAAGACTTAAAGACGCTTCTGCCAGGTGACGATGGCAAGTACTTCCACGTCGTAGCAATTAAGCGTGATTTTGATACGCTTATCCCACGCGGGAATACCCGCATTGAGCACAATGACCTCGTCTTCTTCACCTGTGACGTAGATCATATTGATCTCGTTCGCAAGCTCTCGGGTAAGAAAGCGCCGAAGATCGAGCGTGTTGTCATTATGGGAGCTAGCCCCGTAGCACTGCGTACCATCTCGAAAATTTCGGAAGACATTCAGGTGGCACTCATCGATATTGATAAGGATAAGTGCCTACGTCTCTCGCAGGAGCTTCCTCACAACGTCGAGATCTATCACGGCGATGGACGCGACCCAGAGATTGTCGATGAAGTAAATCTGGAAGGATCCCAAGTCTTCATTGCGCTGACAGAGAACTCCGAGACGAACGTCTTAGCTTGTCTCGCAGCGAAGCGCTACAACGTCTATAAGACGGTGGCTAAGGAGGAGAATATTGATTATATACCGCTTGCCTATCGTCTCGATGTCGGTACACTGATCAACAAGAAGCTCCTTGCTGCAGGCTATATCTACCGTACACTCCTTGGGCAGGATACGGGACAAGTGACCTGTCTCTCATTGGTCAATAATGCAGAAGTTATTGAGCTCGTCACTCGTCGTGACTCCCATATCGTGGGGCGCCGCATTAGCGACCTGAAACTCCCCGCAAATATGACCTTCGGGGGGATGATGCGCAATGGCCGCCCCTGTATGATCGATGGGAATACCGTCTTCGAGCCCTATGACCATGTCGTGATCTTCTATCACGACCTCACGATCAATACGCTCAAGGAGCTCTTTTAGTAGCCCCCACCCGACCAACCCATGCACTCGATAAACTTCCGATTCATTAGCCGTATCCTCGGGATGATGTGCTTCGTCGAAGGGGCAATGATGCTCATTGTCCTCATAGTAGCACTGCTCTATCAAGAGTCTCCCACCCCATGGATCATCACTATCGGAGTATTCTTCTTCGTCGGTGCACTCCTCCTACACCAGGGCTATAAGCTACACAAGAAGCGCGCCTCACGCCGTGAAGGTATGCTTGCCGTGACATCGGTGTGGCTTCTCCTCTCTGCTATTGGGATGCTTCCCTTCTTGCTGACGGGAGCATTGTCCTCTCCTTTGGACGCCTTCTTTGAAACGATCTCGGGCTTTACAACTACGGGAGCCACGATCTTTGCGAAGGTGGAAGGATTACCGCACTCAGTCCTCCTCTGGCGTAGCCTCACACAGTGGCAGGGAGGTGTCGGTATTGTGGTCTTCACAGTAGCACTCTTACCCATCTTCGGCGGTGGGGCAAGTCAGATTTACAATGCCGAGACTACAGGGATCACACACGACCGCTTCCTACCACGTATCTCGGATGTCGCTAAGCGTCTTTGGGCTATCTATCTGGCAGAGACCGTTGTGCTAATCCTCCTACTTTGGGTGGGTCCGATGAATCTCTTTGATGCTGTTTGTCATGCGCTCACTTGCATTTCGACAGGTGGCTATTCGACCCGAGATGAGAGTGTAGCAGCCTTTGACTCCATCTATACGGAATATATCCTCGCACTCTTCATGTATATCGGTAGCCTCAATCTCACACTGGTCTACTTCGCCGTGACCGGCAAGCCGATGCGCCTATTCAAGGATGAAGAGACGCGCTTCTTCACGATCTTCATTCTTGGCGCTACAGTCATTACCACCATTTGGATTAGTCTACAAGGAGAGTATCCTACCATGGAGGGGAATATCCGTCATGCGCTCTTTGAGGTGCTTACCCTGGGGTCAAGTACAGGATATTCCACAGCGGAGATCACACTGTGGGGGCCGTTCTTCTGGATGATTGCCCTACTCTTGATGTTCGCCAACGGCTGTGCAGGATCTACTTCGGGTGGGCTGAAGGCCTCACGCTTCTTGGTATTGATCAAGAACCTCTATAATGAGTTCAAGAAGCAAATACACCCTCATCTACTCACCCCCGTACTGATGAATGGCCGTCAGCTCAGTGTGAGTGTGGTACACCAGATTCTCGCCTTCTGTGTCCTCTATGTAAGCTTAATCTTTGTGGGATCTATGCTTCTGATGCTTGATAATAATGGCTTCGTCTCCAGCATCAGTATTGCCTGCTCAGCTGTGAGTAACTCTGGTCCAGGGATTGGTGAATATGCTAATAGCGTCGCAGGTGCAGGGGCTTTTTCTAAGGGACTATTATGCTTCCTTATGCTGGCGGGTCGTCTCGAAGTCTTTACCGTGATAGGCATCCTTACCCCACACTTCTGGAAGCGATAGCACTTAGAAGAACCCGCTTCTTCAGCTACCTATATCACAGTCCTGAGAGTCTTTGCTCTCAGGACTGTGCCGTTTTGAGAGGGACTATGAGTGTACAGGTCACAACAAAACGCACTCGTTCTCCCCATACAATAATTCACTGAAATAAGAGCGCTTACAGCAAGTCACAAGTGGACTTATAGAGGAGAGGGGTAGTAATCTATATTGGTCAGCATGCTGACCAATATAGGTTAGGGGTATCAACCAATAGTGGTTCGTATATGAACCAATACTGGTTTGCTCATCGACCAATATAGGTTGTTGCTCCGCGTAGGGATAAAAGTTGTGGACGCGTGGCAGATAAGTTTGGGCTACGTATGTGGCTCTAATATCTACGTACGTGGATATTAAGATTTACGTGCCTGGTCTTTAAGACTACGTGCATAGATGCGGAAAAAACACTACGGGAAGGTGCTTTTTTCTTCACAAGAATGACACTTTCTCCTCTGCTGGATAAGAGGAATACTCGCGATAAGGCGAAGGGCTTGTGTATCACTTCGAAGAGGTATATCGGGGGGCTGGGCATGCGATGCCTTAGCACAATAAATAGAGAGCAAGGGCTCTGCGCAACAGTCTACAATAGTGGTTCATAGCACCAACCACTATTGCAACAAGCCCTGATGAGGTGAGTCTACACATCGCTCCCTCACGTATCAGGATATCCGCTATATAGCGATGGCAGTCTCCTATTAGGTATTGACTTTCTTGGAGCTACCAGCAGAGTGCACTTTCTGCTACAAGATCGGTATATTCTACCGCCAAGTAGAGCTTTATATTTCCTTAGGCTATTTCAGAATTATTTATACCTTTGTTATATAGAGCCGTAATATGGATAGAAGGCCCTATTACTACTAGAATAGAAATGAACGAATTCAAGAAGTTTGCCGTAGGTCACTTGGGGATGAATTCCCTTGCACTTGATAGCTATATGCAAGTGCAGAGTAGCTACATCTCTCCGACGATCATTGAGGAACGCCCTATGAACGTCGCACAGATGGATGTCTTCTCTCGACTGATGATGGACCGTATCATCTTCCTCGGGACACAGATCAATGACTATACGGCTAATGTCATACAAGCCCAGCTTCTCTTCCTCGATAGCAGCGAGCCAGGCAAGGATATATCCATTTATATCAACTCCCCCGGAGGCTCGGTATATGCGGGCTACGGGATATATGACACGATGCAGTACATCGGCTGCGACGTCTCTACGATTTGCACAGGTATGGCTGCCTCAATGGCCTCTGTGCTACTCGTCGCAGGGACCAAGGGGAAGCGCTTTGCCCTTCCCCACTCTCGCGTGATGATCCATCAGCCCCTCGGAGGCATGCAAGGGCAAGCCAGCGACCTTGAGATCGCAGCTCGCGAGATCCTCAAGGTCAAGGAGGAACTCTACACCATCCTCTCCGAGCACTCGGGACAGCCCTTCGAAACGATACAGCGCGATAGCGACCGCGACTATTGGATGACCGCCACTGAAGCTCAGGCTTATGGGATGGTCGACCGTGTTCTCACCCGTACAGAGAAGTAGATGGCAAAGAAGCAACAGAAACAATGCAGCTTCTGCGGTAGGACAGAAGAAGAGACTGGAGGCCTCCTTGAGGGGATCAACTCTCATATCTGTCCAGAGTGCATCTACCGAGGACACCAGCTCCTCGAAGAGCTCTCTGGTGCCGAAGCAAAGGCCTCCGAAGAAGCTGCTCAAAAGGAACTCAAGGATCTCCCCAAACCACGTGAGATAAAAGAGTTCCTTGACGGCTATGTCGTCGGCCAAGATGAGGCCAAGCGCTATCTCTCGGTCGCCGTATACAACCACTACAAGCGCCTCGCTCAGCCAAGTGCCGAGACGGATGGCGTAGAGATCGAGAAGAGCAACATCCTCATGCTCGGCCCCACAGGGACGGGTAAGACACTTTTGGCAAAGACCATTGCTCGCCTCCTTCACGTACCTTTCACTATCGTTGATGCTACGGTATTGACACAGGCTGGTTACGTAGGGGAGGATATTGAGAGCCTTCTCACTCGCCTCCTCCAGGTCGCCGACTATGATGTCGCAGCCGCAGAGCGTGGGATCGTCTTCATCGATGAGATCGATAAGATCGCTCGTAAGGGTGACAATCCCTCCATCACTCGTGATGTCAGTGGCGAAGGAGTCCAGCAGGGGCTTCTGAAGCTTCTCGAGGGATCTATCGTGAACGTCCCCCCTCAAGGTGGTCGTAAGCATCCAGATCAGAAGATGATTCAGGTAGATACCAAGCAGATTCTCTTCATCTGTGCAGGAGCCTTTGACGGTATTGAGCGTAAGATCGCTCATCGTCTCAATACACGCGTCGTCGGGTATAACAGCCCCGGCGCTAAGCTCTCTAAGCGCGAAGAAGAGGAGCTCCTCCGCTATGTAGATGCTCGTGACCTCAAGAGCTTCGGTCTCATCCCAGAGATCATCGGACGACTACCGATCATCACCTATCTGCACCCTCTGCATCGTGACACACTACGTATGATCCTCACCGAGCCGAAGAATGCACTGGTACGCCAGTACACCAAGATCTTCGAGCTTGATGGGATCCGCCTTACCTTCACCGACGAAGCTCTTGACCTGGTTGTATCAAAGACCATGGAGCAGAAGCTCGGTGCCCGTGGGCTTCGTGCCATCATGGAGCAGGTAATGGTCGAGCCGATGTATGAGCTCCCCTCACAGGGGGTGACAGAGTTCGTCGTCGATGCTGCCTTCGTCGAGCAACAGCTCGCCAAGGATGGCTCTCCCACTAAGGAGGTATACTGACCCCCGAAGCGTGAGAGCACACTAAGAAGATATATCATTCCGTGTTATAGAATATCGCAGTCGCAGCTTAATCTCTACCCTCAAGTAGACTCCAAGTAATCACGAAGCGTATGGCCATGGACGGGATCAACCTCAAGGAAGGACTAAAGAAGCACTTTGGCTTCGACCAGTTTAAAGGGAATCAGCAGGAGATCATCGAGAGTATTCTTGCTGGTCAAGATACCTTTGTCCTGATGCCCACAGGTGGCGGGAAGAGCCTCTGTTATCAACTCCCAGCCCTTCTCATGCCTGGGACAGCAGTGATTATCTCCCCACTGATCGCCTTGATGAAGAATCAGGTCGATGCCGTGCGAGGCTTCTGTGAAGAGGATACCGTCGCTCACTTCCTCAACTCTTCTCTCTCTCGTACTCGACTGGAGGAGGTGAAGGAGGATGTACGTCAGGGCCGGACCAAGCTACTCTATGTAGCTCCCGAGTCTCTACATAAGAAGGAGAACATCAAGCTTCTGCAGGAGATCCCGATCTCGTTCTACGCCGTAGACGAAGCCCACTGTATATCTGAGTGGGGGCATGACTTCCGACCCGAATATCGTCGGATACGTGCTATCGTGACCGAGATCGCTGACCGCCCCATTATGGCCCTCACAGCCACAGCTACCCCCAAGGTACAGCATGACATCATGAAGAACTTGGGGATGGAGTCAGCAGCGGTCTTCCAAAGCTCCTTCAATCGCCCTAACCTACTCTATCGTATCCACCCCAAGACGGCGGAATCAGAGCGGGATATCGTACGCTACATATTGTCCAATCCGAAGAAAAGCGGGATCGTTTATTGCATGCGCCGTACCCAGGTGATGAATCTCACCGAGGTCCTTCAGGCCAATGGGATCAAGGCACTTCCCTATCATGCAGGATTGGATGCCAAGGAGCGAGCAGAGAATCAAGATGCCTTTATCGAAGAGCGAGCAGAGGTTATAGTAGCCACGATCGCTTTCGGTATGGGGATAGATAAGCCAGACGTACGCTACGTCATACACTTCGACATGCCCAAGAGTCTTGAGGGATACTACCAAGAGACAGGGCGTGCCGGACGTGATGGAGGTGAGGGTGTATGTATCGCCTATTATGACCACGATGATTTGGAGAAGCTTGAGCGCTTCACCAAAGGCAAGTCCGTCGCTGATCAGGAGATCGCCCGAGCTCTTCTCCGCGAGACTGCCGACTATGCTGAGACCAGCATCTGTCGTCGATCCTTCCTCCTCAACTACTTCGGCGAGCGCTATGAGGCAGAGAACTGCGGTAGCTGTGATAATTGTTTAGTACCTAAAACCAAAGTGGAAGCTAAAGAATTGCTTGTAAACCTTCTCGAGGTCGTCAGCAGCCTCAAGGAGAAGTTCAATGCTGACTACGTCATCGCAGTACTCCGTGGAGAGACCAACTCTGACATCGAGTCCTTCCATCATGAGGAGCTCGAGTGCTTTGGATCAGGTCAAGACCAAGAGGAGTCCACGTGGACGACGGTCATACGCCAGGCACTCATCGCAGGCTACCTAAAGAAGGATGTAGAGAACTACGGACTCCTGAAGCTTACCCCTGCTGGGAAAAAGTTCCTCAAGAAGCCAACGAGCTTCAAGATCACGGACTCCGATGAGGAGACTGAGGATCAGCCAGCTAGTGGAGGGACTGGGGGTTCTGGAGAGTCAACGGACCCCGTTCTCTTCGCTATAATGAAGGATCTTCGAAAGAAGATGGGACAGCAGAATAATGTCCCTCCCTACGTCATCTTCCAGGATACTTCCCTCGAAGCGATGGCAACCTTCTACCCCATCACTATGGATGAGCTTCAGAACATCCCTGGTGTCGGTGCCGGCAAGGCTGCACGCTATGGTCAGAAATTCCTAGAGGTCATTCGCCGCCATGTCGAGGAGAATGACATTGAGCGCCCCGCTGACATCCGTGTACGGACTCGCCCCGACAAGTCCAAGCTCAAGATCAATATCATCCAGCAGATCGACCGCAAGGTGGCTCTGGACGATATCGCGATTGCTCTTGGTCTTGACTTTGACGTCCTCATCAGCGAGGTCGAGGCTATCGTCTACTCGGGTACCCGCATTAATATCAACTACTTCATCGAAGAGGTCATTGACGAAGATCGCATTGAAGATATCTACGAATACTTCAAGGAGTCGACAACTGATGATATCAATGAGGCGCTCACCGAACTTGGTAGCGATTACTCCGAAGACGAAGTCCGCTTAGTACGCATCAAGTTCCTCTCGGAGCTTGCCAACTAAGCCTTCCCCTACGTATTAAACAGATCCTTTCCCTTGATGAAAAGAAAGACAACCATAGTCCTCTTGAGCCTCCTTGCCCTTGGCTCTCTGAGTCTTGCACAGACCAAGCGAGATGAACCTCAGAAGAAGACCATCGTGGATGAGGTCGTATGGATGGTCGGTGACGAACCGATCCTCCTCTCGGATATTGAGTATCAGAAGCTCTTTGCACGGAGTCAGGGACTCACATTCGAGGGAGACCCTGACTGCATCATCCCTGAGCAGATAGCTGTACAGAAGCTCTTCCTCAACCAAGCGAAGATCGATAGTATCCAAGCTAACGACACGCAGGTCACTCGCATGGTCGACATGTGGGTACAGAATGTGATCTCTGAGCTGGGCTCTAAGGAGAAGCTTGAGGAGTACTTCAATAAGAAGCTCTCTCAGATCCGCGAGGAGCGCACTGTTCAGGCTCGCAATGAAGCTATCGTAGAGATGATGAAGTCGAAAATCTCTCAGGGTGTGCAGGTCACCCCTTCCGAGATTAGCACCTTCTACAAGCAGCTCCCTAAGGATAGCCTTCCCTTCATCCCTAAGACTGTTGAGCTGCAGATCATCGCTCTAGAGCCCCAAGTGCCCCTCTCTGAGCTAGACCGAGTCAAGGGAATTCTGCGTGGATACGCCGAAGACGTGAACTCAGGCAAGCGCGAGTTCTCTACGATCGCACGTCTGTACTCTGAGGACAAGCGTACGGCTTCACGAGGTGGTGAATATGGCTTCGTCGGACGTGCTTATCTCGACCCAGCCTTCGCTACTGCTGTCTTCAACCTGATGGACAAGACACGTGTCTCCCCCATCATCAAGACGGACGAAGGCTATCACATCGCTCAGCTGATCGAGAAGCGTGGTGAGCTCGTGAACTTCCGCCACATCCTCCTCCGTCCAACGGTCGAGGAGAGTGCCATCAAGGCAGCCACAGCTCGTATTGACTCAATCGCTACAGCCATCCGCGATGAGAAGATCACCTTCGATGTAGCCGCTCAGCTCTATTCGGATGATAAGAATACGCTCAACAATGGCGGTCTGATGACCAATACCTCTAATGAGAGCGAGTTCTCTGGATCTCCAAACTTCCGCTACGAGGATCTCCCACAGGATATTGCAAAGATCGCCTATGAGCTCAAGCCAGGGGAAATCTCTAAGCCCTTCGTCATGCACACCGATAAGGGACTGGAGCAGGTAGCGATCATCCGCATCAAGGAGATTCACCCAGAGCATATTGCCAATATGAACAACGACTTCCGTCGTATCAAGGAGATGGCACTGGAGAAGAAGCGTACCCGAGTCATCGATGAGTGGATCCGTGCTCGTCAGAAGCAGACCCACATCGAGATCAACGAGCGCTATCGCAACTGCCACTTCCAATATCCAGACTGGATCCACGAGGATAAGAAGTAAATGCCTCAGGAGAAGAATCAACGTCTAAGTCTATGTGTAGCTCTTGCCCTTATTGTGATGGGTGGGAGCTACCTAACTTCTCGTGCCTCCTACCGAGGAGTGTCACCGACGATGCAGTCACCTCGTCCAGCAAAGGCCGGTACGAGGATTATCCTTGAGCATGCTGATCTGCTGACGTACGATGCGGCTCTACAGCCAGGGGTACAGCGCCTCAAGGGAGGTGTCGTCCTGCGTCATGGCAATGCGACCATGACTTGTGATAGCGCCTATCTCAATGAGGATGACCAGATCTTCGAGGCCTTTGGTGAGGTGCACATGGTACAGGGTGACACCGTACATATGTATTCGCGCTATCTGTACTACGATGGTGTCTCTAAGCTTGCACGCCTTCGTCATAATGTGCACCTGGCAAATAAGACGACTGACCTCTATACCGATAGCTTGGACTATGACCGTATCGCGGATATAGCCTACTATTTTGAGGGAGGTACGATCACCGATGCGCAGAATACGCTGACCTCAGACTACGGGCAGTTTATCCCGGCTACGAATGATGCTGAGTTCCGCTACAATGTCAAGCTCGTCAATGACAAGACGACGATGACGACGGAGCATCTCTTCTATAATACCCATACTCGTATCAGTAGCTATGAGGGGCAGACACTCATCCAGTCTGACTCTGGGCAGATCGTCTCGCAGCGTGGTATCTATGATGTCGGCCGAGATGTGGGGATTCTCCTTGATCGCTCTGAGGTAACCTCTGGAGCGAAGACTCTCATTGGAGACTCCATCTATTACGATGGCATGAGTAAGTTCGGTGAAGCCTTTGGGCGCATGGAGCTCTCCGATACCGCACAGAAGGCCATCCTCTACGGAGACTATGGATACTTCGATGACAAGCGCAACTATGCCTTCGCGACTTCGCGTGCCCACGCAGAAGAATATTCGCAGAAGGATACGCTCTATGTATCGGCTGACACACTGGAGCTCATCAGCCTCCCTATCCCTGATCGCCTCCGTCTCGATAGCCTTCGTACAGCCGCTACCCAAGAGGGGAAAGCTAAGCCTGACACGATGCAGCGTTACCTACGTGGCTATCGAAACGTACGCGTCTTCCGCCGAGATGCTCAAGCTGTAGCCGACTCGCTCAGCTATATCTCTATGGACTCTACCTTATCACTCTATGGAAAGCCTATTCTGTGGAGTGAGGAGCGTCAGCTCTCAGGTGATACTACACACTTCTACTTCCGAAGCAAGAAGCTTGACTACGTAGATGTCCTCGGAAAGGCTCTGGTCGTCGAGCATATTGACAGTGTAGACTACTACAACCAGATGAGTGGCGACAGCTTACGTGCCTACGTCCAGGATAGTACGGTGCGTGAGATCTTGGTTAGCGGTAAGGTCGAATCGATCTACTACATGAAGGAAGACGGTACCAATGACTATAATGGGCTCAACCGCATGACGAGCTCCACGATGCACGTCCTCCTGGACTCTGGTAAGGTCAAGAAGTCTATTTGGCGAGGCCCCGTTGAGGGAAAGGCTTACCCTCTGGAGATGGCTTCGGGTCCCGAAGTCAATCGACTTCCCCTCTTCCAGTGGGCTGCTGATCGTCGCCCCATGCGCAAGGAGGATATCACGACTGTCGGGGACTCCCTCCCCCCCAGCCAGCAGCGCTCACGTCCCCTCTCTGACCTTAAGCGCTTCAGCGGAGCCAAGGCTGCACTGGCTGCTTATGAGCCATTCGAGCGAACAGCTCGCGAAGAAGCGCTTCGCACCGACTCACTGCTGACCCAGTATCGTGCTCTTCGCCCCGAGGAGTATCGCCAGGTATACCAGTGCGTCCTTCGCCCCACCAGTGATAGCGGGGCTACCACCACACCTCAATCGTATTTAGACTACTCATGGGTATACAGACCTTTTTCAAGCAAAGAAGACCTCGACAATTCGAGCACAAGCTCATCTACTGGGATCCCCGAAAGGAAGAACTAGCTAAGCGCGTCGCACGTATCCGTCAAGAAATGATCGAGGCCGGTGAACTCGATCCCGACGCAGAGCTTCCCGAAGCCTTGACGAAGGATGAGGGGGCTGATAGTAGCTCGAACTATGACAGTAGTGAGCAGATTCGTGGTGCCTTCATTCACTCGGCTCGCCATCTGAGCCGACAGCACAAGCGCGGTATCACGTCTTCCGATAGAGACCAGCGTATCATCAAGCTCATGCTGGCACTTATGGTCTTGGGCTTAGTCTTCTGGTTCTTCTTCCTGCGATGAGCGATATCATTCGCCTACTCCCCGAGTCCATTGCGAATCAGATAGCCGCCGGTGAGGTCGTACCTGCACCTGCCTATCTCGTCAAGGAGCTCGTCGAGAACTCTATCGACGCTGGAGCTAAGCAGATACAGATTGAGGTCGTCGGCTCAGGGCGCCAGTCCATCTCCGTCACTGATGACGGCAAGGGGATGTCTCCCACCGATGCACGCATGGCTTTTGAGCGTCATGCCACCTCTAAGCTTCAGACGATTGATGACCTACAGCGCCTCTCTACGATGGGATTTCGTGGCGAGGCCCTCGCTGCTATTGCTGCTGTATGTCAAGTAGAGCTGCGCACACGTACGGCTGACCAAGAGGTAGGCACTGAGCTCATCATCGAAGGGGCAAAGGTCCGCTCGCAGATGCCAGTAGCTTGCTCCCCAGGGACGAGCCTCAAGGCGATGAATATCTTCTACAACACCCCTGGTCGTCGCAAGCACCTTGAGGCTCGTAAGGAGTCCACTGAGCTCATGGAGATCTGGCGTGAGTTCGCTAAGGTCGCCTTGGCTAATCCGCAGATCTCGTTCACTCTACGTGGTGCAGGGAAGTACGACAAGATACTCCCAGCAAGTTCTCTCAAGGAGCGCATCATCGACATCGGTGGAGCGAAGCTTTCCCGTGCCCTCATTCCTGTGAGCTACGAGAGTGCCTTCTGCACAATACGTGGCTTCATCGGCACCCCCACGACTTCTCTCAAGCAGGGAGCGCAGCAGTATCTCTTCGTCAACGACCGCTTCATTCGCCATCCTTACTTCCATAAGGCGATCAGTCTGGCTTACGAGAACTTCATCCCTGCAGGTAATCAGCCACAGTACTTCCTTTACTTCACTATCCCAGCCGAGAATATAGACGTTAACATCCATCCACAGAAGACGGATGTTCGCTTCCTCGATGAGTCAACGATCTTCCAAGTCCTGCAGAGCCTCATCCGTGATGCCTTCAGCTCGCACGCTCTGACACCTATCATTGACTTTGAGAACGCCTCGCCTATCGAGATACCGGCCTACTCTGGTCGCAAGGATATTCTTCCAGACCTTGATACGGCACTGGGAGCAGAAGCAGTCCTTCAAGCTGAAGGTGGAGCCTCCCTACCCTCGGGCGGAACACGGCTTGGAGGGATACGCCTCGGTGCCACTCGTACAAGTGCACTCCCCAAGGAGCCCGAGATTAGTTGGGATGACCTCGGAGAGCACTTCGACAGTATGACGCCCTCGACGATGCAGACACCTCTCTTTGAGGAAGAGCCCGAGGAGCCACAGAGCCATGGCATACGACTCTCACAGGCAGGATCACTACGTACGCGCCCCACATTACCCTCGTCTCTGCTGCTCTATCAAAGTCGCTATGTCATCACGACGCTGGGTGATGCACTCGCCTTCATTGACCTGACACGCGCTCTGCTGCGTGTCACTTTTGAGCAGTATCGAGCAGACCTCCGTGCACACAGCTACCACGTCGAGCAGCCCCTCTTCCCCGAGGTGCTGGAGTTCGCTCCTCAGGAGCTCCCGACGGCACTCACTCTGATGGAAGAGCTACGTCATGCTGGCTTTGACTTCGGAGACTTAGGCGATGGACACTTCTCCATAGTAGAAGCTCCCTCCTTCATCTCACGCGATGCCACAGGCTTCGTCCGTCTGATCGTAGCTGATAGCTTAGATACGCATCGTGAAGGGGCTGACTACGTGCAGACGTTCTTAGCTGAAGCTGCGGCTGAATCAGAAGCACTCCAACGTCCCCTACCACAGGATGACGAAGGGCTCGAGCAGCTGATCCGTGACCTCTTCCAGAGTCGTGATCCCTACTTCACGCCCTCTGGCAAGCCAATCATCACACGCCTCACGGAGCCAATGGTTGCCAACTTCTTCAACTAAAGTGAAGCCTCACCTTCCACATAGTAGCCCCACTCAGTCTCGTACTAAGTGGGGCTTTATACTTTGTACGAAAGAGAGGGAACTTTCGTGTCACCATCTCTAATAGGCTACCTCTCCCATTCCATATATCTGAATCAACAGAGATAAGATCCTATCCTATAGAAGCTTTTGCGTACACCAATGAGGGCATAAAATACTACCAGTACTGGTCACTCATCCGACCAGTACTACTTCGACTCTTGACCAGTACTGGTTGCATAATGTCACCAGTACTGGTTCGCTCGGTGACCAGTACTGGTCACTTTAGGAAGGTCAGCAAGAGCATACACTATCCCCTCTTTAGTCCACACTATCAGAGCACTAACAATTCGTCTATGCTCCGACCTGATGAACTGGCCCGATGAGTAGAGTGTACAAGTCTAAAATCAGGCGCTTGACACTGCTATCTACCCCTTAATTTGTTGTATCTTTGAGCTGTCTAAAAGCAGATACATCTACACAACATATAACTAAGCTGTAAGCTACAAATCACATCATCCCCAATGAACAACAACCAACTAATGACCCGTGCTGCTGACAACATCCGCATCTTGGCAGCCAGCATGGTCGAGCGAGCTAAGAGCGGTCACCCAGGTGGAGCTATGGGCGGCGCAGACTTCGTCAACGTCCTCTTCTCGGAGTTCCTCATCTTCGATCCCGATGCACCTACGTGGTCTGGTCGTGACCGTTTCTTTATGGACCCTGGGCACATGTCTCCTATGCTCTACGCCCAGCTGGCCCTCCTCGGTCGCTATTCGATGGAGGAGCTGCAGCAGTTCCGCCAGTGGGGTAGCCCTACGCCTGGGCACCCTGAGGTCGATGTCCTGCGTGGTGTAGAGAATACCTCGGGCCCTCTCGGCCAAGGTCACACCTTCGCTGTAGGGGCTGCTATCGCTGCTAAGTTCCTCGCCCACCGTCTTGGCTGGGTCATGAGTCAGACGATCTACGCCTATATCTCCGACGGGGGGATACAGGAAGAGATCTCTCAGGGGGCTGGTCGTATCGCTGGACACCTTGGGCTCGACAACCTCATTATGTACTATGACGCCAATAATGTCCAGCTCTCTACCACCGTCGAGGAGGTCGACAGCGAAGATGTAGCTGCTAAGTACAAGGCTTGGGGCTGGCACGTTATCGAGATCGATGGTTGCTGTCCCGAAGCGATCCGTAAGGCTCTTCGCGAAGCTAAGGCTACGGTAGGTCAGCCTACCCTCATCATCGGCAAGACCATTATGGGTCGTGGTGCTGTAGGTCCTAATGGGGAGAACTATGAAAACCGTGTCAATACGCACGGTCAGCCCCTCTCGGCTGCAGGTGCCTCTATCGAAGCCACGATCAAGAACCTCGGTGGTGATCCCGAAGCTCCCTTCCAGATCTTCCCCGACGTACAGGAACTCTACGCAGCACGTTTTCAGGAGCTTCGTGAGCTGGCTAAGGCTCGCAAGCAGGAAGAGAAGACTTGGCGCGAGGAGAACCCTGATCGAGCAAGCAAGCTTGATCGCTGGTTTGCTGGCGAAGTCCCTGCTGTAGACTGGAAGAGCATCGAGCAGAAGCCTAATCAGGCTACGCGTGCCGCCTCTGCCACCGTCCTCAGCGCACTGGCAGAGCAGGTAGAGAATATGATCGTAGCTTCAGCAGACCTGTCAAACTCCGATAAGACCGATGGCTTCCTCAAGAAGACCCGTGCACTGACACGAGGTGACTTCGGTGGGGCTTTCTTACAGCCCGGTGTAGCAGAGCTCACTATGGCTTGCCTCTGTATCGGTATGGCTCTTCATGGTGGTGTCATCGCTGCCTGCGGTACCTTCTTCGTCTTCTCTGACTACATGAAGCCCGCTATCCGTATGGCCGCTCTTATGGAGCTCCCAGTGAAGTTCGTCTGGTCGCACGACGCCTTCCGCGTCGGTGAAGATGGTCCTACACACGAGCCCGTAGAGCAGGAAGCACAGATCCGTCTGATGGAGAAGCTCCAGAACCACCATGGTGCTGACAGCGTACGTGTACTCCGCCCCAGCGATGTCGAGGAAACGACCATCGCATGGCGTATGGCTATGGAGAACACGCACACTCCCACAGCACTCATCCTCTCTCGCCAGAACATCAATGATCTGCCCGCTCCCGAAGGGAAAAGCCGTAAGGAGGCTGCCGAAGCAGCTACACGCGGTGGCTACATCGTACTTCGTGATGAGAACCCTGAGGTCGTACTCATCGCAAACGGTAGTGAGGTATCTACGCTCGTCGAGGGTGCCGCCCTCCTTCGCAAGGATGGTATTCGTCTGCAGATCGTAGCTGTACCCAGCGAAGGTCTCTTCCGTCGCCAGAGCCAAGAGTATCAGGATGAAGTCCTCCCTCGAGGTATTCGTCGCTTCGGTCTCACCGCAGGTCTCCCCGTAACCCTTCAGGGGCTCGTCGGTGACAATGGTGCCATCTGGGGGCTCAACTCCTTCGGATTCTCGGCTCCCTACAAAGTGCTGGACGAAAAGCTCGGCTTTACTCCAGACCATGTCTACAAGGAGGTCAAGGCACTGCTTAGCAAGTAATCACTACCCAACGACTACAGTACAACGACAATGAATAAGATCGGTATCTGCTCCGACCACGCAGGCTATGAGGTCAAGGAGCTGGTCAAGTCATTACTCATCGCACGTGGCCTCGAGGTGAAGGACTTTGGTTGTCCTTCACCCGAGCGCTGCGACTATCCTGACTATGCCCACCCCATGGGGCAGGCTATTGAATCTGGAGAACTTGCCCGTGGCATATCCGTTTGCGGATCAGGCAATGGGATCTCAATGGTCATGAACAAGTACTCTAAGGTACGTGCTGCCCTCTGCTGGGATGTCGAGTTGGCAAAGCTCGCTCGTGAGCATAACGATGCGAACGTCCTCTCTATCCCTGCACGCTTCGTCACCGAAGAGCAGGTCAAGGCTATCCTCGCGGCTTTCCTTGATACACCCTTTGAAGGTGGTCGTCATGAAGCACGTGTAGCCAAGATCCCCATCAAGCATTAGTCATCTTATCCCTTTTCAGTATATCTCTCCAGCACATCGCTCCCACTACCTATGTCACATTTCTTCCGTAGAGAGTTCACCTTTGACCGCATAGCACGGATGCTCGTGCTCTCTGTCCTTATACTCTTGATCTATGTGGCGGTGCAAGCGATCTGGAGCATTATCCTACCCTTCCTACTGGCTGGTATCTTCGCCTATGTGATGATGCCGCTGGTACGATTCTTCCAGTATACACTACGCCTGCGCTCAAGAGGACTGTCAGTCATCCTGACATTGCTCCTCTTGGGTGCAGTCGTTTACCTTGCGGTAATCTTTGTCATACCATCAATCAATGCGGAGATAGAGAAGACCCTTCAAGTGATCTCGGGCTATAGCAGTGGACAGGATATCCTGACGATGATCCTACCACGCAATATCCGCAACTACCTCAATGGGGGACTCCGCTGGGGAAACTTCCCACAGCACCTGTCTTTTGAGAAGGTCTTGGAGAACGTTAAGCTCCTCCTCGATCAGGTCGGTGGGATTATCAATAGCACCCTCTCAATATTCTCTTGGGGGCTTGTCTTCCTCATCGGCTTTATCTACTTCGTATTCATCCTACTAGACTTCGAGAATCTTGCTCGTGGCTTCATCAGCCTCTTCCCTAAGACACTCCGCCCTACGATCCGTACGATCAGCATGGATCTGGATCGCTACATGAATAACTACTTCCGTGGCCAGGCTCTCATCGCCATAAGCGTAGGTATTCTCCTCTCGATAGGGTTCAATATCATTGGTCTTCCCTTAGCCACAGCTATGGGGATCTTTATTGGGATCCTCAACTTCATCCCCTATATGCAGGCACTGGGTATCATCCCACTCGGGTTGGCCAGCCTGCTGATGGCTGCACAGACGGGTGAGAATGCCTTCGTCTGTATGCTCCTTGCCTATGGGGTCCTGATGATCGTACAGATTATCCAGGATATGATCATCGTCCCGCACATCATGGGACAGACGATGGGTATGCGCCCCTCACTCATTCTCTTGGTCCTGTCTATCTGGGGCTACCTCCTGGGTTTCTTCGGGATGCTCATTGCGCTGCCCATTACTATGTTCATCTACTCGCTGTACATGCGCTACGTCCTCCAAGATGAGGAGTACATCGAGCAAATGCGCCTCCGGGAGGAAAAGCGTAAGGCCAAGCAAAGCCGCCGCAAAAAGCGTGGAGCGATAGATAGCGAATCAACGACGTCAGACAAGTAGATGGCTCTCTTCTCTTCAGCTACTACCTTCCTCTCTCGTGGACTCTCTCGAGGTGATAAGGCCGGGACACGACGTGTCTCTGCCCTACTTCGTTTGACGACGATTGGAGTGGCACTGAGCCTCTCAGTGATGCTCCTATCGGTCACCATCATCTTAGGTTTCCATCGACAGATCCATGAGTTCGCCTTTAGTCAGACAGGGCATATCAGCCTCAATGGCTATGGGAGCAACTGGAAGACCTCCACGACTCCTGTCTATGTATCTCCAGAGCTACTCTCCTTCCTAAGAGAAGAGAAGGGGGTCTCTTCCGTCTCGCCTCTCATCCAGCAGGCAGGGCTTCTCAAGACAGAGGGAGACTTCTCTGGTATTCTCCTCTATGGTGTTGACTCTACCTTCCGTAGTCGCTACTTCACTGAGCAAATAAAGTCCGGGACACTTCCCTCTTTCTCTGAGAGCGAATACAATCGCCCACCAATCGTCCTACCCTCACATGTGGCACGACGCATGAACTATAAGGTAGGTGATGCCGTGCGTATCTACTTCTTCGGAGAAAAGATGCGGGTACGCATCTTTGAGCTTCAGGCAATATATGAGTCGACGGGCTTAGAGCTTTCCCCCGCCCTCTGCCCCATTTCCTCCCTGCAGCGTCTCAATCACTGGGATGAGAACACCTACAGTCGACTGATCATCATGCTGCAGGATCCCGATGCTGCCTATCCGACGCTGGAGCATCTCATCTCCACACTCCAGGCACGTCCAGATCTTATCGGCGAAGAGAACTATGGTCTCAACCTCGGTCAGGAGCTACAGCCTGAGCTCTTCAATTGGCTTGCCTTCCTTGACACGAATGTCTATGCACTCCTCTCGCTGATGGTCCTCGTCGGAGGCTTTGCAATGATCACTGGACTCATCATCATCGTGCTCGATAAGAGTAAACAGATCGGTATCCTAAAGGCTCTTGGAGCGACGAATAGACAGCTCAGACAGACTTTCCTTCAGATAGCAGCTCGCCTCATCCTACGTGGTATCTTCTGGGGGAATGCAATTGCTCTCGTGCTGAGTCTCGCACAGCGTCAGTTCAAGATCATCAAACTTAACCCAGCGAACTACTTCACCGACTCCGTACCCATCCACTTTGACCTCCCACTCTGGGTCGCTATCAATGTCGGGACACTCATCGTGATTCTCCTTATGGTATTAGTTCCTGCCAGCTTAGTAAGCAGAATTCATCCCGCAGAGAGTATGCGTATGGATTAGCACTTTGAGAATGCCACAAAGCAATCGCCCCGTCCGTAGCAAGAATGATGCTACAGACGGGGCGATTTACTTTGTTTTGTCAGCCTTAGTAAGGCTGGATCGCTACTACTTAATAGGAAGAGCTACGTCGGTATAGAGCTCGACGTCGGATCGCTGACGGAAAATGTAGGCGGCAGGATAAGCTTCTGCCTCGGGAGCTTGCTCTACGATATGCTGCAAGATAGGAGCTTTCTTCTCGCCAGTCGTATGGAAGAGGATGCGCTTTGCAGCAAGAATCGTCGGTCCAGTCATTGCGATGCGTGGCTGTCCCTTTGGGCTTATCCCGACAGCATAAGGTGCTTCCTCGGTGAGGAGCTCCATCTGATGCGGGAAGATAGAGGACGTATGACCGTCTTCTCCCAAGCCTAAGAGCACAATATCAAAGACGGGGAAAGCACCATCAAATGGAAGCTCCGAGCCCACAAGCCAGCAGTAATCCTTTGCTTCACGCTCGGGGAGCTTCTCTCCTGCGATGCGATGCACCTGATCCTGTGGAATGGGTACATGGCGAAGGAGGGTCGCTTCAGTCATACCATAATTGCTCTCGGGATCTGTAGATGGTACGCAGCGCTCATCTACCCAGTAGAGATGGACACGTGACCAATCTACGGCGCTACGTAGAGGCTCTTCGGCGAGCAGCTCAAAGAGTAAGCGGGGCGTAGAGCCTCCAGAGAGTGCGATATGTACCCAGCCTGCCTGCGAAGGTTGCACGAAGGCCGTCTCAGCGACGGCTCGTGCGACAGCCTCGGGGGAAGGATAATGATGGTAGATCATAGTTCGCAGTAGAGCTCCGAGTGAGTAAGATTGCGGCAGGGATTCGTCCAGCTGTGCTCACGCTCAATGATTAAGTCGCTCTGCTTTGGTCCCCATGTGCCGGCAGGATAGCCATAAAGCGGGAAGTCTTCCTCCTTCCAGAGATCGAGGATCGGATCAAAGAAGCGCCAACTCATCTCTACAGCGTCGCTACGTGTGAATAGAGTCGGATCACCCAGCATACAGTCCTCGAGCAAACGTGAGTAAGCATCGCCCGAAGCTAAGCCACCCATCTGCTGGTCATAGGTAAAGTCCATGGAAACCTTCTTGACTTCGAAGCCAGAGCCTGGGACTTTCGCAGCAAACTTCAAGGAGATCCCCTCGTTCGGCTGAATGCGAATCACCAGCTGATTAGGTACGGTGCTACCGTCAGCCGTAGCAAATACGCGGTGAGGTGTAGGCTTAAAGTGCACGACGATCTCGGTGACCTTGGTCGGCATCATCTTACCTGTTCGGATATAAAAAGGTACTCCCTGCCAGCGCCAATTGTCTATGTAGAGCTTCATGGCGACGAAGGTCTCCGTTCGGCTATCAGAAGCGATCTTATCTTCCTCACGATAGGCTCGCTGATGCTCTCCCTTCCACTCGCTCTCTGTATATTGTCCGCGGACGACACGGCGACGAATCTCCTCGGGAGTCATTGGGCGGAAGGACTGATATACCTTCACGACCTCGTTGCGAAATAGATCAGCGTTGAACTGTACAGGCGGTTCCATAGCAGTAAGAGCTACAAGCTGCGCCAGATGATTCTGCACCATGTCACGCAGAGCACCGGTCTCATCGTAGAATCCACCTCGACTCTCAATGCCCATATTCTCTACTGCCGTGATCTCCACACGCTCGATGTAGTTGCGATTCCAGAGAGGCTCGAAGATACCATTAGCAAAACGCAGCGCCATGATATCCTGTACCGTCTCCTTTCCGAGGAAGTGATCGATTCGATAGAGCTGATGTTCGCGGAAGGACTTGCGGTAGATCTCATTCAGCTCTCTTGCTGACTGGAGATCATAGCCGAAGGGCTTCTCGATGACGATACGTCGGATCGCCGAGGGATCACCATTAGCATCCTCTTCGCCCTCTTCGTTGAGTCCGACAGAAGCCAAGTGTTGTGGGATCACACCATAGAGAGAAGGCGGCGTAGATAGATAATAGATGTAGTGCCCAGGATTATTGATTCGCTCGTCAAGTGTCTTCAGTTGCTCACGGAGCTTAGGATAGTCCTCGGCAGAAGCAGGGTCCATCGGGAGGTAATACACTCCTGAGAGGAACTGCTCGGCAAGAGAAGCGTCGTACTCTCCATCGCTGAGGTAGCGCTGAAGAGCTTCGTCGAGGTGCTCGCGATAAGCTGCATCCGAGTATTCCGTACGCCCAAGTCCGAGGACACTGAAGCGAATGGGGAGCTTATCTTGCTTGAAAAGCTGATAGAGCGAGGGGATGAGCTTACGCTTTGTCAAGTCACCTGACCCGCCGAATATCACAAGAAGGAGACTCTCGGGCAGATGATGCTGTATGGTCTGTGTCATATTCTCGGGGGGACTATACATTATACGTGGTTGAAGAGGTATCACTTCCGTGACCCGTCCAATTTTCGTGGAAGAATTCTCCACGAGGACGGTCGGTGCGCTCAAAGGTGTGTGCACCGAAATAGTCTCGCTGTGCCTGCACGAGTGAAGCAGGAAGGCGACGCGTCGTCAGTGATGTGAAGTAGCTAAGAGCTGAAGAGAAGGCAGGAACTGGGCAGTCCGAGAGCAGCGCCTTAGCGATGGTCTCGCGCCAAGAAGGGCGAGCAGCTGTGATCTCCTGCTGGAAGTACGGAGCTAAGAGCAGGTTCTGCAGGCTGGGATCAGCTTGGTATGCCGAGGCAATATCGTTGAGGAAGGCCGAACGGATGATACAGCCGTTGCGCCAAATACGTGCGATGGAGGCCAGATTCAGCTCCCATCCGCGTGCCTTTGATGCTTCGGAGAGGAGGGAGAAGCCTTGTGCGTAGGAGACGATCTTCGATGCGTAGAGGCTTTGCTCAAGAGCATCGACGTCGCTCTCTCCGAAGGCGGTGCGGCTTGTTACTTGCGAGGGGGCGTAGAGTGCAGCTGCTTCGTGGCGCAGGTCTACGGTGGAGGAGAGGCTTCTCTCATAGACCGCCGTCGCGATGAGCCCGAGAGGCTGGCCGTACTCGAGGGAGTTGATGACCGACCACTTGCCAGTACCCTTCTGCCCTGCAGCATCGAGGATCTTGTCGATAAGGTATTCGCCCGAGGCATCACGATGACGAAGGATCTCAGCTGTGATCTCTACGAGGTAGCTACGGAGCTTCCCTTCGTTCCATCGAGCGAAGATTTCGCTCATCTCCTCATTGGTCTTGCCGCCGATGTGGCGGAGATAAGCGTAGGCATCAGCTATGAGCTGCATGTCGCCATACTCGATACCGTTGTGCACCATCTTGACGAAGTGACCGGCACCGCCTTTACCTACCCAGGCGCAGCAAGGAGTCCCGTCCTCGGCCTTAGCTGCAATGCGGGAGAAGATCGGCTCAATGCTGGGCCAAGCTTCTTCAGCGCCGCCAGGCATGATGGCAGGACCGTTCAGAGCACCCTCTTCACCGCCCGAGATACCACAGCCGACGAAGTAGATCCCGTGATTACGTAGCTCAGCTTCTCGACGCTCAGAGTCCTCCCAATTCGAGTTTCCGCCGTCGATGACGATATCACCTGGCTCGAGATGTGGCAGGAGTGACTCGATGACGTAGTCGACGGGCTTGCCAGCTCTGATCATCATCATGATCTTACGTGGACGCTCAATGCTCTCGACGAAGGGCTTGATTTCGGTGAAGCCAAGGAAGTTCTTCCCTGCGCCACGACCCTGAAGGAAGCGCTCCACGACGGTGGCTTCGGCGCCTTCTGCACGGTTGTAGACGGAGACTTGAGAGCCATTGCGCTCCATGTTGAGGGCGAGGTTCTCGCCCATGACTGCAAGGCCGATGAGGCCAATATCTGATTTCTTATTCATTTGCTTTGTGTTGGGAAGGCCCCATGAGTCCACCTCGCGCGGATCTAACTTGGGGCGATGGATGTATCTCTAAAACAACGACCCGAGAGTGAAGGTTTAGGCGCACCAAAGCCAAGGAGCTTCCCAGTGCTATTGCCTTGAGGCGGCTTCGGAAGTACCTCCACTTTGCACGGGAAATCACTGCACTTCGTACGGGATGTAATTCACTCACTTTCAGGAAGTAATTGCACTTACTCTCGGATATTCCTCTACTTCCTCTGAAAAGTAGAGGTATTTTCAGTGAAAAGTAGAGGTATTTTTGATCGAAAGTAGAGGTATTTCCGAAAGGAAGTAGAGGAACTTTCGGAGAGAAGTAATATAACATTCAGCTAAAAGTAATATAACTTCTGACCGAAAGTAATATAACATTTACCAGCCCCTCCAGATACCTCGCTACGAAAGGGAAAGAGAAGCCTACCCGAAGCCTCTTATTTCCTAATCACTTTCGGGTATAGATGGCGGGAAATATCACTACTTCGGGGGATGGATAGGCCTTCGCAATCGGTCTATCTTTGTAGCCCATTCAGTTATAGATCCACGTATGCGCTGTAAGCACACCTATATCTTCCTCCTCCCTTCGCTGTTAGCGGGTAGCTTCACTCAAGGCTTTGCCCAAAGCGTGAGCGATAGTCTCGCCCAAGATCATCGGGTCGAAGACGTCGTCGTCACAGGTACTCAGACGCCCCGCACACTGAAGAAGCTCCCCATCATCACCCGTATCATCTCACGTACTGAGCTGGATCGCCTCGCACCACGCTCTGCTGCCGACGCCCTGCAAATGAGTTTGCCCGGGATCAACGTCACGGCACACGGCGCTCAGTATCGTGTCTCGGTCCAAGGCTTCTCAGGCGATCACGTCCTCTTCCTTGTCGACGGCGAGCGACTGACCTCGGAGGGCAACGGAGTGGTGGATCTTAACCGCATCGATATGGCCAATGTCGAGCGTATCGAGCTGATCAGTGGCGCAGCTTCGGCTCTGTACGGGTCGAATGCTATAGGTGGCGTCATCAACTTCATCACGCGCCGTGCTCGGCACAAAGAGGAGCTCTCGGCGACCTTCGACCACAGTAGCGAGGGCGTCACGAGATACAGCGCGTCGGGACAAATCGTACGTGGCGCCTTCAGCTCGATGACCTCCATCAGCTACATCGACCAAGCGGCCTACAGCGTAGCCACACAAGGCACACAACCTGAGACCACTCCCGTCATGGGCAGCAAGAGCCTCAATCTCTCTCAGCGTCTACGCTACCGCACCTCAGACTTACGACGCGAGCTGACGGGCTATATTCGCTACGGCTATCGTGATCAAGATGGCGACGGACTTAGACGTAATAAGTACCTCAGTCATTCGCTGGGCGGGCAGGCTTATCAGGCATTTGGCGAGCTGCACAACTTGCGCCTTGACTACAATCACGAGCTCTACAACCGTGATAATTTCCTCTCCGTAAGCAAGGAGCGGACACCTATCTTCCACTTCACAGGCAATACCGTGCGCCTGCAGTACAACTTCGGCGCCGAAGAGAAGACTCCCGTCCTCGTCAATGCAGGTATCGAGCTCTACCACGAGCGTCTCCGCAGCGAGCGATTCACTACAGCCGCCACACGGCACCAAGCTACTGCCGGCACACTCTACGGGCAGGCCGAATGGCATCTGGTGCCCAAGCTCTCGTTTGTCACGGGATTTCGCCTCGATAGACACTCCAGCTTCGGCGCACACTTCTCGCCGCGCGCTTCGGTACTCTATCAGCTCGGCCGTGTAAGACTCCGCACCTCCTACGCAGAAGGCTTCCGTGCGCCGTCGATCAAGGAGCAGTTCATGGACTGGGATCACTTCGGTATGTTCTTTATCAAGGGCTCGGATCACCTGCGTCCCGAGGTAAGTCGGATGCTAAGTTTCTCCCCTGAGTGGCAGACCTCGCACTTGAGTCTGACGGGTATCGCTTCGTACAATGTCATCTCCAACCAAATAGGCACGCTGATGACCAAGAGTACGAACACCTATCACTATACGAATGTGAGCGAACGTAGCCGACTGCTGAACCTGCAGACAAGTCTTCGCCTGCGCCTTCCTCTTGGACTGACGTTCAATGGTGACTACAGCTACATCTACGACTTCTCCAGAGCTGAGAGCCGTGCCAATGGTCAGCCCTTTGCTCCTCTTCGTCCGCACAACTACACTGCAGCGCTTTCCTACGACACCAAGACGGGGAGCGACTGCGATCTCACCGCAACCTACGCTCTGCGTGGAGCAGGAAGTGTGACGCTCAGCGAGCTCGACGAGACGACGGGCAAGTATTCCTACTTCGAGCACGAAGGTTATCTCCTCTCCCGAATGAGTGTCTCGGCGCGCTATAAGCATCGACTCACGATCACTGTCGGAGCAGATAATCTCTTCGACTACCACCCGACGCAGGTCAATATCACTGGGAGCCTCTCGCCAGGTCGCACATTCTTCTCCTCGCTCACCTATAACCTCTGAGGGCTGTAAGCGCAGGAGGACGGAGCACTTTGCATATCTTTGCTCCTGATATGAACGCTTATCCTACCGCATCTACCCCACGTCTGTGGGTCTTTAACCCTGGTCACGAAGAAGCCTTGAGCTTCTCTCGGGAGAAGCGCTACACACTCTCCAAGGAAATCCGATGGATGCGCCACGAGCTCTCACCTCTCTTGCGCCTCTTAGCTTCTGGAGAAGACCTCATCTATGCACCTGCTTCGCCCGAAGGAATACCAGCACGCCTGCTGAATGCTGAGGGCGATGACCTCCCAGCTGGATGTGATCTCCCCGCTGAGCTGAGTGTCGTCCTCTGGGGCCTGGATGATCATATCGTGAGAGAGCTGAGAGAATGTCCACTCTTTGACTCTACTACCCTACTCTTTCCGCCCATCACACCGAGTTATCTACGGCTAAGTCACCGACGTGCCAGCTATGACCTGCTGGCATATCTGACGGATCAGCTCGGCTATCCCAGTGACCTCCTACCCCGTTGGATCGAAGCGGGAGTAGACAAATCAGATACCGAGCTACGACTGCGTACCGCTATCGAAGGCATCAAATCCCGTCCCTTGGGCGATCCTACTCGAGTCCTCATCAAGCGTCCTTATAGTTCCTCGGGCCGTGGAGTATTTCCACTACCCCTTCCCCTGCAAGAGAAGCACCTTGAAGCTCTTATCGGGAGCTGTACGCGAAGTGGAAGCATTAGTATCGAGCCTTACCTCGAGGTCGTAGATAATTGGGCGCTTGAGTACACACGAAGTGAAAGCGGCGAGGTAAGTTTCTTCGCCCTATCCCATTTCGATACACTCCCTTCGGGACGTGCCTATCTTGGCAACATACTCACATCGCCAGAAGACCTCTGGGAGCGACTTACTTCGCTTATGAGCGAAGAAGCTCTGCTCGCTCTCATCAATGCCCAGTGTACGTGGCTCGAGGAAGAACTCTCCGACTCTCAGTACACAGGCTATATCGGCATCGACCTCTTCTTCTACCGCGATGGGGAGCGTCTGCGCCTTCATCCTTGTGTGGAGATCAACCTCCGAACAACTATGGGCGTACTCGCGCACTTCGCCTACGAGCAATACGTACCAGATGGCCGCAAAGGTGTCTTCCGTCTCGAGCGAGGGCCACGCCAGCAGCCAAGTCAAAGCATTATACCGCTCCTACTGACAAGTAGTGAAGCCCACTTCTCCGCCTATATCGAGCTGGAGAAATAAACTGATCCCCCTTGGCCATCCGCAGATAAGCCAAGGGGGATCACTGTATATATACGTAGCACGCTACGGCGTGCGCCTTAGTAAGCTATATCGATAGCTGCGGGGAAGAGACGCTCAGGGTCGAAGAAGCGTGAGCAGCTCTCTACGAGATGTGACCAGTCAGCCTTCACCATCCCCGAATAGACCTGATGCCCATTGACTAAGACTCGGACGGGCTTGCTAAGATCAAGCAGCTCTGGGCTGAGGTAGATACGTAGCTTTCCTCCCTTGGCTGGCTCATAGACCTTATCATAAAGCAGGACGAGATGGAAGCTTGTATACCAGTCACTGACCAGCTTCTCTACATACTTCACCGTGTTGATCTTCAGATCTACGGTATTCCCCAGGATAGTCTCCTGATAGTAAATGCGCTCTTTTCCTTCGGGGCGCTTGAGTGGTGCAAGATTATAGCATCCCTTACGGTAGAGTCCGTCGATGGGATAGTCTTCCCAATTCACTTGGTTGGGCTGAGGAGTGCGCACGTGCTGCGAGAGGTAGGGCGTCGTATACTGATAAGGTATAGCGTGACCATACTTTGGGATGATGTCGATGAAGTGCTTGTAGTAGCCAGGGTATTGTGCAGCTAAGCGCTGAAGTGCATCACGCGTGTAGCCCGTCAATTCGCTGCGGTGGAACTGAGTATCATTGTATCCCGTACGAAGTGAGAAAGCTACGTGCTGGAGGTTCTCTACCGGAGCATTGATAAGAGGTTCACCGCCTGCCATAGGTCCAGCTCCAGCGAGATAGTCCGCATAGTATGATGCTAAGCGCTGTGAGCCATATCCGCCCTCAGATATCCCAAAGAAGTAGATGCGCTTCGGATCAATCTGATCAGAGAGGAAGGCTTGCCGCAGGAGCTTCTCCCAGGCTTCGAGCTTCGACTTCTGCCACCAACGATAGAGTTGACCATCCGCTACGCCTTCACCATTAGGTATCTGTGGGATGAAGTAGGCGGAGGGGCTGTCCTGAAAAGAAAGAGCCAACGCCAAACCTGTAGACCATTCCCCCTTCTTCTCCCCCGATCCGTGCAGATAGAGATAGAGCGGATAGCCTGCTTCGGGCTTGTCTCCCTTCGAGCCGTAGTAGAAAGGCATCACAGCTTGATAGCTTTGCCCATTATACATTTCTGGAGTTAGCAGCCAGCTATGAGCTACACTCTCCTTAGAAAGGGGCGTGAGTGCTGGTAACTTATCCTCACTGTGTGATTTATTGGCTTCTGCCCAAAGGCGCCATACCTGCGTACGCGCCTTCTTAATATCCTCAAGTGAGAGGGCGGATGTGGGTAATGCCCCCTTCTGATCAATGAGAGTCGAAGCAAAGTACTTCTGAATTGCCTCATCGCTGGCGCGTACAGTGGGAGTACGTGGAGTATCGGAGGATTGAGCCTTCTCGGGCTCGGGGGCAGTACGAGCTGCAGAAGCGCCACAGCTGGAGAGCGTCCCCAGAGCAAGGCAAAGGAGGTAAGTTAGTCGTTTCATCTAAAGTGAATGGGATAGGTAATAGTTGAGTGAGTAAAGGGAAGCTTAGTACACCCCCTTATATCGAGATGGTGTCAGGCGCTTGTCATAGAAGTACAGGCAGAGATCCATCAGGTCGAGGATAAGGCGTGGAGCAACCTGCTTATCGAGGCCACTGACGAAGCGACGCCAGCGAGGGCTGGGCGTATAGAGTGCGACTGCAAGTGTCGGGGAGGTGGAGGTACATTGGCTGAGAATCTGCTCCAATACTTCCCGCTCGGACAGGTATTCGCAGATCAGAAGATCACAGCAGGGAAGGCTCACGCCTTGCAGTTCGTCCACCGAAAGCACATAGATCGCTTCGGTATAGCCCGTATGGCGTAGGTAATCGGGCAATAGGCTCGTCGTAGGCTGAGAGGTCACGACGAGGATGTTCTTTGCCTCCAGCTCGTGAGCCGTACGGAAGAGTAGCTCCAGTGTACGCGCTCTATGGATAGGAGGGCAAGTCTTCGCATCCTTTCTCCGGCGCTTTACCTCGCCACGAAGCTCTTCAAAGCAGTAGTACGGACGACGATTTCGTACGACTCGAGTGATGAAGTGGAAGGCAAAGGGGGAATGAACGCCATCCCCACGGCGGTTGATGAGTAGGCGCTTGGAGTATTGTAGGCGTCGGACGACCCCACGAAGCGTGATCAGAGACTTCATCTCAGCTTAGAGAGCTGGTGTCTTATCCTGCGGGATCTCCTGCAGGTAGCGGTAGAGGATGAAGAGGTAGAGGGTCGCTACAGGCAGGATGATGACCGTGGCCAGCTGCAGTGTCACAGCATTCACAGCCGCGAGAAGAAGCACGATACCAAGTGCACTGAGGAGCGTGTAGAAGTGCCCCTTCGTGCGCGTCCACGACTCTCGGAAGGCAGCAAAGATGCCCGCCTTACCATCGAGGTAAAGCATAGGTGCTAAGAAGCAGCGATTCAGGAAGTAAAATCCTGGCACGAAGAAGAGCACTAAGCCCACACCAGCCCCCAAGCCAAAGAGTACCGCCAGAAGGACGAAGCCTGCAAAGTGCTTGAGGAGTGCCATACGAGTACGTGAGGGATAGACTTCGCCAGCGAAGAACTTCACCACCCGCATAAGGAAGAGGTAAGTCAAGATCCCATTCAACGTCCCGACGACCAGCGGAAGATAGGAAGCCTGAGAAGAGGATGAAGTATGACCAGAGAAGAACATATACCCCAGCGTCCCCAGCGTGAGAAGACTGATGATGAGGGGATAGCGATAGAGGGACTTATTCTGCTTGAGGAGCTGCCAAGCCTGACGCAGGGCAGCAAGATGCTCAAAGCGAGGAAGAGGATACTGCATATATAATATGGTAGTACTAAGCGAAGCAAGATACTGCGACTAGCTTTCATACGGCCAGTCTTTGAAGAACAAATATACGTATTCCGAGGCGTTTCCCGACTGCCCATCCAGCACCCTCACCAGACATAAGCATCCCTTCATCGCTCTCTCGCAAATATCACTGATTGCCCAGCAAGAGAAATTCATCACTTATCGCACTACACACCAGCAAGTTACCACAGAGGATAGCTGCGACTTATAGAGACGCCTCAAATCAACCAGTACTGGTCACCGATCGGACCAGTACTGGTCGCATAATGTAATGAGTACTGGTCAGCGTGCCAACCAGTACTGCTCGCTTTGGTGACCAGTACTGGTTCGTTTTCCCTCCCTATATAGGCCTTATCTCCAGACAAATATGGAGCATCTATTCTACAAGCCCAAAGGATTCACGATAAAGCACACCCCTCTTGGTATGCTGAAACAAAAGGAGCCCCCTTCACCACACGGGCAAAGGGGGCTCTTCTTACCTGGGCTCAAGCTATCTCAGAGTTATATACTGGATATCTCCAGCCTTGAAGGTAAAGAGAATATCCTTGAAGCTCGGGAGACCATAGTCAGCAGGTGCATTATTGCTGAAGCCATACTTCTCAGAGGGGATATAGCCATTGAAGTCGAGGGTCTTATTCCCATTGACGTCTTGGAAAAGACTGATACCATAGGAGCCCTCGGGGAGGTCAATGAGGACTGTCTTAGTGAGAGAGTCAACCTTTGCCATAGCTGTCTTGTAGGGGCTCTGGGGATAGCTCTCCGCTGAACTGTAGATGGCGATGAGTAGCTCTCCCTTGGGTTCGATAATTCCGTCGACAGTGAGCGTCAGAGGATGAGTGGGAGGTGTCTTCTTCTCCGCTGTGCCTTGAGCCTTGAGTGAAGGCGAGAGGAGCCCCAGCGCAAGAGTTAGGAGGGGCAGAAGGTGTCTAAGGTGTCGCATAATCATAAGAGAATTAAAGTGAGGTGGATAGAGTGATCATTAAGGAGTCTTCTTCTGCTTCCCCGAGAGGGTGACGAAGCAGCCGATGTAGAAGAAGCGAGAGGAGGGTGGCGAGATACGCACGCCCTCTGTGGGGGTCAGCGGGTCGGGCTCGATCCCCCAGTAGTTCGTCTTCCCAAGGGCATTAGTACAGCCTAAGTGGAGAAGCACCTTCTGGGAGGCAATGTAGCTCCAAGAGAGGTCCAGCCGAGAGCGCATAGGGAGCTGGATGGGGGTGAGGTCATAGCTATAGCCCTTCGCCCCTGCGTCTATGTAGTAGCTGCAGCCCAGGAGACTCTTCAGCACCCCCGACCAGTACTTAGCCGTGAGGCGGAAGGTATGGGGACTCACATAGCTGGGGGCAAGTGGGCGGAGGTAGCGATCATAGCTCAGCCGAGCTTGGGTATAGGAGTAAGAAGTCGAATAATCGATACTTCCGAGGTTTCCCTTATGGAAGAGCGTAAGCCCGTAGGTCTCCCCTCCCCCTTGGTCGTCGAAGTGCTTGGGGTAGCCCACCGACAGACTGCGGGTGAGATGCTGGTAGCTCTTGTAGAAGAGGGAGAGCTGCAGGAGAGGTGTCTTGTCGCCATAGCTGTAGGAGAGCTGGGAGATCTCCGATCGTCTGCTCTTGAGCGCTGGCATAAAGCGGAGGATCTCCTTCTCGGGAAGCTGGGTGTAGCGCCCCCACGAAGCGGAGAAGACGTGTTTGCCAAGTCTGTAGCCTGCATAGAGGCGAGGGGAGAGACTCCATACACTGAGGACGCTCGCATACTCACCGCGAAGCCCTGCGCTGAGGCTTAGGCCACGGTGGAGGTAGCTAACCTCAAGGAAGGACACGGGTAGATGATTGGAGAAGTTCAGCTGGTAGCGATCTCCTGTGAGTTCGTAGGTCTCACGATAGTCCCTCCAGCTGTAGTCAAGTCCGCCGAGGATGGAGAAGGGTTCACCGCTGTACTTCAGGGCAAGACGGGCTTCGGCATAGAGATCATGATCAAGAACTTGGTCCTGTGGCGATACTAGGGATGAGCCCGAGAAGTCGGAGTACTGAGTATGAGCGCCTACCTCCAGCTGGCACGCTGTGCCTAGGCTACGCACATAGGTAAGACGACCATAATGGCGATCCTCCCGAAGGCGGCTATGGAACGTAGGTAGCGAAGCATTAGGTCTGTAGCCTAAGCCCATTCCCGTATAGCTCAGCTGAGCCTTGAGCGTCGCTTGAGGCAGGTCATGCCAGAGGGAAGCCGTGAGGGAAGGACTATAGAAGCTACGAGTATAAGGGTAGGCACTCGGCATGACCCGATCATAGAGGGAGAGGTCGGTGTAGCTAGCTGAGAGCTCCAGCTTTGTAGCGGAGGACGGCGCACCCAGTCCCCATGTGAAGCTAGGGCCTATACTACTCAGACTTACGAAACTCCCAGGCTTGACATCCTTCGTATCCCGAGAGAGGATCTGGATCACCCCTGAGAGAGCTTGCCCCATCGAAGCAGAGTAGCCCCCCGAGAGGAGGTTTATCTCCTTGCATTCGCTTGGTGAGAGGATGCTTCGTACCGATGAATTCTTGGAGCTGATGCTGTAGGGATTAGGTAGACGCAAGCCATCGATATAGACTTGGCTCTCATGGGGAGCACCGCCCTGCAGGCTGAGCCGCCCATCGGTGTCGGAGCTCTGAGCATCGGGATCCTCCATCAGTCCACCTAGGATATCACCGAGGGCTCGTGGCGTCATGAGTATATCCAAGGTCGTGAAGCGGGAGGTAAGTGGAGCATAGCCCGAGATCGGCAGAAGCCTTCGGCGGGAGATGGTGACTCCCTCGATCGACCGCTGCGCCTCAAAGAGGATGATCCGATAGATCTGAGATGAAGGGCGAAGGAGCATCACCTTCGACTGATAGCCTTCGGCGAGGAAGACCAGCGAGACTCGCTCTACACTATCGGGGAAGCTGAGCTGAAATTCTCCACCCTTCCCCGTCTCGGTGAGCAGTAGCCCTGTCGCTTGATCAAGGATCTGCACCTTTGCGATCGGATTATCCGAGCTATTCAGGACTCTCCCTTGGAGTTCATGCGCCTCCTGTGCTTGCAGAGGCACACTGCAGACGAGAAGGAAGAGGATACTTAGGATGACGCTTCTATACATGTCTTGCTGGTATTAAGAAGCTACAGGCTGGATGACTACCTCAGCTTGATACTCATCTCAGTGTCTTCGCTAAGAGTGAAGGAAGCAGGCTTGTAGCGGGGAGGCCCCATCTTAGGTCGCGCATCACGGCTGAAGCCACAGGGTTCAGTCGGCAGACGGAAGAAGTTGCGATCCACCTTCCCATTGCTATTCAGATCCTGATAGATGACGACAGCATAGGTACCAGACTCCAGCTCGAGGATAACACGCTTCGTCAAGGCATCGGCAGGAGTGGTCAGCGTCTTGACAGGCTTCTTGAGGTAGTCCTCCGCAGAGTCATATACGGAGATAAGGAGGTTGCCTTTCTTCTCCTTCATACCCACGACATCGAGCGTCAAGCGATAGGACTGAGCGCAGAGTGCCGTGACCGAGAAGAAGATTGTAAAGAGCAGCGCGGTATAAGTTCGGTTCATAGAGGATGCTTTAAGGAGAAGTCAGCCCTCATAAAATCAAAATGATAGAGAGCTTATCACATATCCAAAGGTAAAGAAAAAACCACTGCACATAACCTCCTTCTCTAAAGGTAGCGGAGTGACGCTATAGAGGTCAGATATTCAGCAATAGTTCGTTCGCGCTCAGAGGAGTAGTTGCTCCGTATACAAACCAATAAGGTATCGCACGCCCAGCTCCCCGATATGCCTCTCCGAAGTGATACACAAGCCTTTCGCCTTATCGCGAATATTCCTCTTAGCCAGCCAAGGAAAAAGTGCTATTCTCGTGAAGGAAAAAGTGCCTTCACGTAGTGGTTTTTCTCTATCTACGCACGTAGTCTTAAAGACCAGGCACGTAAATCCAAATATCCACGTACATAGATATTAGAGCCACGCACGTAGCCCAAACTTTTCTCCCAATCGTCCACAACTTTTATCCCTATGCGGAGAAACAACCTAACATAGGTCACTTCAAAAAGCTATATAGAAATCAGTCTAAAGCTATATAGCTTTCTTCACCATCCTATATAGCTCTCCCCACGCACCCATATAGGTCACAGAGCGGACCTATAAAGGCTCATACTATCCTCTTAAGAAAGACGGCAAGGCTTCTGAACACACTTCATTATAAAGCATTCGTTTGCACATGATTACCTCATCCCTCTAAGATATTCGTTTATCAAGCCTACCTGAGCCTCCGTTAGTATTCTTTTAGCACTCACAAAGAGAGAATGTAGACAGGATGTCTATGACCTCCCCACCCCCATCAATCGAGGATAAGATCCCACTGAGGGGAGTGCAATGGAGATATCTTCCTCTATACACACCAGCCTTAGCTGCCACTTGGATTTTGAATAAGGAGAAGCATTATCCATCAGCAAACACTTAATTAATGCTACCTTTGTACCTCTATAAAGCGGGGATCTACGGGCGCACCTCTCGCGACTATCCCCGCCACTTATCACAAATATATCTACCGCTTATGTCGATCATACAGTCCCTGCAGCAGGCGACGGCTGAAGCTGTGCAGGCTCTATACGGGCAGATGCCTACGCCCGAGCAACTCCAATTCCAAAAGACCCGCAGTGAATTTGAGGGTCAGTGGACCTTAGTAGCCTTCCCTCTCCTCAAGATTTCCCGCAAGAACCCCGAAGCTACGGCACAAGAAATCGGTGCCTATCTCCAGGAGCATTGCAGCCTCGTTGAGGGCATTCAGATCGTCAAGGGCTTCCTCAATCTAAGCATCGCACCTGCAGCCTGGGTCGAGGACTTCAATGCGATCCGCAGTGATAAGACCTTTGGACATAAGCAAGCTACGGCAGATGCCCCCTTCGTCATGGTCGAGTATTCCTCGCCCAACACGAATAAGCCTCTACACCTCGGGCACGTGCGTAACAACCTCCTCGGGTATAGCATCGCACGTATCCTCGAAGCATCAGGCAACCGCGTCTTCAAGACCAACATCGTCAACGACCGCGGGATCCACATCTGTAAGTCTATGCTCGCTTGGCAGCGCTGGGGTAATGGTGCGACACCCGAGAGCACGGGGAAGAAGGGCGACCACCTGATCGGCGACTTCTACGTCCTCTTTGACAAGCACTACAAGGCCGAGCTTACGGCTCTCATGAACGAAGGCAAGACCAAGGAAGAAGCTGAAGCAGCTTCTCCTCTGATGGCTGACGCTCGCGCTATGCTCCGCCGCTGGGAGGATGGTGATGAAGAGATCCGCAGCCTCTGGAGCACGATGAACTCCTGGGTCTATGCTGGCTTTGACGAGACCTACAAGCGCATGGGCGTTAGCTTCGACGAGATTTACTATGAGTCGGAGACCTACCTCCTCGGTAAGGAAGAAGTCTTGCGTGGGCTGAAGGAAGGCAAGTTCGTCCAGGACCCTGACGGCTCCGTTTGGGCTGACTTCACAGACGAAGGCCTTGACCGCAAGATCCTCCTTCGCTCTGATGGTACTTCGGTATACATCACGCAGGATATCGGTACGGCGAAGATGCGCTTCGACAAGCACCCCATTGATAAGATGGTCTATGTCGTAGGCAATGAACAGGAGTATCACTTCAAGGTACTCTCCCTCCTACTTGATCGCCTGGGCTATGCCTTCGGTAAGGGGCTCGTGCACTTCAGCTATGGTATGGTCGAGCTCCCCGACGGCAAGATGAAGAGCCGTGAAGGTACGGTCGTTGATGCCGATGACCTCATGGACGAGATGGTCGCTACGGCCCGTGCCATCGCCGAAGAGCAGGGTAAGGGCAAGGATATGCCTGCAGAAGAAGCTGCCGAAGTCGCTCGCCGTGTAGGTCTGGGCTCGCTGAAGTACTTCATCCTCAAGGTTGACCCTCGCAAGAACATGACCTTCAACCCCAAGGAAAGTATTGACTTCAACGGGAACACAGGCTCCTTTATCCAGTACACCTACGCTCGTATTCGCAGCCTCCTTCGTAAAGCAGAGGAGCTGGGTATCGCTCTCCCCGCGACCTTCGCTGGGCTTACCATCTCCACCAAGGAGCAGGAACTCATCGCTAAGGTCGCTGAATATGCAGACATCGTAGAGGAAGCAGCTCGCACCTATAGCCCTGCTGTCATCGCGAACTACGTCTACGACCTCGTGAAGGAGTATAATCAGTTCTATCACGAGTTCTCCATCCTCAAGGAGGAGAACGAAGAGCTGCGTGCCTTCCGCCTTGCACTCTCCGAGGTCGTCGCTCGCACGATCGCCGCTGGCTTCTCCCTCCTGGGTATCGAGATGCCCGAGCGTATGTAGCCCCATATCCACATCTAAGGGTCTCATCATTGATGGAGGCTATCTTGCCATAGCAGGGTAGCCTCCACTCGTATAGGTTTATTTCGTACCTTTCGGCAAACGAAGTTTTTATCACACTCCGCAGCAGAGTAACGTATGTTTAGTCCCGCCCAAGAGCAACAGATTTACCGTACCAGCCGCTACCTTCTCGGCCTCCTCCAGCCTCGTCTGGACAGAGCATGCCGCCTGCAGGTACGGACGTGGCTGGCCGAGGCCCTCGAGCAGGGAGCCTTTGTCTCAGAGGCTGAGGAGATACACACCATCCCCAACTTCATCGTACAGCTGGAGGTCGCCTGCCTCATCCACCGAGAGCTCGGACTCAATGTCCATTCGATCCTCGCTGTACTCCTATATATACCCTTCTCCACTGGGCGCATCTCACCCAATGAGATCAAGAGCTTCTGCGGCGAAGAGGTACTGCGCTTATTGCAGCTACTCGCCCGCACCTCCGAGCTCTATATGCGCAAGGAGGCCATTAGCTCGGAGAACTTCCACAACCTGCTGATCTCGATGGCAGAGGATATGCGCGTGGTGCTCATCATCATCGCCTACCGCCTCTACCTCCTACGTCATGCCTCGATGATTCGTCGTGCTGAGGATCGCAAGGAGCTGGCATCCGAAGTGTCCTTCCTCTATGCCCCCATCGCCCATCGCCTCGGACTGTACAAGATCAAGGGCGAGATGGAGGACCTCTGCCTCATGTATCTGCAGCCCAAGATCTACGGCTTCATCACCCGCAAGCTACGTGAGACGAAGGATGCACGTGATGCCTATATCGCCGAATTCATCCGCGTCGTACAGGAGACCTTGCTAAGAGACCTCCAGGATGTACCCTTTGAGATGAAGGGACGCGTGAAGAGCGTCAGCTCGATCAGCAACAAGCTAAAGAAGCTCCCCTTCGAGGATATCTATGATGTCTTCGCTATCCGCATCATCGTGGACGTCCCACCCGAGCGCGAGCGCCAGGTATGCTGGCAGATCTACTCGATCGTCACCGACATGTATCGCCCCAACCCCGAGCGACTCAAGGACTGGATCTCCATCCCCAAGAGTAATGGGTATGAGAGTCTGCATACGACCGTACTCGGACCGGAGAACCGCTGGGTAGAGGTACAGATACGCTCCAAGCGCATGGATGCCATCGCCGAGCAAGGCGTCGCTGCCCACTGGCGCTACAAGGGCATCCGCAGTGAAGGCGGTCTGGATGACTTCCTCGCCTCCGTACGCGAAGCACTGGAGACCGTACGTGACGATGCTACGGGTGAAGAGGAGAAGCGCCAAACCCTGGAGTCTTCCCTCCTTACACTCAAGGCACAGGAGATCTATGTCTTCACCCCCAAGGGTGAGATCATGAAACTCCCCCAAGGTGCTACCCTACTTGACTTCGCCTTCACCATCCATAGCCGAGTAGGAGCTCGTGCGATATCTGGAAAGGTCAACGGGAAGAACGTCTCACTGCGTCATCAGCTCAAGAATGGAGATAACGTAGAGATCCTCACCTCTCCGCAGCAGTCACCCAAGCCCGGGTGGCTCTCCATCGTCGTAAGCCCCAAGGCAAAAGCCAAGATCCGCCAGCTCCTCCGTGCTGAGGAAGAAGCAGGTATCGGTGTCGCCAAGGAGATGATCCAGCGTCGCATCAAGAACCGCAAGCTCCCCTTCGATGAAGCTGCCTTCATACGCATCACCCTGCGTAAAGGCTACAAGACGCTCTCCGACTTCTACCGCGACCTGACGCACAGCAAGATCGATGTACAGGAGTTTCTCAACCTCTATGAGCAGGAGCTGGCTGCAGTCTCGCTCATCGAAGCTCAGCCCTCCATTGGCTCCGCTCGCTCTGCCGAAGACTTCACCTACCAAGAGAGTGAGAGCGAATCCAATCAGATCAACACCTCCGAGGTACTGATACTCGACAGAGGGCTCACAGGAGTTGCTTATAGCCTAGCCCAGTGCTGCCGCCCCCTCTATGGAGACGAGGTCTTCGGGCTTGTGACGACCCGCGGCATCAAGGTGCACCGCATGAACTGCCCCAATGCACCCGATATGTTTGCCCACTCTCCGCACAAGATCATCTGTGCTAAGTGGAATGGTGAAAGCGGTAGCTCGCAGGTCGCCTCCATCGAAGTCGTCGGACGAGACGAACTCTCCATCGCCACCAACATCACATCTCTCATTCGTAAGGAATCGGGAGTCAAGCTCCGCAGCTACTCGATCCAGTCGAAGGACGGCCTCTTCCACGGCTCCTTTGTACTCTATGTTGAGCGTCGCGAAGCCCTGACCGTCCTCATCAAGAAGATACGCAGTGCCTCCGGTGTCAAGCATGCCGAGCTCTCCTCCCGCCTATAATAATCACCCCCAACACTTATCATCACTATGAATATCACAGAACGTGAACTCAAGTACCTCGGGCTGCTCTCCAAGCAATACCCCAGTGCAGCTTCTGCCGCCGCTGAGATCATCAACCTAAGTGCTATCCTCAACCTACCTAAGGGTACCGAGCACTTCCTCGCCGACATCCACGGCGAATATGAAGCCTTCATCCACGTACTGAAGAACGCTTCGGGTACGATTCGCATCAAGGTAGAGAACCTCTTCCTCGGACAAATCCGTGAGCAGGAGCTCCGTCAGCTCTGCACGCTCATCTACTACCCGAAGGAAAGTCTTGAGCGACTCAGCCAGCAGCATCACCTCCGTAAGGATTGGTACAAGGTCACGCTCAATCAGCTCATCAAGGTCCTGCAGTGCGTCAGCGAGAAGTACACGCGCTCCAAGGTCCGCAAGGCTCTTCCCGCACAGTACAGCTACATCACTCAGGAACTCACCCACGAGGACAGCATGAACCCCAAGAAGTCAGCTTACGTGGGAGCTATCCTTGATACGATCATTGATACGGGGCAGGCCGACGACTTCATCATCGCGATCTGCGAGACGATCCAGCGTCTGGCCATCGACCGCCTGCATATCGTCGGGGACGTCTTCGACCGAGGTCCTGGTGCCCAGTTCATCATGGACAAGCTCCTGACCTACCACAACGTCGACATCCAGTGGGGTAACCACGATATGCTCTGGATGGGAGCTGCTGTAGGGAACACCGCCAGCATGGCCAACGCTATACGTATCGCCCTGCGCTATGCCAACCTCTCTACGCTGGAGAATGGCTACGGGATCAACATGCTTCCTCTGGCGCGCTTCGCTATGGAGGTCTATGGTAAAGATACTTGTACCCCCTTCACACCCAAGCTCGGCGATGCAGACGAGACCTACGATGAGAAGAGCATTCTCCTCATGGGGCAGATGCACAAGGCGATCGCTATCATACAGTTCAAGCTCGAGCATCAGATCATAGCGCGTCACCCCGAGTATGGGATGGAGGATCGTGACCTTCTGCACCGCATCAACCAAGCAGAAGGGACGATTACCCTCCCCAATGGCGAGACCTATCCCCTCAAGGATACCTTCTTCCCCACCATTGACCCCAATGACCCCTACAAGCTCACCGAGGCTGAGGCTGATGTCGTAGCCAAGCTCCTGCACTCCTTCCGTCACAGCGAGAAGCTTCTCCGCCACATCAACTTCCTCTTCAAGAAGGGGAGTATGTACCTTACGTGCAACCACAACCTCCTCTTCCACGCCTCCGTCCCCCTCAATGAGGACCGCACCTTCCGTAAGGTCAAGATTCGTGGTCGCGCCTTCTCTGGTCGTGCCCTCCTCGACCGCATCGATGAGTTCGTACGCCAGTCACACTGGTCATCGGCCGATCACCCCGAGCACAAGGAGGCAGTCGACTATATGTGGTACCTATGGTGTGGCCCCGACTCACCTCTCTTTGACAAGTCTGCGATGACGACCTTCGAGCGCTACTTCATCGCAGACAAGGCTACGCACCACGAAGAGAAGGGCTACTACTATGTCTACCGTACTGAGGAGCAGGTCTGTGATATGATCCTCGAAGAGTTCGACCTAAAGAGCACCGAGTCTCACATCATCAATGGTCACGTCCCCGTCCGTGAGGTCAAGGGCGAGCATCCCGTACAGGCTGGTGGTAAGATTATGCTCATCGATGGCGGCTTCAGCCGAGCTTACCAGTCCAGCACGGGTATCGCAGGCTATACCTTGATCTTCAATTCACAGGGCCTTCATCTGGTCAAGCACGAGCCCTTCAGCTCAACCCGCGAAGCCATTGAGCACATGGAGGACATCTCCAGCACCTCTGTTGTCAAGGCCTACTCCACAGACCGCATACTTGTCCGAGACACTGACCAAGGCCTCATCCTTGAGGATCAGATCGAAGAGCTCAAGAAGCTCCTCCATGCCTACCGTCATGGCCTGATCAAGGAGCGCGAGTAAAATCCAGCCCCACTATCATTATCCCAAGAAACTCCCCCGATAGATCCAGTGATCTATCGGGGGAGTTCTTTTTCGTTAGGTGGTAGTCGTGCAAAGGCTTTGAGAAGTATAAAACGAACCAGTACTGGTCACCAAGCGAAGCAGTACTGGTCAGAACGCGAACCAGTACAAGTAGAAGGCATGTACCAGTACTGGTCGGAATGTGGACCAGTACTGGTCACAAAAGCAGGCTCCCCAGCGAGAGGCTCTAAAACCTACTTTTCAAACTAAGACACAACACATTGCGGTGACGGTATTAGCATTTAGGATAGAGCAACCTATCCTGCGAAAAAGAGTGTCTTGAGAGTTGGGAGAGCAAAGCGTGGAGCCGTGACTCCGAGCGCCTTGCACAATAAAGCGAGATAATCCGTAACTTTGGGGATATACAGAATACTCAAATATCAAATCTACCATCACTATGGACTTGATCCAAGACATTATCAGCAGGGCTAAGGCTAATCCTCAACACATTGTCTTCCCTGAAGGAACCGAAGAAAGAACACTCAAGGCTGCTGACCGCCTCCTCGCAGAAGGTGTTGTCCGCCTAACCCTCATCGGGGATCCCAGCGCCATCCGTTCGCACGCCCAAGAATTGGGCCTGCACAACATCGATAAGGCAAACCTCCTCGATCCTAAGAACCACGAAAAGAAGCAGGCCTACATCGACCTTCTGCTGGATCTCCGCCGCAAGAAGGGACTTACCGAAGAGCAGGCTGCTGTCCTCGTCGAAGATCCACTCTACCTCGGCTGTCTGATGATCAAGGCTGGGGATGCTGATGGTGAACTCGCAGGGGCTATCAATGCTACTGGCGACGTGCTCCGTCCAGCTCTACAGATCGTCAAGACGACCCCAGGCATCAGCTGTGTCAGCGGTATCTTTATGATGTTCCTCCCCAACAACACCTATGGCGAAAACGGCCTTCTGCTCTTTGCTGACTGCGCCGTCATGCCCAATCCTACCGCTGAAGAGCTTGCTCAGATCGCTGTATCCTCAGCTGAGTCTGCTCGCGCTATCGCTAACGTAGAGCCTCGCATCGCTATGCTCAGCTTCTCAACGAAGGGTAGCGCTAAGCATGAGCTGGTAGACAAGGTCGTCGAAGCGACACGTATCGCCAAGGAGATGGCCCCCGAACTCCAGCTGGATGGCGAGCTCCAGCTTGATGCTGCTCTCGTCTCGAAGGTGGCTTCGCTCAAGGCTCCAGACAGCCCCGTTGCAGGTAAGGCTAACGTACTCATCTTCCCCACCCTCGAAGCTGGGAACATTGGCTACAAACTCGTCCAGCGCCTCGCTGGTGCCGAAGCTGTCGGTCCTGTCCTTCAGGGGATGGCTGCCCCAGTCAACGACCTCAGTCGTGGGGCTTCGGTAGACGACATCTATAAGATGGCAGCTATCACAGCCAACCAGTCCATCGCTCTCAAGGCGAAGAAGGGATAAGCTCACACCTTACCATATAATACAACACCTTATGAAAATCCTGGTCCTCAACTGTGGCAGCTCCTCCCTGAAGTTCGCCCTCATCGAGCTCCCCAACTACAAGGTCTTGACCTCGGGGAACGAAGAGCGCGTAGGGATCAACGACTCCTTTATCACCTTCCGTAACCCCGAAGGAAAGAAGATCGAGCGCCACCTTGACATTCCTAACCACACACGCGGCGTAGAGATTATCCTCGACATTCTCAAAGAAGAGCACTTCGTAGAGTCCTTCGATGAGATCGACGCCATCGGTCACCGCCTCGTACACGGTGCAGAGCGCTTTGCTCAGAGCGTACGTATCACCCCAGAGGTAGTAGATATGCTCCATGAGTGCGCACAGCTTGCTCCGCTTCACAACCCAGCCAACATCCTCGGTATCGAAGCTGTGACGAAGGTACTCCCAAATACGCCTCAGGTAGGGGTATTTGACACGGCCTTCCACCAGACGATGCCCGAGCATGCCTATATGTATGGGCTCCCCTACGAATTCTATGACAAGTACCGCATCCGTCGCTACGGCTTCCACGGCACGAGTCACGACTATGTCAGTGCCAAGGGTGCTGAGATCGCAGGGCTGGATCGCGCGTCATGCAAGATCGTCACGGCTCACATCGGTAGTGGAGCTTCTATGGCAGCCGTCCTCAATGGGAAGAGCATCGATACCTCAATGGGCTTGACCCCCAGCGAAGGCCTTATGATGGGTACTCGTGCTGGTGACATCGACAGCGGTGTCATCGAGTACTTGATGAATAAAAAGGACTACGATCCAGAGTTCCTCGCCCCCTTCCTCAAGAAGGCTACCCCAGGTAAGACCCACCTTGATCTGGAAGACCTGACCTTCCTGCTGACGAAGAAGAGCGGTGTCGCTGGTATCAGCACGAAGGGCTCAGACATGCGTGACGTCGCAAAGGCCGCAGAAGAAGGCTCTAAGCGTGACCTCCTGGCTCTCTCTATGCATGCCTACCGCATCAAGAAGTATGTAGGAGCTTATGCCGCTGCTTTGGGTGGTATCGACCTCCTCGTCTTCACCGCTGGTGTCGGTGAGAACCGTGCTGCTCTACGTACGGAAGTCTGCCAAGGGCTGGAGTTCCTCGGTATTAAGCTTGATGAGTCCATCAACGAAGTCACCTATGGTGGCAAGAGCCAGGTCATCAGTGCAGCAGACAGCCGAGTCAAGGTCGTCGTCGTCGCTACCGACGAAGAGTACATGATCGCTCGCGATACCTACGATATCCTCAATAAGTAGAGTACACCCTTCGTCGGGTGCTTTACCGCACCCGATCACATACATAATGAGGCCAAGATCTCGAGGAGCTATGCTCTGACTGAGATCTTGGCCTCACTTGTTCTGTATAGATAGGCTCTTTCCCTCCTCTTCATCTTTGCTTATCTTTGCTCTAACATTTTATCACTTATAGCGAGGTAACACTGTACAAGATCACCCGATACAATGACCAAGCAAGAGCTAATCAAGGAGCGGCGTAGTCAGGACTGGCGCACAGAGCTACGCAAAGCCCATCCCAATAAAGAGCGTATCGCCTACGAGCGTACGAAGATGTCCGAGCTCCCTATAGCGGAGCGTATCACCTCATTCCATGAAGAAGTAAGCCTCGGCTACACACGCGAAGAAGCGATGGCTGAGGCTCGCCGTTGCTTAGACTGCCCCAATCCTGGCTGTGTCGAGGGTTGCCCTGTCGGTATTCATATCCCCTCCTTCATCAAGCTCATCGAGAAAGGTGAGATGCTTGAGGCCGTTGGTATCATCCGTGAGACCAGCTCACTCCCCGCAGTCTGTGGTCGTGTCTGTCCACAGGAGAAGCAGTGCGAGAGCCAGTGTATCTACACCCTCAGCCTCAAGAAAGAAGCTGTCTCCATCGGCAACCTGGAGCGCTATGTCGCCGACTACGAGCGCATCCATCGAGATCACTCTATAAAGCCCAAGCACTCAGATAAGCCCAAGCTGGGACGTATCGCTGTCGTTGGTAGCGGCCCAGCTGGTCTATCTTTCGCTACCGACATGGCCAAGTGGGGCTATGATGTGACCGTCTACGAGGCCGAGAGCCAGCTCGGGGGCGTCCTGCGCTACGGGATCCCAGAGTTCTGCTTGCCCAATAGTATCATTGAGGATGAGCTGGACAAGATGCGCGACCTCGGTGTCACCTTCCAGACGGATACGATCGTAGGGAAGACTATTACCTATGAGGATCTCAAGACCCAAGGAATGGATGGCATCTTCATCGCAACTGGCGTCGGTGTCGCCAACTACATGGGTATCCCAGGTGAAGACCTCAAGGGGGTCTATACCGCCAGCGAGTATCTGGCTAAGTACAATCTCATGTCCCCCGAGGAGCTTGCCGAAGCACTCCCCTCCCTACGGGGGAAGCGTGTGGCTGTCATCGGCGGTGGGAATACCGCTATTGATGCCGTACGTACTGCCATTCGTCTCGATGCCAAGCAGGCTACCATCGTCTATCGTCGCAGCGAAGAAGAGATGCCAGCCCGTGCAGAAGAGATCAAACATGCACGCGAGGAAGGTACAGAGTTCTTCAACCTACACAATCCCGTGGAGTATCTTGGGGATGAGTCAGGCCACGTCACTGCGATGCGCCTGGAGCGTATGGAGCTGGGAGCACCGGACGAGAGTGGCCGACGTCGTCCTGTCGCCACTGGGGAGATCATCACAGCCCCCGTCGATGAGGTCATCATCTGTATCGGCTACTCCGCAAGTACCTTAGTCACGAAGTCAATGCCTGAGCTGGAAGTCAACAAGTGGGGCAATATCGTCGTAGACGAGGGAAAGAAGACCTCGATGCCCGATGTCTATGCAGGTGGTGATATCGTCCGCGGTGCCGCCACGGTCATCCTCGCCATGGGAGACGGTCGCCGAGCAGCTACGGCAATGCACCAGAAGCTCTCTGGTCGTATCGAGGAGGGAGCGCTTGTATAGAGCGCCTTTCCACGGTTCATCGTACTGATTATTTATCTAACTTTGCAGCGCCTCAGCGAGGAGTCGCTGAGCGCATTCGGGATGTAGCACAGTTGGTAGCGCGCCACGTTCGGGACGTGGAGGTCGGAAGTTCGAGTCTTCTCATCCCGACCAAGAAGATCAAGATAAAGGCAGTGGTCCGTAGTGACTACTGCCTTTATTGTTTCCTCTCTATTGGCTTCCTCAGCCTCTTGACGGTAAGGATTCAGGTGCTTTCGTAGGATACTCGTAAAAACAGTATTGGTCGCGAGGTGAATCTATATTGGTCAGCGTCGTGACCAATATAGGTCGTCATGGCGACCACTATAGGTTCACCCAACGAGCAATATAGGTTCACACCACTCCCCTATACATATACATATACATATAGAGATCATCACCTCAATAAAGAGGCTGGCTAAGGGAGTTGTCTTATCTTTGTAGCGTCAATTCTCACGACAGCTAACACTCATCATATACAGACTATGTTTTCAGGTATCGTAGAAGCTTGCGGCGAGGTCGTCGCTCTCCGACGCGAAGGCGAAAACCTTCATCTCACACTCTCCTGCCCTTTCGCCAGCGAACTTAAGATCGACCAAAGCGTCGCTCACAACGGGGTATGCCTCACAGTCGTGGCTCATGATGAGCACACCTACACCGTGACTGCCATCCAAGAGACACTGGACCGCTCTAACCTCGGTAAGCTCTCTGTCGGAGACCTTGTGAACCTTGAGCGAAGCATGCTCCTCGGAGGTCGCCTTGATGGGCACATCGTCCAGGGCCACGTCGATATGACCGCCATCTGCACCTCTGTCGAAGAAGCTGATGGCAGCTGGCTCTATCGCTTCGAGCACCAGACGGATGCAGAGCTTGCTCGCAAGGGCTATATCACGGTCGAGAAGGGCTCAATAACGGTCAATGGCGTGAGCCTCACCGTGTGCAACTCGGAGAAGACCTCCTTCGGCGTCGCTATCATCCCCTACACCCACGAGCACACGAACTTCAAGCACATACAGGTCGGCACGGTGGTGAACTTAGAGTTCGACATCGTCGGGAAGTACCTCTGCAAGATGAACGAATACGCTCTATAAGCTCTCAATAGCTCCCCCGAGCGAGCTACACTCTATCCCATAAGCACCCTCATCCTCTATCCTCCTTGGGTAGAAGATGAGGGCGCTTCCTTTTACACTGCACCATATTATTTATGAAAGACACCCTGTATCTCTCCAAAACCCAGCAATCACAGCATCTACCACAAGCCCGCATTTAATAAAAGAGCAATCAACGCAGCACCCACATTTAAGAAATTCGGTTATACCGCTGGGATTATCCATAATAATCAATACATTTGCCTATGGATTAGCATAACCAACGCATAACACTTGCTAACAATGAGAGACAACAAAAGAGTCTATACCTTCGGGAACGGCCTCGCCGAAGGTGCTGCAGACATGAGAAACCTCCTCGGAGGCAAAGGCGCCAACCTCGCCGAAATGAATCGTATCGGGGTACCAGTACCTCCTGGCTTCACGATCACGACCGAGACCTGTAATGAGTATTTCGCCCGTGGAAAGGACACACTTATCTCCCTTCTCTCAGACGAAGTGATGCGCGCAGTGCATCATATCGAAGGCCTTATGGGAGCGACCTTTGGCGATCCCTCTAACCCACTCCTTGTATCTGTCCGCTCTGGTGCTCGCGCCTCTATGCCAGGTATGATGGATACCATCCTCAACCTTGGGCTCAATGACACCGTCGTCGAAGGCCTTGCAAAGAAGACAGGCAATCCTCGCTTCGCCTACGATAGCTACCGCCGCTTCGTCCAGATGTATGGTGATGTCGTCCTCGGTATGAAGCCCGAAACGAAGGAGGATATCGCCCCCTTCGAAGAAATCATTGACCGTGTCAAAGCACAGCGTGGTGTCCGCCTGGACAATGAGCTGAATGTCGACGAACTCAAGAGCCTGGTCGTACTCTTCAAGCAAGAGATCAAGCGCCGCACAGGTAAGGACTTCCCCACTGATCCTATGGAGCAGCTCTGGGGTGCTATCTGCGCCGTCTTCGATAGTTGGATGAACGAGCGCGCTATCCTCTATCGTAAGATGGAAGGTATCCCTGCTGAATGGGGGACAGCTGTCAATGTACAAGCTATGGTATTCGGCAACATGGGCGACACCTCTGCTACGGGTGTTTGCTTTAGCCGAAATGCTGGTACGGGTGAAAATGTCTTCAACGGCGAATACCTCGTCAACGCTCAGGGCGAAGACGTAGTAGCTGGGATCCGCACTCCTCAGCAGATCACGAAGGCTGGCTCTCTCGACTGGGCACACCAGCAGGGCATCAGCGAAGAGGTGCGTGCCAGCCTCTACCCATCGATGGAAGAAGCCATGCCCGAGATCTATGCCGAGCTCGATATGCTACAGCAGCGCCTCGAAGCCCACTACAAGGACATGCAGGACATGGAGTTCACCGTACAGGATGGCAAGCTGTGGTTCCTGCAGACTCGTAATGGGAAGCGCACGGGTACCGCAATGGTTAAGATCGCTATGGATCTCCTTCGCGACGGAGTCATTGATGAGAAGACTGCCCTCCTACGCTGTGAGCCCCACAAGCTCGATGAGCTCCTCCACCCCGTATTTGATCCCGTCGCCAAGAGCCAAGCTAAGGTCCTCACACACGGACTTCCCGCTTCGCCCGGTGCAGCTTCGGGTCAGATCGTATTCTTCGCTGATGATGCTACTCGCTGGCATGACGATGGTCGCCGTGTCATCATGGTTCGTATCGAGACTTCTCCCGAAGACCTCGCAGGGATGTCAGCCGCCGAAGGGATCCTTACCGCACGTGGCGGGATGACTTCGCATGCTGCCGTCGTAGCCCGTGGTATGGGTAAGTGCTGCGTATCTGGTGCAGGCGCCATCAACATTGACTACAAGCACCGCACGGTAGAGATCGACGGCGTCGTACTCAAGGAAGGCGACTACCTCTCACTCAATGGTAGCACCGGCGAAGTCTATCAGGGTCTGGTCAAGACACAGCCCGCAGAGCTCACAGGTGACTTTGCCGAGCTGATGACCCTCTGTGAAAAGTACACGAAGCTCGTCGTCCGCACGAATGCAGATACTCCACACGATGCCGCTATTGCCCGAAGCTTCGGCGCCGTTGGTATTGGTCTTTGCCGCACAGAGCACATGTTCTTCGAGAATGAGAAGATCAAGGCCATGCGCGAAATGATCCTGGCTGACACGAAGGAAGGTCGTGAAAAGGCCTTGGCTAAGCTCCTCCCCTACCAGAAGCAAGACTTCTACGGCATCCTCAAGTCAATGGATGGTTGTCCTGTGAACGTGCGTCTCCTCGACCCACCACTTCATGAGTTCGTCCCCCACGATTTGGCTGGTCAGCAGATCATGGCCGATGAGATGGGTATCTCGGTACAAGAGATCCAGCGCCGCGTCAATTCGCTGAGCGAACACAACCCCATGCTCGGCCATCGTGGCTGTCGTCTCGGCAACACCTACCCTGAGATCACGGTGATGCAGACGCGTGCTATCCTCTCAGCCGCTATTCAGCTCAAGAAGGAAGGCTATGACCCACAGCCCGAGATCATGATCCCTCTGATCGGGATCGTCAATGAATTCGATGAGCAGGAGAAGGTCATCCGCGACACGGCTCTTCAGCTCTTCGCGGAAGAAGGAGTTGAACTCCACTTCCGCGTCGGTACGATGATCGAGATTCCTCGTGCAGCGCTCACGGCAGACCAGATCGCTCGCCACGCCGAGTACTTCAGCTTCGGGACCAATGACCTCACGCAGATGACCTTCGGCTATAGCCGCGACGACATCGCCAGCTTCCTGCCCGTCTACCTCGATAAGAAGATCCTGAGCGTAGACCCCTTCCAGGAGCTCGACCAAGAAGGTGTGGGCCAGCTCATCCGTATGGCTGTCGAACGCGGACGCAGCACACGCCCCGACCTGCCCTGCGGTATCTGCGGCGAACACGGTGGCGATCCTCACTCGGTGAAGTTCTGTCATCACATCGGCCTCAGCTACGTCAGCTGCTCGCCCTTCCGTGTCCCCATCGCCCGTCTCTCCGCAGCCCAAGCCGCCATCGAATAGGCTTCTGCCGCGCATTCACTGCACTTTACACCAAGGGCTCTCCCTCCTCCGAAAGGAAAGGGAGAGCCCTTTCTGCGTCTTCTCCCCTATCTTGATCCGGGCTCGGAGGAAGTCCCCGCGAAAAAGGGATATACCATCCAGCAGAAGGGTATATACCCTTGGGGCGAATAGTATATACCTTTCGAGCAAAAGGTATATACCTTACGACGACGAGGAATACTCCTCAGGGCAGAAAGGTATATTCCTCACGAAAGAAAGGTATATTCCTCACGGCAGAAAGGAATATTCCTCACAGCAGAAAGGTATATTCCTCACGACAGAAAGGTATATTCCTCACAGCAGAAAGGTATATTCCTCACGGCAGAAAGGTATATTTCTCACGGCAGAAAGGTATATTCCTCACGACGGTACCTCCCTCTACTTCGCCAGCAATTCTACATAGCAAGGCTCCCGAATCGGAATAAGTAGGTAGCTAAAGCAACGGAATTCTCCCCTCTATTAGGTATATATAGGCCATTTTTGTACCTTTGCAATACAGACAAACAACCTCTCCATCTTCGGAGAGAGAGTACTATTTCTCGTCCACATCGCAGGCTATAGCCTGAGCGCCTTCGAGAGAAGGCCAATGGGACACGAAGCTGCGAAGCAGACGAGCTCTTAAACGGTCGAAGCCTAACATCAAGTGGACGACGGTCCCTTGCGGTTAGGCTTCTTTTATTTCTCCCATCGGATGCTCCATGACTTCCTCCCCGACCCGAAGCAGGGAAAGCTTGGAAGGAAAGGAACGAAGTCACTACCTTTGCAGCGGATTTAAAGCAAGACCTCTCCCTTCAATGAAGAAACTAACCCTACTCATCGCTGTCGCCGCCTTAGGCATCTTGGTCTACAAGCAGATGGCCAAGGAAGCGGCGCCCGCAGAGCAGGCTTCAACCCAAGCCCTCCCAAGCTATTCGCCTCAGGGCGCTATCGAGGACGAGATCATCAATGGGGATACGACCCTGCTTGAGCTACCAAGATTGGCTGGGGGCAACAATAACTACTTCGTCACACACCGAGCTTCGGGGAAGGTAAACTACTCGCTTGAGTACGACGTCACAAAGCTCCATTCGCGCTGGGTTGCATTCTCCTTCGACGCTGCGACGGCAGAAGACAACGTGCGCCGCAGTGACGCGTGGAGCTGGGATCCTAAGATCCCCGCGGCGTATGATACGTCCAACTTCTTCCGCCGAAGTGGCTACAGCCGCGGACATCTGGTAGCCTCCGAAGACCGCACCTTCTCACAGGCTGCCAATGAGCAGACCTTCTACTACACGAATATGAGCCCGCAGCTCCAGACTCATAATGCTGGCATCTGGCACCGCTTGGAGAATCGCGTCCAAGAATGGGCACGCGATCGCGCCTTCTGCGATCAGCTCTACGTCGCCAAGGGTGGGACGATCCGCGATGATCAGGTCGAGGCCGAGCGCATCAAGGGTAAGATGGTCGTCCCCCGCTACTACTGGATGGCGCTTCTGATGAAGAAGGGCAAGACATACGAAGGCATTGCCTTCCTCACCGAACACAGAAACTACGGCAAGGGTGAGCACATCGACAGGCTGACGCTCTCGATTCGCGAGCTGGAGCAGTTCACCGGGCTGGACTTCTTCTATCACCTGCCTGATGACATTGAGCAAGCTGTGGAGACGACGGACCCACATTCTGCAGCTTCGAGACGCTTGTGGTGGCAGCAATAAGCTCCACCCTCTTTGAATTGGTACGAGAAAGCCCCGACCTCCATTAGGAAGCCGGGGCTTGATCTTTGATGTGAGGGCGGGTGAACTAATCGCGGCCCGTGTGGCCAAAACCGCCAGTGCCGCGAGCAGTATTCTCATTAAGCTCCGTGACCAACTCCCACTCCACGACCTCATGACGGGCAACGACCATCTGAGCGATGCGCTCGCCGTCGTTGAACGTAAAGGGCTCCTTGGAGAGATTGATCATAAGGATCTTCAGCTCACCACGATAATCTGAGTCGATAGTCCCTGGGCTATTCGGCAAGGTAATACCATGCTTCAGTGCAAGTCCACTACGAGGACGGATCTGCGCTTCGTAGCCTTCGGGGATCTCAAGGAAGAGACCCGTGGGAATAAGGCAACGCTCGAGAGGCTCCAATACAATCGGCTCCGAGAGATTAGCACGGATGTCCATGCCAGCAGCACCAGAGGTGGCGTAGTGAGGAGCAGGATGGTGAGACTTATTGATCAGCTTAATACGCATAGGAGAGATATAAATGATGGGGATGAGAGACGAAGGCGAAGGCGACTACCTTATTCAGGGTCCTTCCAGTCGCCACCTTCCTTGATGAGGCCGATGAGATGCTCGACGGCTTGAGCTTGAGGTACGCCCTTCTTGATACATTCTTGTCCCTTGTAGAGATCGATCTTACCAGGCGCAGCACCTACATAGCCGTAGTCCGCATCAGCCATTTCGCCTGGACCATTGACGATACAGCCCATGATACCGACCTTGAGTCCCTTGAGATGTGAGGTAGCCGCCTTGATCTCGGCAATAGTATTCTGCAGATTGTAGAGCGTACGACCACAGCCAGGACAGCTGATGAACTCCGTCTTACTCATACGAAGACGGGCTGCCTGCAGGATACCCAGCTCGGTCTTGATGATCTCTTCGGCAGGGAGATGAGGTGCTTCGAGGCAAAGGCCATTACCCCAGCCATCGAGGAAGATACTACCGCAGTCGGCAGCGGCATAGAGGCGGAAGAGCTCCAGATCAGTGGTATCGTAGCGACGACGAAGGAGAATGGGGCAGTTGACACCTGCACGGCGAAGCTGCGTGAAGCCCCAGCGCCAGTCAGCGACGGGATTATCACCACGGCTCTCAAGAAGGAGGAGCGTCTGAGGCGCGGCAGCAAGCTCTGCAAGACACTCAGCCGTAAGTTCGTCCGTAGCAATACTCTTCACGGAGACTCCCACGATAGGCGTACCGCCTGCGAGCTGAAGCAGTCCTTCTCCCGAGAGAATGGCATCGGGACGCTGAGTGAATGAGGAGAGATCTAAAGCCTTCTCCGTCGGATAGAGTACCAAGGGCAGGTTGCTTCCACCTGCGAGGGCTCCGAGAGAAGTCGTATTCTTGCGAGCATCTTGAGCTAACTCGCGGTACTCCTTCCATGAGGGAAGGAGCGATCCGTCCACTGAAAGCGTGACATGCTCACGAGGTGCGATGTAGTCCACAAGAGCACGCGCCACGGGGATCTCACACTCGGGCTCTTCGCTGAGGGAGACGCGGATCGTATCACCGATACCATCAGCCAGGAGCGAACCGATACCGACAGCGCTTTTGATACGACCGTCTTCACCTTCACCAGCCTCCGTCACACCGAGATGCAGAGGATAGGCAGGGTAGCCTAATTCATCGAGACGAGCGACAAGCAGGCGAACTGCAGCAGTCATCACGACGGTATTGGAGGACTTCATCGAGATGACGACATCATAGAAGTCATGCTCACGACAGACATCCAGATATTCCAAGCAACTCTGTACCATCCCCTCGGGCGTATCGCCATAGAGCATCACCATACGCTCCGATAGCGAGCCGTGATTGACACCAATACGTATCGCACGCTTCAGCGTCTTGGCGCGCTCAACAAAAGCGCCGAATCGCTCGCGTACCTTCTCATGCATGGCACGATAGACCTCATCATTCCACTCGGTCGTACCCTTACTATCGACGTAGTTACCAGGATTGACACGCACCTTCTCTACATGCTCCAGTGCCGTATCAGCTGCCGTTGGGTTGAAGTGAATATCAGCTACCAAGGGAGTCGTGATACCACGAGCACGGAGCTCTTTATGGATCACACCGAGGTTAGTAGCTACACGCTTGTCTTGTGCAGTATAGCGCAGATACTCCGCACCAGCGGAGATGATGCGCTCTGCTTGAGCGACAGCAGCCTCCGTATCCAGAGTCGAAGCTGTCGCCATTGACTGGACGCGTACAGGATAGTCACCGCCAAGAGGCGTATCGCCAATATGAACCAACGCTGCACGGCGTCTGTGATAGAGACAAGGCTCAGCGGATGTAGTATGAGAGGGATGATTCTCTGCCATGAATAAGTCTTACAATAATGCAAAAGTAAACCCAGGAAGTGCTTCCACCTCCTGGGTTTACAACATATGTATGCGGGGGTTAGTTCGTCTTGTGCTCGAACTTGACCTCTGCAAGCTCTCGATTAGCCTTGACGACCTTCTCCTTGAGCGACTCCTTGTAGGCTTCGAGTCTACGATAGAGCTCTTCATCAGAGGTAGCCATCATCTGTACGGCCAAGAGTGCAGCATTCTCTGCCGCATTAATTCCCACGGTCGCTACGGGGATACCTGGAGGCATCTGCACCATAGAGTAGAGAGCATCGACGCCCTCCAGGGAAGCCTTAATAGGCACACCGATCACTGGAATGGAAGTCATCGAAGCGATGACACCACAGAGATGGGCAGCCATACCAGCAGCACCGATGATTACCTTGACGCCACGCTCCTTAGCCGTAGTGGCGAACTCCTCTACCTCACGAGGCGTGCGGTGAGCGGAGAGCGCGAGCATCTCAAAGGGAATGCCGAGGGCATCGAGACGAGCGGCAGCTTTCTCCATGATGGGCAGATCGGAGGTACTGCCCATAATGATGCTGACCAGTGGAGATGCTTGCATCTTTATCCTGCGATGAGAGCCTTATAGTCGTCAGCGCTGAGCAGACCTTCTACGTCGTCAGCGTTAGCGGGCTTGATCTTGACGAGCCACCCCTTACCATAGGGATCGCTGTTGACCAGCTCAGGGCTATCTTCGAGCTCGCTGTTGACTTCGAGGATTTCCCCTTCGATAGGGAGGAGGAGGTCAGATACCGTCTTTACAGCTTCGATAGAGCCAAAGACTTCTTCTGCGCTGAGGCTTTCACCTTCGGTCGTGACGTCTACATAGACGATTTCGCCGAGCTCACCCTGAGCGTAGTCCGTGATACCTACGTAGACAACATCACCTTCGAGGCGTGCCCATTCGTGGTCCTTGGTGTACCGCAGTTCCTGTGGAATGTTCATGTTCTTTCTTGGGGGTTATAAAGTTAGTTGATACGAAATAGCTTATTTGCTTTATGGAGCAAAGATAATCAACATATCGGAGCTTACGAAACGTGCCGAAAAGTTTTCACTCACCCCATTTTCTCCAGCTCCAAACTATAGTCTGTAGGTGGCTCCGAGGGAGGCATAGTTCACCGCTCCGCTGGCGAAAAAAGTCCTACCGCAAGAGAGGTCTACAAGGAAATCCTTCGTCACAGCATAGCTTAGCCCCAAGTCACCCCCATGCTCTGCAGGGCCAAAGACTCCATAGTACTCCACGAAGGAGCTTAGTCGATCTGTGAAGTTATAGCCTAATTCTGCGGTCAGAGAGAGGCGACGCATCCCCTCAGCTGAGCCAATGTTACAGGTAAGGGAAAGGCCCGATGCCAGTTCCTGCTCAAGAGCAAGTGTAAGATCTCCCGTCACCCTACGTGCCTCCTCTTGAGGTGCGTAGTTCAGATAGCCGACAAGCGTCATGGCTGGGATCCAGCCATCACCAGAGAAGAGTGCAAGCTTGGAGCTGAGCGTGAGATCTGAGACCTGTACTGCCCCGCGATAAGGACGCTGCAATAGACCTTCTAAGCGGAGCTCAAGATCAGGCACAAGTCCATAGCGAAGCATTAGGCCCATGTTATGATGCCCTGAGGAAGCCCCTACTCCCCACTCGATCTGTAGGCGTCGTGGGCTTAGTACACTTGTTCCCTCACTTTGGTCAGGACGGTCAGGTTGCACTTCATTATCCGTCTGTGCAGAGAGTGATCCAGCCAATAGTGAGCAAGTCAATAAAGAGAGACTCCAGCGGCGGAGTGATGTATAGAGGTAGCGCATATCATGTAAATAGTAATGTATGAGCACAAAGGTACAACTGCTATAATGAAGAAGGCTGTGCCTCCAGCATCCAACCAACATGTGATCTGGATACCGAAGGCACAGCCTCAGTTACCTTATAATATACCTTGGTCTACTACAGGAGCTGCTGACTACGGCGGATGAAGGCAGCAAGTGCCTCACCTGAGAGTAGGCCATTACCAAGGAGCGCAAGGTCAACGAGCTGCCCCACGAGAAGCTCTTCGGCACCGAACTTCTTGATCTCCTCAGAAATCTTCCCTTCAAGTTCGGCTTGCTTACTCGTCAGAGCATCGAGCTCCTCACGTTCGGCCACACTCACCTCTTCGGGCTTCTTAGCTGACTGCACCGTACGAGCAGCTTCGACAAGCTCACTTTGCTCCTGAAGCTCAGCGCGCAGAGTCGAGAGCTTAGGCTCTACAACCTCCTTCTCCGAAGCAAGGAGACGCTGGATCAATGGATGCTCAGTATTGAGTACCACGTTGTAGCCTTCGGGAAGCTCACCATAGAAGTTCATACCAGGCTGCAGCCGAGCCATCTCCTGCATACGGCGCATGAACTCCCCTTGAGTGATCAACACGGCATCAGCACCAGCACCAAGTGCTTCGAGGCTCACGCTATAGTTGCGCTTCTCCTCACGAGGCAGGCGCCCTTCAAAGAGGGCCTTCAAGGCCTTCTGTTCTACATCGGAGAGACTGACAGCACGCTGCTCATCCTTAGCGATAAGCTTATCGATAGGGTCAGAGTCTACTCGTACGAAGCGTGTCTTCTCGAGCTTCTGCTCCAGCTGAGATACCGCATGGACATCCAGAGGACCATCTAAGAGGAGAACAGAGTAGCCCTTAGCCTTAGCACGCTCGATAGCTGTATATTGACTGTTGCGGTCATTCGTATAGAGCCATACGAGCTGGCCTTCCTTATCAGTTTGCTCCCCTTCGGTAAGGGTGCGGTATTCGTCAAGGGTGAAGTGCTTCCCGTCGATATCAGTGACGAGGTCAAACTTCACGGCTCTATCGTAGAACTTCTCATCGGAGAGCATCCCATACTGCACGAAGACCTTCAGACTCTCCCACTTCTCCTCGAAGAGGCTACGCTCATTACGGAAGAGTTCATCAAGTCGGTCAGCGACTTTCTTGGAGATATGATTGGAGATCTTCTTGACCTGAGCATCACTCTGCAGATAAGAGCGCGAGACGTTCAGCGGGATATCTGGAGAGTCGATGACCCCATGCAGCAGAGTCAAGTACTCAGGGACGATCCCTTCTACGTCTTCCGTGACGAAGACTTGGTTAGCATAGAGCTGGATCTTATTGCGCTGCAGCTCCATCTGATTCTTCACCTTGGGGAAGTAGAGGATCCCCGTAAGGTTGAAGGGATAGTCTACATTGAGGTGAATCCAGAAAAGAGGCTCCTCAAAGGTCTGAGGATAGAGTTGGTGATAGAAGGCAATGTAGTCCTCATCCTTCAGCTCCGAGGGCTTCTTGGTCCAAGCGGGGTGTACATCATTGATCTGGTTATCCTCGTCGGTATCGACATAGGCACCATCCTTCCACTCCTGCTTCTTCCCAAAGACGATGGGCACAGGGAGGAATTTGCAGTACTTATTGAGGAGCGTTGAGAGGCGATCCTTGCTGAGGAATTCTTCACTCTCGCTGTCAATATGCAGGATGATATCCGTTCCTCGCTCCGTACGACTCCCCTTCTCCAGGATGTATTCTGGGTTACCTTCGCAGCTCCAGTGGATAGGCTCTGCACCCTCACGATAAGAGAGCGACTGTATCTCGACACGCGAAGACACCATGAAGGACGAGTAGAAGCCCAAACCAAAGTGACCAATGATAGCCACCTTGTCGTCCTTATACTTATCGAGGAACTCCTCTGCTCCAGAGAAGGCTATCTGATTGATGTACTTCTCGACCTCCTCAGCAGTCATACCGATACCACGGTCACTGACAGTGATCGTCTTAGCATCAGCATCGAAGCTAATGGAGACCTTCAAGTCACCCAGCTCACCCTTGAGCTCGCCTGCCGAGGCCAGTGCACGCAGCTTCTGCGAAGCATCTACGGCATTGGATACCAGCTCACGAAGGAAAATATCATGTTCACTGTAGAGGAACTTCTTGATGACGGGGAAGATGTTCTCACTCGTCACCCCAATCTTACCTTGCTTACTCATAGAGTCTATAGTTTATCTTGTATGATGGATATACGTGTTAGTGCCTTCCCTTATTCAAAGAGGATGCCACACCTCTACTCTACGCCAATATGGCAGGCTCTCCCTCACAAACGAATTGATATGCAAATCATGTGTAGGGGGCATTCTGTGATATGCGCATAGCATGATCCAATATGAGACCATTGCACGGCACCTCAAGAGACCATTGCGAAAGTCCATCTCTTCACAGCTTGCGCAATGATTTCATATATAAGTTATGGTGCGTGGGTAGAGCTATATAGGATGGCGAAGAAGGCTATATAGCTTTGTACTAATTCCTATATAGCTTTGCACTGATTACTATATAGCTTTGTGCTGATTCCTATATAGCTTTGTGAAGTGACCTATATTAAGTTGTTGCTCCGCGTATGGATAAAAGTTGTGAACGAGTGGCTGATAAGTTTGGACTACGTACATAGCTCTAATATCTACGTACGTGGATATTTGGATTTACGTACCTGGGCTTTAAGACTACGTGCATAGATAGAAGAATACCACTACGTGAAGGCGCTTTTGTCTTCACGAGAATAGCACTTTTTCCTCCGCTGGATAAGAGGAATACGCGCGATAAGGCGAAGGGCTTGTGTATCTCTTCGGAGAGGCATATCGGGGAGGTAGGCGTGCGATGCCTTAGCAGAATAAATAGAGGGCAGGACTCCGCACAACAGTCTCCAACATTGCTTTATACCCACCACCAATGTTGCACAAACCTCATCTCCATACATTCCACTTTACCAACAACTTACCACTACACACCTAAAACTTAGATAAGCCCACCCCAATCTGCTTGGGAAGATGCTCATTCTTAGAAGCAAACCAGGGCAGACTCTATAGACGATTTAGAGCGTTATGATAGGAGCCTGGTGACTGAAACAGGCCGAGGTATAAGATTTTGTATCTTTGGGATAGCGTGCGTACTAAGTACTCGTCACCAGCTCCCTGCTCCGCAGTGGAGCCCGATTATAATTTTAATGGAGACAATCAAGCAGATATTCCGTATCGGGAGTGGCCCCAGCAGTAGCCACACCATGGGGCCGCGGCGTGCCGCCGAGCAGTTCAGAGACCGTTGTCCTCAAGCCAAGCGCTATGACGTCACGCTCTATGGGAGCCTGGCGGCTACAGGCAAGGGGCACATGACTGATGCTGCTATCCTCGAGACACTGACGCCTGTAGCCCCCACGGAGATTCTGTGGAAACCTGATATCATCCTCCCCTTCCATCCTAATGGGATGAAGTTCGAGGGCTTTGATGATGCAGGCAAGCTCCTTGATACCTATACGGTCTTCAGCATCGGTGGTGGGACGCTCGCCAATGAAGACTTCAACGAGCAGCGCTCTGCGACCATCTATCCTGATAGCCGTATCGTAGATATCATGCACCGCCTGCATGAGGAAGATACGACCTACTGGGAGTATGTAGAGCACTACGAAGGCCCTGAGATCTGGGACTATCTGGCTAAGATTTGGGACGTCATGCAGCAAGCCATCCATTCGGGACTAAATGCAGAAGGAGTCCTCCCTGGAGGCTTGGGGCTCCGCCGTAAGGCTGCTCTCTACAAGGTCAAGGCCGAGGGCTACGGCTCTGCCAGTATCAAGAATAGAGGTCTCGTCTATGCCTATGCGCTCGCTGTCAGCGAGCACAATGCATCAGGCGGACGTGTCGCTACGGCTCCGACTTGTGGGAGCTGTGGTGTCGTCCCCGCGGTACTCTATCACCTCAAGACGAGCCGCAACTTCCCCGAGCAAAGTATCCTGCGTGCCTTGGCGACAGCAGGCCTCTTTGCAAATGTCGTACGTACCAATGCCTCCATCTCGGGCGCAGAAGTCGGATGCCAGGGTGAGATCGGCGTAGCCTGTGCTATGGGAGCCGCTGCCGCCAGCCAGCTCTTCGGTGGCTCCAACCTCCAGATCGAGTACTCTGCAGAGATGGCGCTGGAGCATCACTTAGGCCTCACCTGTGACCCGGTCTGCGGACTCGTCCAGATCCCCTGCATTGAGCGTAATGCCTTCGCTGCAGCTCGTGCCTTAGATGCCAACACCTATGGGACCTTCAGCGATGGACGCCATCGCGTCAGCTTCGACCAGGTCGTCGAGGTGATGCGCAAGACGGGGCATGACCTTCCCAGCCTCTACAGAGAGACTTCTGCAGGCGGTCTCGCTACCGAGTATTCTGCCAAGAAGCCTCCTCGCCCCTGGTAATTCTCCATACCCCAAAAAGCTATGTCGCCTCGCTCTGTCATCCTCAGCCTCTCTACCTCACTTCTCCTCGCTCTCGGTGGAGTGAGTATGGAGCTTCATGCGCAAGCTCCTCGCACAGACTCGGTGAGTCGGGCTGTCAATGACAGCCTTTTGGTGATCCAGTTTGCCGAGGTATATATCTCCGCCAATCGCACTGTCCGTCCCCTCACTATCGAGGAGCGACGACAGCTCTGGCGGCGCATACGTGACGTCAAGAAGGTCTATCCCTACGCCAAATACGTAGCGGCCACGATCATCGAGACCTACGAATATATGCAGACCCTCCCCGAGAAGGAGCAAGAGCCCCACCTCAAGCGAGTCGAGAAGGAGCTCAAGGAAGACATGGAACCTAAGATGAAAGACCTGACCCTCAATCAGGGGAAGCTCCTCATCAAGCTAATCAACCGACAGTGCGGCATGACGGGCTATGAACTCGTCCAAGCCTTCCTCGGGGGCTTCAAGGCATGGACTTGGCAGGTCTTTGCCCGTATCACAGGTGCCAGCCTGAAGGCTACTTACCGTCCCCAGACGGATCCCGACGATGCACTCACCGAACGTATCGTCCGCCTCTACGATCAGCGCATACTCTGACGACAAGCAATTCACCATGAGAATTAAATACGGCCTTTACCTATCCCTCTTCTTAGGCCTCAGCTTCACCGCTTCTGGGAAGTCCAAAGGTCCTATCCGCGTAGCCTGCATCGGCAATAGCATCACCTATGGCTATGGACTCGCAGACCGAGAGCACGAGGCCTATCCCGTCCTCCTGCAGCAGAAGCTGGGAGCGAAGTACCAAGTAGAGAACTTCGGGAAGTCTGGAGCTACACTGCTCGCTCGAGGGCATCGCCCTTACTTCCAGCAGGAGGAGTACAAAAAGGCTCTGGCTTTCCGCCCAGATATCGCCGTGATTCATCTCGGGGTCAATGACACGGACCCTCGCAATTGGCCGAACTATCAGGATGAGTTCATTCCCGATTATCACCACCTCATCGATACCTTACGCGCCGTCAATCCTCAGGTACGTATCCTCATCGCTCGCACGACACCTATTGGTGTGGAGCATCCTCGCTTTGAGTCGGGTACGCGAGACTGGCAGCTACAGATACAGCAGGCCATTGAGCAGGTGGCTAAGAGTGCAGATGTTGAGCTTATCGACTTCCACACTCCACTCTATCCCTACCCCCATTACTTTCCCGATGCAGTGCACCCCATAGCAGCTGGTATGCACTTCCTCGCAGAGACTGCCTACCAAGCTATCTCGGGTGACTTCGGAGGACTACAGCTCCCAGCCATCTATTCTGATGGGATGGTCCTGCAGCGCCAGCGTTCACTGACCATCCGAGGGAAAGCCAATGCAGGGGAACTTGTCACACTCTCCTTCCATGGCTGGAGTGGTAATACTAAGACTAATCGCCTCGGGGAATGGGCGATCACCCTCCCAGCGCAGTCAGCTGGTGGTCCCTATAGCCTTGAGGTAAGCACACCTCAGAGCAAGCGTGAGATCAAGCTTAGCAACGTCTATGTAGGGGAAGTTTGGCTATGCTCTGGGCAGTCCAACATGGCTTTCATGCTCAGTCAAAGCACGGATAAAGAGCATCGTCCCATACAGCCTGACAGTATGCTGCGCATCTACAACATGCAGCCCGCCCACGAGACGACTGCCACAGCTTGGCCTGTGAGCTTCTTAGACTCACTGGATCAACTCCGCTACTACCTCCCTGCTACATGGGAAGGAGCTCGTCCCTCTAAGACCAACATCTCAGCGATCGCCTATCACTTCGCTCGTGAGCTGAGAGATAGCCTCCAGATACCCGTCGGTATCGTAGTCAATGCCATCGGTGGCTCTCCCACGGAGGCGTGGATTGACCGCGCCACACTTGAGCAGGAGCTCCCTGCGATCCTGCGCCAATGGAGGAAGAATGATTTCATCATGCCATGGGTACGTGAGCGCGCTGGGCAGAACCTCCAAGCACGAGACACACCTCTTGCTCGCCATCCCTACGCTCCGACTTATCTCTACGATACGGGGATACGTCCACTCTCCAGCTACACATTCCGAGGGGCTATCTGGTATCAAGGAGAGTCCAACGCCCATAACATCGAGGCACATAAGCAACTCTTCCCGCTTCTTGTTAAGAGTTGGCGTAAGACCTTCGGTGCTACCCTCCCCTTCTATTATGTCCAGCTCTCCTCGATCAACCGCCCTTCATGGCCCGCCTTCCGCGATAGCCAGCGACGTCTTGCCCGTCCACACAGAGGGGTTGATATGGTTGTCTCAATGGACCACGGAGACAAGACGGATGTCCACCCTACCATTAAGTATCCTATCGGGCATCGCTTGGCACTGCTCGCTCTCTCTGGACAATACGGCTACCGCTCCCTCGAGGCGCGTAGCCCCGAGCTACTCAGTGTAAGCTGGCAGCAGGCACAAGTACTCGAACTCACGTTTGCAGGCACCTCAGAGCTACGCACATCCGATGCGAAAGAGCTGAGAGGCTTCGAAGTCCTCACCTACGATGGGAAGACTCATCCACTCACGGGTTCTCTGGAGGGTGCGACAGTCACACTCCAGCTTCCAGCCACACTCCAAGGGAAAGACCTCTGGCGTCTACGCTACGCATGGCGTCCTTACACGGATGCTAACCTCACGGGCGCTACAGGCCTCCCCGTAAGCACCTTCTCCATTGACCTCAAGACCGATGCTCATGACGCTCAATAAGCTACGCTCTCCACTTGCCCTCACGGCTACCAGCCTCTTAGCTGGTCTATACTCCTGCTCTTCGTCCAACCCTGAGCTTACGATCAAGCTGGATAAGTTAGCCTCCAGCGACACCATCGCTTGGGTAACCTACTTAGGACACGAGGGACAGCAGACCGACACTCTACTTCACTTCGAGCCGACGATCCACCTCTCGCCCGACACCGCACGCTTCCACTCGGTCATCTTCTCACATGACGGTGCTACGCGCGTACATTACTATATACTCCAGGGGAAGACATGGAAGGAAGTGACGACGATGCAGGTCGACACAACAAAGCTCACGAGCGTCCTTCCCTTTGAAGGGGTTGATCTGCAGGGAAAGTCCCACACAATCTCCGAGCTCTATGCGCATCACAGCGTTGAGCTTGTATTTGCTTCACCTGAGGGGTTGCAAAGCCTCACCCGCCGAGAGCAGGAGGGGCTGCAAGCCAAGGCTCGTCCCGACAGCCTCCAGTTCGTCATCCTCTACCCTACGCCGTCTGATAGCGCAGCCCGAGGTCAGTTCCGCCGTGACAGTCTACGAGGTATCGCTTTCTCTGATAGCTTAGGCTTAGTCTCTCGACTTCGAAGGGAGTACGGCGTACAAGGGAACGACCGACCCGTGCGCTTCCAGATCGACACCTTAGGGCGAGTCAAGCGGCACTGACCTCACCGCAATACAAACACAAACACAAACACAAACACAAACACCATCCCCCGACCCAACATCTATACCACTATGCTTGTCAAGACCTACGCTGCAGCCCTACAGAGCATCCAAGCTCGTACGGTGACGATAGAGGTAAGCTGTACTCGCGGTTCTTACTTCCAGCTTGTTGGCCTCCCCGACACTGCTATCAAGGAGAGTCAAGACCGCATCATCTCGGCCATCGAGAGTAGCGGATACAAGTTCCCAGGGAAGCGCATTGTCATCAACATGAGTCCAGCTGACCTACGCAAAGAGGGGGCAGCCTATGACCTACCTCTTGCGATCGGACTCTTAGCTGCTGACGGACAGATCCCCTCCGACCTACTTGAGCACTATATGATAATGGGCGAACTCTCCCTCGATGGAGCCGTTCGCCCTATTCATGGTGCCCTACCCATAGCCATCCAAGCCCGAAGCGAAGGATACCGCGGCTTCATTCTTCCCGAAGCCAATGCTCGGGAGGCTGCCGTCGTCAATAAGCTTGAGGTGCATGCTGCCCGCACCCTGCGCGAAGTCATCGGGATGCTGACAGGAGAGGCGCCTCTACCCATCGTCGAGGTCGACACACGTGGAGAATTCTATCGAGGGATAGAGAGCGAGACCTTTGACTTCTCCGAGGTCAAGGGACAAGAAACCGTGAAGCGAGCACTCGAAGTCGCGGCAGCTGGCGGACACAACCTCCTGATGATCGGTGCCCCAGGGAGCGGAAAGTCTATGATGGCAAAGCGACTGCCCAGCATCCTTCCGCCCTTCACTCTCGGCGAAAGCCTCGAAACAACGAAGATTTATTCGGTAGCAGGGAAACTGGGTAAGGACGTCACCTTGATGACGACACGCCCCTTCCGTGCCCCACACCACTCCATTTCGCCCGTTGCACTGGTCGGTGGTGGAAGCAATCCCCAGCCTGGAGAGATTAGCTTGGCACACAATGGAGTGCTTTTCTTAGACGAGCTTCCGGAGTTCAGCCGCAATGTCTTAGAGGTCATGCGTCAGCCACTGGAGGAGCGTGTCGTGACAGTAGCTCGGGCACGCTATACCGTAGACTACCCCGCCAGCTTCATGCTGGTAGCAGCGATGAATCCGTGCCCTTGTGGCTACTACAACCACCCGACCCACGCCTGCGAATGCACCCCACAGCAGGTACAGCGTTATCTGGGGAAGGTATCAGGCCCTCTGCTCGACCGCATCGACCTGCAGGTAGAGATCGTCCCCGTAGACTTTGAGAAGCTCTCCGATGCTCGTCCCTCAGAGAGTAGTGAGCGCATCCGAGAGCGGGTCTTAGCCGCACGCGAGATACAGACTCGGCGCTTCGCTCCCTACCCCGAGGTACACTGCAATGCGCAGATGACCCCACGGCTTATGCAGCTCTTTGCCCGCCCCGATGCCGAAGGGCTGGAGAAGCTCCGTCTCGCCATGGAGCGATTGGATCTGTCGGCACGTGCCTACGACCGCATCCTCAAGGTAGCTCGTACCATCGCTGACCTTGCTGGCTCCGAAGAGATCCGCAAGGAGCACATCGCTGAGGCCATTCACTACCGCAGTCTTGACCGCGCCTCTTGGGGGCAGCGGTAGCTTCAGCACCTCCTACATCCTCACGAACTTTTATTACCATACTCTAAAGCCATCAGAGTAGCCTCAGAGAGAGGGCTGCTCCGAAGCTCTATACATATCAAAACGAAGTAGTACTGGTTAATTTTCCCCTTCATAGGACCACTACCGACGAGCTTCACTTACCACAATATAGAGGGGTGCTCAAGCGTGTGCTCTCTGATGTCGAAACACCTGATAATGTGAGTGGCGGAAGAGTAAAATCACTGTGGGAAGCAGCGGAATACTTAGTATTTTGGTATCGTGGCCTAATCCATAGGCTACCTAATGAATAATTCGTATTTTTGCGGCTGATATTCGCTAAGCACATAACGACTTATACACAAACCAATCAGCTATGTACTGGACATTAGAACTGGCATCTAAGCTCGAAGATGCACCATGGCCCGCAAGCCGTGACGAACTCATCGACTACGCCCAGCGCTCTGGGGCTCCCATCGAAGTCATTGAGAACCTCCAGGAAATGGAGGATGAGGGCGAGCTATACGAATCCATCGAAGATATCTGGCCCGACTACCCAAGTAAGGAAGACTTCTTCTTTGACGAAGAGGAATACTAGCCCACCTCCATTCGGAGGCTATAAATCCGATGGGCAAGACACCCCACTCCTACTCTCGTAGGTATAGAGACCTCGGTCTCCTGGGTTGTCTTGCCCATCGTGTGTTTCACCTCAACGGTATAATCTCTCCCTCTAATTGAGCAAAGAAGAAGACTCTAGACGAGTGTAGCCCTGCATAATGCAACAGCGCCCCCTCTCCTTCTACTGGAGGGGGGCGCTGTCTTATATAGGGTATTAGAATCTTATTCCTTTACTTCCCAGTAGGCGTCCTTCATCAGGACGTCTTCAAGCTTGCGGATACCGGGCTTCTGAGCACGAACCTCTTCGATCTGCTGCGTGACAGCCTGGTCATAGCAGATGTCCTCGACGTCGCGGATGATACCGAAGGCTACAGGCATATCATCACTCGTACCCATCATCGCCAGCATGGTGTGGAGGGTAGGATCGACTTCGTGAGCATCGTGCGTCAGGACATCATCCAGTGTGTAGCCATCTTCGCCGATGGTCACGACCTTGAGGCGAAGGCCATCAAGGACGATACCCTTATTCTTCTCCTTACCGAAGATCATCTTCTCGCCATGGCGAAGTACGACAGAGCGGTCTTCACGCGTGTCACGCTGTGCTACACCCTTATGGATACCATCATTGAAGATCACACAGTTCACCAGTACTTCGACGACAGCAGCGCCCTTATGCTGAGCACTTGCTACCATACACTGCCCGAGGAGCTTCATATCGATATCCAGTGAGCGAGCGAAGAAGCGACCACGTGCACCGAAGCAGAGTTCTGCAGGGATGAAGGGATCTTCGACCGTACCGAAGGGCGAGCTCTTTGAGACGAAGCCACGCTCAGAGGTAGGGGAATACTGCCCCTTCGTCAGACCATAGATACGGTTGTTGAAGAGGATGAAGTTGAGGTCTACATTACGACGGATAGCGTGGATGAAGTGGTTACCACCGATAGCGAGGCTATCACCGTCACCCGTAGCGATCCATACACAGAGGTCGGGGCGAGCGGTCTTAAGACCTGTAGCGATAGCTGCAGCACGCCCGTGGATCGTGTGGAAGCCGTAGGCGTTCACATAGTAGGGTAGACGTGAGGAGCACCCGATACCCGAGATGACTGCCGTCTGCTCGGTCGAGATACCCACCTCGGCCATAGACTTCTGGAGAGTAGCCAAGACACCATGGTCACCACAGCCAGGACACCAGCGTACGTACTGGTCGCTCTTGAAGCTCTTAGCGTCTAACTTCACTGGGTTTGCATTCGTTTCCATAGGGCTATTCTTCGATAAGTTTGATGAATTCTTCGACTAAGTGAGAGAGGCTGAAGGGCTGGCCAGTCACCTCGTTGTACTGATGAGGCACGAAGTTGTCGATCAGACCACGCAGGTGACGAGCGAACATACCCGTATTCTGCTCAGCGATGATGACCTTCTTGTAGCGGCGCAGCACTTCCTCTGTGTTCTTAGGCAGAGGGTTGATGAAAGCGAAGTGGGCATGAGCGATCTTGTAGCCCTGCTCACGTACCTTATGGGAAGCTTCGTAGAGGTGCCCATAGGTACCACCCCAGCCGACGATCAGCGTATCGGCATCCTGATCGCCTTCGACCTCGAGGAGAGGGATCTCATTAGAGATGTAGTCGATCTTCTCCTGACGGGTCTTGACCATGAGGGCGTGGTTAGCAGCGTCAGTGCTGATAGCACTGGTCGTGAAGTTCTTTTCAAGACCACCGAGACGGTGCTCGAAGCCTGGGGTACCTGGTACAGCCCAGTAGCGAACCTTTGTTTCGGGGTTGCGGAAGTAAGGACGCCAGCCCTCAGCTGCACCTTCAGGGAGCTTAGACACGTAGTTAGGCTCGATCGTGGGTAGCTCGTGGAGGTCAGGAATTCGCCAAGCTGACGAGCCATTAGCAACGAAGGTATCCGTAAGCAGGATAACAGGAGTCATATGCTCAACGGCGATCTTAGCAGCCCAGTAGGCATAGAGGAAGCAAGTATCAGGTGTCGTCGCAGCGAGGACAGGGATAGGAGCTTCACCATTGCGGCCGTAGAGAGCCTGCATCAGGTCGGTCTGTTCGCTCTTTGTGGGAAGCCCCGTTGAAGGACCACCGCGCTGTACGTCGATGATGACCAGAGGAAGCTCAGCCATCACAGCGAGGCCAATAGCTTCACTCTTCAGGGCAAGACCAGGCCCAGAGGTAGTCGTCACAGCGAGGTCACCAGCGAAGGAAGCACCGATAGCGGTACAGATACCAGCGATTTCGTCTTCTGCCTGGACGGTCTTCACGCCAAGAGCCTTGTGCTTAGCGAGCTCATGGAGGATATCCGTAGCAGGAGTGATAGGATAGCTACCGAGGAAGAGTTCGAGACCAGCTTGCTCAGAAGCTGCGATCAGCCCGTAAGCAGTAGCCTTGTTACCATTGATATCGAGGTAGCGGCCTGGTACAGGCTTCTGCGTTTCGATGCGGAAGATGCTGGCCGAGGCGTGGGTATTAGCACCGAAGTCAAAGCCGTGGTTCAGCGATGCGATGTTAGCATCACGGAGCTGAGGCTTCTTACCGAACTTACGGTCGAGGAACTGCTCTGCGGGGCCAAGAGGACGATCACAGATCCAGCAGATGAGCCCAAGAGCAAACATGTTCTTGCATCGGAGGGCAGACTTAGCGTCGAGGCCAAAGTCCTTAAGACCTTCCTTCACGATCGAAGAGATCGGAGCAGGGATGACCTGCTGAGTCTTCAGTCCGAGTTCTTCGAAGGGATCTTCAGTCAGGAACTCAGCCTTACGCAGGTCGTTGGTGGAGAAGGAGTCTGTGTCGATGATGATGATCGAGTCCTTCTTAAGGTATTTGACACTAACCTTAAGAGCGGCAGGATTCATCGCCACAAGAATGTCCGCATTCTCACCTGGAGTACGTACCGAGCGAGAGCCGATCTGGACTTGATATCCAGATACACCACTCAGGGTACCCTGTGGGGCGCGGATCTCAGCGGGGAAGTCGGGGAGTGTCGAGATGGTGTTCCCCGTCATGGCGGAGAGGTCAGAGAAGATCGTCCCTGTGAGCTGCATACCGTCCCCCGAGTCACCGGAGAAGCGGATCACGATGTCTTTAAGGGTTTTGACCGCTTTCTGTTCGTCCATAGCTTTACTACTACAAATTATATAATACGTATGTTAGCACGGCCAAAGCCACCCATGGGAGGTTGTGTCTTCTGGTGAGGAATAGTACCGTTAGTGATAGAGGACATGCCGTGCCACCATTGCTTATTTTGTTCTGCAAATGCAAAGCAAAGCTAACGAATAAAGTACACCCCACCAAACCCCGACTTAATTAAATATTTTCACAAACATAGGGATTACATCCCCTCCTTCACAAGGCGATAGCAGCTACTGACTGAGTAGTCAGCAGAGGGGGTCATCATCCTTATCAGTAAGCTGCCTCCAGCTCTTAAATATCCTAAAGCGGGGGACCGTAAGTGAGGGAAAGAGGTTATTAAATTAGTGGCAACTCACTATACATTGGCTTATTAAGACCCTTCTTTCTTCAAGCTCTAAGCCCCGATTCATAAGGCCCCCTATTACTGGGGGCTGTCTCTAACCAATAGTGCTCTGCGGGTGAAGCAATACTACTTTGCACTCGAAGCAATATTGAGGCCATTGTACCAGATCATCTCTTCACAGCTTGCACTTTTCTCCTTCGAACTTCTCAACCTAAAGCCTCCTATTTTCGGGGAAAAAAGGTACGAGTAATGGAGAGGTGGGCTTGCGCAATGGTCTCATAATAGGTATATGGATGCGTGGGTAGAGTTCTATTCTATAGGATGGCGAAGAAAGCTATATAGCTTCGTACTGATTACTATATAGCTTTGTGCTGATTCCTATATAGCTTTGTGCTGATTCCTATATAGCTTTACTTGGATTCCTATATAGCTTTGTGCTGATTACTATATAGCATTGCACTGATTCCTATATAGCATTGTGAAGTAACCTCTATTAGGTTGTTGCTCCACGTAGGGATAAAAGTTGTGGACGAGTGGCTGATAAGTTTGGACTACGTACGTGGCTCTAATATCTACGTACGTGGACATTTGGATTTACGTGCCTGGTCTTTAAGACTACGTGCATAGACAGAGGAAAACCACTATGTGAAGGCGCTTTTTCCTTCACGAGAAGGACACTTTTCCCTCCGCTGGATAAGAGGAATACGCGCGATAAGGCGAAAGGCTTGTGTAGCGCTTAGGAGAGATATGTCGGGGAACTGGGCGTGCGATGCCTTAGCACTCTAAATAGAGGACAGGACTCTCGGCAATAGTCTCATATTGGTTTGCCCCTCATACCACTATTGATTTGCCCCTTGCACCAATACTGCTTTGATCGTAGACCACTATTGGTTGGAAGCACCACTCAATAGCAACGCATCAAACGACCTCCGCAAATACAGCGGCCTTCATCACAGGATCACCCCAAGTCCATCGTACTTTTTCAGTCCAAGACTAACCAAATCTTGGTATCTTTGCCTTGGACATCGACCAAAAGGCTCGGAATTGGACTCCACCTCAGCAGGAAGTCGAACCCCATATATTAATATGAATAGCGATAGCATAGTCATTATACCCACCTACAACGAGCGGGAGAACATCGCTCAGATGATCGACACCGTACTCGCACTCCCCCAGCCCTTCCACCTGCTCATCGTCGATGATGGATCGCCCGACGGCACAGCTGCCATCGTACGAGAGAAGCAAGCAGAATATCCTGGGCAGGTACATCTCCTGGAGCGCTCGGGCAAGCTCGGACTCGGCACAGCCTACATCGCCGGATTCCAGTGGTCACTACAGCACGACTACGAGTATATCTTCGAGATGGACTGTGACTTCAGCCACCCTCCGATGAAGCTACTGGAGCTCTATAAGGCATGTGCCGAAGGAGGAGCAGATGTAGCCGTTGGCTCACGCTATACCCGTGGTGGTCGCGTGAAGAACTGGCCGCTGGATCGCATCCTCATGAGCTATGGGGCTTCGCTCTACGTGCGCCTCATCACCTTCATGCCAGTCAAGGACTCGACGGCTGGCTTCGTCTGCTATCGTCGCCGAGTACTCGAGACGATGGTCCTTCCCGAAGTACACTTCAAGGGCTATGCCTTCCAGATCGAGATGAAGTACACCGCCTACTGCCTTGGCTTCAAGATCAAGGAGGTACCCATTACCTTCGAGGATCGCGTGCTGGGAACTTCGAAGATGAATACCTCGATCTTCAAGGAGGCTTTCCTCGGGGTCTTCAAGCTCCGCTACTGGCACTGCTTCAAGGGCTTCCCCAACAAGAATACTCACAGCACCAACGCCTAACACCCCATATACTATGCAGCTCCACAAGGCTTGCAAGCGATCTCTGCTTGTATTCCTCACGGCTTGTGCCCTTCCCGCCCTAAGCACGGCACAGCAGGCTCCCGAGGACCAGCTACTCCGCCTCATCAAGATGCCCCTGAAGAATATCTTCGTGGAGTATCCCAATAAGACGAGTCACAATATCCTCGACAGCCTCGATGCACGCCTCACTCCACGTGACCTGCACCCAGCTTTCTACGGCTCCTTCGACTGGCACAGCTCCGTACATAGCCATTGGATGCTCGCCGAGATCCTATCGACTTATCCCGATATCTCTGCTCGAGACGAGATCATCGCAGCCTTTGATGAGCACTTCACTGAGGAGAAGATGCGTGGAGAAGCTGCTTACTTTGACCGTAAGCTCTCGGGCAACTATGAGCGTACCTATGGCTGGGCATGGCTTATAAAGCTCAGCGAACAGCTACATCACCTCGCTGAGCATAGTACAGATAAGGCTCTGCAAGAGAAGGCTAAGGGCTGGGCTACTCATGTCGATATCCTCTCGGATAAGATCGTCGCAAAGTGGAAGGCCTACCTGCCCAAGATGACCTACCCCAACCGCATCGGCACACACTCCAACTCCGCCTTTGCACTCGCCTTTGCTATTGACTTTGCCCGTGCTCGTGGCGACAAGGAGTTCGAGCAGACCCTCATCGCCAAAGCGCGTCAGCTCCACCTCAGCGACAAGAAGGCACCAGCCGAATGGGAGCCTAATGCTACTGACTTCTTCTCCCCTACGCTGATGGTAGCAGACCTGATGACGCGTGTACTCCCCCAGCGAGAGTATGTACGCTGGCTCTCGACTTACTTCACTCCACAGGGCATCAACCGCCTCTGCGAGAAGCCCGTCGTCAGCGACCTCACTGACTACACCATCGTGCATCTGGTAGGTCTTGCATATACTCGTGCTTGGACGATGGCTCGCATCTCTGGCTACCTGCCCCAGGGGCATCCGCTCAAAGCACGCTTCGCTCGTACATCAGCTCAGATGTATGCCCATGGGATGGATCAGATCTTCCGCTCTGACTATGGTGGTGACCACTGGCTGGCGACTTTTGCCCGCTACGCAGAGGAGGTGATGAAGGCCAATAAGATCAAGCACTAAGCTCAAGGATACGCCCTACCTATGCGCATCAGTAAGATAGGAGAGCAGTGGGCCCACGGCGGAGGCGCATGGCTCAATAGACACAGCAACGTCCGCACGGGGATGATCATCGCATCGATCATCTTCATCATCGTCTCCCTCTGGGCATCAGACCGCTTGGTCACACGTATGGCAGAGGCTGAGCGTCTGAATATGGAGATCTGGGCCAATGCTACCCAGGCCACCACGACGAACGATATCAATACCACCCTCATCTACCTCTCGCGTATCCTCGAGTCCAACCCTTCTATCCCGACCATCATCACGGACAAGGAGGGGCGCATCATCAGCTACAATAATATTGAGCTACCGAAGGAGGATACGGAGAAATTCCTCTATCAGAAGCTGGCGGCCTTCCGCACAGGCTACCCTCCTATCGTCATGGAGGGGCTTACCGATCCGCTCTACCTCTACTATTCCGATAGTAAGGTCCTCCAGCAGCTACACATCTTCCCCTACATTCAGCTCGCTGTCTTCTTCCTCTTCCTTGGTGTCGCTATCGTGGCTCTCGTTAGCTTGAAAAAGTCAGACCAGAACCGCATCTGGGAGGGACTGGCTCGTGAGACAGCGCATCAGCTGGGTACTCCTACCTCGTCGCTCATGGCATGGAAGCAGTACCTTGAGAGCACGGGGACCGAAGAGATGGTCACCAACGAAATGGAGAAGGATATCGAGCGCCTCGGTATCATCGCTGACCGCTTTCAGAAGATCGGTTCGTCTCCCAACCTCAAGTCGGCTGACCTACAAGAGGTCGTCTTGCGTGCCATCCACTACATGCAGCCACGTATCTCTCCTCAGGTAGAGCTCATCCCTCCTACATCACAGGACGAAGCTATCGTCGTGAAGCTCAGTGAGCCGCTCATGGCATGGGTCTTCGAGAATCTCATCAAGAACGCCGTCGATGCTATGGAGGGTAAGGGGAAGATCACACTCCAGTACATACTCAAAGATCAGTGGGTCTACATTGATGTCACCGACACGGGTAGAGGCATCCCCAGAGGGATGCACCGCAATATCTTCCGCCCTGGGGTGACGACTCGTCAGCGTGGGTGGGGGCTCGGTCTCTCTCTGGCACGCCGTATCGTCGAGGATTATCACCGCGGGCACATCTATGTCAAGCACTCTGAGCTGGGAGTAGGCACGACCTTCCGTATCGAGCTCCGTCGCGAGATGGAGTAGCCACTACCCCTGACACCATTATTACGAAGCAACGATGGCAGAGCAACTCCACCTCCAAGCAAGCTCTCGAGAAGAGCGCTACCAAGAGCTCTATCCCCAGCTACAAAGCCTCACGTGTCGGGAGACCAATCTCATCGCTAATCTTGCCAACGCGGCGGCAGCACTGCGCCAGGCCTTCGACTTCTTCTGGGTAGGCTTCTACTTAGTGGAGGGAGATGAGCTGGTGCTTGGGCCGTTCCAAGGAGATATTGCTTGCACACGTATCGCACGAGGTCGAGGGGTCTGCGGCACAAGTTGGTTGACGGGAAAGACGCTTGTCGTCCCCGATGTAGATGCCTTCCCTGGGCATATCGCCTGCTCCTCTGCATCACGCTCCGAGATCGTCGTACCGCTGAGAGATACCGCAGGAGAGATCGTGGGCGTCTTGGATATCGATAGTGATCAGCTCTCGGACTTCTCGGAGGAAGTAGATCGCCCCGCCCTTGAGCAGATCGCTCTGCTCCTCGCTCCCCTATTCTCCAAGGTGAAGCAGTGAAGTCCACTTCATCCCTCACACGCTCCTACCGAGATCCAGCAGCCCCCCTACACCTTCGCTGGACACTACCATCATCGAAGAGCCTTTGGGCGAGAGCCCTCCTACTTGACGCGCTTCGTGGCAAGCTCCCACACTTCGACTTTGCCGAAGGTACTCCACTGGATATCTTAGCTCTTCACGCTGCGCTCCGTACTTACCAAGAGGGAGCGGAGGAGATCAATGTCTCAGAGTCAGGCACGGCAATGCGCTTCGTCTGCGCTTATCTTGCGGTCACCACCCAGCGCCACGTGAGGCTATCGGGGACGGGGCGCCAGCACGAGCGACCGATCGCTCCGCTCGTAGAGGCGCTACGCAGCCAAGGTGCGAAGATCACCTACCTAAACTATGAAGGCTATCCCCCGCTACTCATCGAGCCCAGCACCTTCGCTTGGCAGGGCTGTGTGCTGGATGCTTCTTCCAGCTCTCAGTATCTGAGTGCCCTCCTACTTCTTGCGCCAACGCTTCCCACAGGCTTCGAGGTCGACACACGGCGCTATGGCCTTGCCTCTCGCCCCTATGCGCTGATGACCATAGCCCAGCTCCGAGAGCAAGGCTTCATTTGGGAGGAAGCTCCCAGCGGTCTCTTCGCCTATCGGGGGAAGGTGGAAGAGGATAGCCGTGGTACATCGCCTCTTGATCGAGGCTACGAAGCCGACTGGAGTGCAGCATCCTATGCCTATGCACTCCTCAGCCTCTTGCCCATAGGCTCTACCATCGAGCTCTCGGGACTCGCACTCCCCTCCCTGCAAGGTGATGCGGCCTATCTTGTACAGCTCTTTGAGCAGCTGGGTGTTCATACCGAGAAGACCGAAGCAGGGATATGCATCACCCATAACGCAGAGGAAGCTAAGCGCGCGCACTTCACAGCACACATGAGTGACTGCCCCGATCTCGTCCCTGCCGTCGTCGCAGCACTCGTCGGCCGAGGTGAAGCCTTCACGCTCTCGGGAGTAGCTCATCTTCGTATCAAGGAGTCCGACCGCCTCCAAGCGCTTACTGACGAGCTAGCGAAGCTCGGGGTCAAGCTCACCCTTGGCCCCGATAGCCTTAGCTGGGACGGCAAGACACCGCTCACAGCTCACGGCTCGCCAAACACACTCTCACCACATGGCGACCATCGCATAGCCATGGCACTCGCACTACTTGCGCTTCGCGTCCCTAAGCTTCGGATGCAAGAGCCCGAGGTGGTAGCCAAGAGCTTCCCCTGCTTCTGGCAGGAAGTCGCCCCCTGCATCATACAGCAGAGCGAATAGAGGAGGTAGGCAAGGACAAACAAAGCAGCGCCCCCTCAGCTCGTGGCTAAGGGGGCGCTGCTTTATATATTATGTCCATACGAGAGCTTAGGGAGCATCAGGAGCGAACATGGGGTCCCAAGCGGGGAGCTGCACGGGCTTCGTCTTCAAGAGGTCAAGCACCTTCTGCGTAGCGTACTTCTTGTTCACTACAAGACGGAAGGTATAGGCATCGAACCACGCATCGGTCATGATGATATGACCCTTGACACCCGTTTTCTCACCCCAGCTATTCTCGACCTTCCACTTCACAGGCTTACCCGAAGCATCGAGGTCTACGGCTTTGAGGGTCATGGCATGCGTCGAGCCACTATCGAAGGTCTGGATGCGCTCAGCCTTATCCATATCGAAGGGATAGCCGAGGAGCGAAGCGTAATCGTAGTTATCAAGAGCAGCAATACCCTGCGAGCGATCCAGCTCACGGCCGACGTCGCAGGAGTAGTACATCATCGTATTGTCCTTGAGCGAAGCGATAGCCATCTGTTTGATCTCATCCATGGGAAGGTTCACATATGTCCAGTTCTTCCCATCATAAGCGTGGCGGTCGTACTCGATCTCATAGACCTTGTAGTAAGGACGAGAGGGGTCATTCATCAGCATGACGAATTGGCCACGGAGGTCAGCACCGACGAAGCGCTCATAGAAGGACTGAGGCGTATAGGTCTCGGTAGAGATCACCTTGCCGTCCTTATCCTTCAGCGTATAGGTGAAGGAAGTCGGAGGCACACCGAGGTTGAGGCTCAGCAGACGATAGACCTTCTTCAGACCTTCCTCCTTGCGCTTGCGAAGCTGAGCGAGTGATTCGCCCTTCTCGGAAGCCTTACGCAGCTGGATCCCCGTCTGACGAAGCGTGCGTGCAAGCATCTTGCCCAGCAGCTTGGTATTGCTACTCGAGGCGGTCTCGGGCATGATCTCAGCGGGTACGACACCATACTTATAGAGGTTGTCGGAGATCCCCGTGAACTGGCCACCGTCATTGATGGGGTTCTTGAAGAGCCACTCTACCTTCGCATCGTTGATAGGGAGCTTGCGCGTCTCGATGATCCCTTCGAGGAAGAGGTTGGACTTCTCCAGCTGGTCCCAGAAGAAGGAGTAGTTCTGCGAGAAGAAGAAGGTACCTGACTTCTCGCGAGTCATCAGCTGAGCACGGAGGACATTGAGCCCCGTGAAGAGCCAGCAGCGTCCACTTTGCTTCTGGTCGGTGATGCCGGAGCTCTGTACCTCGATGGAGAACTTGTCTTCGATCGAGCGTGGGCGCTGATTGTTGATGAAGAAGTCCTGCATCCCTTGTACGGCGATGGCGTTGTGGAGTGCCTTCTCGGTAGAGGACTTAGGCTCACTCTGACGAAGCTCCTCGAGGAGCTTGGGGGTGATAGCACCGTCCTTGGAGCTCTGGGCATGAAGCACAGCCGTAGAGGCCCCGAAGCTCAGGATAAGCGCTAATGAAGTCGTTAGGACTGATTTCATAGGTCTTATTATAATTATATATGAAGTATGCGAGGTTAGGGGTTCTCTTCCTTGTCGAACCACGAGGCGTACATCTGGTAATTGTTGGCGATACGCTCATTCAGCTCACGCCCCTGCTCGGGGGAGACCTTCTTGACGAACTTGGCAGGTACACCAGCCCAGAGGGTGTAGGGCTCGATGATGGTCTTGGATAGGACGACCGAGCCCGCAGCTACGATAGCTCCTTCGCCGACGACGACATCATCCATCACGACGGATCCCATGCCGATGAGGGCATAGTCACGGATATGGCAGCCGTGGAGCGTGACATTGTGCCCGACAGAGACATTGTCGCCGATCTCGATGGTGGACTTCTGATAGAGGGTGTGTAGGACGGAGCCGTCCTGGATATTGACGTTGTTGCCGATGTGGATGGAATTGACGTCACCGCGGAGGACGGAGTTGAACCAGATACTGCAGCCCTTCCCGAGGACGACATCTCCGACGATGGTAGCGTTGACAGCGAGGAAGCAGTCCTCACCGATCTGAGGCGCGATGCCTCGTACAGTCTGTATGAATGCCATGATGCTTATTGTTATTGCTTAGCTACGCAAAGATAATGAATCCCTGGGGCAAAGGCCAGGCCGACAGTTCGGTTCGTTGAGGGGCGAAGGCATAGCGGTTGGCAGCCGTAGCATCTGAAGAAAAGTTGCTCGCGGCAATAGATATACTTCAAATGTATCTTGCGAAAAATCAGGAAAGCACTGAGAAAAAGTCACGCCGTCGCTCGACGTCTCACTCGCCGTCGAGCGAAACACAGCTGGCCGACGGCCGACGGCGCATAAGCCGTCGGGCGAAGGCGAAGGTTTTCTTCGATGGCTTGGCAACTTTATCCGAGACGAATCCGAAGTTTTTCTGAGAAGTAATACGGTTTTATCTGAGAAGAAGCAGGGCCTCCCCCCGTAATAAAAGAAGCCTATTCTCCGCTCCTTGCAAGGGCAAAGTCCAACGAAAGCAGCCCCCTTTCCTTAGACCCTGCCAAGTCCTTCCCCTCAATTCGCCTCGGCTTAAACACCTTGGACACGCGCGCATAGCGATATTACCCCGTCTTATACTACCTTTGTAGCGCTCGATGAAGAGCGACAATGCTACGAAGACAATGCTTATACGACGACACGTACTCCTCCTCACCCTCGGTAGTATGAGCCTCGCGGCTCCCCGACTGGCAGCACAGCAGGTACAGCCTACGACCGACGAGGTCGCCCTCCAAGCCTTCGCCCTGGACAGCCTCGTGGCTCAAGGGACGGACTACTATACCCCTACTCCCGTCTCTTCGCCTCTCCTCCTGGAGCTTCTCGCCGTAGCCCCCAGTCTCTCTCAGCAGCTCCTGCAGTACTATCAGGCTGGAGGGACCAACCCCTACCAGTCTACCCTCCCCTTCATCAGCCCCACTCTAAGGAAGAAGGCGACGAAGAGCCTGCTCGACTTCTCTCCCGTCTCGGGCACTGGCCTTGAGCTTTCAGCCCCCGAGCTGAGCTTCCTCCCCCCGACATCAGGCCCGACCTTAGAGCACCTTCCTATCGACCTCTCGGGACTCAATAGCTACAGCTACGGACTCCGCCAGCGTATGCTCGCGCATATCCTGCCTTCGGGAGACGGTATCGGTGGACGAGAGTTCAGAGCCAAGCCCAAGACCCTTGCGCTGACACGTCCCAGCTTTGAGTCTACAGAGCGAGCCCTCTCTAATTACACCGGAGAGATCCCCACGGTGGGCTTACAGCTACCCCAGGATCTCAACCTGTCGGTCCTGCAGCAGCGCCACTGGATCCCCGCACTGGAGAGTAGCATACAGTTCTCACAGAATCATGTCTCGGACAACTGGTACAAGGGCGGCGCCTCCAACCTCAACCTCTTTATGAGGACTTACTTGGGGCTACGCTACGTCACCGAGCGTGTCCAGTGGACCAACGAGATAGAGAGCAAGCTGAACGTCTACAGCGCCGAGAAGGATAGCGTGCATCGCTACCGCATCGCAGATGACCTCCTACGCCTGCACTCCAACTACGGTCTGAAGGCTTGGAACAAGATGTACTATACCATCGACGCTGAGCTCCGCACACAGCTCCTCCACTCCTATCTGGAGAATAAGCACAGCCTGCAGTCCGACTTCCTCGCTCCGTACACGATCAACGTGGGGCTCGGGATGAAGTACGACTACTCGATGAAGTCAACGAGAGTCTACGGTCGCTCCTTCAACCTTTCGATCAACGTCGCTCCGCTATCCTACACCTTCCGTGCAACGAAGGATAGCCACATCGACTTAGGCCGTCACGGTCTGAGCCCCGACAAGCTCTGGTATCAGCGCATCGGCTCCACGATCCGTGCGGACTGGCAGTGGCGCGTGAACATGAACCTCACCTGGACCTCGCACTTCTACTTCAACACCTCCTACCAGCAGGTCGAAGCCGAGTGGGAGAACACGCTGGATATGGCACTGACGCGCTTCTTCTCCACGCGCCTCAATCTCAACCTCCGCTACGACGACGCCGTGCGTCCTGCACCAGGCTGGAATAAGCATCTCCAGTACAACGAGCTCCTGAGCTTCGGCTTCAACTACCGCCTCTGAGCTGGAGTCCTCAGCAAGACTTCCTCCACCCTATACCAAGTAGCCCTCCCCATCACCCTGCTTAGCAGTGATGGGGAGGGCTACTCTCTTATACATGCTCACAATCAGAAGAAGTGTGCAGGTCTAAGCAAAAAGCCGTACCTTTGCCCAAAGGTTTACCGGAACATGGGGACTCACCCCACTCAAGAAATGATAGCAAAGAACTTAATATCCTTCTTCGAAGATAGCTTTAAGAAACACTGGGATCTGCCCGCGATGTCCAACTACGAAGGACAGACCTATACCTACGGACAGATGACCGCAGCCATAGACGAGTGGCACCAATTCTTCCGACTCCAAGGGCTACAGCGTGGCGACAAGGTCGCTCTCATGGGCAAGGACTCTGCCGAATGGGCGATCTTCTTCATAGCCGTCATCACCTATGGAGCGGTGATCGTACCCATCTTGCAGGACTTCCCTCCTGCTGATGCGATGCAGATCATCGACCACTCCGAGTCGAAGCTCTTAGCGATCAATACCAATCTGTGGAGCAACATGCGCCCAGAGGGCATCCCCTTAGTATCTACGATCCTGGACTTCCAAGAGGGACATATCCTCCACGGCACGCCCGAAGCTGTACAGCAGTTCGCCGATGCCAAGGCCAACCACAAGGCACAGTACCCCACAGGTATGCGTCCCGAGGATATCAGCTACTATCATACCCCGAATGAAGAGCTTCTCGTGCTGAACTACACCTCCGGTACGACGGGCTTCAGCAAGGGGGTCATGCTCTCGGGCAATAACTTCGCAGGGAACCTCGCCTTCTGCATTGAGCGAAATATCATCCGTGCGAAAGAGACCCTACTGTGCTTCCTCCCGATGGCACATGTCTATAGCTGTATGATCAACCTCTTCCTCGCGATGGCTTCGGGTACCCATGTCGTCGTGCTGGGTAAGATCCCTTCGCCCAAGATCCTCGGCGTAGCCTTCAAGAAGGTGCGCCCTACGGTCATCATATCTGTACCTCTTGTTCTGGAGAAGATCTACCAAAATACGCTTCAGCCCATCCTCAAGAGCCGCAAGGTACGCTTCATGCTCTCCCTGCCCATCCTGCGCAATGTGGTCTATCGCAAGATCCGCGAGCAGCTCTCCGAAGGCCTTGGCGGGGCATTCCGTCAGGTGATCGTCGGGGGGGCAGCTCTCAATCCCGAGGTAGGCGAATTCCTCAAGCGCATTGGCTTCCCCATTACCGTAGGCTATGGCATGACAGAGTGTGCACCACTCATCTCCTTCATTGAAGCTGAGCATTGGCGTCTCCGCTCCTGCGGTCGCGTACTGGAGCCCTATATGGAGGCGCGTATCGCCCCTCTCAATGATGAGCAGACACCCTCTGCCACCGCCTCCGAGATCGGAGAGATCGGAGAGATCCAGGTGCGTGGGGAGAATGTCTGCATGGGCTACTATAAGAACCCCGAGCAGACGGCAGCACTCTTCACCGAAGATGGATGGATGCGCACGGGTGACCTCGGTACGATGGATAGCGACCACTTCCTCTATATCCGTGGTCGTTCCAAGGCCATGCTACTCGGCAGCAACGGGCAGAATATCTACCCCGAAGAGCTGGAGGCTAAGATAGGGATGCTCCCCTACGTGCAGGAAAGCCTCGTACTGATGCGCGAGGGGAAGCTGGAGGCACTCATCGTCCCCAACATGCAGCTCATCGAGCAGGCCGGTATCACGCTGGACGAAGCATGGGAGGCTATCCAGAGCCAGCGCGCTGCTCTCAACGAGCAGGTCGGTAGCTACGAGAAGATCCAGCGCTTCGAGCTGCGTACCGAACCCTTCGAGAAGACTCCCAAGCAGAGCATTCGCCGCTACCTATATAAGTAGGAGCGACATCCACCGCTCCCGCCTCGGAGGCGAGATAATCGCACCTCCCATACTTGGTCTAAGGACTGAGCATGGGAGGTGCTTCTTTCATGCAGGAAATAGACCACGCAACTGTATAATTTAGTGGCTTTTTAATATCTTTGCATAAATCCATATTGTCCCCGCCACTTAGGTCATGGGCCCAACGAGAAGGAGACATCGCGAGCTTACATCAAGTAGGCCTCAGCGATACACAAAATTGTGAATACATAGAATTAAGTATAGAGACAATGAAGACGCTTACATTAGATCTCTCCGGGATCTACACCGCTGTCACCCCCCTGAGTGTCCAAGCATGGGAAGAAAAGAGTAACGAGTACCAACAGCAGCTCCACGCTGGCACAGGGCTGGGTAATGACTTCTTAGGGTGGATCAACCTTCCCTGTGAGATCAGCGAAGAGCAACTCTCATCCATCGAAGAGGCTGCCCGTGGACTGCAAGAGCGCTGCGACTATGTCGTGAGCATCGGCATCGGTGGGAGCTACCTCGGTGCACGCGCTGTCATCGAAGCACTCACCCCATCCTTCGAAGCCTATCAGACGAAGCACACCGCTCCTCAGGTGATCTTCGCTGGGCACAACATCGGTGAGGACTACCTCAGTGAGCTCGTAGCCTTCCTCCGTGACAAACGCTTCGGTCTGATCAATATCTCCAAGAGCGGTACGACGACTGAGCCCGCTATCGCCTTCCGCATCCTCAAGTCACTCCTCGAAGAGCAGGTAGGACGCGAAGAAGCTCGCGAGCGCATCATTGCCGTCACCGACAAGGCGCGTGGCGCCCTGCGCACTCTCGCAGACAAGGAGGGCTATAAGACCTTCATCATCCCCAATGACATCGGTGGTCGTTTCTCTGTACTGACCCCCGTCGGTCTGCTCCCCATCGCCGTAGCTGGCTTCGATATCCGTGAGCTCGTCCGTGGTGCTCGCGAGATGAAGACACTTGTCGATGAGTCCGTCCCCTTCGCAGAGAATCCCTCCGCACTCTACGCTGCAGCTCGCAACAGCCTCTATCAGGCAGGCAAGAAGATCGAGATCCTCGGCAACTTCCACCCACGTCTTCACTATATCGGTGAGTGGTGGAAGCAGCTCTATGGTGAGAGCGAAGGGAAGGATCACAAGGGTATATTCAATGCCTCGGTAGACTTCTCTGCCGACCTGCACTCCATGGGTCAGTGGATCCAGGAAGGCGAGCGCTCTATCTTCGAGACGATCGTCAGCATCGCTGAGCCCGATACCACCCTGCGCATCGAGTCAGACGAAGCCAACCTCGATGGTCTGAACTATCTCACTGGCAAGCGCGTCGATGAGGTCAATAAAATGGCTGAGCTCGGCGTACGCGTCGCACACATCGATGGTGGTGTCCCCAACATCCGCATCGTACTCCCCAAGCTGGATGCTTACTACATCGGGCAGCTCTTCTACTTCTTTGAGAAGGCCGTCGGTATCAGTGGCTACATGCTTGAGGTCAATCCCTTCAACCAGCCTGGTGTCGAAGCCTACAAGAAGAATATGTTTGCCCTGCTCGAGAAGCCCGGCTTCGAGGCTGAGACCGAGGCGATCAAGGCTCGTCTGAAGTAATACTCCACACTACATGGAATATAACAATCAACTGCCCACCATCATTCTCCCCGAGTACGGCCGCCATATCCAAAATATGGTAGCCCACTGCAAGACGATCACGGATCGTGAGGAGCGGAATGCTTGTGCCCGCAGTATCATACGCTCCATGGAGGCCATCGTACCCGAGAAGGGTGCTGGCATTGACAAGGAGACCATCTACTGGGATCACCTCGCTATTATGTCCGACTTTGAGCTCGATGTCGACTACCCCGAGGGGACCATCACCAAGGAGGCGATCCAGCACGAGACGCAAAAGCCTGAGTACCCAGGCCACTTCATCAAGTACCGCTACTATGGTCACTTCATCGAAGGCATGATCCAACGTGTATGCGCTATGGAGATGGGACCCGAGCGTGCTGCTGCGGAGTACTTCATCGCACTGCAGATGAAGCGCGACTATATGACGTGGAACCAAGGGAACGTCGAGGATATCAAGATCTTCAAGGACCTCTTCGAGCTCTCCGATGGTCAGATCCTCCTCACCCCTGAGAACTGCAAGCTCAACATCAATCCTAACACAATAGACAAACCAGGTAAGCTCCAGAAGCCTCTCAACAGCAAGAAGGCCAAGAAGAAATAATTCAAGCTCCGGTACCACTCACTACTACATGGCATCCTACGTAATTGAAGGCGGCTATTCCCTGCAGGGTAGCATCCGCCCCCAAGGCGCAAAGAACGAAGCGCTCCAGATCATCTCCGCTGTCCTCCTCACCCCTGAGGTCGTGACGATCCACAACATCCCCAACATCCTCGATGTAAACAACCTCATCGACCTACTGCGCCACATCGGCGTGAAGGTGACGCGCCTCAATGACGAGGGTAGCTACACCTTCCAGGCTGACGAAGTCAACATCGACTATCTACACAGTGAGGAGTTCCTCAGTCGCTCACGAGCACTGCGCGGATCCATCCTCATGGCAGGGGCTCTGCTTGGGCGCTTTGGCTATGCTATCTTCCCCAAGCCTGGGGGCGACAAGATCGGCCGTCGCCGTCTGGACACACACCTCATCGGCTTCCAGGAGCTCGGTGCAAGCTGCGTCTACGACTCCGACAAGAAGAGCTACATCCTCGAGGCTAAGAAGCTTCAGGGGAAGTACATGCTCCTCGATGAAGCCTCCGTCACGGGTACGGCGAACATCCTCATGGCAGCAGCTCTTGCCGAAGGGTCGACGACGATCTACAACGCAGCATGCGAGCCTTACCTCCAGCAGCTCTCCAAGCTCCTGGTGCGTATGGGTGCACAGATCGAAGGTATCGGCTCCAACCGCCTCACGATCCAGGGCGTGAAGGAGCTCCATGGCGCAGAGCATACCATGCTCCCCGACATGATCGAGATCGGGAGCTTCATCGGTATGGCAGCTATGACGAACTCGGAGCTGCGCATCACCAACGTCAGCATCCCCGACCTCGGCATTATCCCACAGGCCTTCCGCCGTCTGGGTATCACGATCGAGGAGCAGGGTGATGACCTCTTCATCCCCCGCCACCCCAACGGCTACGAGATCGACACCTTCATGGACGGCTCTATCTTGACCATAGCAGATGCTCCATGGCCTGGGCTGACGCCAGACCTTCTGAGCGTCTTCCTCGTCACAGCCACCCAGGCTAAGGGTAGCGTACTCATCCATCAGAAGATGTTCGAGAGCCGACTCTTCTTCGTAGACAAGCTCATTGATATGGGTGCTCAGATCATGCTCTGTGACCCCCACCGTGCCGTCGTCATCGGTCTCGGTCAGTCGCACCAGCTACGCGCTACGAAGATGACCTCTCCTGACATCCGCGCAGGTATCGCCCTGCTCATCGCAGCGATGAGTGCAGAGGGTACCAGCACGATCAATAATATTGAGCAGATCGACCGTGGCTATCAAGACATCGCAGCCCGCCTGAATGCTCTTGGAGCACGTATCTCCCGCCTCTAAACGATGCTGCGTAAGGAAGACTTCGAGCATATAGGTACCTTGGGCCGTGCCCATGGTACGCAAGGTGAAGTGTCAGCCAAGCTCTACGTAGACCTCTCAGGTCTATGGGAGGGAGCTGACACCTCACCCTTTTTAATGCTGGAGGAGCAAGGTCTACTCATCCCCTACCGTGTGCTAAAGCGTCGCACCAAAGGGGAGGATATTGACCTCATCACCTTCTCTGGTATCACGACGAAGGACGAAGCAGACGCCCTCACAGGACGTCCCGTTTGGCTGGATCGTGACTACCTCTCTGGTGAGGAAGATGTCGAGGACTTCTTCGACCTCCAGCACTTTGTCGGCTTTGACCTCTACGATGCCTCTACACAAAGCTGTGTAGGGCGTGCTGTAGAGATCGACGAATCGACAATCAATACTCTACTGCGAGTCGAGACGACTGCTGGCGAGGAGCTTATCCTCCCTATCTCCGAGGAGCTCATTGAGCGCCTTGACCTCCAGGGGCACCGCCTCTACCTACATATCCCCGCAGGACTACTTGAGCTATAATATCAGCCCTGCATCCATTACCTTGCACCCTTTGCAACCCATTATTTTATGCGTCCGAAAGTAGCCTCTCCTCGGTTTGACGAAGAGCCTTTATTCACTGGCAACTCGGTCTTCAAGCACCAGTCAGCAGCCCTCATCTCCATCCCGCAGCACAAGCAATTAGCCGATGGAGAGCACCTCTATCTGAAGAGTCAGGGCGACTATTACCTCATCTTCCTCCTCTCAGGGAAGATCACTACCTACATGAATGGAGAGCAGGAGTCTCAGCACTTCGCAGCGAAGAGCATAATCTTCGTCCCGATGGGTACCCTCCTCAATATCGTGGCCGAGGGAGAGACTTCATGCATTACCTTCCACTTCCTCCCCAGCGTACATCTCTGTGCTCGTCAGTGCCCAGAGCGTCCAAAGAAGAAGAGCTTCCAGCTCCCCGATTCGCATAAGGGGAAGGATCTCACGGTACTCCCTATGTCCCATGGTATTGATCTCTGGACATGTGCCATCATAGAGTACTTACAATACTCCCTCTCTGACCTGCGCCTCTTTGACGTAAAGCTTCAGGAGCTCTTCCTCCTGCTACGTATGAACTATGCTCGCCGCGTCCAAGAGGAATTCCTTCGAGGCTTCCACTGCAAGCGCTCAGGCTTCAGCTGTCAGGTCTTCAAGCATCACCTCTCGTGTCGCAATGTGGAGGATCTCGCCAGCAAGCTCGGCGTACCCCCTGCGACGCTGACTCGTATGTTCGATGATGAATTCGGTGTCTCTCCACTGAAGTGGCTTCTCCAGCAGCGCGCCCGCCATGTGTACAAGGATCTGGTCGATAGCAACCTATCACTGACGGAGATCTCTGAGCGCTATTACTTCTCCTCACCTGGCTACCTGTCAGCGTTCTGCCGTCGTATGTTCGGCCTCTCCCCGCTGAAGATTCGCCGAGGACAAGGTTTACAGCAAGACGATACAGCCGAAGACCTCGAGGAATGAAGCCACAGACCGAGCTTGCGGCACTCGCTGCATGGATACTCATCTCATTAGGTCTCTTCACTCCTGGACTCATGCTTCTCGGGGGGACACTCCTCCCGACCCCATCAGTAGATGCACAGCTGATCACGAATACTGTGATCTCGCTGTGCATCTTTTTGCTTCCTACCTTCTTCCTTCCCTCGGGGAAAGCTGCTTGGAGCAGGATCTCCCAACCGCTACCAGCCAAGTACCGAAAGCCTAAGCATAGCTTCCTCATCCTCGGGCTCTCTCTCCTTGTCCTTCTTCTTGCTCAGCTCCTCTATATGGGGATTATAGTCCTTGCGCAGAAGCTTGGCTACCCTGTACAGGATGCTGTCGAGGCACGGCTACTACAGCTTCTCAGCAGTGGAGAAGGTTCTCGCCCCCTACTCTTCCTCACGATGGCAGTTGTCCCAGCCATCACCGAAGAGTTCTTCTTCCGAGGCCTTCTCCAGGGCACACTACAGCGTGTCCTCCCGCACAAGCGCTGGCTTCCGATCTTCCTCTCAGCAGGGATCTTCGCCCTCTTCCATGGAGCTATCGTGGGCTTTCCCAGTCGCATGCTCTTAGGGATGATGCTCGGCTACCTCGCAGCGGACTCACGCAACCTCCGTCTCCCGATACTCCTCCACTTTCTCAACAATATATTAGCTCTCCTCTCCATCCTTTAATCTCACAGAATACTACAATGAAACGACTCTTCCGCAACGCTACTCTCATCAACGAAGGCCGCTCCTTCACTGCTTCTCTCTTGACCTCGGGGGCTCTCATCGAGCGCATATACGAGGGAGAGAACAGCTTCCCCGAAGGCCTCCTCAGTGAAGTCGATGAAGTAATCCCAGCAGAAGGCCTCTGGCTCCTACCAGGCTGCATCGATGATCAGGTGCACTTCCGCGAGCCTGGGCTCACGCACAAAGCTACGATAGAGAGTGAGAGCCGTGCCGCTGTCGCTGGTGGCACGACCTCCTTCATGGAGATGCCCAATACCAAGCCTCCTACAACCAGCCTCGAGGCCTGGGAATGGAAGATGCAGCGTGCCGCCGAGACCTCGTGGGCCAACTACTCCTTCTTCTTCGGGGGGAGTAATGATAATGCCGATGAGATCCAGCGAATTGATGCACGTCGTACCCCTGGACTCAAGCTTTTCCTCGGCTCATCGACGGGTAATATGCTTGTCGATGATAAGAAGACCCTTGAGCGTATCTTCTCTGAGACCGACCTCATCATCGCCACGCACTGCGAGAAGGAAGAGATCATCCGTGCTAACCGCGAGCACTACCTCGCCACCGTAGGCGAAGAGAAGCTCGATGTACACTACCACCCTCTCATCCGCAGCGAAGAGGCATGCTATCGCTCCTCGAGTGAAGCCGTCGAGCTGGCGACACGCCTTGATAGCCGCCTGCACATCCTCCACGTCTCGACGGAGCATGAGCTCTCCCTCTTCCGCAATGACCTCCCACTTGCTGAGAAGAAGATCACAGCCGAGGTCTGTGTGCACCACCTCATCTTCACCGATGCCGACTACGACCGCTTAGGCAACCACATCAAGTGGAATCCGGCTGTCAAGACCCTCCGAGATCGTGAAGCGCTTCGTGCAGCCGTTCGCTCGGGACTCATCGACATCGTAGCTACCGACCACGCCCCACACCTCCTCTCTGAGAAGGAAGGCAACTGCCTCACCGCAGCAAGTGGTGGCCCGCTCACGCAGTATGCACTCATCTCCATGCTTGATATGGCTCGCGAAGGCGTATTCACGAAGGAGCTGGTCGTGGAGAAAATGGCCCACCGCCCTGCCGAACTCTTTGCCGTAGAGAAGCGCGGCTACCTGCGCGAAGGCTACTATGCAGACCTCGTCCTCATCGATCCCGAGGGCAAGACACCCGTCAAGACTGAGAGCATCATCTCCCTCTGCGGTTGGTCACCCTTCGAAGGTCACACCTTCGGTCACCGCATCGAGGCTACCTATATCAATGGAGACTGTGCGTATCGCGCAGGAGCACTCAGCGAGGTACGCCCATCGGTAGCTCCACTACTCTACTCACGTCCATAGCCCGACACCTCCTCTTTAGCACATGTGTAGCCCCTTCTCCGAAGTGCCATCAGCCTTCGGGGAAGGGGCTACACGTATGGATCCTAACCTACACTGAGAGAAAAACGATTGAAAGAGGAATATCAACCAGTACTGGTCGACGAAGTGAGCAGTACTGGTCAGCAATCGAACCAGTACTGGTACATATCACCGACCAGTACTGGTCCACTTAGTGACCAGTACTTCTTCATATTCCTCCACTCTAATAGACTATATTCCAGGACCCTATACAGCCCCTCCAAAGTCACATGAAGCGACTGCCCCGCCTAGGGGGATCACGACCCTATAACCGAGAGAAATAGGAGGAGACTCCTCCTGATATTTAATCACGACACTCACGTAACGAAGAGGCATCGCACAAAGGGGCTTTTTCATTAACTTTGTAGTAAAGACAACGATAGGTCTCCTTGCCCTCCACTTCGGTCGACAGGGAGCATTTTTCACGCTTACGAAATAGATCTACCCACTCCGATGAAGTCGAGTCTCTGTACGCTCCTCTGCGCCACGGCTCTTACCGCCACAGCCATCACTGGCTGCGGTACGACCAGACAACATACCGCTACTCTCAGCCAGCCTACCCCACGCCAAGACCGCTACGTGGTCATCCTCTCACTTGATGGCTTCCGCCCCGACTACCAAGGGCGTTGCGCTACCCCCAACCTCGATGCGATGGATCGTGAGGGGCTTGCTGGTCGCTTCCGCCCCTCCTACCCCACGCTGACCTTCCCCAACCACTACTCGATGGCTACGGGGCTTTATCCCAATAATCATGGACTCGTCGGCAATGAGTTCTGGGATGAGCGTGGTGCACGCTATCGCCTCGGCGACCGCAAGGCCGTAGCAGATCCCGCCTTCTACAAGGGCGAGCCACTGTGGAATGTAGCGCGTCGCCACGGTGTGAAGTCTGCCAGCTTCTTCTGGGTAGGTAGTGAGACACCCGTCGGGGGACACCACCCCGACCGTTGGAAGAAGTTCAATGACAAAGTACCCTACACAGATCGTGCTGACTCGGTACTTAGTTGGCTGAATCTCCCTGCGGCAGAGCGTCCACATCTGGTCATGTGGTATATCGAAGAGCCCGACCATACAGGCCACCACAACGGTCCTGAGTCTCCTAAGACCCTTCGCATGGTAGAGAAAATGGACTCAGTCATCGGCTACTTCCGCAAGGGACTCGCTAAGCTTCCCATCCATCAGCAGGTAGACTTCATCCTCGTCTCAGACCATGGGATGCAGTCCTTCGACCGCAGCAAGGCGGTCAATCTCGCAGACTACCTCCCTATTGATAGCTTTGAGCATGTCGCTACGGGGCCCTTCACTCACCTCTACCCCAAGAAGGGCTATACCGAGACGGCATATAAGATCCTGAAGAAGGTGCCCCACATATCGGTATACCGTAAGAGTGAGCTACCCGCTCGCCTACACTTCGGTAGCAGCCCCCGCATCGGTGAGCTGGTACTCATCGCAGACCTCGGCACGCAAATCTTCTTCCGTCCTCAAGGCATCCCCAAGGACTTCCTCCATGCTGGACATGGCTTCGACAATAAGAATCCTGAGATGTACGCCATCTTCAAGGCTGTCGGTCCAGACTTCCAGCCTGGTCGCAAGGTCTCCAAGCCCATCCCCAATATCACCCTCTACCCCCTCGTCTGCCGTATCCTCGGCCTCCAGCCTGGCACGCACGACGCAGACGAAGTTCTCGCCTCTTCACTCCTCAAGAAGAAGTAGCCGCTACTCCTATGATCATTGCACAGAAGAAGCGCAAAGAGAATATCGCAGAATACCTGCTCTATATGTGGCAGGTAGAGGACCTCATCCGTGCTGCAGGCGTATCACCTGAGGGCGTTGAGCAGCTCCTCCTCCCTCGCTACGACGTCGACGAAGAGAAGCGCGCCGAGATCCGCTCATGGTATCTTGAGCTCATCGAGATGATGCGCACCGAGGGCAAGGTAGAGTCGGGTCACCTCGACGTCAACCGCATCGTACTTATGCAGCTCGAGGAGCTTCACCGCCGCCTCATCAGCAATCCCAATGACATCGTCTACTCGGGACTGCACCTGCAGATACTTCCAGCTCTCATCCAGCTCCGAGGCAAGAATAACGGAGCAGTGGAGAGCGACCTTGAGACTTGCTTTAATGCCCTCTACGGCTATATCACCCTCAGCCTCCAGCATAAGGAGGTCAGCGAGGAGACCAAAAAGTCAATGAAGCAAATCAGCGCCTTCCTCGCTATGCTTGCTCACCGCTACAAGATGGAGCAAGAGGGCATTGAGGCCGAAGACACTACTCATAATTAGATCCCCCTACATGAACGAATATAAGAAAGAGATCGACCAGCGACGTACCTTCGCTATCATCAGTCACCCTGACGCCGGTAAGACGACCCTCACCGAGAAGCTCCTCCTCTTCGGGGGGGCTATCCACGTAGCAGGTGCCGTCAAGAGTAACAAGATCAAGAAGACCGCGACGAGTGACTGGATGGAGATCGAGAAGCAGCGTGGTATCTCCGTAGCAACCTCCGTCATGGGATTTGAGTACGCTGGCTACAAGATCAACATCTTGGACACTCCTGGTCACCAGGACTTCGCTGAAGATACCTTCCGTACCCTCACCGCTGTCGATAGCGTCATCATCGTCATCGACGGAGCTAAGGGGGTAGAGACCCAGACCCGCCGTCTCATGGAGGTGTGCCGTATGCGCAAGACCCCCGTGATGGTCTTCATCAATAAGATGGACCGCGAGGGGCAGGATCCTTTCGACCTACTTGATGAGATCGAAAAGGAGCTGCAGATACGTGTACGCCCTCTCTCTTGGCCCATCGACATGGGTCAGCGATTCCGTGGTGTCTACAACATCCACGAGGGGGCACTCAATCTCTTCACCCCCGACAAGCAGCGTATCACAGAGAGCGTCACGATCACAGACCTCAACTCCTCCGAACTCGAGCAGCACATCACGCCCGAGCAGGCAGAGAAGCTCCGTATGGATCTGGAGCTTGTTGATGGGGTATACCCCGAGTTTGACCGCGAAGAATATCTGTCAGGCGATATCGCTCCCGTATTCTTTGGCTCGGCACTCAACAACTTCGGGGTGCAAGAGCTCCTCAACTGCTTCGTAGAGATCGCCCCATCTCCACGCCCCGTCAAGGCCGAGGAACGTGAGGTATCGCCCTACGAACCCGCCTTCACAGGCTTTGTCTTCAAGATCCATGCAAATATGGACCCCAACCACCGTAGCTGTATCGCCTTCATCAAGATCTGCTCCGGTCGCTTCGAGCGCAATGCGAGCTACAAGCACGTACGCCTCGGCAAGAGCTTGAAGTTCAGCAGCCCAACGGCCTTCATGGCCCAGCGTAAGGAGACGGTAGAAGAGGCCTTTGCAGGCGACATCATCGGTCTACCTGACACGGGGAACTTCCGCATCGGTGATACCATTACGGCTGGCGAGGAGCTTCACTTCAAGGGGCTCCCCAGCTTCTCCCCCGAGCTCTTCAAGTACATCGAGAACCAAGATCCGATGAAGACCAAGCAGCTCGCCAAGGGTATCGACCAGCTCATGGGCGAGGGCGTAGCACAGCTCTTCGTCAATCAGTTCAACGGTCGTAAGATCATTGGCACGGTCGGCCAGCTCCAGTTCGAAGTCATCCAGTACCGCCTACTCCACGAGTATGGCGCCGCCTGTCGCTGGGAGCCTATCAGCCTCTACAAGGCGTGCTGGATCGAAAGCGATGATCCCGCAGAGCTCGAGAACTTCAAGAAGCGTAAGTCTCAGTTCATGGCGAAGGACCTTGTTGGTCGTGATGTCTATCTGGCCGACTCGGGCTATGTACTGACGATGGCGCAGCAGGACTTCCCCAAGATACGCTTCCACTTCACCTCCGAATTCGGTAAATAATACCATATTTTAATTCTACACAATTACATGAAAGCAATTAAGCAAGTAGCCTCCCTACTTCTGGCTACGATCCTCTCGGTGGGTGCCGTAAGCGCCCAGGGAAAGGCAAAGAGTAAGCAGCCCGCTAAGAGCTACCTACTCGAGACCGCTATCCCTAAGCGCCCCGCTGGGCAGCGAGATGTACTCGGACTCCGTCATGCTCCGATGCCCGTCGTTCGCGTCGGCTTCATCGGGCTGGGTATGCGTGGCCCAGGTGCCGTCGAGCGCTTCACCCAGATCGAGGGCGTAGAGATCAAGGCTCTCTGTGACCTTCATCCCGACCGTGTCGAGAAGAGCCAAGCCATCCTCAAGAAGGCAGGCTTCCCCGAAGCAGCTACTTACAGCGGTAGCGAAGAGGCATGGAAGCAGCTCTGCGACCGCCCCGACATCGACCTGGTCTACATCGCTACCGACTGGGCACGTCACGCTCCTATGATGATCTATGCCATGCAGAAGGGCAAGCACGTCGCTTGTGAAGTACCAGCTGTGACGACCCTCAAGGAAGCTTGGGACGTCATCAACACGGCTGAGCGCACGCAGCGTCACTGCATGATGCTCGAGAACTGCGTCTATGACTTCTTCGAGCTCACCACGCTCAACATGGCTCAGCAGGGCCTCTTCGGTGATGTCCTCAGCGCCAAGGGTGCCTACATCCACAACCTCGAGCCCTTCTGGAAGTACTACGAAGGCAACTGGCGCCTGAAATTCAATCAGGAGAATCGCGGTGATGTCTATGCGACACACGGCCTTGGCCCAGCTTGCTGGGTACTCAATATCCACCGTGGTGACCGCATGGAGTACCTCACCTCTATGGACGTACCTGCCACCTCCATCCCCCGCTTCATGGAGAAGCAGCTCGGCGTAAAGAATCCCGTGGTCAAGAATGGTGAGATGACTCAGACACTCATCAAGACAGCTCTTGGCAAGACGATCTACCTCGAGCACAACGTAGCTTCTTACCGCCCATACGACCGTATGTATCAAGTCATCGGTACCGACGGCTTCGCTAACAAGTACCCCAACGAAGGCTATGCTCTCCGTCCCACGGAGCAGAACCTCAAGGCTGTACCTAACCACGAAGACCTCAAGAGCCACGACTACGTCAGTGATGCTACCAGAGATGAGCTGATGAAGAAGTACCAGCACCCCATCCAGAAGGAGATCGCTGAGAAGGCTAAGAAGGTCGGTGGTCACGGCGGTATGGACTTCATCATGGACTATCGTCTGATCTACTGCATGCGCAATGGTCTGCCCCTCGATATGGACGTCTATGACCTCGCTGAATGGTCTGTCATCGGTGACCTGACTCGTCTCTCTCTGGAACACCAGTCTGCACCTGTTGCCTTCCCCGACTTCACTCGTGGAGCTTGGAAGCGTATCAAGGGCCTTCAGCTGCACTTCGCTAAGTAGTCCTTCGGATACTTTCCCCTAAAGACAGAGCGCCCCGATAAGCGATAGGCTTATCGGGGCGCTCTCTTTATATCAATACCTCAGTGCAACCACAGGTAAAAGTCCTGCCAGTCAGTGAGGATGTGCAAGGTCAAGCCAACCGCTAAGACACGTAGCCACCAAGGCCATCCCCAGCGCTCATAGGGCAGGAAGAGCATCACCACATAGAGCCCTACCATCGGATAGGAGTGCAGGAGATGCGTCCCGACACTACAGCGATTCGGGTCAAAGATCGGGCGTGCCAAGAGGTGGTCTACGTCGATCAGCATAGTCGATAGAAGCAGGAGATACACCACCGTCCAGCGACGACGCGGCCAGAGCAGCGCTATCACCAGCGGGAAGACGAAGTGCAGACCATAGTGCACGAGTGTGCGAGCGAGCATAGGAGCGGGAGATAAAAGACTCCCCAGGCACGCCATCATGGGGTCCCTGGGGAGTCGCTATGAAGTGAGAGGAGGAAGGGACTAAGCCTCTTCGCCTGCCTTTTCCTTTTCTACGAGGAGGGCGATCTTCTGCTCCGTCAGATGGATGTCTGCTACGAGAGCATCGCGCTTACGCTCTATCTCGGAGAGGAGTGAAGAGCCCGACTTACTACTGATGTTGAGGCGAGTCAGGTTGCTCTCATAGGTCTGAAGCTCGCTACGCAGACGGTCCAGATGACGCTGCATACGGCTATGCTCGCTCTGCAGCGTGGCCCCCTTACCCTCGAGATTACTCAGCGAAGCGCTATAGCCCGAGAGACGACGCTCCTCACGATGACGGCGTAGCTTGCCATGCAGAGCATCGAGCAGCTCACGATAAGCTGCATTGATAGCCTCACGGTCTTTGTTGGGGACGAAGCCAGCCTGCTTCCAGCGTTCATTGTAGCTATTAAGCAGGTCGCGGAGATTCTCTGGTACTTCGCCTTCATTGATAGCCGTAAGTTCCTTGATGATCTCACGCTTTACCGCCAGACTCTTGCGAGCTTCGCTGTAAGCCTTGTCACGGCGGGGAGCTTCCTTCTTCTTACGATCGAAGAAATAGTCGAAGCTGGCACGGAACTCTTCCCAGATCTTCTGGCTGTACTTAGGAGAGACGGCACCGAGCTCCTGCCATTCCTTTTGGAGTGCCTTGAGTGCGTTGGTCGTTTCCTCCCAAGCGGTGCTGTCCTTCAGAGCTGCGGCACGCTCGATGAGCGCACGCTTCTTCTGTAGAATCTCTTCGGTGTGCTCGTGATTAGCCTTGAAGAAGTCATTGCGACGGCGGAAGAAAGCATCGATACCGGCACGGAAGCGCTGGTAGATGGATTCGTTGTCCTTACGGGGAGCACGGCCGATCTTACGCCACTCTTCCTGCATAGCCTTGATCTGCTCAACAGCCTTGTTGAAGGCAGAGTGCGAGGAGAGCGGAGCGGAAGAAAGTAGTTCTTCCACCTGCAGACATAGGCGCTCCTTACCTTGGAGATTCTCTTCCTCGGTAGCCTTACGCTGGTCGTGGAACTCCTGATGACGCTTATGCTGAGCCGTAGCCAGCTGCTTGAATTCGGTGTTGATCTCCTGACGATGCTCCTTTGATACAGGGCCAAGTTCGTGCCACTGCGCGGTGAGCTCCTGCAGACGGCGATAGGCCGCGATCGTATCCTTCACACTATCGAGCTCACGGAGCTCTGCGAGGATAGCCTGCTTTGCCTCCAGATTCTTCTTGAAGTCGATCTGGCGCAGGTCATCGTTGATAGCCTTGAGATCATAGAACTGATCACGTAGCTCATAGAAGCGGCGGTTGAGTACAGTGGCATCCTTGGGATCCAGTTGGCCCAGGGCATTCCACTCATCACGGATAGCAGTGAAGGTCGAGTAAAGGCTCCCAAATTCGGCGCCTTCCTCATTACTCTTGAAGAGATCCTCGAAGCGCTGAAGGAGAGCTTCCTTCTTGACCTTGTTTTCAGCATAGAGCTGTTCTAAGGCCTCCTGACGCTTCTTGTCGTGCTCACGGAAGGTCGAGAGCAGACCTTCGAGGCGGAGCTCCTGCACTTCGAAGGATTCACGTTGCTCCTTGTCATTAGGATCAAGGCGTTCACGACGACGAATGAATTGACCACGGATATTCTCGACGAGCTTACGCTCAGGAAGTTCTTCTTGTTGGAGGAGTACAGCCAAGTGATCGACGAGCTCCTGAGGGCTCATGGACTGGTAGGAGGGAGTCTGATCGAGTGGTGTAGCCGCGTCTTGTGCTGCGGGGGCAGTGTGGTCAAGCTGTGCTTGGTCTGGTGTCTGGAGTTCCATAGTCATTCTCTTCTATATTGTAGTGCTATCCCATCCCTACTCTACCCCTTGGAGAGACTGTATCCAAAAGCCTTTGAAGAGGTATAATAAGGACTGAAAATCTTGCTCACTACAAAGCTAAACATTTTTTTCCTTTTGCCCCAATTCTCCAGCGGTATATATTCATGATTCCTGCTTGAGGGAGCCACCTTTCAAGTCAAGCACGATACATCGGCTATCTCTATCGAACAAAGCCCAGACATATAGCAGACCATACCAAGCCGTCAAAGAAGTACTCCGAACCAGCCGTAAAGAGGGGAAATATGAACCAGTACTGGTCAACGAGTGAAGCAGTACTGGTCCAATTTGCGACCAGTACTGGTAACATATAGTGACCAGTACTACTTCGACTGCTGACCAGTACTGGTCACCACCACATACCTATATACCTCGGTACACCAAGGGATAGTGAAGCCTATTCAGCTCCACTACCAAGGATACTCTATGAAAAGATGGGAGAATCAAAGAAGGAAGTCCCCAAGCCAAGCTTTATACTCGGCTGAGGATGCTCCCATAGCATCTTGAAGCGTGAGATCAAGACGGTGGGTCGGTGTGTATTCCGCAGTATCGGAGAGGCGAGACCAAAGCGTAAGCGTACGCTTGACCTCTCCAGGCTTCGAATAGATCGTAACCAGCTCACTAAGTCGCCAGCCCGACTCGACAGCGATTCGACGAAGGGAGGGGAGAGAGGCCGCAGGCGAGATAAAGGCTAAGGCACCACGAGGAGCTAAGAGTCGTGCTGCCGTACGAAGGAGATTCTCTGGCGATAGACCTTCGGCTACGTGCCGCGCTAAGCTCAGACGCGCATCATCTGGCAGAATGCCCTCGGTGTAATATGGAGGATTGGAGATGATTAGATCAAAGGGATGCCACTGCTCCTGCTTGGCATGCAGGTAGTCTTGTGAGTGGATGCGAAGACGATCAGCAAAGGGAGAGGCGGCAAAGTTCGTCGCAGCGTCCTTGAGAGCACCGTCTTCTACTTCCCACGCATCGACCATTGCTCCCGAGAAGCGCTGTGCCATCATCAGCGAGACAATGCCTGTCCCAGCTCCGACATCAAGGATATGCGCCTTCTCGGGCAATGTGTGGACGAAGGGCCATGCTCCTAAGAGCAGGGCATCTGTCCCCACACGCTGCGCCGTATTCTCCTGATGGAGGGCAAATTGCTTTAGATAAAAGGGCTTATCCATAGATGAGCGAAGGTATTACTCCTTCGCGTCCAGCCCAGAGAGCAGGAGCTCAGGATGGCGAATACGCCATGCCTGCGGATAGAGATTGTTCGTTCGGTTGCCCAAGTGCTTCGCGAAACCTAAGGGGTAGCCTTCGTAGGTGACGAGGACAAGTCCACGAGGCGTATCGGCTGAAAGCGTGACAGCCTCACGAGCCAAGTAGCGGATCGCCTCTTCTTGTGTCAGTTCGGCTCGGGGGAAGGCTTCTTCGTCCAGACCCACACTTAGAGCGAGAGCTGGAAGCGGTAAGAAGTCGCGCCCCTTGACTTCAGCCAAAGGAATACCCGAAGTAAGAATGGGAATCTTCGCCCCTTGGAGCGCTTCGACGATGGGATACAATGCCGAGGGAATAGCCGTGAGAGTGCCGTCTGGTAAGGACTGTAGCGTGACATCTGCACGTAGCTCTGGGCTAAGCCATCGGAGTACCTCCTGAGGGAGCTTGGGATTAGGTTTGCTCTTAGAGCGAGTGGGCTTTGAGCATGTACTACCTACCTCGGCATCTGGCTTACGGACAACGGCCATAAATAGGCCTTCGCCACGCAAGCGGTGCGGCATCATACGGTAGCAGGGATAAGAGCTGAGCGGCGATGGTGTGATCGGCTCGGGAAAGTCAGGCAAGGCCACAGGCTCGGCACCTAATTCCTCGACGAGATAGGTGAGCATATCCTCATCCTCCTGACGATTGAAGGTGCAAGTACTATAGACCATCAGCCCACCAGGTGCAAGTGCTGGCCAGATATCGTCAAGGATCTCCCGCTGCTGACGGGCACAACTTTCGACTAAGCCAGGGGTCCATTGGCGGCGGGCTTCCTCTTCTTTGCGGAACATCCCTTCGCCCGAGCAAGGTGCATCGACTAAGATGAAGTCGAATTGCTCTCTGAGACGCCCCAGACGCTGCGGTTCGGTCGAGGTCACTACAGAGTGTACCCCACCCCACTTCTGAATGTTCTCCGCGAGGATCTGTGCTCGCGAGCGAATGAGTTCATTGCTCACCAGCATACTGCCTTCGGGAAGAAGGTCCACGAGGAGCGTACTCTTCCCGCCTGGAGCAGCGCAGAGGTCAAGCGCACGCAAGGGTTCTTCGCCCAAGAGTGGAGCTACAAGGCGTAGAAGCATCGATGAAGCCTCCTGTACATAGTAGACACCTGCGTGCCAAAGTGGGTCAGCGGCGAAGGCAGGACGCCCATCAAGGTAGAAGCCCACAGGCTTAGCCCAAGGGACAGCTTCTCCAATAGGTAGAGAAGCAGGAGGCGTCTCCGTCTTACGCCGATTGAGGCGCACCGAGACAGATGCTTCTTCGTCTAAGGAAGCAAGCAGGGCTTCGGCCTCGGTGGGGAGTAACTCCCGAAGCTGATCGGAGAATAAAGCGGGGATAGGTGTCTGAAGTGCCATCGCAAAGGAGCTTACTGACCGATGAGGAAGATCGTGGGGACCTTGTGAATCTGGGGGATACTGCCGCGCCAAGCAGAGAGCTTTCGCGTACGAAGTATCGCGCCTTCGGAGCTAATACCCGATGCGATGCAGAGCTTGAGATCTGGAGAGCAGTGGCGAATGAGTTGCTCAACGAGCTGCACATTGCGGTAGGGCGTCTCGATAAAGATCTGCGTCTCGCCCTTGGTACGCACCCGATGCTCCAGCTCCTTGAGTGTCTGTACGCGGCGAGCATCTTCGATAGGCAGATACCCTACAAAGGCAAAGCCCTGACCATTGAAGCCAGAGCCCATCAGAGCCATTAGGATCGAGCTGGGTCCGACAAGCGGGACGACCTCGATACCGAGACGTTGTGCCAGTGCTACTACATCAGCTCCTGGGTCAGCTACAGCAGGACAGCCCGCCTCCGAGATCACGCCCACGGGCTCACCAGCTTGTGCAGGGCGGAGATATTCCCCGATAGCGCCTTCGGGCGTGTGCTTATTCAGCTCGTAGAAGGTGATACTATCGATGTCAATATTCCGATCAGCGGCCTTGAGGAAGCGCCGTGCCGAGCGGATATTCTCTACGATGTAGTGACGGATCGTAGGCAGTAGCTCCCGATTATATTCGGGCAGGCAAGTGCGATGATCTACTTCGGCGATGGGCACTGGGATGAGATAGAGCTTGCCGAGATTGGAGTGAGCCATAGAAGTCTTAGGAATGGGAAGATGAAGAGCGAAGACGATGCGCCAGGAGTAGCGTCTGCTCTAAGTAAGGGTATTCGGAGCGCAGGTAGCGAGTGAAGTCACCCGTCTCGATCTCTGGAGCCAGATGGTCGATGGGCCACCATCTGCCACGCGTCGGAAGACAGTCGATGAGCAGCTGCCCAGGCTCTGCGATGTCCACTGCGAAAAGATAGACGCTGAGCGCCTGACCATTGATCTCTTCGTGATAATGAAGTAGAAAGCGGGGACGCGCACGACGGATGCCGCAGAAGCGCAGGTCGATGAGGCGCTGAGCTACTTGGTCGGGGCGGCTTCCTTCAGTGAGCCACGAGATGAATGGCGTGTCGTAGCCAGCTGCAGCGGGGAGTGATGGCGCCTCGGACTGCTCCAGATAGATCATATCTCGCGATAAGGCGATGAGGCGAACTACTGGCAGGCGGCCGCCTTCATATTCGGGAGTCGTCTTAGGCACCCGACCGATGGGGCGCTGGTCATCGCTGAGCACGGGGATCCATTCTTCATTCTCGAGGCGACGTTGCACCCAGACGAGGTGAATGCACTCGATCGTGTAGACCGCCCACGTGAAGAGGACGATGAAGGTAGAGGCGATATGCAGGAGATCACGATGCTCTACGGGGCAAAGCTGAGCACAAAGCCCTTGGAAGAGCAGTCCCGCCAGAGACGAAAGGACTAAGATGCGCTCGAAGCGTAGTCGCTCGACACGCAGGATCCGCCCACGGATGCAGAGCCCTTGCCCCTTCATTCGGTGCTCTTTTGCCCAGCGATAGGCCGCGACGACGATACTACTGATGAGATAGCTGATCAAGAGGAGCGCCTGAGCACCTAAGGGATGCTCCATGACGTCCTCGGGAGAGAGCAGGAAAAGCCCCCCCCACAGGAGGAGCACAAAGAGCGAACGGCCGACGACAGAGCGATTGACCCACAGCGCCCCCATACACCACAGGAGGAGCATAGAGAGTGTGAGCAAGGCGGCTACTGCTATCCACGCCACAGCCGGCGGGAAGAGCAGGACCAGTGTCAAGCCCAAAGGGAAAGTAAATAGCTCCGTCGGCAGCGGAGGCGTATTGGCGATGAGGCGCCGTGTCTTATGATAAATCGTGCGAATAATCTTCATCATGCACTCTTAGAACACCCTACGCCCTGTAGTAGTTCATCGACTCCCGCTCCCCGAAGGAGCTGATTCCTCCTGCCACCAAAGGCATTCGCCCCACCTTCATCGCGTGAAGGCGGGGCGAAGCGTCTTGGCTTAGCCGTCGAGCGTTAGATACCTACGTGCCCGTTGCCCTCAGAAGGCGTGCCGCCCTCGGGCGTGTTCTTCTTGGGCTTTGACTTCGCAGCCTTGGTCTTAGGCTCTGTCTGCTCGTAACTGACATCGGTAAGTGTGAAGTACTTTCTCGAAGGCTTCAAGAGTACCACAGGCTTCTCGATGTGGATGTTCGCATTGAACTTCTGCCCTTTCTCTACAGCCTTGCTCTTGAATGAAGGCATCAGCGAACCGAGATCCCCGAAGTCCACGATATCTCCATTCGCTACGATGTCCTTCGCTATCTCAGTAGCGTAGTTGAGGACAGCCTCGACCTCTTGGCGATTGAAGGTGGTGGACTTGGCGACTCGCTCGCAGAAGTTGCGGAAGTCAACATGATGACGGCCGGTTGGCTTTGCGATCTGCATGACCTTACCAGCATGTTTGCCGACAGCGAGCTTGCGCTCGACGACAACAAATTGTAATGGTTTATTTGCCATAACATGAATTAGATTTTCCCTCGGAAACATTACCTCAAGGAAGGAGGAGGGGCTTTGCGGTGAGGTATCGATTTAAGTATAAGCAAAGTTAGTAATCTTTCTGGCAAATAACACTTGACTTTCGTCGGAAAGTAGAAGTACTTTGCAAGCGAAGTAATATCATTTCACTCAGGAAGTTATATTACTTCTGACTGAATGTTATATTACTTTCGACTGAATGTTATATTACTTTCGGCTGAATGTTATATTACTTTCGACCGAATGTTATATTACTTTCGGCTGAATGTTATATTACATTCGTGAGGAAGTGCGGTGGACCTTGGCCATAATAAAAAATGCAGAGCACACACTCAGCACCATACCTACAATGCCGATAAGTCCCCACAAGCATATTTGCGAGGGTGATAGGAGCGAGGCGTGAATAAATTCGCTCAAAGCATAGAGGCAATAAGGAAGGCTTAAGATAGTACTCACGATGACAGGGACATACTTCCGATACACGATCCACTGGATAAAGTGTATGATAAGATGTACAAAGTGTGCGGAAAACGCAGCAAACCACCATGCATATACGCCCTGCCATACGGCCAAAGTAGAGATGACTGCGACCAGAAGAAATTCATGAGCCGTACCAATCGCAAATGTAGAGGTAGAATAATCAAAGTACCCGCTCCTCTCAAAGAACTGCGCAAATCGGGGGAAACGCCTTCTCAGCTCCTCTCTATTGGAGCGTAACCAAGGCTCAAACATGATGATCTCCTCGTATTCATGCACCATGAATACCAGCGGGAGAACTAACATCGTCAGATCTAAATTACTCATAGCTAATTCCATCCTATAGATAATTGGCCTCATCATAGGCGACTTACTCAACCAAATGTAATAGATTTGTGATAAACAAAACGGCAAGCTGCGGTGTCAATAGGGCCATATGCGAGTAAAACGGATAGTACTTTCGCCCCAAAACCAAGCCTTCTCAGCAGCCACGAACTTGCACTGCATGAACTTTCCCAAGAAGCATCAGGTTTGTAAGTCAGACAATTCATTTAACAACAACCTAACAAACAACTCAAACAAAATGCAAAAGGCATTCATCTCCTTCTTGGAGTGCGCGAGCAACCTCGGGGGCCTCGGACGCAAACTGATCCGTGTGGCCATCCTCATCATCTTCGTATGGATCGGTGGCCTGAAGTTCGCTAACTACGAAGCCAATGGGATCATCCCCTTCGTGGCAAATAGCCCGCTGATGAGCTTCTTCCTCAAGGACGCCAATAACAAGGTGACCAACGACGAAGGCAAGACCGTAAAGGAATACACCCTCAATAAGGTGCCTGAGGGTAAGTATGATCAGGCTAAGCACGATTGGCATGTAGAGAACCGTACCTACCTCTTCTCTCACGGCCTTGGTATCCTGATCATGACGATCGGTATCCTCGTCTTCCTCGGACTCTTCTCGCCCTACCTCGGCATCATCGGTGAAGTCCTCTGCATCATCATGACCCTTGGGACGCTGAGCTTCCTCATCACCACGCCCGAAACATGGGTACACGCTTCGCCCGAAGCCTTAGCTGCTGGCGAATGGGCCAATGGCTTCCCCTTCCTCTCTGGTGCTGGTCGCCTCGTAATTAAGGATACTGCGATCCTCGCTGGTGCTGTGGTCCTCCTCTCAGAATCTGCAGGTAAGATCCTCGCACGACTGAAGAAGTAAGCGATCCTCCTTCGATAAAGGCTAAAAAGAGAGCCCCATCCACTTCGGTGGATGGGGCTCTCTGCCGTTTAGTAGTGTAGCCTCGGGGGCTACCTTATTGGAGTTGCTTAGGCTTCTTCACCGAGGAGGATCTCGAGGACCTTAGCAGCGGAGTAAGCTACTGGGGTACCAGGACCGAAGATAGCGGCAACACCTGCGTTGTAGAGGAACTCATAGTCCTGAGCAGGGATGACACCACCAGCCGTGACGAGGATATCGGGACGGCCAAGCTTCTTCAGCTCTTCGATGACCTGAGGGATCAGCGTCTTGTGACCTGCAGCCAGTGAAGAGACGCCCATCACGTGGACGTCGTTTTCGACAGCCTGACGAGCGGACTCTTCTGGAGTCTGGAAGAGAGGTCCCATATCCACGTCGAAGCCACAGTCTGCGTAGCCCGTTGCGACAACCTTTGCACCGCGGTCGTGACCGTCCTGACCCATCTTAGCGATCATGATACGGGGCTGACGACCTTCCTTTTCAGCGAACTTCTTAGCAAGAGCCTTAGCCTTGATGAAGTCCTTATCTTCGCCTGATTCTGAAGAATACACGCCTGAGATAGTACGAATGATAGCCTTATAGCGACCTACGATCTTTTCGCAGGCGTCAGAGATTTCACCGAGAGAAGCACGGAGAGCAGCAGCCTTGACAGCGAGATCAAGGAGGTTACCTTCCTTCGTCTCTACGCAGTGGGTGATAGCTTCGAGAGCAGCCTTGACAGCAGCTTCGTCACGACCCTTACGCAGATCGCCGAGGCGAGAGATCTGCTGCTCGCGTACAGCAGTGTTGTCGATCTCGAGGATATCAATAGGATCTTCCTTCTCGAGGCGATACTTGTTGATACCGACGATGACCTGCTGACGAGAGTCGATACGAGCCTGCGTACGAGCAGCAGCTTCTTCGATACGCATCTTAGGCAGACCCGTTTCGATAGCCTTAGCCATACCACCCATGCTTTCGACTTCCTTGATGTGCTCCCATGCCTTGTGCATGAGTTCGTTCGTAAGGCTTTCGACGTAGTACGAACCTGCCCATGGGTCGATCTCCTTACAGATAAGGGTCTCTTCCTGGATGTAGATCTGCGTATTACGAGCGATACGAGCTGAGAAGTCCGTAGGCAGTGCGATAGCTTCGTCAAGAGCATTGGTGTGGAGCGACTGCGTGTGACCGAGTGCTGCACCCATAGCTTCGATACAGGTACGACCTACGTTGTTGAAGGGATCCTGCTCGGTGAGTGACCAACCAGACGTCTGGCTGTGCGTACGAAGCGCAAGGCTCTTGGGGTTCTCAGGGTTGAACTGACCGACGATCTTAGCCCAGAGGCAGCGTGCAGCACGCATCTTAGCGATCTCCATGAAGTGGTTCATCCCGATAGCCCAGAAGAAGGACAGACGAGGAGCGAACTTATCTACAGGGATACCTGCTGCGATACCAGCCTTGAGGTATTCGAGACCGTCAGCGAGCGTGTAAGCCATCTCGATGTCTGCCGTAGCACCAGCTTCCTGCATGTGGTAGCCGGAGATAGAGATCGAGTTGAACTTAGGCATGTTCTGCGACGTGTACTCGAAGATGTCAGCGATGATACGCATCGAGAATTCGGGTGGGTAGATGTAGGTGTTACGCACCATGAACTCCTTGAGGATGTCGTTCTGGATCGTACCAGCCATCTCATCAAGCTTAGCACCCTGCTCGAGACCTGCGTTGATGTAGAATGCCATGACAGGAAGTACGGCACCATTCATCGTCATCGAGACGGACATCTTGTTGAGGGGGATACCATCGAAGAGCACCTTCATATCCTCCAGCGAGCAGATCGATACCCCAGCCTTACCGACGTCACCGACTACACGAGGATGATCAGCGTCGTACCCACGGTGGGTAGCGAGGTCGAAGGCTACAGAAAGACCCTTCTGACCAGAGGCGAGGTTACGGCGATAGAAGGCGTTAGACTCTTCAGCCGTAGAGAAGCCTGCATACTGACGGATCGTCCAAGGACGCATAGCGTACATACCGCTATAAGGACCGCGTAGGTAAGGAGGAATACCGGAAGCATAGTCGAGATGTTCCATCCCTTCGAGGTCGTGCGCCGTGTAGACGGGCTTGACGAGGATCTGCTCGGCGGTACGCCATACTGAGCTGTTATCCTGCTTCGAAGCCCATTCGACGGGGCAAGTCTGGGCAAAGCCTGCAGACTTAATATCTATGTTCTTGAATTGTGGTTTCATTTCTTCTGTCTCCTTACCGATTAGTTAATACCAAGCTTCTGGTTGAACTGGCGGAGCGTTTCGAGGACGTTGCTCTTCACGTTGATGAAGTTCTCGATGCCGACAGCCTTGAGGTCGTCTGCACAAGCAGGAGCACCTGCTACGACGAACTCAGCGCGACCTGCGAGATACTTGTACGCCTCAGGAGCGAACTCTGCATACTCATCATCGCTCGAACAAAGGACGATGATCGAGGCACCAGCTGCGAGACCAGCGTCAACACCTTCCTGCACCGTAGCGAAGCCAAGGTTGTCGAGGACCTTGTAGCCAGCGCAAGCGAAGAAGTTACTGGAGAACTGAGAGCGAGCCAGACGCATCGCGAGGTTACCGATCGTAAGCATGAAGACCTTGACCTCCTTGCCGCTACGCTCAGTAGCCAGACGAAGAGCTTCGAATTCGGAAGCACCACGGTCGAAGTTCAGAGCTTCGATCGAAGGAGTACCGCAGCCACAGCTGTGACCACCTGCTTCGACCTCAGCGACCTTCTGTGCAGCCGTTTCGGTGAAGTTGGGGAACTGGTTCGTACCGAGGAAGATTTCCTTACGAGCAGCGACAGCAGCGTGACGCTTAGCGTTGCTAGCGTTGACCGCCTTCTGTACGCTACCAGCTTCGACAGCAGCAGCGAAGCCACCCTCTTCTTCTACAGCGAGGAAGAGCTTCCAAGCCTGCTCTGCGAGGGCGTTCGTCAGATGCTCGATATAGTAGGAGCCAGCAGCGGGGTCGATGACCTTGTCGAAGTGAGACTCTTCCTTGAGGAGGAGCTGCTGGTTGCGTGCGATACGTTCGGAGAAGTTGTCTGATTCCTGGTAGGTAACATCGAAGGGCTGTACCGTCAGAGAGTCTACACCGCCCAAGGTCGCTGACATCGCTTCGGTCTGTGTACGAAGGAGGTTAACGTGAGCATCGTAGATCGTCTTATTCCAGGTAGAGGTGACAGCGTGCATGTGGATCTTAGCTGCGTCACCCTTATACTGATCGCCGTAGGCACCGATGATTTCAGCCCAGAGCCAGCGTGCAGCACGGAACTTAGCCAGCTCCATGAAGTAGTTGGACCCTACGCCGAAGACGAACTTGATACGGCTCGTCAGTTCTTCGATGGAGTAGCCTGCTTCCGTGAGCTTGTCGATGAGCTCAGCACCCCAAGAGAGTGCATAGCCCAGCTCCTGGTAGATGTAGGCACCGGCGTTATTGATGTTGAGGGCATTGACCGTGAGGACGCGGTACTGAGGCAGGGGGCGGACAGCATCGAGGAGCTGTGCGCACATAGCCACCCACTGGGGGTTAGAAATACCCTTGACGAGCTGCTTCTTGAAGGGATCGAAGTTGATCGAGCCCTTGCACTGTGCTACATCGGCTCCTACTTCGGTGAGATAAGCGGCCAATTCGCCTGCGAGCTGAGCTGCTACAGAGATGCAGCAAGAGAAGTTCAGCTCGATAGCCTCGGGCATGATGCCCTTGAGCAGGATGGCCAGAGTTTCCTTGTTGACCTGATCGCGACGAAGCTTGAAGCCCAGCGAGGTAATCCCCTTATTGAGGATATCCAGTGCCTTTTCATTGGCTTCCTTGGGGTCATTTACATTGATGTCCTGACGGATGAGCCACTCATTGTCCATACGCGTGGAGCGGACATAGGGGTACTCTGCAGGCATCACTTTGGGGGTAGAGAGACCTTCGAGGTCTTCGCGACGATAGAAGGGGTTGACGTTGAATCCTTCGTTGGTACGCCAGACGAGCTTACGCTCGAAGTCAGCTCCCTTCAGGTCGGTCACGATCTTGTCCTTCCATTCCTGTGTGCTAATGGCAGGGAATTCGCTCAGTAACCGTTCTTTGTCAGTTGCCATAATAGTTCAATTTAGTGAATTGATTACTTATATCCGCAAAGGTAACGTAAATCAGTGAAACGACCTAGGCTCGCCAAAGGTTTTCCAGAGACGTGCAAAAGGCTGGCAGAATGCGATATTACCCGATGGAGACGCATCGTATCATCCACGACTCCTCACCCTCTTCCCAACGGAGCGAGTGCTACCGCCCTCCGGCAGGTAATCTTCCGCCTAAGAGGAGCGCAGTACTAGGAACTTATAGGCTTTTCACCTTCATCACTCTAATGAGGAGCTAAACAAACCAGTACTGATTGCCAATCGGACCAGTACTGGTCACTGCACCAACTAGCACTGGTCAATATATGCAACCAGTACTGGTCAACTCAGAGACTAGTACTGGTCGCAAAACCAGCCCTACATAGCACAGGCCTGCTACCTATCAATCCCCTGGGAGTAAGCCCCTTAAAGCGCCCCTCACACCGAAGCGACAAAATCACCAATGCCCCTTCTGGAAAATCACCAATCATAAGAAGCTTTTCTACGGATTCCAAGACTAAGACAAATTAACCGCTACTCACCCGCTCGCTACTCCTTATATACATTATATATGTATAGAGAGGAACTCACACGAGACGAAGTCGGCACTTCCTTGGGATACCTCATGGAGCTATAGAGCGGCAGATTTGCGACAACGCTATTGCAAAGTCAGTATTTTATTTATCTTTGCATTTGATAAAAGATAACATCAAGCGCCTCGCGCTTTACACTTGTAAACAATAAAGAAATGAAGAAATCCCTTGCACTTCTGGCACTTGCCAGCCTCTTCATCGGGACGACATCCTGCCGCAAGAAGGATGAACCCAAGCCCGCTCCAGTAGTATCTACCGACCCCAACACAACTGACGCCTCTGCGGATGTCGCTGCGATCAAGAACTCTCAGGCTGTCCTCACGGTACCTGCGGGTTCTGTGGTCTACATCGAGCCCCAGACGGGTCTTAAGATCCTCGGTGCTACGATGGACGCTACTGACAAGACGAAGTATACCGTCGGCGCCAATGGCCTCCTCGGTATCAATGGGAACGTAGAGAAGCTCAAGATCCAGAGCGACGATATCACAAACCTCAGCCTTCCTAAGTCTTCTCCTCTCTTGAAGACCCTCATCCTCGTATCAAAGAGCTCTTCTGCTACGGCCACTGCAACGGCAATCGACCTCTCTGGACTGACGGACCTGGAGTCCCTCCTCATCGCTGGCTACTCAATCGAAAGCCTTGACCTCACCAAGCAGACCAAGCTGAAGAACCTCGGAATTGGTGCGTGGGATCTGGGCGCCAACTTCCCTGAGATGACGGATGCCTTTGGCACTATCCCAGAGAAGGCCTCTCGTATCAGCGAGGTCAAGCTTCCCGCTAACAACGTCATCGAGAATTTCATCATGCGTACTGCAACCCTGCAGGATGGTAAGTGCGACTTCGACAATCTGCCTAAGCTGAAGAAGTTCTTCTGCCAGTCTCCCTTCTTCTCAAACTTCACGTTCGCTAAGAGCACGGAGCTGGAAATCCTCTACGCAACCGCACCTACCGCTGGTATCAAGCTCAATGCAGACCTCGGCAACAAGCCTAACTTAAAGGATGTAACGTTCACCAATGCCACCCTTTCTAAGTTCGCTATCAGCAATGCAACGGGTGTAAAGCTGAAGGATAGCAAAGCAGGCGCTATCGCTGTCGAGTTTGACAACATCCCTGCTGTACAGGCTGCCCAGTATATTGCTAATGGTGCAGCTCGCTCAACGGTGAAAAGCATCACGCTGAAGAATATGGAGTTTACCGAAGATCTGCTTGTCAAGATGATCAATAGACTGCAGACTTCAGGTGGCACCCTTAAGGTTAAGGGCGAACTTCTCACCACGGCTGTCAATGCTGCTCTCTCTGCTAAGGGCTGGACGGGTGCTGCCCTCTAAGCCATAGCCCAAGAGGCTAACACCATATCACTACGCCCCCACCTACGGATGACCATCCGCCAGGTGGGGGCGTAGTGTTTCCCTTAGAAATGTCTTATCTTTGTTAGTAGTTATTCACAATTAGAGAATACAACTCTCATCATACATCCAACGGACACATGGAACAAGACACCTTCTTAGCCCAGGTACGTGCCAAGGCCCAAGGCTGGCTGACACCTGGATACGATGAACAGACGCGCGCTGAAGTGCAGCGCCTCCTCGATGCAGAAGATACCACAGAGCTCGTCGAAGCCTTCTATAAGGACTTAGAGTTCGGCACGGGTGGTCTGCGTGGGATCATGGGCGTAGGCTCCAACCGCATGAACCGCTACACCGTCGGGGCGGCTACACAGGGACTGGCGAACTACCTCAAGCAGGCTTTCGCTTCCCTCCCCGAAATTTCGGTAGTTATCGGCCATGATTGCCGTAATAATAGTGATGTCTTCGCACGCATCACCGCTGAGGTCTTCTCTGCTAACGGCATCAAGGTCTATCTCTTCGAGAGCCTTCGTCCTACGCCCGAGGTATCCTTTGCTATTCGTGAACTTGGCTGCCAGAGCGGCGTAATGATCACCGCCTCGCACAACCCCAAGGAATACAACGGCTATAAGGCTTATTGGTCTGACGGGGCACAGATGCTCGCTCCCCATGACCGCAACACAATTATTGAGGTCAATAAGATCACGCGCGCTGAAGATATCCGCTTCGAAGCTCGCCCCGAGCTCATACACTTCCTCGGCGAAGAGTTCGACAAGCGCTTCATTGAGCGTGTCGCTTCACTCTCTGCGCCCCAGAAGGAGTCTATCGCACGCCACCACGACATGAAGATCGTCTACACGCCTATTCACGGTACCGGTGTACGCATCATCCCTGAAGCACTGCGTGCTATTGGCTTCACGAACATCATCAACGTCCCTGAGCAGGATGTCGTCAGCGGAAACTTCCCCACCGTCCACTCTCCCAACCCCGAGGAGCCCGCAGCCCTCGAGCTAGCTATCCGCCGTGCCGAGGAGACTGGTGCTGATATCGTCTTAGCGTCCGACCCTGACGCAGACCGCATCGGGGTAGCAGTGCGCAACGAGGAGGGTAAGATCGTCCTCATCAACGGGAACGAGATTTGCTCCCTCCTGACCTACTACGCCATCGCCAATCGTCGCGACGCTGGCCTCCTCCAGCCTACCGACTACGTCGTAAAGACCATTGTAACCACAGAGCTCATCCGTGCTATCGCAGAGAAGTCTAACGTCATACTCTTCGACTGCTACACGGGCTTTAAGTGGATCGCAGACGTCATCCGCAAGAACGAAGGCAAGCTGAACTACATCGGTGGTGGTGAAGAGAGCTATGGCTTCCTCCGAGAGGACTTCATCCGTGACAAGAGCTCAGTATCGGCCTGCTGTATGTTCGCCGAGCTCGCTGCATGGGCAGCCGACCGTGACATGTCTATCTACCAGCTCCTCCAGCAGGTCTTCGTAGAGTATGGTCTCTACAAGGACCAGGGTGTCAGTGTAGTCCGCAAGGGTAAGAGCGGTGCAGAAGAGATCGAAGCTATGATGAAGAACTTCCGTGAGAATCCTCTCAAGACTCTGGCAGGAAGCCCCGTCGTCGAGGTCCTCGACTACGCCAAGCTCCAGGGCCTCTGGCTCGACAAGGGCGAGGTCTTCACGCTCGACATGCCTACGACCAGCAATGTACTCCAGTACAAGACAGCTGACGGGACGAAGGTATCCATCCGTCCCTCTGGCACGGAACCCAAGATCAAGTTCTACATCGGTGTACGTGGTAAGGTAACTTCTAAGGAAGATCTCCCCGCTGCTGAAGCCGCCTGCCTCGAGAAGATCCAGGTCATCCGTCAGGAGCTCGGCATCTAACCCCCCTCCTCTTTCGATACATATCGCTACCTCCCGTGGGTAAACCATCCGCGGGAGGTAGCTTCATTTTATCATCCTCTATGCAAGTCTATCTCTGTCCCTCCCCTGAGCTCTATCCGCTCTACCACCGTCCTAATAGTATCGTCATCATCGTGGACATCTTCCGAGCCTCGACCACGATGGTCGCAGCCTTTGCCCATGGAGCTAAGGGAATACTCCCTGTAGCTTCGACCGAAGAGGCCGAGGAGACGGGTAAGCGTCTGGGTGCACTCATCGCGGCCGAGCGCAATGTCGTACGTTGTGACTTCGCCCAGCTCGGCAATGATCCCGCAGAGTACACGACGGACTTGGTCAGCGGGCGTGAGATCGTCTTCACGACGACCAATGGTACGCGAGCCCTCACGATAGCCCGAGAGTATGGTGCAGAGGAGATCCTCGTCGGGGCACTGACCAACCTGCGTGCGACCATCGACTACTGCCAGCGCTCCGGCCGTGATGTCGTCGTACTCGCTGCAGGCTGGAAGGGACAGGCCTCTATGGAGGATATGCTCTATGCAGGTGCCTTCACCGTAGAAGCGGGAGCTACTGCAGGTGACGATACCACCCGTATGGTACGCGACCTGTGGAAGGACCATGCAGCGACTCTCGATGCTCGCACGGAGTACATCAAGAGTAGCGACCACTACGTACGACTAGAGCAAGCTGGCTTCGCAGACTGTGTGACCTACTGCATGAGCCTAAGCCTCTTCAACCTTGTCCTACGCCTGGAAGATGGATGGCTTCGTGCGCTGTAGTCACATGCTCGAGTGAACATAGCTGGCAGCCTTATAGTTATAAGAGCGAATAAGCTAACCCCCTCCTACCTTTCTGGCAAGGAGACAAAAACAATACAACAAGCAATGGCAACAGTCACTTTCAAAAAAGACCTCATCGTACACCTCTCTGGTGAAATGCCTGCCGTAGGCACTACCGCTCCTAACTTCGGGGCTACGAAGACGAACCTCAGCGAGATCCACCTCGAGGATCTGCGTGGTCAGCGTGTCGTGCTCAACATCTTCCCCAGCGTCGACACGGGTGTCTGCGCTACCAGCGTACGCCGCTTCAATGCCGAAGCCTCTAAGCTCGACAACACCGTCGTCCTCTGCGTATCTAAGGACCTGCCTTTCGCTCAGTCACGCTTCTGCGGTGCTGAAGGCCTCGACAAGGTAGTACCCGTATCTGTCTTCCGCCACAACTGCTTCACAGAGCACTATGGCCTTGAGCAGAAGGATGGACCTCTGGCTGGTCTCTTGGCACGTGCCGTCATCGTCATCGATGAGGCTGGCAAGATCCTCTACACCGAGCTCGTCCCCGAGATCACGCAGGAGCCTAACTACGAAGCTGCACTCGCTGCACTGAAGTAGCTCAAGGGAACTTACTCCACACAAAAAAGGGAGCGTCGCATAGTCCACTGTGGTGGAGCTATGCGACGCTCTCTTTTTATCCCGTGCGTAGTACGAGATACTACGAATTAGAAGGGGTAGCCAATGGCAATATTAAAGGCAAGTAGCTGCTTAGGCTCTTGGTAGGTAATGACCCAAGGACGGCCATTCTCCACCTGCGGGTCATGGAGCTTAGCCCCCACATCAAAGCGAAGGACGAAGTAGTCAAAGTCCCAGCGCAGCCCCAGCCCACTTGACAGGGCGATCTCCTTGTAGAAGCGGTTCCACTGGAAGTCTCCCTGCGGCTGATTCTGATAGGCGCGTATCGTCCAGATATTCCCTGCGTCAGCAAAGAGGGCGAGCTGGAGAGGGCCAAGGATCTTCATACGGTACTCGGCATTCATCTCAAGCTTGATATCCCCGACCTGATCGAAGATGGATTGGCTTGCTGAACGAGGCATACTACCAGGGCCGAGGCTACGTGCAGACCAGCCACGCAGGCTATTAGCGCCACCAGCGAAGTAGCGAAGGTCAACAGGCACGTACTGACTATTGCCATAGGGATAAGCGACGGCTAGCCCCAGATGATAGGCAAAGGCATTCCCTTCGCTCAGCTTACGAAGCCCACTATAGTCAATCTCACCCTTGACGAACTGCGCAAAGTTCGTCTCGAAGAAGCGATACGACCCGTAGGCATCACGCTCCCTATTCAGCAGTGCCGATACCCCATAGAGCAGACTCCCCGATGACTGGACGAAGAGACGCAGGTTATGTATCCAAGGCGAAGTCGAGAGGCGGTAGTCATTGAGCGAGTTGTAGCGGAAGAGGTACGAAGCCCCGAGGACAAACTGATCTCGGTAGTTCAGGATCTGCGTGATGAGCGGCATCGAGCGGCGGAATTCCTCATTGATATAGCCGAAGTGAAGGAAGTCCAAGTCGATGACCTTCAGCTGATGGCGATAGGCGGGTGTGTAGTGGCTGTGCCAGCTATAGCCCCACTTGAAGGAGAAGATATCACGGCTGAACTCTGGACGGCGGTGGTGGTCATAGCTTACCTGCAAGCTTGTCGAGGATAGGATCGTTGATGGCCCCTTCGAATGGCGGAAGGGCACGAGCAGACGAGGGAAGGTAAGTGAAGCCTCTGCCCCATAGTTCAAGTGGTCATTACGGCGCTCACCGAGGCTCTCATAGCCACCACGCAGCTGGAGGTGGAGCTGCTCACCACCATGGAAGAGGTTGCTATTTTGGAAGTTCAGCGAAGAGCTCACCCCGAAGTTCCCCGAGGAGTTCGTCCCGACGATATCCCCACCGATACTCTTCGTCTGGGTGGAGGCAGCGGTAATGTCGCAGTCCAAGACAGCGGAGTCCGTAGCTAGCGTGTCGGGGTGGTACTGGATCGAGACGCTCTGCAAGGTTGGCAGTTCGCTCAGAGCAGTATAGGTCGATGAGGTATGCTGCATCGAGTAGAGTGCACCTGGACGGATCCAGATACGTCGTGCAAGCTCCGAGGGGCGGATATAGTGCTTCGGGTCAAGATCAAAGCTAATCCCATCACGCGTCTGCTTCAGGGACTCTCCCGTCTCATATCGAGCGATCTGACGCATCCGCACGCGTCCGATGCGATAGGTCTTCTCGGGCGAGTGAACTACGCTACGCACCCATACATCGGAGGCTACCAGCGTATCGACCTCGAAGCGGACACTATCACCAGAGAAAGTATAGTAGCCTCTATTACGAAGAATCTGAGTGATACGCTCCTGCTCGGCCTGCATATTCTGAGGAGAGAGGATAGCGCCTGAATGGAGATAAGAGCGATAGCGCTCACCACGGAAGCGACGCTTCTCTATGAGTGTATCTTGAGGGTAAAGATGCTGGGCAATACTGCTATCCTGAATGGACTCCGAGAAGCGGCCTACACGTAGACGGCGACCAGGTATGATGGTGTATGCCAGGCGAGCTCGCTTAGCCTTGGTCGTATCCACACGGAGAGTCGTCTGAGCCTTGAGGTAGCCCATATTGTACATCGCTGCGGTGAGGTTGGCTCGACCAAACTCAGCTTCTTCTGCGCTATAGAGCACAGGAGGATCCCCCCACTTACGCAGCTGACGATTGAGGAAGCTATTACTCTTAGGATTACTCAAGCTATAGAGACCAAGTGTCCAGTCAAAGAGCCCCAAGAGCTTTGTATTGGGGCGTTGTGGAAGGAAGGACTCAAGGTCACCGAGCTGCTCCCGCTCTGTCTGGTCGAGGGAGTCCACTTGGATAGTGACCTTCGTAAGTAGGTAGCTCCCGTCCCCGACGTACTTCGTCGTCGAGCAGGAGGCCAAGGCTAACCCCAGCACAAGGGCCAAGGCATATCTATTCTTCTTCATTCGCTGTCCATAGCTGCCAAGCCTTATCGGCCTGGAGGTGTAGCATCTCGAGACCATCCTTCGCTCGTGCTCCACTCTGCAGGGCTCGACGGAGGAAGGTCGTCGGTGAGGGATTATAGATGAGATCATAGCAAAGGTGAGACTCCCCAAGAGCCTCGTAGGGCAAGGGGAGGCACTCTCCTTCGTGAAGACCTATGGGCGTAGCATTGATCCATAGAGGGGTCGCTTCCCCCTCTTCTCTTGTCAAGCTTTCGTAAGAGCGCTGTCCATTTTGGGGAGTACGGCTCACCTGCTCATAGCTGATACCGAGTTGCTCGAGCGCATAGAGTACGGCAGAGGCTGCACCTCCCGTACCGAAGACCCAGGCATGAGGTCGCTCCTCTCCAAGAAGAGGGAGCAGTGAGTGGTAGAAGCCCCAGACATCCGTATTATGTGCGGTGATATGGCGCTTTCCTGAAGGAGTATGCTCAATATGCAGTACGTTGGCGGCCTGCAGACGCTCCACTTCGGGAGAGCAAGCATCCACATAGTGAAGCACCTCTCGCTTATAAGGGAGCGTGACGTTCAGCCCTCGGAGCGAAGGATGAGTAGCCAATAGCTCGGGCAACTCCTCTATTCTCTGAAGCTCATAGCTCTCATACGAAGCATCTATCCCGAGACGATCAAAGAGCTCCGAAAAATATCGAGGAGAGAAGGAGTGCCCCAAGGGACGACCTATGAGCCCATAGCTACAACGTGTCGGCATCTAATCTGCTGATATCTATTTCCCCTTAGCCTGGAGGATAGTGATGGGATTGTGAGCATCCACCGTAAGGAGCGTCTCATAGGAGATATGCCAGCCGACTCGCTCGATGGCCTCGCGGAAGAGCGCCAGTGTCTCCTCTGAGACCGAGTTGAAGACGAGCACGCCATCAGCTCCCATAAGCGCAGTGAGGCGCTCAACAAACTCAATGAGCTTTCCCCCATGCCCACCGATGAAGGCGGCTTCGGGGCGGGGAAGCGACTCAAGATCTTGGCTAAGGAAGTCTCCAATATGGTAGTCAATACCTGGAGCATGGAAGCGACGGCTATTGACCTCCATGAGCTCCTTCCCCTCGGGACGCACCTCGAAGGAGGTCACCAAGAGATGAGGGTAGCGGAGCTTGGCCTCGATAGACACCGAGCCTGTGCAGAAGCCTACATCCCAGAAGCTACGACGACGCTCAAGCTCGAGCAGACTTAGGCTCACCAGACGCACCGGCATCTTCGTGATCATATTCACACGACCATTGAGGGGGAAGAAATCCAGCTCTTGCAGGCCAATCGGGGCATCGTATGCCGTGGGCTGTGGGTCTTCAATGATCAGGCAGTTGGGGTGACCGAACTCTCGTCCGACGACTTCATGTAGCGGGAGGCTATAGACTTCCTCTCGGCTCCCTCCGAGTCGCACACCGATATGCATCTGATAGCCCGTATAGCCATAGTCGATCATCCGCTGAGCGATGAGTGCTGGGGTATTCTTCTTATCCGTCAAGACTCCCACCTTTGCGGCACGCTCGATGAGAGCACGATCCAGCTCCAGCCAAGGACGTCCCGTCAGTGAGACGACACGCATATCATGGTAGGGCAAGCGCAAGCTATGTGCAAGCATCTGCAGAGAGCTAAAGGAGGGGAAGGTCTGTGCGACCTGTCCAGGGAACTCGCGCATAAGTGTCGTTGTGAAGCCAAAGAAAAGCGGATCACCAGAAGCAAAGACCAGAACGGGCTCGTCCAAGGCACGATACTCCTGATAGACCGCACTGAGGGGAACGATAATATCGATCCATACGGCTTCCGCGGGGAGTAGATCGGCGACGAGTTCGCGGTGGCGACGCCCCCCCGAGAAGACTCGATGCCGAGCGATGAGTTGCTGTACTTCGGGGGAGAAGAGGGGGCACTGCTCATCGTTCATTCCTACGACGGTGAAGCGAAGCCCTTGGGTTGTAAGATTCTTTTCGTCCAAGAGTAGTATCAAGCTTATCTATTATAGGTCGCAAAGGTACTAATAATAAGGTGGGCTTCTCCCCTATTCCTAAGCGGTCTTCCGAGTGATGCTTTTTGAAGCAGTACTGGTCGATGATCGAACCAGTACTGGTCACCCTAAGCAACCAGTAGTGCTCAGCGTCGCGACCAGTAGTAGTCAACTCAGTGACCAGTACTGGTCAATATTCCCCTTCTAAAATAGTGCTCTGCTCCTCAGAAGAAAAAGCCTCCGACCACTCAGTGGTAGTCAGCTCTTCCTAATACAATATTATACCACCATCTTGCAGGCTCAAGAAGAGAAGGAGGTCCATTTGTAGATAAAATCTACCCCTGTATATGGTTCCATCAAGACAAAGTAAAAAGCTGGAAGATAGGCAAATGATTTCCTTCATTATTTTATTAATTCAAATCACCTTAGCGACCTCGTCTATCCTATAGAAATGACCTATATTTACCCTCTGGAAAGCATTACACCAACCATAAAAACGCTGAAGAATGAAGAACGAAAGACCACTTTCTCGTCAGGCTCGGCTACGGAGTACACTCGTTGTCTCCCTGCTCACCCTCTGCTCCATGCCCCTTGCGGCAAATGTAGCCATAGAGCAAGAGCCGTCGTCAAGTCCTGTCACACTCGCCCAAGTAGCAGGTAAGATACGCGGGCACATCGTGGATGCTACGACTGGAGAGCCCATCGTCGGGGCAAGTATCCGCGTCAAAGGCAACAAACGTATCGGGAGCATCTCCGACAAGCAAGGTGGATATACCTTGTCTGCTTCCCCAGGGGTGACACTGATCATCTCCTGCGTCGGGTACGAAACCTCAGAGATCCAGGCCACAGAGAAGGATCAAGTCATCCAGCTAAAAGAGAACTCCAAAACCCTCGGCGAGCTCGTCGTCGTCGGCTATACGACACAGCGCAAGGAGAGCCTCACAGGGTCTATGATCAACCTCAAGGCCAGCAAGCTCAAGGACATCACCACCCCCTCCGTCTCTAACCTCCTCAACGGTAAGGCTCCTGGTGTATATGTCGCACCTGGATCAGGGCGCCCTGGCTCGAGCGCAGCCGTGGTGATCCGTGGACAAGCCACCCTCAACGGGAACACACGCCCCCTCTGGGTCATCGATGGTGTGATCGTAGGTGATGACCCTGGCCAGCTAAGCCCTCAGGACATTGAGAGCCTCACGATCCTCAAGGACGCAGCCTCCACCGCTATCTATGGTTCTGCTGGAGCAAACGGTGTCGTTGTAGTCACGACCAAGAGTAGCCGCTCGGGCAAGCTCCGCACCTCAGTCTCTATGCGCACAGGTATCAGCCAGCTAACCAATGGCAACCTGCACATGATGAATGGTGCTGAACTGTATGACTACTTCGCCTCCACGGGCAATGCCAGCACCATCCCCTTCCCTCGATGGAAACCAGCCCTACGCAATGACAACTTTGACTGGTGGAAGCTGGCTACACGCACCGGCGTCTCTCAGGATTACAACCTCACCCTACAAGGGGGGAGCGAAACGATGAACTCCCTCTTCTCCTTAGGCTACTATGATGAGAAGGGCGCCGTCAAGGGCTTTGACTACAAGCGCTATAACTTCCGCCTGAAGACCAGCTACAAGCCACTCAGCTGGCTCACGATTCGCCCTATGATCAGCGGTGCGATGCAGACCTCTGAGGATAGACAATACTCTATCTCTGCAATGTACTCGATGCTCCCTTGGGATAGCCCCTACGACGCTGAGGGGAAGCTCGTCCCTCACAAATACTCGGAATGGGTAAATAGCAACAGTACGAACTATCTCCGTGACCTGCAGTGGAACCACTACGATGGGAGCTACTACGAATTCATGGGGAACCTTGACTTCGACATCCGTATCGCACCTTGGCTCACCTTCTCCTCGGTCAATAACTACAAGTATGTCCACAGCACAGGTCACGGCTACGAAGACCCTCGCTCCAATGGTGGAGAGAGCGTCCAAGGTCGTATCACCGAGTATCACGGACAAGTAGCTCGTCGCTACTCGAACCAGAAGCTCCTCACCAATAATAGCTGGGGCCTGCATAACCTCAATGGTCTTTTGGCTTATGAGTTCAACGACTACTGGGGTAAGTCAACCAGCGCCAACGGGACGGGCTTTGTCCCAGGCTTTGAGGTGCTGGATATCACGGCTAAGCCCGAGAAGGCTAAGGGTGGGATCGCAGAATGGGCAGTACAGTCCGTCTTCGCTAATGCTCGCTATAGCTATGACAACCGCTATCTCCTCGAAGGATCTATCCGCCGTGACGGTGCCTCCAACCTCGGTTCAAGAGCCAAGTATGGTACCCTCTTCTCTATCAGTGGCGGGTGGAGCATCCACCGCGAATCATGGTTTGGGATCAAGGCATTCGACCAGCTGAAGCTCCGCGCCTCCTATGGCTCAGCTGGTAACCGTCCATCCGCCCTCTACCCCCAGTATGACCTCTACTCAATAGCATCCAGCTACAACGCCCAGCCCGGTATGCTCATCTCTCAGATCGGGAACAATGACCTTACCTGGGAGCGTACCTATACTGCAGGCATCGGGCTTGACGCTTCGCTCTGGTCAAACCGCCTGCACTTCACCCTTGATCTCTACTCCAAGAAGACCGACAACATCCTCTATAATGTACCCGTCACCAGCCTCACAGGTGTGACTCACATCTACCGTAACATCGGTAAGATGGCCAATAAGGGTATCGAGGTAGCTATCGGTGGTGATATCATCCGTAGCAAGGACCTCACCTGGAGCCTTGACCTCAACGTCGGACACAACACCAATAAGCTCACCGACATCTTCCGTCAGTATGATCCCTCAGGACAGTACATCGCTAAGCCCGTTATCATCGGTGACGGTAGTGGTATCGCAGGCTCTGCCTCCCGCATCCTCGAAATCGGCTCTCCTATCGACACCTACTACATGCCTGAGTGGGCTGGAGTAAATCCTGATGACGGGCGCCCCATGTGGTATAAGGAAGGGACTAACGGAGAGCGCGTCACGACCAGCAACTACGCCGAAGCCAAGTACTACAAGCTGGGCTCTGCTGCACCTAAGGTCTTCGGGGGGATCACGACGAACCTACGCTGGAAGGAATTCGACCTCTCGGCTACGTTCGGCTATGCTCTCGGTGGACAGATCTACAACTACTCTCGCCAAGAGCTCGACTCTGACCTCACCTACACCGACCGCAATCAGATGTCACTGCAGAAGGGTTGGTCACGCTGGCAGAAGAAGGGCGACGTCGCCACTCACCCACGTGCCCTGTACAACAACAAGGACAATGGCAACAAGGCCTCTTCTCGCTACCTGGAGGACAACTCCTTCTTCAAGCTACGTACTCTCAGCCTTGGTTACAACCTCTCCCTTCCTCAGCTGAAGGTACAGAACCTCCGCATCTACCTCAATGCTGAGAACCTCTTCACCCTGACGAAGTACTCAGGTGTAGACCCCGAGCTTCCCGCCTCTGATGGCTCTGTCATGGGGACGACGGGTATCAGCGTCTATCCCCCTGTCCGTCGCTTTGTCCTCGGGCTCAACCTCTCACTATAGCTACACGATACAGATATGAATAAGATACTAATGCTACTGGTGTCCTCCTGCCTACTGGTAGCCTGCAATATTGACAGAGAGCCCAAGGGGAGTATGTCCAGCCAGCGTATCCTCGAGCATCCAGAAGAGGCTATCGATGGGATGACCCACGGGATGTATGCCCAGCTCAAGACCTGGAGCGACGTCATGCACCGCTGCGGCGAGTATGCGGGGGACAACATCATGATACGTGGCGCCTCAACAGATGCCTTCTTTGAGTTCATCTCCTTCAACCGCACCCCACAGAACTACCGCCTACAGGACTTTTGGGATAATAGCTACAAGGCTATCATCCAGGCCTCGAACATTATCGAGCTCTATGGCACCTCCACCGATGAGGAGGTCAAGGCGCATGTGGGAGAAGCCTACTTCATTCGTGGCTTCCTCTACTTCTACCTCGTGAGAGCCTACGGCCGTCCCTACTACCAGGATCCAGAGAAGAACCTTGGTGTACCTATCATCAAGAGTGCTCCAAAGGACGTCTTCGATAAGTTCACGCTCCCCGACCGTGCTACCGTAGCAGAGACCTATGCACAGGCTATTGAAGACTTGAAGCAAGCAGAGACGCTCCTCCCCGAACGCTCAGGTACGCCCTTCTATGCGTCCAAGGGAGCAGCTCAGGCTTTGCTTTCCCGCCTCTACCTCTATATGAGTGGCACCTATGAGCAGCCCAATACGCAGTATGCTCAGCTAGCCTCCGAGTATGCCACGAAGGTCATCTCGAGTGGGAAGTATTCGCTCCTCAATCGAGAAGACTTCATGAAGTACAATCAACTCCTGCCTGAGAGCAACAAGGAGTCTATCTTCGTCGTCCGCCGTCTGGCCTCTGAATACTCTGGTTACGACCACTACTATGGAGTCGGTGGTATGTATGCCAATATCGGAGGTATGGGCTGGGGTGAGATGTATGCCAGCGCCAAATACCTTGCCCTACTTGATGAGACGGGACGAAATGACTTCCGCCCTACCAGCACCCGTATCGTAGATGCTCGTGCCGCCTTCATTGAGCCCGTGTATGCGCCTGAGAAGACGGAGGTATTCCGCTTCATCAAGAGCGAAGAGTCAGGAGACCTCAACTACCTGCAGCTCCCCATCACTCGCTCCAATGGTCAGATCATAGCCAAGGAAGCTAAGGATTCGGGACAGGCGGAGTCTTACACCTTGACTGCGATAGATGCAAATCAAGAGATCTACAGCATCACCTATAAGGGGAAGACTTACCGAGGAGTAATCGACCTATACATCAAGCTCAACAGAGCCTACCCGATGTTCTACATCACGAAGTGCTCCCGTGAGGGTGAGAATAGCCACCTGCACTCTCCTGTCATCTCTCGTCTCGGTGAAGTGTACCTCAACCGAGCTGAAGCAGAAGCTAAGCTCGGGAACTATAGCGCAGCACTCACCGACCTCAATATCATACGCACACGATCCATCCCTGGTGCTGCCTATGCCAGCCTCGATGCTACGAACGCATCCGAGCGCATCGACAAGGAGCGCCAATTGGAACTCGCCTTCCAGGCTGAGCGCAGCTATGATGTATTCCGCAACGGAGGCTCACTCGTACGTCGCTACCCTGGAGCTCATCACCAGCGTGAGGACATTGCCCCCACAGACTATCGTGTGGTGTACTTCATCCCACAGAATGCTATCGATGCCTACCCAGGTAAGCTGACCCAGAACCCCACCCATTAAGAGAGGTACTCGATATCACTTCTTCTGCTCGCCAGCATCACCATAGTCTACTGGAGAGCTACCAATAAAGCCAACGGGGCAGAGAGGATGGATCCTCCCTGCCCCGTTAATTTTATCCTTACGCCTTAGACAAGCATCTACTTGAGACCATTGCACAAGGCCATCTCTTCACAGCTTGTACTCTCCTCCTTCGAACTTCTTAGCCTAAAGACTCCGATTTTCAAGGGAAGGAGGTGCGAGTAATGAAGAGGTGGTCTTGCGCAATGGTCTCAATAGGTATATGGATGTGTGAGGTAGAGCTATATAGGATGGCGAAGAATGCTATATAGCTTTACACTGATTACTATATAGCTTTGCACTGATTACTATATAGCTTTGTGCTGATTCCTATATAGCTTTGTGAAGTGACCTCTATTAGGTTGTTACTCTGCATAGGGATAAAAGTTATAGACGAGTAGCAAATGAGTTTGGACTACGTACGTGGCTCTAATATCTACGTACGTGGATATTTGGACTGACGTGCCTGGTCTTTAAGACTACATGCATAGACAGAGGAAAACCACTACGTGAAGGCGCTTTTTCCTTCATGAAAATGGCACTTTTCCTTCCGCTGGATAAGAGGAGTACTCGCGATAAGGCGAAGGGCTTGTGTATCTCTTCGGAGAAGTATATCGGGGAGCTAGGCATGCGATGTCTTGCGCAACAAGTAGGGGCAGAACTCTCGGCAACTGTCTCCTATATAGCTATGCTATGGGCAAGAAGAGTCACCAGAGAGCATGTGCGAAACGGTAGAGGCTCAAAGCGACAGCAATAGTCGTTTGCCATCGAATCAGTAGTAGTTTCATATCCAAACGACTATTCGTTCGGATGTGAAACAAATAGTGGTTTGCCCCCAAGCCAATAGTTGTTCACTTGCAGAGCAATAGTGCTTGCAAATCAACTCCGCCTCAATACGGCCTTGCAGACGAGGAGGAGATTTTGGTGCGGGAGCCCTGGCCCACAAGCCACCTCCGTGGAATTCACTACCTTTACACCTCAAAATAAAGGGTATTAGTTCATGCAAGAAAGAATACAACAACTCACTGCCGAGCTACAAGCACTGACGGCACACTCTGAGCAGGAAGTCGAAGACCTTCGCATCAAATATATCAGTAAGAAGGGCCTCGTCTCTCAGCTCTTCGACGAATTCAAGACCGTCCCTAACGAAGAAAAGCGACAGGTCGGCCAACTCCTCAACGCCCTAAAGACGCTGGCTACGGACAAGATCAACGAGCTACGCGCCTCTCTGAGCTCTGGTGGAGATGACGAAGATATGGGTATCGACTGGTCACGTACGGCTTACCCCACTCCATTAGGCTCACGCCATCCGCTGACGATCGTCCAGCAGGAGATCTGCTCCATATTCGCGCGCCTTGGCTTCTCTATTGCCGAAGGTCCTGAGATCGAAGATGACTGGCATGTATTCTCTGCCCTCAACTTCGCCGAAGACCATCCTGCACGTGATATGCAGGATACGTTCTTCGTGCGCAATGTCCCCGGTACGCTCCTACGTACCCACACCTCCTCGGTACAGACTCGCACGATGCTGGAGTCAGAGCCTCCCATCCGTGTCATCTGCCCAGGTCGCGTGTATCGCAATGAGGCTATCTCCTACCGCGCACACTGCTTCTTCCATCAGCTGGAGGCTCTCTATGTAGACCAAAACGTCTCGTTCGCTGACCTCAAGCAGGTACTGCTGTACTTCGCTCAGGAAATGTTCGGCACCGACACGAAGATTCGCCTCCGCCCCTCTTATTTCCCCTTCACAGAGCCATCGGCAGAGATGGATATCTCCTGCAACATCTGTGGCGGTAAGGGCTGTAACTTCTGTAAGCACACGGGCTGGGTTGAGATCCTCGGATGTGGTATGGTAGACCCTAACGTACTGGAGAACTGTGGCATCGACAGCCGTAAGTACAGCGGCTATGCCCTCGGTATGGGTGTAGAGCGTATCACGAACCTCAAGTATCGAGTCAGCGACCTGCGTCTCTTCTCAGAGAATGACGTGCGCTTCCTCGAGCAGTTCAAGGCTGCTCATTAATATGAGCAACACAAAAGGTAACTACGAGCTGTGACGCGTAAAGAGCGATACGAAGCCGTCATCGGATGGTTTGAAGAGCATATGCCTGTGGCTGAAACTGAGCTACACTACACCACTCCCTTTGAGCTGCTGGTGGCTGTGATTCTCTCAGCCCAATGCACGGACAAGCGGGTGAACATGATCACTCCACGCCTCTTCCGACAGTATCCGACAGCCGAAATCATGGCACGAGCTGAGGTGGACGACATCTTTGAGCTCGTGCGGAGCGTTAGCTATCCCCGCGCTAAGGCTGGTTATCTTGTGGCTATGGCTCAGCGCCTCGTCGCTGACCATCAGGGAGAAGTCCCCGAGGAGCGCGAGGAGCTGATGAAGCTCCCAGGTGTCGGGCGCAAGACGGCCAACGTAATCGCTTCGGTCATCTATAACCGCCCTACGATGGCAGTCGATACACACGTCTTCCGTGTATCCAACCGCATCGGGCTGACGACCAATTCCAAGACACCTCTCGAGACGGAGCTCACCCTCATCAAGTATATCCCCGAGCACCTCATTCCCAAGGCGCACCACTGGCTTATCTTGCATGGACGCTATGTATGTACAGCCCGCAAGCCTCAGTGTACGACCTGTGGATTAGCTCCCTACTGCCGCTACTTCGCAGCACTGGAGCGTAAGAAACTCAATTCGAAGGAATAGATATGAAACGATCGCTGCGCACGGGGCTTTTCCTCGCGCTCGGTATGGCGCTCATCACAGGGGCTATGTTCCTCTCTGGCGCTTGTTCGCAAAAGGGGAAGAGCAACCCCACAGATAGCACTCACCTATGCATCGGGGTGATGCCCTCTATCGACTACCTACCGATAGCAGTAGCTGAGCAGCAGGGCTTCTTCACTCACCCCATAGAGATCGTGCGCTTCGCCTCCCCCATGGAGCGTGATGCAGCACTGCAAACGGGCTCCGTAGATGCCTCAGTCACGGACTATATGGGAGCCATGCTCCTACATTCCAAGGGGCTGAAGGTATCTCTTCCCATCGCTTGTCAAGGGGGCTTCCGTCTGGTCTTCGGGCGCAATAAGGAGCTCGACGAGATTGCCGACCTGCGCGGCAAGCATATCGGCCTATCTTCCAATACCCTCATCGACTATGCTACCGAGCGTTCCCTCGTGGATGCCAAGGGTAAGCCACTCCCCTACACGCGTGTAGAGGTACAGAAGATCCCCATCCGCTTAGAGATGCTCAGCTCGGGTGAGCTGGATGCCGCTATTCTCCCGGAGCCCTTCGCTACGATCGGAGCATCCAAGGGGCTGGTAGCTATTGACGTACCTAACGGACTCACGGTGGGCATCACAGGGCTTCTCTTCCAAGACGAAGCACTCACGAAGAAGTCAGCCGCAGTGAGGGCTTTCATTGAGGGATACAACAAGGCCGTCGCCTATATGGCCCAGCATCCCCGAAAGGACTGGTCTGCCGCCGTAGAGCAGCTCCTCGGTGTGTCCAAGGACCTTGCCTCGCAGATTCCCCTCCCCACCTATGCTGAGGTCACCGCACCTAAGTCAGAGGACCTTCAGCCCATCCTTAGCTGGATGAAGGCTAAAAAGCTCGTACCTGAGAGCTACACGGCAGAGGGGCTGATCCGCCCAATCATCGCGGAGTAGCTCACCACTCCTCTACCACGCCCTCCATGTCCGAGCCTCTACTACATGTCTCCGACCTAAGCATACGCTATAGCAAGCGCCGTGAAGTGACGACTGCGCTCAGGGATGTGAGCTTCAGTTTGGGAAAAGAGATCGTGACGATCATCGGGCCATCGGGAAGCGGGAAATCCAGCCTCTTACACACCTTAGCTGGGATTATCCGCCCGAGCAAGGGAACGCTGCAACTCTCGGGTGTACCACTCAGCCCCCGTACCCATCAGATCGCACTTGTCCCTCAGCAATACGGGCTCTTCCCCTGGAAGACAGTAAGAGAGAGCATCCACCTGCCTGCTGCACTCGGCAAGCGTATCGTCTCATCCGACCTGCAAGAGGAGATTCTCACGACTCTATCACTCACCGATCTCTTAGACCGCTATCCCAGCGAACTAAGTGGAGGTCAGTGCCAGCGTGTAGCCCTTGCTCGTGCCTTCATCATGAAGCCGGACCTGCTTCTTCTCGACGAAGCATTCTCAGCCCTCGATGTAGCGACGGCAAGTCGCTCTCGGCAGCTCTTCCTCGAGCTGTGGCAGCGCTATCCTACCCCCACCCTTTGCGTCACCCATAGCCCCGTAGAGGCAACGACTTTATCGGAGCGCACCCTACTCATCGGAGGGAAGCCAGGAACTCTCCTTGCTGACCACCGAGGAGCTACCTCAAGCATACTGGAGGAAGAACTACGCCACTTAGATGAAGTCATTTAGCCGTCACCTCCTGCAGCTCCTACTTGGAGCCATCATCTTGCACGCTCTCTGGCTGGCAGGCTACCTACTTATCCGTAGCGAAGTCTTACCTGCGCCATGGGCGGTCTATGCCTATATGGCTCACCTCAACGGGTCTGACCTTCTTGCTCACACCTTGACGAGCCTGCAGCGCATCGGCTGGGGTATCCTCATCGCGACCATACTCTCAGCCATCCTCTCCCTCTCGATGATCCTCTATCCTCGAGTGGGGCGCATCCTATCGACCTTTATCTACTTTACCTACCCCATACCTAAGCTGGCCCTCCTCCCCGTAGTCATGCTCCTGGGTGGCCTTGGGGAAGTGACGAAGGTGGTGATGATCGTACTGATCATACTCTTCCAGCTAGCCGTATCAATGCGAGATGCCCTGCTTGCGATTCCCGAGGAGCACTTTGCTGTAACTCGCTCGCTCGGTGCGAGCTCTTGGGGACTCCTTCGTCACCTCCTCCTCCCCGCAGCACTCCCCGCAGCACTATCTGCACTACGCATAGCTATCGGCACAGCTATCTCCGTGCTCTTTGTTACCGAGACATACGGCACAACCGAGGGGCTTGGCTACTATATATCCGATGCCTGGATGCGCATTGACTACCTCGACATGTACGCTGGGATAGCGCTACTGAGTCTCATGGGTGTCGGGCTCTTCATTCTGATTGACCTCCTCGAGGCAATACTCTGCCCCTGGCAATCCATAGGCAGAGACAAAGCATACCGCGCATAGTACTCTGTGCGTTGTCACTATGAGAGGGCTTTGTTTCTCCCCTCCATCTAACCATATTACCGCATCATTATGTCTAAGTCATTACTCACGTGGAGCCTGCTTGTCTTTTTAGGGCTCATCACTCCCACCACAAGCTGCGCACAAAAGCGCACCAAACAAAAGCAAACCACCACAGTCCAGAAGCAGCGTACCGAGAGCCCCGAAGCTATGCTCAAGCGCTTCTATACCGAGTACATTCGCTCCTTTGACCGCATGTATGAGCCTGCTCAGATGGATTCGCTCATCTTAGCCAATGCCACACCAGAGGCTAAGGCTAAGCTGGAGCGCGTAAGAGCACTCACCGACTCGGATCCATTTATTCGCGCTCAAGACCTTGCTTCTGGCAGCGAAGGGAGCCTGCAAGTACACGCCCTCGGGCAAGACTGGTATCAGGTAAGCTTCGGCAGTGGAGAAGGCTATCGTGCTATACCTCTCCACCTGCAGAAGTCTGGAGATAAGTATCTCATCGACTTCATCACACCCGAGTGGCATCACTCAGAGTACGGGGATAAGCTCCGCAGCAATCCCTTTGCAGGGACTAAAAGCGTAGATATGACGAGCCCGATCAACTTCATTCGCTCCTTCTACGAGTGCTACATCTCTCACTACCTCGCGATGAAGCCCGAGCTCGAAGTAGAGCTCAAGGCTCTGCGTGACCGCTACTGCACTAAGGCCACTATACAGCAGTATTATGAGGGCTTGGCTTCGGTGGGCGAGGTCGAGAGTGGATTCTTCGACACTCTCATTGATAATGTAGACTTTGACCCCAGCTGGTGCAGTAGCCTAAGCGTACGCCCCAGCTCCGCCTCTGGAGTCTTCGAGGTCAGCTACTCCGATGGCGAAGGGGAGCGACACAAGTGGCTCGTCCGCGCTGTACCGCAGGCTGATGGTAGCTATCGCTTGGATAGACAGCCTTAGTCCTATCCTTCACACAAGACATTCCCATAGAATTCCGACTTCGGCATCCTATGGGAATGTCTCTTTTCCATAAGGAGACTGTTGCCGCGAGTCCTGTCCTCCATTTAGAGTACTAAGGCATCGCACGACCAGCTCTCCGATATGCCTCTCCGAAGAGATACATAAGTCCTTCGCCTAATCGCGAGTATTCTTCTTATCCAGCGGAGGAAACAGCGCTATTCCCTTGAAGAAAAAAGCGTCTTCCCATAGTGGCTTTCATTTATCTATGCACGTAGTCTTAAAGACCAGGCACGTCAATCCAAAGATCCACGTACGGAGATATTAGAGCTACGTATGTAGTCCAAACTTATCTGCCGCTTGTCCACAACTTTTATCCCTACGCGGAGCAACAACCTAATATAGGTCTCTTCATAAAGCTATATAGGAATCCAAGTAAAGCTATATAGTAATCAGTGCAAAGCTATATAGCTTTCTTCGCCATCCTATATAGCTCTACCGACGCACCCATACACCTATATATGGGACCATTATGCAAGAGCACCTCTTCATTACTCGTACCTTCTCCCTTCGAAAATCGAAGTCTTTAGGCTGAGAAGTTCGAAGGAGAGAAGTGCAAGCTGCGAAGAGACGGCCTTGCGCAATGGTCTCATAAGATAAAACAACGAGTAAACGAGCACTATCAGCTGAGTCTCCTACAATTCGTATCTTTGTCTCGAATTGGTCTTACCACTTATAAATAAGAAAGCCATCAGTAACTATGCAGGAGAAGATACTCATCCTCGACTTTGGCTCGCAGACAACACAGCTCATAGGCCGTAGACTCCGCGAACTGAACACCTATTGCGAGATCGTACCCTACAATAAGGTACCCGAAGATCTTACGGGCATCGCAGGGATCATCCTCTCAGGAAGTCCCTACTCGGTCTACGACGAAGCAGCCTTCCGCACCGACCTATCCGCCCTGCGTGGGCGTCTCCCCATACTCGGTATTTGCTATGGAGCACAGAGCCTCGTTCACCAAGCTGGTGGTAAGGTAGAGCCCTGCGATAGCCGTGAGTATGGTCGTGCACACCTCACGCTACGCCACGAGAATGATAAGCTCCTCGAGGGTATCACACCTGGCGGTATCGTCTGGATGTCCCACGGTGACACCATCACCACGCTCCCTAAGGGCTTCCGTATCATCGCCAGCACCGAGGACGTAGAGGCAGCAGCCTTCCGTATTGATGGCGAGCGTACGTGGGGTGTCCAGTTCCATCCTGAAGCATTCCACTCTGAAGAAGGTCTCAAGATCCTTGATAACTTCCTCAAGGTAACGGGCATCCGTGGCAACTGGTCTCCAGCCTCTTTCGTTGAGAGCACCGTGGCTGAGCTTCGTGCCCAGCTGGGTGATGACAAGGTCATCTTGGCTCTCTCGGGTGGGGTCGACTCCTCTGTGACGGCAGTCCTCCTCCACAAGGCTATCGGCAAGAACCTCACGTGTATCTTCGTCGACCATGGGCTCCTGCGTAAGAACGAATACGAGAATGTCCTGCGTGACTACGAGCATCTGGGGCTCAATGTCATCGGTGTCAACGCACGAGATAAGTTCCTCTCAGCTCTCCAAGGTGTCACTGATCCCGAAGAGAAGCGTAAGATCATCGGTCGTGGCTTCATCGAGGTCTTCGATGAAGAGGCACACAAGCTCAAGGACATTAAGTGGCTTGGCCAGGGGACCATTTATCCTGACGTCATCGAATCCCTCAGCATCACGGGTACGGTCATCAAGAGCCATCACAATGTAGGTGGACTCCCTGAGCGTATGAAGCTCCGTCTTGTAGAGCCACTTCGCCTCCTCTTCAAGGATGAAGTGCGTCGCGTAGGTCTTGAGATGGGTATGCAGCCTCACCTCATCAAGCGCCAGCCCTTCCCTGGCCCCGGCTTAGGTATCCGTATCCTCGGGGAGATCACGGCTGAGAAGATCGAGATCCTCCAAAATGCTGACGACATCTATATGTCGATGATGCGCGAGTGGGGGCTGTACGACAATGTATGGCAGGCTGGTGCGATCCTCCTCCCCATCCGCTCTGTCGGTGTCATGGGTGATGAGCGTACCTATGAGTACACCATCGCACTACGCGCTGTGACCAGCACGGATGCGATGAGCGCAGACTGGGCACACCTCCCCTATGAGTTCCTGGCTAAGGTCTCCAATGAGATCATCAACAAGGTACGTGGGGTAAACCGTGTCGTCTACGATATCTCCTCCAAGCCACCCAGCACCATCGAATGGGAGTAGTACATAGTGCTACTCTCGGACTCTCTATATCCACAGAAGTATAATCACAGAGGCCACCACCCTATCCCGTCTCAGGGATTAGGGTGGTGGCTTACCCCTCAATTTATATCAATAAAGAAGTGTCTCAACACCAAGCCGAGACGAAGAAGGTGACGACCCTCCGTCTGGCAGCTATGAAGGCTCAGGGTGAGCCAATCTCGATGCTCACAGCATACGACTATACGATGGCACGTCTCCTCGACGCTGCTGGTATAGATATCCTCCTCGTCGGAGACTCTGCTGCCAATGTGATGGCAGGCCATACCACGACCCTACCTATTACTCTCGATCAGATGATCTACCACGGTGCCTGTGTAGTCCGTGGAGTCCAGCGCGCCTTTGTCGTCGTAGACATGCCCTTCGGGAGCTATCAGATCAGTCCTGAGACCGCTCTCGCTTCGGCTATCCGCATCATGAAGGAGACGGGTGCAGATGCCGTCAAGCTCGAGGGAGGTACGCACCTATTCAGTACAATCAGTCAGTTCACAGCGGCAGGTATTCCCGTCGTTGGTCACCTTGGTCTCACGCCTCAATCTGTACATCAGCTCGGAGGCTATGGACTTCAGGGTAAAGAAGGTGCTGCCGCAGATAAGCTCTTTGAGGAAGCACTCGGGCTGGAGCGTGCAGGCTGCTGCGCTGTAGTACTTGAGAAGGTACCCGCCTCTGTCGCAGCACGTGTAGCTCAGTCCCTGCAGATACCCGTCATCGGTATCGGGGCTGGTAGCGGTGTCGATGGGCAAGTCCTCGTCTCACAGGATATGCTCGGTATGGAAGACCGCTTCACCCCAAAGTTCCTCCGCCGCTTTGCCTCACTCGGAGAGGAAATCAAGCAGGCCGCTGAGGCTTATATCACCGCAGTCAAGGAGCGTAGCTTCCCCTCTGATGCAGAGTCCTACTAACAAGCAAGGAGGTCACGGGCTATGAAGTTCGCTCATCTTGTTGATGTCAATGACTTTGTCAATTGGTGTGATTACCTCGGGACACTGGCCTTTGCCATCAGTGGTATCCGTCTCGCAGCGGGGAAGGGGCTAGACTGGTTCGGGGCCTACGTTGTGGGCTTCGTAACTGCAGTCGGAGGTGGTACGATACGTGACATTCTCTTAGACATCAAGCCGTTCTGGCTTGTCCAGCCATCCTATCTGATCATCACGGCCCTTGGGCTTATCTTCACGATCATCTTCCGACGCCAAGTCGTCCGCCTCAATCACTCCCTCTTCGTCTTTGACGCCATCGGCCTCGGGCTCTTCGTAGTCGTAGGTGTCGCTAAGTCCTATGCCGCGGGCTTCCCTTGGTGGGTTGCAGTCATCATGGGCACGGTCACAGGCTCTTTCGGAGGGCTTCTGCGCGACGTACTGATCAACGAAACGCCCCTGATCTTCCGCACAGACTTCTATGCCTCGGCCTGCGTCCTTGGCTCAATCATCTATGTCCTTATGGGGCGCTACTCAAGCCTACCCATCGAGTGGGTGCAGTTCATATCCGCCATCTCGGTATTCATCTTCCGAGTACTTGCGGTAGTCCTGCATATCCAGCTACCGACCTTCAATCCTAAGCTCACGGAGAAGAGCGAGCAGGAGAAGGGGGTAAGCTAAGCCCATAATCCATATCTTTGCCCTATATGAGGAGTATCTCTCCTCACATACTCTACCATTATGGCAAGTCAAAGAACCCTGAAGAAAGAGATCATCGCAGAGGTTATGCGCCTCTTCGACGAGGCTCTTATCATCCGTGCCGTCTCTGGGAGCGAAGCGATGCAGGCTGAGATCGAAGACCTGATGGACGACATTATGGTCTTCACCGACGACAGTCTCCGCCGCGTCACGCATCCCAGTGGCAAGCATAACCCTCAGCTAGTGAAGGCTTACTACAGAGACCTTCGTCACTACATCATCACGAATCTCACGAGCTTCTCAGAGCGCCTGGACGACTTCGTCGAAGGTCTATAGCGCTTGACTTCATCCCATAGTATCCCTATACAATTGCGAAAGAAAATAGCTCAGAGCCTGCTTCGTCTCTTTGGATGGAAGGTCATTCCCCACCCTGGCAAGCAGCCTGAAGGGAGCATCATCTGTGTCGCTCCACATACTAGCAACTACGACTTTCCCCTCGGGCTTCTCTATTCTTGGGCCGCTGGCTTCGACTCCGGCTTCCTGATGAAGAGCGATTGGTTCTTCTTCCCCTTAGGCCCTATCTTCCGAGCCTTAGGTGGTATCCCTGTCAATCGCAAGGAGCGCACCCAGACCGTGGAGCGTCTGCAAGAGCAGCTCCGACAGAAGGGACAGATGCACCTTGCTATCACCCCCGAGGGTACACGCTCTCGAGGAGAGAAGTGGAAGAGTGGCTTCTACCATATTGCCGTCGCAGCAGGCCTTCCCATCGAGCTCGCCGTCATTGACTACGGCAAGAAGGAGCTCGGTATATTCGAGGTCTTCTACCCCACAGGCGATATGGAGCAAGATCTGGCGACGATACGTAGTCGATACGATAAATCCCAGGCAAAGTATCCCGAGCAATTTACTCCCTAAGTCTTATGGCAAATAGCTTCCCTGCTCCCCTACGAGTCAGCGCAGTACAGTGCAGTATCCACTGGAATGATGTCTCGGCTAACCTCCAGCTCATCAAGGGCCTTATCCGAGATCATGCTGCGACGAGTGATCTCATCGTCTTCCCTGAGACGATTACTACGGGCTTCTCAAGCGAGGCGGCGAAGCTTGCTGACCGAGAGCAAGGCGAAGTCTACCAGACCCTCCTCCGACTCTCTCACGAGTACAATGTCGCTCTCGCTGGGAGCTACCTCAGTGAGGTCAAGGGAGTCATACATAATCTCTTCTTCCTCATTGAGCCCGATGGGAAGGTACAGCTCCAGGCAAAGCGTCACCTCTTCGCCCCTGGAGGAGAGAAGGAATTCGTCAGCTCTGCTACCAGCCGATCCATCTTCACATTCAAGGGCTGGCACATCCTCCCCATCATCTGCTACGACCTGCGCTTCCCCGTGTGGTGCCGCAATGTGTCGAACGAATATGACCTTATCATCGCTGTAGCCAACTGGCCACGCCCACGTCGTGAGGTCTTCCGTACCCTCCTTCGTGCCCGTGCTATGGAGAATCTCAGCTACGTCATCGGCGTCAACCGTGTAGGCGAAGATCCTAACCACCTCGTCTATTCGGGTGACTCTGTCATCATTGACCCACGTGGCAAGGCTCTCGTCGAGGCTGAAGAAGGAGCAGATACTGTCATCACAGCAACACTCGACTACGGCCCCCTTCAGGACCTTCGGCAGAAATTCCCCGTCTGGGCTGATGCCGATCCCTTCCTCCTACAGATCTAACTCACTCCTATAAAAGAACAATCCCCATGAGTGCTATCACCACCCAAGAACGTATCGCCGAAGCTCTCCTTCAGGTAAAGGCCGTAAAGCTTCAGCCCGACTCTCCCTTCACCTGGGCCTCTGGCTGGAAGTCTCCCATCTACTGTGACAACCGCGTCACCCTCTCCTACCCTGAGGTACGCACGCTGATCAAGACGGAGCTTGCCGAAGCTATCCGCCGCGAGTTCGATGCTCCCGACGTCGTCGCTGGGGTTGCTACTGGGGCTATCGCTCAGGGTGCCCTCGTCGCCGACCTGCTGGGTCTACCCTTCGTCTACATCCGCCCCGTAGCTAAGGACCACGGTATGGGCAATCAGATCGAAGGCGAGCTACCCGCAGGAAGCCGTGTCCTCGTCGTCGAAGACCTCATCTCCACTGGTGGTAGTAGCCTAAAGGCTGTGGATGCTATTCGTCGTGCAGGATGCTCTGTCCTCGGTATGGTCGCAGTCTACACGCATGGCTTCCCTCAGGCAGAGCAGGCCTTCGCCGAGGCAGACGTTCGCCTCGTGACTCTCAGTTGCTATGACGCCGTCATCCGCCAAGCACTCGCTACGGGCTACATCTCAGCTGAAGACGAAGCGCTCCTCAAGGAGTGGCGCAAGGATCCAGCCGCTTGGACCGGCAAGAAGTAAGCCCTACTATTATCTCATCATCCGACAAATTCATGTCCGACTACGTAAGTTCTATCAAGGCTATCGCCGCACCTCGTACCCGAGTATACCAGCGTCTCTCAGACCTGAGTGGCCTGGCTAATATCCAAGACCGCCTCCCCGAAGAAGCACGTGAGAAGATCACCATCGAGCCTATCGATAGTGATAGCTGCGCCTTCGTCGTCCCTGGGGCTGGGCGTCTCGTGCTCCGTATCATCGAGCGAGAGCCCGAGGGTACGATCAAGCTGGCGACCGAGCAGTCTCCCATTGACCTGACCCTCTGGATCCAGCTCCTCGAGCCTGCACCAGGGGATACGCGTCTGCGTCTCACCCTCCGTGCTGACCTCAACTTCTTCATGCGCAAGATGATTGGGAGCAAGCTCAATGACGGGGTAGAGAAGCTCGCGGAGATGCTCACCATGATCCCTTACAACTATTAGTCCTCTAGTAGCCCCACCGATATGAGCAAGTACCTGCTATCGCTCTGTGTGGGGCTACTCTTTTTTTCTTGTACCTCCACGACCGAGACACCACTCCCCAAGACATCGGTATACTATGAGGTACCGCTGCAGCTCTCACAGTATCGTACGCTACTCTCCCCTGGGGGAATAGCCCTCATTCCACACTCGACCATCGCATCAATGCGTGCAGGACTCGCAGGTCTGGCCGTCGTCCACGCCATAGACCGCGAAGAGTACTACGCCTTCGACTTGGCTTGCCCCGTAGAGCCTGCACCATGGGCTCAGCTCCAGCTCTCAGGGCTTGAGCTACGTTGCCCTAAGTGTGAGAGTCACTTCGACCTACTCTCAGGGACGGGTCGCCCACTCTCAGGCCCAGCACGAAGCCCACTGCGTAGCTACCGCGTACAGCGACTCTCTCGACAGGACAAGCTCCTCGTCACCAACTAACTCCACACCTCGCTATGGAGCTCTCCTCTTGGCTTATCATTGCCTATACACTGACGGTATTAGGGGTCATCGGGACGGTACTCAGTGAGAACCGCAATCCGCTCAAGGCCTCTGCATGGATCCTCATCGTCGGGCTCATCCCCGTCTTTGGGATCATGGTATATATCGTCTTCGGCCAAGACCAGAAGCGTCTGAATAGCATCAACCGCCGCTTCTATCGGAGGCTCATGCTCAAGCCGCAGCGACTCTCCCTCCCCAAGCATCTGCTGAAGAAGCGGCAAGCCACAGAAGAACACCAGCGACTCATCGAGCTCGTCGAGCGCAACTCTGACAGCCCCCTCCTCCAGCTCCAGTCCCTCGACATCTATGCCTGGGGAGCAGACATGTACGAAGCTCTCTTCGCCGACTTGGAGCAAGCCGAGGAATACATCCACCTGCAAGCCTATATCTTCGGGGCAGACGACGTGCTCGACCGCCTGACGGACATCCTCCTTCGTAAAGCCGAAGAAGGCGTCACCATCCGCATCATCTACGACCACCTCGGCTCATACAACGTCCCCTCCTCCTACTGGAAGCGCCTACGTCGTGCGGGGATCCAAGTCTACGCCTTCATGCGCGTGGCCTTCCCACTCCTCTCTACCACGGTGAACTATCGCAATCACCGCAAGATCGTCGTCATCGACGGCTCCATTGGCTATGTCGGCGGGATGAACTTCGCCCAGCGCTACCTCACGGGCTCAGAGCTCGGACGCTGGCGTGATACCCACTTCCGCATCACGGGGGTAGCCGTAGCAGGGCTCCAAAGCTCCTTCCTCATCGACTGGTACGCCGTCTCACGCAAGGTCATCAACGTAGACCGCTACTTTGATCCTGCGACTGAGCCAAACGAGTATTCTCCTTCGGTACAGTTCGTCCAAGGTGGACCGATTAGCCACTGGCGCACTATCGAGCAAGCGATCATCTACATGATCTCGCGAGCCAGCCATAGCATCTGCATCCAGACGCCCTACTTCCTCCCGACGGAGAATCTCAACAACGCTCTTACCACAGCAGCTCTTGCGGGTGTGAAGGTCGAGCTGATGCTCCCTCTCAAGACGGACTCGCGCCTGACGACCTTCGCTGCTAACTCTTACCTCACACAGCTCCTCGAAGCGGGGGTGAAGATCTACCAATACACCGACGGCTTCCTCCACTCCAAGCTCCTTCTCGTTGACGATCAGATAGCGACTATCGGCTCGGCCAACATGGACTTCCGTAGCCTGGAGCACAACTTCGAGATCTCGGGGATCATCTACGACTCGGGGACAGCCAAGCGCCTACGTACGCTCTTCGACCAAGACAAGATCTCCTGCCACCGCCTGACCTACGAGGAGTGGGAGCAGCGTGGGCGGATGGTTCGCTTTGCAGAATCCTTCATGCGCCTCTTTGCCCCCCTCCTATAGAGACCTTCATTTCCTACATCATAGTATAAGGCTGACTCCCGATTTCGGGGAGTCAGCCTTATAGCATTTTATCTACCTACAGTAGTACGTGTTAGTCGCCTTCTTTCGGGAAGGGAAATCGAAGTAGTACTGGTCAGCGAAGTGATCAGTACTGGTTGAAGCGCGAAGCAGTACTGGTTCATATATGTGACCAGTACTGGTCCATTCGCCGAGCAGTACTGGTCGCAAAGCCCCTCAATACTATCGCCTCCCAGCCATAGCGCGAAGTCACTTCGCAGAGCAATATCTATAGCCGATTTATCAGGAGAGAAAGCCTGGTCTTTCGTGAGAAGAGATGAGTGCTTCGCCCGCAAAAAACTATGCGCCGAGGAGCGAAAATTCCCCTATAAGTGCGCATTATTGACTACCTTTGTGCCCGTAATAGATGAACTTATAAGAAACAGATGCAAGACATTCGCAACATAGCGATTATCGCTCACGTCGACCATGGTAAGACGACGCTGGTAGATAAGATGCTTTTAGCCGGTAAGCTCTTCAGAGATGATAAGGCTGCCGAAGTAGATACGTACCTCGATAACAATGACCTCGAGCGTGAGCGTGGGATCACCATCCTCTCCAAGAATGTCAGCATCCGCTATAAGGACGTCAAGATCAACATCATCGATACCCCAGGCCACGCCGACTTCGGTGGCGAAGTAGAGCGCGTACTCAACCTCGCCGACGGTTGCCTGCTTCTCGTCGATGCCTTCGAAGGCCCTATGCCTCAGACGCGCTTCGTCCTGCAGAAGGCCATCGAGATGGGGCTGAAGCCCATCGTAGTCATCAACAAGGTCGACAAGCCCAACTGCCGCCCCGAAGAGGTACAGGATATGGTCTTCGACCTGATGTTTAGCCTCAACGCCAGCGAAGAGCAGCTTGACTTCGAGACCATCTATGGCTCGGCTAAGCAGGGCTGGATGAGCAAGGACTACAAGCAGCCTACCGAAGATATCACCACCCTACTGGATACCATCCTCGAGCAAATCCCCGCTCCTACGCAGATCGAAGGCCCAGCACAGATGCTCATCACCTCGCTGGACTACTCCTCCTATGTCGGCCGTATCGCTGTAGGTCGCGTACACCGCGGTACCTTCAGAGAAGGGCAGGAAGTAGCCCTCTGCAAGCGCGATGGCTCGATCGCAAAGATGCGTATCAAGGAGGTCAATATCTTTGAAGGTCTTGGCCGAACGAAGGTAGATAGCGTCTCCTCGGGCGACATATGTGCGCTGGTCGGTATCGAAGGCTTTGAGATTGGTGAGACGCTCACGGACGTAGCTACGCCCGAAGCGCTCGAGACCATCGCTGTCGATGAGCCTACGATGAGCATGCTCTTCACCATCAACAACTCGCCCTTCTATGGGCGCGAAGGGAAGTTCGTCACCTCCCGCCACATCCACGACCGCCTGATGAAGGAGCTGGATAAGAACCTCGCCCTGCGCATCGAGCCTGCGGAGACCGCAGATAGCTGGATCGTCTACGGTCGTGGTGTCCTCCACCTCTCCGTCCTCATCGAGACCATGCGTCGCGAAGGCTACGAGCTGCAGGTCGGTCAGCCTCAGGTCATCATCCACGAGATCGACGGCGTCCCCCACGAGCCCATAGAGCTTCTCACGGTGAACCTCCCCGAGGAGTCTGCGAGCAAGATCATCGATGTCGTCACGCGCCGTAAGGGTGAGATGACAATGATGGAGACGAAGGGTGACCGTACGTTCCTCGAATTCCACATCCCTTCACGCGGTATCATCGGGCTCAACAACTACGTCCTCACCGCTTCGGCTGGTGAAGCCGTCCTTGCCCACCGCTTCCTCGAGTATCAGCCATGGAAGGGCGACATCGAGCGTCGTAACAACGGCTCGATCATTGCTCTCGAGACGGGGACAGCTTACGCCTACGCCCTCAACAACCTCCAGAGCCGTGGTCGCTTCTTCATCGCTCCACAGGAAGAAGTCTACGCTGGTCAGGTCGTCGGTGAGCACACGAAGGAAGGTGACCTCGCCGTCAATGTCTGCAAGAGCAAGAAGCTGACGAATATGCGTGCTTCGGGTAGCGATGATAAGGTATCATTGGCTCCTCCCGTAGTCTTCAGCCTTGAGGACGCGCTGGAGTATATCCGCCCCGACGAATATGTCGAGGTCACACCCGTCTCGATGCGTATGCGTAAGATCATCCTTGATGAGACCGAGCGCAAGCGACAGAATAGACAGTAACACTACACACGGAGTGATCATGACCTCCTAAGACAAGACGACTGGCGTACCCCCTCCCCTACGAGAGGATGTATGCCAGTCGTATTGCTTTATCGCTTATCTTAGTAGGGTCTTTCTCTATAAGCTAACTAACTACACTAACCCTTATCTCTTTTCAGCGAATGAAAGCTCTACGCCTCAGTTTGCTCCCCCGCATCATCATAGCGATCGCCCTGGGTATCGGCCTCGGGCTCATCGTGCCTGATGGGGTGACGCGACTCTTCCTGACCTTCAATGCGATCTTCTCGCAGTTCCTCGACTTCGCCATCCCGCTTATCATCGTCGCTCTCGTAGCCGAAGCTATCGGGAGCATCGGCCATAGCGCGGGGAAGATGCTCCTGCTGACCGTAGCTATCGCTTATGGCTCTACGGTCTTCTCTGGCTATCTGGCTTACTTCACGGGGAATGCCATCTTCCCGCAGCTCATCGAGGCGGGGCAAGTAGACCAGCTACAAGCGGGTCCCGAAGCCCTTACGCCCTACTTCACCATCGCAATGCCTCCCGTGATGGGCGTCATGACGGCGCTTATCTTGGCCTTCGTCCTTGGTCTTGGCGTGGCACATCTGGAGTCTACGGCGCTCAAGAACGTGATCATCGATGTCAAGGATATCGTCTCGGGCGTCATCGAGAAGGTCATCATCCCGCTCCTCCCACTCTATATCCTCGGGATATTCATGGAGATGGCCAGCAGTGGCAAGGTCGTTGGCGTGCTCATGGTCTTCATCAAGATCATTGGAGTGATCTTCGTGCTCCATATCTTCCTACTGCTCCTTCAGTTCACTATCGCAGGGCTGGTGCAGGGGAAGAACCCCATCCGTCTGCTCATCAATATGCTTCCCGCTTACTTCACGGCACTGGGTACGGCTTCGTCTGCAGCGACGATCCCCGTGACGCTTGCCCAAGCGAAGAAGAATGGCGTCAGCGACGGGGTAGCTTCCTTCACCGTACCTCTCTGCGCTACGATCCACCTCGCGGGCAGTACACTAAAGATCGTCTCCTGCGCTCTTGCTCTTATCCTGATGCGTGGCGGGACGTATGACTTAGGTATGTTCACACACTTCATCCTCCTGCTTGGGGTGACGATGGTAGCAGCTCCTGGCGTGCCTGGCGGCGCTATCATGGCGGCGCTGGCCATCCTCCAGTCCATCTTAGGCTTCACGGTCGAGGAGCAGGCGCTGATGATCTCACTTTATATCACAATGGATAGCTTCGGCACCGCATGTAATGTTACCGGCGATGGCGCCATAGCCCTCGTCGTCGATAAGCTCTTAGGGCATAAGGCCAGACCAGCGCAGGAAGGAGGTGAAGTACGTGACAGAGAATAAGGCTGCACGCACCGAAGGAGTCCTCAAGGCACTCCGCACCTACCGCGCTGAGCAAGGCCTCAGCGCGCCCTTCCCTACGCTCTCCGCGGCACTCTTCGACATGGATGGCGTGCTCTTCGATTCGATGCCCGCGCACTGCCGTTCGTGGGTGCAAGCCGCTCACGAGGTAGGCTTGCAGATGAGCGAAGAGGACGTCTATTGGTTCGAAGGCCAGACGGGTAGCTACACGATCAAGCTACTCTACCAGCGTACTCTCGGCCGCGACGCCTCCCCCGAGGAGACGAAGTGGCTGTATGAGCGCAAGACACAGCTCTTCAACAAGTACAATTCGGGCAAGACACTCCCTGGTGTCGAGCTGGTACTCGCCGAGCTCTCCGACGTGGAGCGCCTTGTCGTCACAGGCTCTTCGCAAGCCTCGCTCTTGGGGCGGCTGGATGAAGCCTTCCCCAAGGTCTTCTCCGAAGATCTTATGGTCACAGGCAAGGACGTGCGCCGTGGCAAGCCTGACCCCGAGCCCTACCTGATGGGCTTGGAGAAGGCTGGAGTAAGCGCTGCCGAGGCCTTCGTCGTGGAGAATGCCCCCATGGGTGTGCGGGCGGCCGTCGCTGCAGGCATCTTCACCATAGCGGTGAATACGGGCTTGCTTCCCGACAGCGCTCTTGCTGACGAAGGTGCACACCTCGTCTTCGACTCGATGCAAGAGCTCTCCGAAGCGCTGCCCATCCTGCGCACGCACTGGACGCTCCCCGTGTAGCCTCGCTGGGGGAGAAGAGGTGGAAGGCCCTTCTCTTACTTTTCGTCCCTCGCTAAGGCGCCCAAGCCCCCGCCTTCTTCCTATGAAAGCATGGCGAAAAAACGCTGTGCGCACAGCGATAAATTTCCGTATATGCGGAAATTTATTTTCGTATATACGAAAATCCCCCTGCGCATATACGGAAGTTTCCGGCCGTATATACGGAGATCTCATCCCCTTGATTATCAAAAGAAAAGAGGGTGCAAAGGAAGTATCCTTCCCTTGCACCCTCTTGTGCTAAATGAGCCGAGGCCGAAGCGCCTACTTGAGGCTGGGCTTGGCGTACTGTAGATTCGGCAAAGCCTTGCTGCCGTCGGGCGTGGTGATCGCCGCGGCGAACATCCACTTATTCAGCCGAATCTCGGGGAGCGTGAAGCGCCCAATCGGTAGCTTAATCAGAATTTGATTCCAGCCCTTCTGCAGCTGGATCTGTAGGGGTGGGCGCGAAGCTGCGTTCTCGTTGGCAAGGGGAAGATCAATGTTGCGCTGCCCGACAGCATTCTGCCAGCGGGGAGGCGCGATAGCTTCTCCATTGACCCACAGACGGCTGCCCTTATAGTCCCACGTACCTTGCGGGGGAGCTACGTCAGCCTCCGAACGGCTATAATTCTGCGTCTCGAAGATCAGGCCTGCCGTCGTGGCGGCATCGCTGTGCACCCAAGCCGTAGCGTAGACAGTGCTATTCTCCGATGCGTTGGGGACGAGGCCGTAGCAAATATCTCCCCACGTGTGACGGAGATAGACACCCGAACCTCCGCTGGTGCGCTGGTAGGGGTAGGCTTCTCCACCCACCTCGGCAGGCGGAGCATACTGGTGCGCCTTCATCTGCTTGAGGTACTGCTCTTCGGGCAGGTACGAGGCTGCAAGGTCGCCACCGTTGGGATAGGCGGGGCTGACATACCACTGGGCATGGCTCTGCGCCACGTAGGGGAAGGGCTCGCTGGCGAAGACACGATCCTTATGCCACAGGAGTCTACGCTCGAAGTCCACAAAAGCCTCTCGCGTCTCGGGGCTCGCTTCGGGAGAAAGCGCTGCGGTCGGAGCGTTGAAGTATCCCGCACCGCCTCCAAGCCAAGCGCGCTCGGCCAAAGCAAGCATATTGGGGTAGACGGCATTCTCCTGCATGATAGTGCGAGGAGACTCCACATAGCGGTCATTCCATACGGCGAGTATCGCCCCCATCACGTTCGTATTGCTCGCCGTGACGCCGAGGATCTTACTGCTGTAGAGCATCTGGATATCGGCGAAGAGATCGTAGTGATTGAGGTAATGGTAGCGACTATCGATGGCAGGCGTGCCGTACACGATGCGTCCCTTTGAGCTCCATAGGTGGAGGAGGTCGACTTCCTTACTCTTGAAGGGCCAGCCGGGGTTCCATGCGATAGCCTTCTTTCCAAGCGAACGAACGTGCTCGACCATCTCAGGGACGAAGAGCTTATCCGTGAAGTCTGTCTCATCCGTACCCAAGTGAATGTAAGGCACATCAAGACTCTCGGCCAGCTCCGTAAGGATGTCCTTGACGACGCGCTTGCCCTCGGGCGTCTGCATATCGAAGCCCATGGCTCGCGAGAAAGCAGAGCTGTGCCCCGGCATATCGATCTCGGGGATGAGCGTGATACGTAGCTCCTTGCACAGGCGTGCCAGATCTTGTAGCTCCGAGAGGGTGTAGAACTTCCCTGGCATACGTGTCGTGTGGCGAGCCTCCGTCAGCTGAGGATAGCGCTTGCTCTGCAGTCGCCACGCTTGATGCTCGGTGAGGTGCAGGTGCAGCGTATTGACCTTGTATTGCGCCAAGAGACGTACCTGCTTCTTCAGCTCTTCCATTGGGATGAAGGCACGGCCGAGATCGTGCATAAGGCCTCGCATGCGGAAGGAAGGCCAGTCGATGATATCGCACGCCTCCAGCTCGCCCTTCTTCTCTGCCGAGATGAGGAGCTGCTCTAAGGTCTGCAGGCCACGATACAAGCCGATACGCTCGAGTGCATCCACGTAGATACCATCCGATCCGATGCGAAGGCGATAGGCTTCCTCCTTATTGAAGTAAACCTTGGGGAGCGAGGGTACGATCGAGGTACGCACCACGATGGGGCTACGCGAATCGATGGCACAGCCGTTCCGCTGAAGTATTTCCTTCAGCTCGTCCTGTAGATACAGCCCCTCGGGCTTAAGACGGTTCGTACTGCACTTCCCCGCGTGCATCTCCAGATGCTGGGGACGAGGAAGAAGCTTATCTACCGACGCCTCGGCACTTGCCCTGAGGAGTAGGCAGCCACTTAATAATAGTATGTAATGCTTGCTTGTCATAGGCGGATTAATTCGATGCAGATAGAGATATCATCATCTCATATTAAAAGGCAATAGAAAAGGGGATGTGTCGATTGGCACATCCCCTTTTCTTTCTTTGAGCCTCTTGTCGGATTCGAACCAACGACCCCGAGATTACAAATCACGTGCTCTGGCCAACTGAGCTAAAGAGGCAGGTGGGTAAGCGATCTATATCGCACCGCTACAACCTAATACCCTTGCTGCGATCAAGCCCTGGGGGAGTCAAAGGGAGCTGGTCGTATAGGACTTACCCAGTGCAAAAGTAGTATAAATATCCGAAAATGCAAGAGGGCGCCTCTGGGAATGCCCCCAGAGACGCCCTCTGTAACGTGTAATTAGTTGTCGGCGGAGCTATGCTAGTCCTCGATAGCCTCATCGGCTTCGATCTCGACATCGTCCCAATCGAACTCCAGGTCGCCATCTTCGTCATCCCATTCTTCTTCGAAGTCTTCATCTTCTTCATCAAAGCTGGGGAGGTCATCATCATCATCAAAGGTGAGGCTTGTGACGTCAATAGATTGCTGGATGATAGACTCGGTGCGGTGCTTCGTCTCACGATTAAGCTCCTGCCACAGGAGGTCCTTCAGCTCGGTGAGTCCTTGGTGAGCAGCAGCAGAGATGAAGCAGATTGGTAACTCTTGGGGGAGCTCCTTGTGCAGCTCATCAACGATCCAGCCCTGGATCTCCTCATCGATCAAGTCACACTTGGTGATGCAGAGGACCTTTCGCTTCTCCGTGAGCTCAGCATTGTACTTGACCAGCTCACTGAGGAGGAGACGATACTCTGCAGCGATATTCTCCGTATCGGCTGGGATCATGAAGAGGAGCAGAGCGTTGCGCTCAATGTGACGAAGGAAGCGCAAGCCTAAGCCACGCCCTTCTGCAGCGCCCTCGATGATACCAGGGATATCTGCCATGACGAAGGAGCGGTCATCACGATAGCGCACCATGCCGAGGTTAGGCTCCAGCGTCGTGAAGGGATAGTTCGCGATCTTGGGCTTAGCTGCAGTGATGACAGAGAGGAGCGTGGACTTCCCTGCATTAGGGAGACCAACAAGACCGACATCGGCGAGCATCTTGAGCTGGAGGATGACGGTGCGCTCCTGAGCAGGCTCACCTGGCTGGGCATAGCGTGGAGCTTGGTTGGTAGGTGTCTTGAAGAAGGTATTCCCCTTACCGCCACGACCGCCCTTGACGAGAAGCTCCTGCTGCCCGTGGCGGTTGAGGTCCATGATGAATTCCCCCGTGAGGGCATCATAGACAGCGGTGCCTACGGGGACCTCTATGATTTGGTCCTCACCATCACAGCCCGTGGAGCGGTTTCTACCACCACCGCCCCCGCTTGTCGCGATGACATGGCGCTGATAGCGCAGGTGGAGGAGGGTCCAGTAGTTCTCATTGGCGCGGATATAGATGTCACCACCACGACCGCCATCCCCGCCATCAGGGCCGCCCTTGGGGATGTACTTCTCTCTACGGAAGTGCGTAGAGCCTCGGCCGCCCTTACCTGAGCGACAGTAGATCTTGACGTAGTCTACAAAGTTTGATTCTGCCATAGTGGCTCTCGTCTTCTAGGATTAATGTGGTACAAAAATAAGGAAAGGCACGTGTCTGAAGTCTGGTCAGCCGATTCACCCGTGGGTGAGAAGCGCCACGCTCCAGGCACTATGCCTTGTCCTCCAACCAATGAGGCTGGGCTACATGCTGGTGGTCTTGTCCTTAGTTCAGGGCGTTGACGACCTTAGCGATGCGTGCCGTGATATCAGCGATAGCGCCGCTACCTTCGATGGCGTGGTGCACCCCCTTCTTAGCGTAATGCTCAGCGATAGGAGCCGTCTGAGCGTGATAGACATCGAGGCGCTTCTGGATAGTCTCGAGGTTGTCATCGCTACGACCGCTCTCTTCACCGCGCTTCAGCAGGCGCTGGATGAGTTCGTCTTCGGCGACCTGAAGGTCCAGGACAGCATGTACAGCAGTCCCGTGCTTGGCGTAGAGCGCATCCAGCGCTTCGGCCTGAGCTACAGTGCGGGGGAACCCGTCGAGGATAAGCCCCTTCTTGGGCTGGCGCTCCTGGAGTACCTTCTCGATCATGCCGATGATCAGGCTGTCGGGGACAAGCTGACCGGCATCGATATAGCTCTTGGCAGACTTCCCCAGCTCACTACCCTGCTTGATCTCTGCGCGCAGGAGGTCGCCGGTGGAAATGTGATCGAACCCGAACTGTTCGATAAGGACTTCACTCTGTGTTCCCTTGCCAGAGCCTGGTGCTCCGAAGATCACTAAATTAAGCATCGTTGTCTCTAAAGTATGATTAGTCTTTTAGTTGATAAATATCTCTGAACATGCGACCGTAGTCATCGTAGTCAAGCCCATGACCGAGGATGAACTTATTCTCGATCTCCATCGCTACGTAGTCCGTGTGGACGTCACACTTCAAGGCCTCGGGCTTGGAGAGCATCGCAGCGATGTGGACTTCCTTAGCGCCCAGGCTATAGAAGTGCTTCTGTAGATTGTACATAGTGAAGCCCGTGTCGATGAGGTCCTCGACGATGACGACGACACGCCCCTCGAGGGACTGCGTCACAGGCATCACTTCCTTGAGCTCAAAAGTACTCTTGGTCCCCTGGTAGCTGCTATAGCGAGCAAAGGCAACCTCGAAGTCTTCGTCGATAGCGTACATGAGCTCGGAGGCAAACATGAATGAGCCATTCATGATGCAGACAAAGAGCGGGTCACGATCTTTAAAGTCAGCTTTCAGGCGTTCCCCGAGCTTCTTGACTGCCTGGCCTATAGTCTTGGCATCAATATAGGGCACGAAGGTAAGCCCCTTGAGTACTATTTCTCTCATTGACGGATGTTACTTAACTCTACGGTTTACTTATTAAGAAGCCACAAAGTTAGCATTATTATATCAGACGTAACGCACACACGGAAGAGGAAAGCACGAGGGCTTGCAGTAGCCTACATACAAGAGAGGTAAGTACAAGCAACATGGGGTAAGTGATCAATGATCACTTACCCCATGTTGCTTCCTTACTATAGTGGTGGTCCCACTTGGGCTTGAACCAAGGACTCCCTGATTATGAGTCAGGTGCTCTAACCGACTGAGCTATAGGACCAGTGAGAGAAAACTCTCATCTTACTCGGCTGAGTACTATGTACTTTGCCCCGCAAAGGTAGAGATAATCGCCCTATTCGCCAAATCAAACCACCCTTGAGGCGCGTATCTACAGTGCCCCTTCACCATTCACGATAGCGAAGAGAAAGGGCGAAAAGAGTCTTCGTCGGGCGCACATCACGCTGCTGATGCTCATGCTGTACACGCCCCTCGATCTGCCAATGCGAACTCAGACGATAGCGCATCCGCCCTCCGAGTACAGCTCCCTTACCATATAATAGAGTCGCACCATACTCACCTCGTAGCATCGGCGTCAGCGTATAGAGCCGGCTATCCCAGCTGGAAGCATCGAAGGCATCTGCTAAAAGATCCAGCTGTAGCCGTTCGGAAGGAGCCCATCGCAAGCGCCCCTGTACAGCCCATCCCGAAGATGCGGCTCCACGAGCATAGAGGAGGGCAAGGCGAGGTTGCCAAGGACCGAGATCATACGCCCCCTCAAGCTTGAAGCGATGACTATCCTTTCGCCCCCGATAGTGTAGTCTCAGACTTGCCTCACGCTCTATCTGGAGACTGGTCATCAGGCCATAGCTCACAGCCGAATGTGCTACATTATCTCCCAACCTCTGCGAGTAGGCTCGGTAGGCATCGAGATAAAGGAGGGTTGGCCCTAAGCTACTGAAGGGAGTAAGCTGTAGTTGTAGACGACCACCATCCTCACTATGCGGACGGAGTGCATGCGTGCCAGCTCGCCCATAATAGGTCCAGTAATGGGCCCCGATATGCCAGAGGGAGAGCCGAAAGTCCGCCCTGCTTCCTTGGAGATGGGAGAGGTGCTGGATGAAGGCCCACGCTGAGCGAGAGGTGTAGGCCGCCTCACCACTAAGGCGCAGGTGACCTCGGAGCGTCTGATAGCGGTAGGAGAAGCTCCAGGCGGCATAGCTTTGCAAGCCCTCCAGCGTCGCATCACCTTGACTCCCTGGTGGGTGCCTTAGTCGATCTCCTTTCCAATCTTGATACATCCCCTGCAGTGACAGCTCAAGATCGGGGGCACGATATTCGATCCATCCACCATAGAGACGGGTCAAGGCTTGCCGACGTGCCGCCCAAGCCACCTCTGTCGTATGCAGTCCCGTCTCCGAGAGCGCAGTAAGCAAGCCCTCGTCAGAGCGGTGTGCGTCTATACGACGATGAGAGGCGAAGAGTCCCAGGCGGCAGCTTCCCACGCGAAGCATACCAGCTGCCCCGCGGGAGAAGTCGCTCTCAGTCATACTCCTCACAGGACGCACACCCGTACCCTGGCGTGGGGTCAGTGAGAGGAAGCTCAGCGGGAAAGCTCCTTGCGAGAGGATCAATCCACTACCACGTGCCACGCGGTAGTCACCCAAGACAAGGGTCAGCGCGCGATGCTCCAGTTGGGCATGCAGGCTATAGGCATCAAATCCTCGGTGCGCCCCCCGTCGCCAAGGCTCGCCATAGTCCTTCTCCCCCGCGATGAAGAGGCTCAGGCTATGGGGCGTAGCATAGCTATAGCTTAGCCGTAATGCATCCTCCGAGCCGAGAAGTGGCTTCTTCGAAGCAAAGCCGGTGCTACTACGCTTACCATAAAAGATACGAGCCTCGTGGGTGGCTTCTAACGTATTTCCCAGCAAGGGGCGCTCCTCGGCTATGGGGCGACAGACTATGACGGGGCGTAGCAGGGCGATGAGCGAGAGACTCCAGCCTGGTACCAACTTCAGCTCTGAGAGTTCATGAAAAGCCTGATGATCGGTACGATAGCGGACGAACTGATAGATCTGATAGTCCGAGAGCATCGGGAGTCGACGTAGCTCCTCCTCTCGGACGGAATTAATGTCCAGCGGGGCTCGCCGTAGCTCGTCATAGAGAGCTGCCGCTTCGTGCGCCTCTTCTTCGGTAAGCAAGCCCACCTGCAGCTGACTCTCGATAAAAGCTTCCCAGCCCCCATCCGAGCGGAGGCTATCCGTAGGCGTCTGAGCTTGGAGTGAGCTGAGTAGTGCACTTAACCCCAAGAGGAGCAGGGCTACACTACTCCTTATAAAGGGGGTGATGACATGAGGAATCATTGCGCTCATGGTGGTGATATTAGGGTGCTTGTGTGGGGCACTCTTCTTGTAAAGGTACTGAAAGTGTAGCACAGTCTCTTGAGGCAAGATAATCCTTCCGATAGAGGAGGGGAAGGCAACCAGTACTGGTCACTGAGCTGACCAGTACTGGTTCAAAAACGGCCCCAACGCACAGGCACTTTTCTACACAGTTAACCAGCTGTATAATAGCTGAGTAATCGAACACTTACAGTAGCGATATGAAGCACCTAATTTTCGGTGCATCCGGGACGAGAAACTAAGGTGGGCTTCATCGTCTCAATAGGATAGGAAAGAGCTTCATCGGGAGGAGAAAGCAAATACACGGCTCCGAGGGAACTGTGATCAATCTCTCACTTCTCCCCTGATATCTCGAAGGGATACAAAATTTTCCCCAGAGAGCGTGGAGGGAAGTGAGAGAGAGCACAAGGATACAGTACGAGTCATTTGCCCTCAGACCAATAGTGGTTTCATGTACGCACCAATAGTTGTTTGCATACGAAACGAATAGTCGTTTGCCCCCGAAACTAATAGTCGTTCGCATACAGGCCTGTAGTAGTTTACGAATAGGCTTCCATAACATCATCTGAGAACCGCTATACAGTAGAGTGGCTACAGCAAGAGTAGCTTCAAGAAGGTACGAGTAATGAAGAGATGGGCTTGCTGAATGGTCCCACATATAGGTATATGGGTGCGTGGGTAGAGCTATATAGGATGGCGAAGGAAGCTATATAGCTTAGGACTGATTCCTATATAGCTTTGTGAAGTGACTTATATTAGGTTGTTGCTCCGCGTAAGGATAAAAGTTGTGGACGAGTGGCAGATAAGTTTGGACTACGTACGTGGCTCTAATATCTACGTACGTGGATATTTGGATTTGTGTGCCTGGTCTTTAAGACTACGTACATAGACAGAGGAAAACCACTACGTGAAGGCGCTTTTTTCTTCACGAGAACGATGCTTTTCCCTCCGCAGTATAAGAGGAATACGCGCGATAAGAAGAAGGGCTTGTGTATCTCTTCGGAGAAGCATATCGGGGAACTGGGCGTGCAATGCCTTAGTACTCTAAATAGGGGACAGGAGTCTCGGCAATAGTCTCCACAGGGCAATCTCATCGAAGGATCCGCTTGGCGCTGGTAGATACGACCTCAATATAGCTCCAATATTTCCCTTGATTTTGACAGGGTAGATCCTCACCTTCTCTGGATCACAAGCACACTTTATATAAAAATGTGTAATTTCGCAGGCCTTTAGACTAAGGTAATTCCACACAAGCATAGTTATAAATACAGACAATGAAGAAACTCTTTATCGCCTTTTCGCTCCTCGCCCTCTCCGTGGGGCAGGTAGCAGCGCAGACGGACTCTATCCCCACTGAAGCCCCCGAAGTACCAGCTCCAGCACCAGCATGGAAGTTCTCCGGTGTATCGGGCCTTAACCTTGCTCAGACATCACTCACCAACTGGGCTGCTGGTGGTGAGAACTCCGTAGCTTGGAACCTTTACCTCAATGCTTCGGCTAACTACAAGAAGGGAGACTGGAGCTGGGACAATGCCCTGATCACGGACTTCGGTAAGACCTTCACGACCTCCAATAAGTGGCTCAAGAGCGTCGATAAGCTGAACTTCAGCACCAAGGTCGGTCGCAACATCTCCAAGCACTGGAGCATCTCTGCTCTCGGAGACTTCCTCACGCAGTTCGCTCGTGGGTACGACTCTGACACGAACCCCAACATCCCTGGGAACAAGGATAAGTACATCTCTACCCTCCTCGCCCCTGGCTATCTGACACTCGCTATCGGTGCTGACTACAAGCCCAACGAAGACTTCTCCCTCCTGCTCTCTCCCATCACAGGGAAGATGACCTTCGTCCTTGACAACCGCCTCTCTGCAGCGGGTGCCTTCGGGGTTAAGCCCGGTAAGAAGACGCTCGCAGAAGTCGGTGCTCTTGCAGTAGCTAACTACAAGCGTAAGCTCGCTGAGAACATCAACCTCGTCACGAAGCTCACGCTCTTCACGCCTTACAACGAGGACTTCGGTAACATCGACGTGAACTGGGATATGATGATCGCTTTCAAGATCAATAAGTTCCTCACCACGACGCTGACCACGAACCTCGTCTACGACGACGATATCAAGACGGTCGACGCAGCTGGCAACCAGCGCGGTGCCAAGGTCCAGTTCCGTGAAGTACTCGGTCTCGGTCTTGCCTACAGCTTCTAAGGCATAGCCTACCCGGCTCATAATACGCCAAGGGCTACCGCATATCATCAGTATATGGGGTAGCCCTTGCTGCATCTGGGGCAGTCGAGTGCGAACGAATTGTCGAGGGATGAACGAAAAGCCAGATATATTTGTTTTCTTTGCGAATGAAAGATAAAGCAGGATACTTTCTCTATGGAAGCAGGGTGAAAATGATGATTACCCTTCATCCTGCCCGATAGATCATCACACATATCACCACATAGTAGCATTATGATCGGAACGGAAATCAAGGAGTTTGGCCAAGTCATCAACAATGACAAGCTCATGGTCGTACACGTCAACCTTCCCCAAGGCAAGAAGATCGCACCACACGATCACCAGGGGCAGGATATCTTCTTCAGCGTCGTTAAGGGCCAAGTCAAGGCAACCCTCAACAATAGCGAAGAGCATACACTAAGCCCAGGCACCCTGCTGCACTTCGGCGGTGAAGCCTTCATCGGCATCGAAGCCCTCGTCGACAGCGAATTCTTCGTCTACCTCATCAACCTCTAAGCCACCCTCCCCCTATGGAGAATATGCGCAATAACCTGCCCGAGATCGATATGGAGAAGCTCCAGATCGTGCTCGACACCAAGGAGCGATATCTCGATGGCAAGCTCACGCTCGATGAAGCTCGAGCCATACTCCGTGAGCGTGTCAAGACACTGCGTCCCTACGAGATCGCCTTAGCAGAGCAGGAGCTGAAGACCTTCGACGAAGACGAATGTCGCAAGGAAGATATCCAGCAGATGATGGAGCTCTTCCAAGATGTACTCGACCGCAGCCGTCCCGACCTCCCCGAGGACCATCCTATCATGTGCTATCTGCGTGAGAACGATGAGATGCGCCGTCTGCTGAAGCAGGTCGAAGAGCTTGCTCAGTATCCAGTCATCAAGAACCAGTGGCTCGAGCTCTATGATGAGCTACATAAGTTCCGCCTTCACCTCTCCCGCAAGCAGAATCAGCTCTACTCGATCCTTGAGCGCAAGGGCTTCGACCGCCCCACGACGACGATGTGGCTCCTCGACGACTTCATCCGCGATGAGATCCGCGATGCCCGCCGTCTCCTCGAGGAGGATAAGGACGATGAGTTCATCGCTATGCAGCCCACAGTCGTAGCTGACGTACTCGACCTGATGCAGAAGGAAGAGACAGTACTCTACCCCACTTCGCTGGCGATGATCCGTCCAGCTGAATTTGAGGAGATGAAGTCAGGCGACCGTGAGATTGGCTTCGCTTGGATACACGTCGGCAAAGAAGCTCCTAAGGCAGATACTCCGAAGGAGACCGTACCCGCCACAGCAGCCGCAGGCTTTGCCAACGAACTCGCCAGCCTACTCGGTAAGTATGGCTTCGGTGGGGGGAACACCCCAGGTGCACTCCTCGAAGTCGCTACGGGTCAGATGACCCTTGAGCAAATCAATCTCGTCTATAAGCATATGCCTGTAGACTTCTCCTATGTAGATGAGAACGAGATCGTGCGCTTCTACACCGACACCGATCACCGCGTCTTCCCTCGTAGTAAGAACGTCATCGGTCGTGATGTAAAGAACTGCCACCCACGCACCAGCGTACACCTCGTCGAGGAGATTATCGAGAAGTTCCGCCGTGGGGAGCAGAATGAAGTAGACTTCTGGATCAACAAGCCTGGCCTCTTCATCTATATCTACTACGTTGCCGTACGCGATGAGGAAGGGCGCTTCCGTGGTGTCCTCGAGATGATGCAGGACTGCACACGTATCCGTAGCCTCGAAGGCTCACGTACGCTCCTCTCATGGGACAAGAGCAACAAGGCTGCCTCCAAGCATGGGGATGACAAGCCCGCAGAAGCTACGCCTACGGCTCCCGCCCCTGCAGTAGAGGAAGAGAGCGAATATGTATCCTGCTCCTGCATGAAGGGAAGCAGTCACGCTCCTGCAGCGCCCGAGGTAGTACCAGATACCGAAGAGAAGGTAGAAAGCTGTGGCTGCTCGGGTCATAGTGCAGATGCAGAGATCACAGCCTCTACCCGCCTCAAGGATCTCCTTGAGCATCACCCTTGGCTCAAGGGGGCTCTTGCCGAGATTAACCCAGCCTTCAAGATGCTCTCCTCCCCCTTGGCACGCATCATGATCCCCAAGGCAACGGTCGGCATGATGAGCGAACGTAGCGGAATGGACCTGCAGAGCCTTATCGATGCTATTAAGGAGCGTATCGCTGAGCACAAGTAGCAAGCATTTCCCTAACAGATAAAATGACACGCCCCATGAGCAGCTCTGCTCATGGGGCGTGTCACTTAGTTTTTGTTACCTCCAGCGGGTCTTAGAACTCGTACCCGAGAGTGATGTAGCTCGTGACATAGCGAGGAGTCTTGAGGCTCACGTAGTAAGGTGCGCCCAGACTCTTCTTCGTAATGCCCGTAAGGCTTGCATCGATACCGCCACGAAGATAAACGCGGTTGTACTGATACATGAGGTTAGCACCTACACCGAACTCAAAGCGCTTGAAGGCATTCTCCTTGTAGAGATCCTTATCGATGTTTTCTCCCGAGAGCTTAGCCGAGAGACCGTAAGCAAAGTAAGGACCAGCGTTGAGGAAGATGCGGTGCTTCTCTGCGATCGTAGCTAGACGGAAGGAGAGATCCAGTGGGAGCTGGAGTGAGTAGGTCTGGATGGTAGAAAGCTTCTTCTGATTCAGACCATCATCAAGGATCGTCCCCTGCTTCTCACCACGACCTACGACGTAGAGTCCTGGAGTGAAGGAGAAGATCGTGTTGTCGAAAGGCATCACGAGGCTCCCCCCAGCACGAAAGCTAGTGAGATACTTACCCGTGTCACCATTGTGGTGGACACCGAGGGCTGAGATACGCGAGATCGCAAGACCTGCTTCAGCACGATAGTGGAGCTGACCCAGCTCCTGAGCGGAGAGAGCCGTACCAGTAGCGAGGGCGAGGCCTACGCCGAGGAGGAGATTCTTAAAGAGTTTCATTGTTGTCTGTATTTATAGTTGGGTATTCTATAGACTGTTTAGTAGAGGAAGCCGAAGAGCCAGACGGGGATCGTCTTCTCTCGGGAAAGGTCACCACGCTCAAGCACATAGTAGCGGTCACTGCGATAGCGACCAGCAAGCTCCTCCTCGATCTGGAGGGGATAGTGCCCATCAACTTCAAAGAGGGCTAGTGAGGAGCGTGCAGAGATACGCGCCTGATGCCCCTTGCTCAGCTGATTGAAGACAAAGGTACGCAGGAGTTCTGAGCGATCGCAAGCCTCTTGACCCAAGACGTGATAGAGGTTAGGATTACCCAGATAGACGATAGCAGGCTTACCCATCTCGGTATCTTCTGCTCGGTAGATCGGTCGTGCGACACGTGCATCGGAGAGATAGCGCAGGTAGTTCACGATCGTACTTCTCGAGGTCTCTATCTCGAGAGCCAGCTGGGAGATATTGAGCATCTGCAGCGGAGGACGTTGCGCCAAGATATAGATCAGCTTACGAAGCTTGTGCAGTAGGCGCTGCTCGAGTTGCTTGATGAAGAGAAGGTCAACCTCCAGCGTCATATTCAGCGTCTTCAGCAGATTCTCCGAGTACAGTCGCGGCTCCAAGTGGAAGGGATAATAGCCATACTCAAGGTAACGATCCATCCATAGTCCCGGATTAACTGAGGAGAAGATATCTCCTACGACCTCACTCGTATGCTCCATGATATCTTGCAGCTCCAGTGTAGGGAGGGTAATCCCGTTATCCAGCTGAATGAATTCACGCAGAGAGAATCCTGCGAGGTGATAGATCGAAGCAATCGAAGCCAACTCAGGATCTTCCTCCTCGAGGTTCATGACGGCAGAGGCAGTGAAGACAATATGTAGCTCGGGATAGCGGTGGTAGCATTCCTTGAACTCCTCCATCCAGCTCGGATACTTGAAGACTTGATCAAGTAAGAGCCTACGACCGCCTTGTCTGATGAAATCACCGACAAAGTCTACCAGGCGAATCGTCGTGAAGCTGAACTGATTGAGATTGATGTAGAGGCACTCAGGGCTATCGGGTGCATAGTGACGACGGGCATAGTCAAGGAGGAAGGTTGTCTTCCCCACACCACGGGAGCCACGGATACCGATGATCCGATCCTCCCAATTGATCTCATTCATTAGAGCCCGCTGTAGCGTGGGCTTGCCTTGCCTTAGTAGCGCACTATGCGTGCGGTGCAGATAATCCACTGATCTTATTCCTTCTCTCAATATGGTTTCAGAGAGAAGCCTGTGTACACAGAACTCAGGCTCTCCCTTGGTGAATACATATAGTACGCGGGCAAAATTACTTTAAAATAACTAAACAACTTCTACTTCGTCTTTTGCTAAAAGGCATTTAGGGCATGTACACTTCTATAGAGGGGGTACTACGAAGCAATATTGAAGAAGTAGATAAAAACAGCTCACCCCCACCGCATCAATTGAGCGATGAGGGCAAGCTGTATTATGAAGTAGGGGAAGTAAGCCCCTTTAGAAGTTGAAGTAGATGAAGGGCTGAGCGTCTGCGCTTCTGATCTGGATCAGCAGGAAGATCACCCCAATAAAGAGCAATGCTTGCTTAAGGAAAGAGAGATCCGTGATCCACTCACGGAAGCGAAGTTCTTGCTTGTATGAGGTGAAGTGCAGGAGATAACCTATAAGCAAGAGCAGCAAGACATTCTTGTATCCCACGACAAACTGCAGGAAGACCTCAGGGGTGAAGTGATCCTTGATCTGAGTAATCACCGCACAAGCTGTCTCCATCGAGTCTGCACGGAAAAAGATCCAAGCAAAGCAGACGAGATGGAAGGTAATGATCTGCCCTGCGAAGCGCTGCCAACGAAGGGGCTCACGACGACGCCATCCGAAGTGATCAAAGATCTGCATATACAGCTTGTGCAGAGCAAGAGCCACACCATGGATGGCTCCCCAAAGGACAAAGCGGAGAGCTGCTCCATGCCATAGCCCGCCAAGGAGCATCGTCAGGAAGAGGTTGATATAGGTGCGGATCTGTCCCTTTCGATTTCCGCCGAGCGGAATGTACAGGTAGTCACGCAACCAACTTGAGAGGGAGATATGCCAGCGTCGCCAGAACTCTGTAATATTCCCCGACTGGTAGGGCGAATCAAAGTTGATATTGAAGCGGAAGCCGAGTAGCAAGGCGATCCCAATAGCCATATCTGAGTATCCCGAGAAGTCACAGTAGATCTGCATCGCATACCCATAGACCGCAAAGAGATTCTCTATCCCTGTGAAACGCGTCGGCTCAGCAAAGATGAGGTCTACAAGGTTCGCCCCGATGAAGTCTCCGATAATCGCCTTCTTGATCAAGCCACTGATAATGAGCGTAAGAGCTTCTCCATATTCAGCCTTCAGCAGCTGCGGGCGACGATAGATCTGTGGTATAAAGTCCTTCGCACGGACGATAGGTCCAGCGACCAGCTGCGGGAAGAAGGAGAGATAAAAGAGGTAATCAATCCAGCGACGCAGTGGGGCAATCTCCTTTCGGTAGATATCGACCGTGTAGCTTAGCGTCTGGAAGGTATAGAACGATATACCCGCAGGGATGAAGTAGTCGCGAGCCTCCAATGGCACTGCTGGAGGTGTCGTGATGCCAATCGCTGCGAGCAATGTCTGCCCCAGGTCAAGAAGGAAATAGAAGTACTTGAAGTATGAGAGCATCCCGATATTCACGCAAACGCTCGTGATCAAGAGGCGCTTGCGATAACGTGGATCTTCGCTCTGCCCCATAGCCCGCCCAATGAAGTAGTCCATCGTGGCGGCAAAGAGGAGGATCAAGACATACTCCCCACTACTCTCGTAGTAGAAGAAAAGCGAGAAGAGAGCGACGTAGATAATACGTAGCGTCGTCGTCTTCCGAAGGAGCATATAGATCGGCAGGAAAAAGAGCGCACAGAAGAGGAAGAGTCCCGAGGAGAAGATCATCGGACTCTCGCGGTCAAAGCGCAGTACATCGGGGAGTCTCCCCCAGTCGATTGTATCGAAGAAGGTCATTCGTCGTAAAAAGGTTAGCGAAGAGTGAGTGCACGCTCCAGCGCTGAGGTGATAAGTCGCCCCTGACGCTCATAGCCATCACGGCTATAATGCACACGATCACCAGCCATCAGGCCATCGGCGATCCAGGAATTAATACCTGATTGCCCTCCCATAGCAGAGAAGAGGTCGAAGGCAGCTACGCCATGCAGCTCTGCACGATGCATGATCTCCTCTGAGACACGCGCTGCATTCTCATTGAATCTATAGGTCATAGTAGTCACCTTCTTGCGGTGCTTACGCCGGCGTCCTGTGACGACATAGTGCGTAGAGGCTTGGCGGAAGAAGCTCGGGGGAGGGGTTGTCAGTAGAATCTTTGTCTTAGGTAAGATTTCCTTGAGTAGCATAAGCATCTGCTCAAGGCTATCGGTGAAGTCTGCTATCTGGAAGTGCGTACTGTAGCAGTCATTCGTTCCCATTGAGAGGATAAGCAGTTGAGGCTCCAGCAAAGAGAGCTGCTCGACATAGTCTGCGAGCGCATAGTGCCGGTAAGCCGCCCCATTAATACCAATATCATGAACAAGGACACCACCCTTCCCAGAGAGAAGGACACAGCCCGCATAGACAGCTTCATCCGCATCATTCTCCTCCGCCCCCGTGAGTGTGACACTCGTATAGGGTGAGCGCCAAGAAAGCGTATCTACTACGTAGGCTCCCGTAGAAAAGCGTCCTGTACGGAGCTCGGCAAGAGGGAATGCTGTCAAGGGGAGTGAAGAAGCGGTGCGCACAAGGTGCATCTGTCGGAAAGGGTGATCCGAAGAGGTAACCCCAATGGTAAATCGGCTACTAGGACGCGTAGAGAGCACATAGCCCCCTAATCCCATAGGGCGTGTGCCTTCGGGCTTAAGAATGAGCTCGCGCTGCCAACCAAATCCAGACGAAGTGACTCGGTAATCTCGTGGAGAATTAGAGCCATAGAGCGCGTACCAACCTATCCAGCCTCGTCCTGCATCACCGAAGGAAGCTTGCAGCGAGGCACGTAGTGGAGCCGTCGTATGCCCTGCTTGGATATGACTATCGCCGAGCTGAACAATGGAGACCGTGCTACCATTCTTTGCTGCTACACGCAGCTCCTGAGCTAAGCTCGCAAAGTAGCCTGTGGGAGCATAGAAATTCGGCTCGCTCTTTGGCACTGGACCTGCAGCAAATAGAGATCCAGCAATACCCAGCACTCCTAGCGTGAGGAGAAGTGCTGCACGCTTACTTGATCGCATCATAGTACTTTTCTTCGAGGAAGAAGGCATCGAGGAACTGACGAGCGAGCTCGTCACCCCCGCGATGAGAGAGGTGGGTGTAGTCCTTGGCAGCCCACCCCTTGCTGGCGAGCTTACCGATACCACCAAGGCGACCGACAGCTTCACGCGTACTCCAGAAGACCACGCCCTTATCGGCAGAGAGACGGATCTGTGCACGCTCTAAAGCAAGCGCGGCAGGCATCGTGACGACTGCTCCCCCCGAGGCCTTGACACCACGGTCTGATACGCCGAGCAAGAGATAGTCGGCACGCCCCGTCGTTGCACGAAGGTGATCAATAGCCTTACCCAGTTGCTTGGTATAGCCCGAGTAATCAAGCTGCTTCGGAGAGATCGTATTGAGACCGTACTGCAGGACAATAAGGTCATAGGGACGCTCTGCAAAGAAAGCCTTATTAAGCTCAGCATCAAGCGAAGCTAAGATGAGGCCCGAGTTCCCGCGTATAGAGAAGTTATCAACGCTAACCCCCGAAGTACCATCCAGCGAAACCCCATAGCAGACGAAGCCAGAAGCCCCACCCGTGAGGGTGAAGCGCACAGAGCTGATCGAGCCTGTGGCGAGGCGACAAGCACTAAGCGCCTCGGTAGCTGGGAGCTCAAGCGTCGTCGCTTCCTCTGAGTTCGTAGAGACCTCAAGGGTAGCTCCTGATGGAGCCTTATAATAGATGACCGCTTCATTGCAGGGACGAGCTCCCTTAGGAAGGGTGTAGCGCACCCAGTCCCCGACAGAGCCCGTATAGTAGTGGCTTGGGAGCGGATAGCGCCCCTTGGAGTGAAGCTGATTATATTCTTTCCAGCCCTTAAACTCGTGGCGAACCGTGCGACGGAAGCCTGCTGTCTCCGAAGTCAAAGGAAGCCACCCTACCCCAGAGCCACCATACCGAGCTTGTAGCTGGCTACGTATGCTGCTGGTGAAGATGTCCCCCTCAATAAAGGAGTCTCCAAGGACGGCTATACGTACAGGACGCCCCAGCGAACTACGACGGCGGAGCTGCGCAAAGAAATGCTGCAGGCCATCGTGAGCAGGTGTCATATCGACGAGGATACTCGTGGGATGGATGGTCGAGTCCAGCTTCTCAGCTGACATCGCCGAGTCGGGTGTAGCTGCCTTTGCTTGAGCTTCCAGCTCGCGATGGATACGCTCACGCTCCTGCACTTTCTTATCCGTGCTACGAGCCTGCTGGCTAAGAGCTACGGCGTCTTCGCTCTTATTAGCAAGAGAGTCTACCTGCTCACGACGTAGGTCTGAGAGTAAGTCTACCTTGTTCGGCTCCCAACCGAAGATGTTATCTGGCAGGAAGTAGAGCAGAAGGAGCCCCAGCGTCACCGCCAGGGCCAGTAGCCAGAAGCGAAGGAGGTAATCGGGCGACTTAGAGCTTCTCTCCATAGGCCAGGTCTCCAGCGTCCCCTAAGCCTGGGACGATATAGGCGTGGTCATCGAGGACGGGATCGATAGCAGCTACCCAGAGCGTCACATTGTCGTCTGGGAAAGACTCGCAGAGCGTATCTACAGCCTGCTGGCTGGAGATAATCGAGACGAGGTGTACCTCCTTGGGGGTACCCTTAGTCAAGAGCGCACGATAGGCGAGCTCCATAGAGCTTCCCGTAGCGAGCATAGGGTCAACGAGCAGTAGCGTCTTCCCCTCAAGAGAGGGCGAAGCGATATACTCGATGAAGATATCGAAGTTCAGGCGATCCTTATACTTACGGTAAGCCGATATGAAGGCATTCTCAGCCTTGTCAAAGTAGTTGAGGAAGCCCTGATGCAGCGTAAGACCTGCACGCAGGATCGTACCGATGACGATTTGGTCTGAGATCTGAGCACAGCGGGCGACGCCGAGAGGCGTCTGCACGTCACGCTCCGTATAGTGGAGCTTTTTACTCAGCTCATAGGCCATGATCTCACCGACGCGCTCGACATTGCGACGGAAGCGCATGGCATCCTTCTGTATCTCTATATCGCGCATCTCTGCGACGAAGTGGCAGAGGAGAGAATTCTCCTCGATGAGGTGCTTTACTTTCATTGATGATGAAGCTTTGGAAAGGGGAAATATACCTTCAGGCTCTTCTATTCAACGTAGAGAACAAGGCCTTTGAGGTATTCGCCTTCGGGATGGTAGATGTTGATGGGGTGGTCAACGGGCTGAGTGAGATGGTGCAGGATGCGCACCTTACGCCCAGATGCCGCCGCTGCGGTGAAGACCGCCAAGCGGAATTCTTCCTTTGATACCGCCTGTGAGCAGCTGAAGGTGAAGACGATCCCACCTGGGGCGACCTTTTTGAAGGCGATACTATTGATCTTACGATAACCTATGAGGGCATTACGCAGGACCTTGCGATGTTTAGCGAAGGCAGGTGGATCCAAGATGATCAGGTCATATTCACCCTCGGGCATACGTTCCAAGTAGTCGAAGGCATCCTCCGTGACGGAGTGGTGGCGGGGGCAATCCGTACCAAAGTTCAGAGCCACGTGCTGCTCGGTGAGGTACATCGCCTTAGCCGAGCTATCCAGCGAATCCACACGCTTTGCTCCTGCGTGGAGGGCATAAATCGAGAAGCCCCCCGTGTAGCAGAAGGCATTGAGGACGGTTCGCCCCTTAGCGTAGTGAGCTACAAGAGCTCGATTGTCGCGCTGGTCGATGAAGAAGCCCGTCTTCTGACCCTTGAGCCAGTCGGGAGTGAAGCGCACGCCGTTCTCATAGATAGGCGCTGCCTCAGTATGCCCGATGAGGAAGCCGTCCGAAGCGAGTTCGCGCATATCACGAGTGGGTAGCGTCGTCTCAGACTTGTAGTAGATGCCCTCGAGAGGGAGGACGGGATCGCCTGCCTCAGCAAAGACCTCCCACAGCACTTCGGCGATAGTCTGGCGTGCCTGATGCATCCCGAGGCTGTGCGCTTGGACTACGGCTGTGCGGTCATAGATATCGATGATGAGCCCTGGGAGACTATCTCCTTCGCCGTGTACGAGGCGGTAGGTCGTATTGGGGCTATCGCTGGAGTCGACGGGACGAATGAGGTCGCACGAGAGGCGCAGACGAAGCGCAGCCTCCAGGCGACGCTTGTAGAAGGCACGGTCAATGACTTCCTCAGCGTCGAAGCTCAGCAGGCGCACTGCGATACTTCCCCCACCGAAGTGCCCCGTACCTAAGGGACGGCCCTTGCTATCGACGACGGAGACTAAGTCGCCATCTTCCACAGGGGCGGAGAAGGAAGCGATGGCGCCCGAGAAGATCCAGGGGTGGAAGCGCAGGACGGACTCCTCCTTGCGAGGATGTAGGCGTAGCGTAGGATAGCTCATTTATATCAGGGCAAATTGAGTAGGTGATGGAGCGGGGAGCGCCATAAGGGTCGTGTAGATCCGCAGGGATGCCCAAGCATCGAGGGCGGCATAGTGCGCCTGTGCTGGGCTAAGCTTCTTCGCCTCCCAGTCGCTCATGCGCTGCGACTTGCTCATACGCTCAGCGAAGAGGATCGCATAGATCTTCTGCAGGCCGAGCTCACGGATACCGTAGCCACCGCAGAGCTTCTGGAGCTCGACGAAGGAGCCTGGGGTGAAGGCTTCACGACGTGAGAGGGCGGTGATGTCATCGCGCAGGCTAAGCCCTACCTTGATGATCGCTGGATCTTCGAGCAGGGAGATGAGGCTCTTGGGCAAGCCCATCTTATTGAGGCGGAAGAGGAAGCACTCCTCTTCGGTAGCTATCTGAAGGAGGGAGACCTCGTAGCGAACGCCAGCTGTGAAGCTTGGGCGCGTCTCGGTGTCAATACCTAGGATGCCAGCACGACGTAGGCGCATCGCGACACGACGTGCCTCTTCGCGGGTCTCTATGATGGTGATGGGAGCGGGGCAGCGTGCCAAGGCAAGCGACTGCAACTCCTCGTCCGTGATCGAAGGGGGATAAGAGTAGACCGGAGCGAAGGCCGAGGGCTTGGCGCTCGAGCGGCGTACAGGGCGCTCCTTCTCTTGGGGCGCTGCCTTCTCGACAGCGGTGCGCTTTTTAGAAGCGGAGGTCGAAGAGGGCTTCTTCGCCGTCTTCTTCCCCGAAGGACTCTTCGGGCTCGTCTTTGTCGTCATCCTGTGTCTGTAACTGGGAGGTGTAGATACGATGAAGGGCTGTGAGCGACTCAAGGAGTGCCTGCCCCCAATATTCGTGGAAGTAGTGGCGGCAGCGCCCGACAGCTGCGGGGAGCGCCTCTTCGTTCTCGTCGCGTAGGATCCCGAGGAGGTTGCCTACTTGCTGATAGACATCCGAGAGGCCTTCGGAGATGAAGGCAGCTATCGGCGTATCGCTGTAGGTCATCTCTTCGGACTGCGCCGAGAGGTATGCGTCATCCTCACCGAGGAGCGACGAGACACGACTACGCACGGCCTCATAGGCACCTTCGGTGATATATTCTTCGATATAATCGGCTTCGGGACTGTAGAAATAGGAGGGAAGGTGCAGCGTCACCGAGTAGAGCTGGGGCAGGAGCGCCACCAGTTGCTCGACGAGAGCGTCACACTCGGAAGCCTGCTCTAAGAGCGCGGCATAGCGGACGCCGACTGCAGCGAACTCTAAGATCTCTTTCGTATAGAGGCTCTCCGCCTCTCTTACATTTGATTCCATACAGGTGCAAAAGTACTATTTTCTGCTGCTTCGTCCCCTCTACGAGTGTGGCAAGAGCACGAAAAGAAGCACCTCAGCACGCTCCCAAGGGCGAGGCTCTGCGCGGGGAAGGAAATCTTCGCCACGAGGGATCCATTTCGCAGCCCGCATCTGGGGATAAAACGCTACCCAAAGCGCCTTAAAAATGGAGGTAAAAAAGCGGCTTCTAACCGGCAAGGAAACACCCACGATTACACACTCATATAGAGCGCCTTGCAAAGGGATATTTCCTGCGGTGCAAAGGGGGCTAAATTTCCGTATATGCGAAAATATATTTGTGTATATACGGAAAAATATTTCTGCATATACGAAAATTTATTTCCCTATATACCGAAATTTCCCGCCGCATATACGGAGCTCTTCCGCCGTACAGAAAGAGGGGATCTTTCTTCGGGGAAACGGCTTAGCCTTCGAGCTGCATACTGAGCTCTTCCCAGCGGGCGAGGACTTGCTCCTGCTCCTTCTTGAGCCGGCTGTACTGCTCGAAGAGCTTGGCGTCCGTGGCATGGTCGGGATCGGCGAGCTTCTCCTCCAGAGCACTCAGCTCGGCATCGATGGCCTCGCTGCGCTCCTCCTGCGCCTTCAGCTCACGCTCGAGGGCACGGCGCTCCTTAGCCGCCTCCTTCTGGCGCTGGTAGTCCTGCGCTCCCGTCGCGGACTCAGGAGCCTTCGTCTCCCGCTGTGCGGGTGCGGCGGCTCGTGGGTTGCTGACCGATGTGCCGTCCTCACGGTCACGCTTCTCCAGCCAATCGTAGATACCGCCGATATGCTCGGTCACATGCCCCGAGCGGAACTCATAGACACGTGACACCAAGCCGTCAAGGAACTCGCGGTCGTGCGAGACGATGATGACCGTGCCCGTGAAGTTAAGGATGGCTTCCTTCAGGACGTTCTTTGAGCGGATGTCGAGGTGATTCGTCGGCTCGTCAAGGATGAGGAGGTTTGCGGGGCGAAGGAGGAGCTTGATAAGGGCTACGCGACCACGCTCGCCCCCACTGAGGACGGAGACCTTCTTCTCCGACTCCTCACCGCCGAACATAAAGGCCCCGAGGAGGTCATTGATGCGCAAGCGGATATCCCCCTGCGCTTCGCGGTCGATAGTCTCGTAGACGGTGTAGTTCCCGTCCAACTCTTGGCTCTGCGTCTGGGCGAAGTAGCCGATCTCGACGTTGTGCCCGAGCTTGAGCGTGCCCGTGTAGTCGCTGACTTCTCCCATGATACACTTGATGAGGGTGGACTTCCCCGAGCCATTCTTCCCGACGAAAGCGACCTTCTCTCCGCGCTCGATGGTCATATTCACATCCGAGAAGACGGTGTGCTCGCCGTAGCGCTTCGTGAGGCTATCGATGATCACGGGGTAAGCACCCGACGTCACCGCGGGGAGGAAGGAGAAGTGCATCGCCGCACGGTCAATGTCCTCCACCTCGATACGGTCAATCTTCGAGAGCTGCTTGATACGGCTCTGTACCTGTACGGCCTTAGTCGCCTTGTAGCGGAAGCGCTCGATGAAGTCTTCGGTCGCCTGGATCTCCTTCTGCTGATTCTCGTAGGCGCGGCGCTGCTGCTCGAGGCGCTCCTCACGTAGGACGAGGTAATGGCTGTAGTTCGTCTTGTAGTCGTGCAAGCGCCCAAGCTCGATCTCCAGCGTGCGATTCGTCGTAGCGTCGATGAAGGCGCGGTCGTGCGAGATCAGCACCAGAGCCGCTGAGCCCGAAGCAATGAAGCGCTCCAGCCAACGGATGGACTCGATGTCCAGATGGTTCGTAGGCTCGTCGAGGAGTAAGACGTCAGGACGCTGCAGGAGGATCTTCGCCAGCTCGATGCGCATTCGCCAGCCACCAGAGAATTCTGCCGTGGGGCGATCGAAGTCCGAGCGCTCGAAGCCTAAGCCAAGGAGCGTCTTCTCGATATTAGCCTCGATGCTCCCCGTACTGTGCATGAGGAGCTGATCGGAGCGCTGAGCGTGACGCTCGATAAGCTCCATATAATCCGTGCTATCGTAGTCGGTACGCGTCGCCATCTCTTCGGCGAGGCGCTCGACTTCGGCCTCCAACTCCGTGATGTGGCTGAAGACCTGCTGGCACTCGCCGAGGACGGTACGCTCGTCGCTCGTCTTCATCACCTGCGGCAGGTAGCCGATACTTATTCCCTTGGGACGGCTGATGACGCCCTCAGTAGGCTCAGCGATTCCAGCCAAGAGCTTGAGGAGGGTGGACTTCCCTGCCCCGTTCTTCCCCACCAGAGCGATACGCTCCTTGGCGGAGATGACGAACGAGAGGTCTTCGAAGAGGGGCTTAGCCCCAAAGTATACCGATACGTTATTGACGCTGATCATGAGGAAGGGAAGTGGAGGAAGCGGCGGGGAGATCACCTTGGGGCATACGGATCTCAGGGACAACAAGGATGACGCGCTGGGGAGCTAAGGCGGAGAGGAAGCGCTGGAGCTGCTCCTCGGCACGCTGCTGTGCGGCGGGGAGGTAGCGGGGGCTGGTGCGTATATCCAGCTCCGCATCACGAAGGATGCGTTCGTCGAAGCGGCGTATCGCTACGCGGTCAGCGCTGGCTTCACCAAGGCGCCCACCACGATCCAGATAGTAGCGCACGGAGTGATTTCCGCCTGGGCGTCGTCCCAACTCCAGCTCGGGCGCAGGAAGGCTCACGTAGACAGTGTCGCCTGCCGTCGTGAAGTGGAGTTTCTCAAGGTCGTACTTGACGTAGGCGACGAGGTCAGCAGTGCCCACAGCATGCTGCCCCGCTTCATAGAGATTGACATCCTGCCGGTAGCTGATCTCTTCGGTGATGAGGCGCAGGCGCTGACTGACCTTCATCTGCAGTTCCTCAGTCGTCACCTCGGGCTGGGGTGCCTTGCGGAAGAACTTATGGTAGATAAAGAGCCCCGCAGCTATACATATAATAAGGAGTAGGATCGGGCGAAGGATCCGCCAAGAGAGCTTTATCATTGTGCTGCGGACTTAGAGGACTGAATGAGGGAGGCATCGGCTTCGTCCAAGTGGACACGCACCGTAAGGCGGAGGTCACGGAAGATCGGCTGCAGCTTATTCGTCAGCGTAGCCGATGCCGTGCGGATTAGTGCGCCCCGCTCTTGCTCCAAAGCTTTGGTAACGAGCCCGTCGATCATCGTCTGGCGAGAGCGAATGATCTCATCAAGTTCGTTGGTCGATAGGCGACGACGTAAGCCCGTAGGCTCCTGCAGGACGTTGTGGTTCAGATTATCCAGCTCCCGCTTGACCTCGATTGGCGGTAGATAGAGGTCTACCGTGCTATCGGCCTGCTGTACGATACTTTTCTCCGTGAGTAGCGAGAGATCGCAGTAGGCAGAGGCTTGGCTAAGGAGCTCCACACGGGTTTCCTTCGAGCCGAAGAGCTTCTTAAATCCTAAGAAGCCGTCGCGGTGAGGATCGATCTTGAGGACAATACGTACCTGTGTCGTAGCCAACTCGAGGCGCGAGAGGCTTTGGGCTTGGATCAGGAGGAGCTGTACTGGGGGTGTCTCCTCTTTCTCCTCTTTCTGTGAGCAGGCAGCGAAAGAGAAGGAGAGAAGCACCAGCACAAAGTAGCTCATCCAGCTATTGAGTCGAGACATATCTTATCTACTTATTTTATGAGGACAAAGATACGAACTTCCCCCTGCTTATGCGGGTGGGAGAGCCACCTCTAAAGGAGAGAAAAACAAACCAGTACTGGTCGGCATCGTGACCAGTACTACTTCGCGTCGTGACCAGTACTGGTAGACAGGGGTGACCAGTACTGGTTGGATCGCTGACCAGTACTGGTTCATTTACCCCCCTCTACAAAGGCTCTCTCCCAGCGCAAGCTGAGCATTAAACTCAGAGCAGAGCGCACCTGCGTGGAGATTAGGCGTAAAAGTCGTTTCTTTGCACCATAGTAGTAGCTATATTCAAAGAGAACGAAATGAATAACTTCAGACGAGTACTCCTCAAGCTCAGTGGCGAATCGCTCATGGGAGCGAAGCAATACGGCATCGACAATGACCGCCTCGCTGACTATGCACAAGACATCGAAGCGGCAGTCAAGCGCGGCATACAAGTGGCCATCGTCATCGGTGGTGGCAACATCTTCCGCGGATTAAGTGGTGCCGCCCAAGGCTTCGACCGTGTGCAAGGCGACCAAATGGGTATGCTGGCCACCGTCATCAATAGCTTAGCCCTCGGCTCAGCACTCACCTCTCGTGGTGTGAAGAACAGAGTACTCACTGCAATCCGAATGGAGCCTATCGGCGAATTCTACTCCAAGCGTCGCGCCATCGATGCCCTTGAGGCAGGCGAAGTCGTCATCCTCTCGGGCGGAACGGGGAATCCCTTCTTCACGACCGATACAGGTTCGTCCCTCCGCGGTATCGAGCTCGAGGCTGATGTCATGCTCAAGGGGACGCGTGTCGACGGCATCTATACCGCCGACCCCGAGAAGGATCCTACGGCTACGAAGTTCGATCGCATCACCTATGATGAGATCTACCAGCGTGGGCTAAAGGTTATGGACCTCACAGCTACCACCATGTGTATGGAGAACAATCTACCCATCATCGTCTTCGATATGGACACTCCAGGCAACCTCCTCAAGGTCCTCAGTGGCGAGCCTATCGGCACCTACGTGGGCTTCTAAGAACAAGCAACTATCCTATCAACAACGACTAAATAAACTCTATGAGCGAACTGAAAGGGCTGATAGCACAAGCCGCCAGCCAGATGGAGAAGACCGTAGAGCACCTCGAGGAGGCGCTCGCTCGTGTACGTGCCGGTAAGGCCAACGTCAAGATCCTCGACGGTATCATGGTCGAGTACTATGGTAGCCCCGTCCCTCTGACGCAGGTAGGTACTGTCACCATACCCGATGCTAAGAGCATTGTCATCACTCCTTGGGAAAAGGGTATCATCCGTGACATCGAGCGTGCTATCATCAACTCCCCTCTCGGCATCACCCCAGAGAACAATGGCGAGCTGATCCGCCTCGGCATCCCCCCGCTCACCGAAGACCGCCGTCGCGAACTCGTCAAGCAGGTCAAGGCTGACGCAGAGAATGCCAAGGTAAGCGTACGCAATGCTCGCCGTGATACCAATGATGCGATCAAGAAGAGTATCAAAGCAGACAACACTCCTGAGGACGTAGCTAAGGACGCTGAAGGCGAAGTACAGAAGCTCCACGACCGCTTCATCAAGAAGATCGACGAGCTCTTCGCAGCTAAGGAGAAGGAGATCATGACGGTCTAAGCTCCGCGCGAGACCGCCATCCACGTTATCAAAGCATTGACAGGCTTAGTCATTAAGAATACAGGTAGCCACTACATCGTCCTCACGGAGGATGGTGTAGAGCGCCCGTGTCTAGCCAAGGGGAACCTTCGTCTACGTGGCTTCCGCTCGACCAACCCTATCGTCGTCGGAGACCACGTCGTCGTAGAGCAGACCTCAGGCCAAGCGGAGGAAGAGCCCCTCTACATCAAGGATATCCTCCCCCGTAAGAACTACATCATCCGCCGGGCTGCAAACCTCTCCAAGGAGTCCCACATCCTGGCTGCAAACATCGATGCGTCCTTCCTCGTCTGCACTATCGCAGCACCTGAGACCAGTACGACCTTCATCGACCGCTTCCTCGCCACAGCAGAGGCCTACCGAGTCCCCACGGAACTTATCTTCAACAAGATAGACCTCTATACTCCAGAGGCTATCGACTATATGGAGGAGCTCATCGCCCTCTACGAAGGGATTGGCTATCCCTGTCACCGAGTCTCAGCGACGACGGGAGAGGGTGTCGAAGCCCTCATTGACCACCTCAAGGGAAAGATCACGCTCTTCAGTGGACACTCTGGTGTGGGGAAGAGTACCCTCATCAATCAGCTGATCCCAGGCGTAGAGCTACGCACAGGATCTATCTCATTAGCTCACTTCAAGGGGATGCACACCACGACCTTCTCACAGATGGTCCCACTCCCCTACTCCGAGGGAGGCTATCTCATCGACACTCCAGGTATCAAGGGCTTCGGTATGCTCGAGATGGAGGATGCTGAGGTGTCCCATTACTTCCCAGAGCTCTTCGAGGAGAGTACTGCTTGCCGCTTTGGCAACTGTACACACACCCATGAGCCTGGATGCGCCGTACGCGAAGCCGTCGAGGCTGGGCGTATAGCTTCTTCCCGCTACATTAGCTATCTCGGCATCCTCGAGGATAAGGAGAGTGGGAAGTATCGTCCCGAATACAAGTAAATATGCTCCACCTTCATTTCTTGAGGGGGCTACGTCGCTCACTCGTATCTACTACAGCGCTCTCAGCCTGCCTACTCGCACTATCCTGCCATGGGCAGAGTAGCACACAGAGCCAGGCTGCATCTGCACACATCGATAGTACGACCCTACGTGGCGATACGCTCGAGCTTATCTTTGCTGGAGACATTATGACTCATGGGCCGCAGATACGTGCAGCAGCCCAAGCGGATGGGAGCTATGATTTCGCTCAAAGCTTTGGTCTTGTACGCCCCGCCATTGAGCGAGCAGACCTGGCGATAGGCAATCTGGAGACGACCTTTGGAGGGAAGCCTTACAGCGGTTATCCCATGTTCTCCTCCCCCGAAGCCCTCGCAGTAGCCCTCCGTGAAGCTGGCTTTGACATCCTCACGACATCCAACAATCACAGCTGCGATCGCCGAGGCTACGGTATTACCCATACCATCGATGTACTTGACAGCCTCGGGATAGCCACCACAGGGAGCTATCGCAACCTCAGTGAGCGCCCAGCACGCACTCCCCTCATACAATCCGTTCGAGGGATTAAGCTGGCTATCCTTGCCTACACCTATGGCACCAATGGGCTTCCAATTCCCCACCCAACTGTCATAGACACGATAAGCAAAGAGCACATCGCGGCAGACCTACGCCGTGCAGATAGCCTCGGAGCAGAGTACAAGATCGTACAGATCCACTGGGGTAACGAGTACGAGAAGTCCCCGAACCGAGCCCAGCGAGAGCTCGCGCAATGGCTCGCTGACCAAGGCGTAGATGCCGTCATCGGTAGCCACCCTCACGTCGTGCAAGAGAGCACGCGCCTCCAGGGACAAGATACGCAGCGTGGAGAGACCTTCGTTATCTACTCGATGGGGAACTTCATTAGCAACCAAATCACTCCACCAGCTACTCGCGGTGGAATGCTCCTCTCCTTGACGCTGACCCGACAAAGCAAGAATGCAGCTTGGACGACCAAGCCACACTACCAGTATGTTTTCGTCGAGAAGCGCTCACCCAACGGACAGGCGATCTATCGTCTTCGTCCCGTAGACTTAGACTCAATACCCGAAGGTATGGCCTCAAAAGAAGCCAGCGACCTGAAAGCCTTCCAGTGCTACTATAAGATGATCCCTCTCGTCAAGTAGCTCCCTATTATATTGTATCACTTAATTACGACTCCAACTCTTATGAATATGAAGAAGCTTAGCATAGCCCTGACTACCCTCTTCGGTATCGGCCTCCTTATCTTCAACAGCTGCGGTACGGTACCCATCACGGGCCGTCGCCAGCTCAACCTCGTCTCCGATGGTGAGATCCTCGCCGCCAGTGCGACGCAGTATCGCCAGTTCATCAGCAAGTCTCAGCTCAGCCACAATAGCACGTACAACAACAAGGTCACTCAGGTGGGCCGTCGTCTGGCTGCTGCTACTAACATCTACCTCAAGCAGAATGGCTATGAATCCATGCTCTCGACACTGAGCTGGGAATTCAATGTAGTCGACAGCAAGCAGGTTAATGCCTTCTGTATGCCTGGCGGAAAGATCGTCGTCTATACAGGACTTCTGAACCTCGTCGGTAATGGTAGCCATTCTGACGATGAGCTCGCAGCCGTTATGGGTCACGAGCTGAGCCACGCACTGGCTAAGCACGCCAACGAACGTATCAGCAACCAGATGCTCATGCAAGCTGGCGGACAGCTCCTCGGGGCTACTGTAGGCTCGCGCTCAGGGATGTTGAGTGGGATCCTGAACCAAGCCTATGGTCTCGGTGCTCAGGTCGGCGTACTCCTCCCCTTCGGTCGTAAGCAGGAATATGAAGCTGACAAGATGGGGCTTGTACTTATGGCTATTGCAGGCTATGATCCCCGCTACGCAGTGAACTTCTGGCAGAAGATGGCCCAGTCAAAGGGTGGCGGTCAGCAGAGTGAACTCCTAAGCACTCACCCCAGTGATGCCAACCGCATCAAGGCAATTGAAGCCTACCTACCCACTGCTCTCCAATATTACAAGGGCCAGGGTAGCGCACCAGCAAGTAGCAACTCGGGATCGTCCAGCCAGTCTCGTCGTCAGAGCAACGCGCGTAGCGTGCGTGCTAATGACGTAGCAAACTACCTCAACAACAGATAGTAGAAAGGACTTCCTATCAACATTTCATAGAAGAGCCCCATGCTATGAGCGAAGAACACTCATAGCATGGGGCTACCACAATCCTCGTACATAGTAATATGGGTAAATACCACTGGTCTATAGAGCGCGTAGAGCAGCTGCGCCAACTAATACTCAGCCATCACAATATCATCATCCTCCCCCACACAGCTCCCGATGGTGATGCTTTGGGCAGTACCTTAGCTTGGGCAAAAGTCCTTCAGACAGTACATCCAGAGGCTACCATCCGTGTCCTCAGCCCTGACCGTATCGAGAACTACCTCAGCTGGCTTCCACTCCTTGATGAGCTTCTGATCTATCCTGACGCTGAAGAAGAGAGCCTTAGAGCAATCCATAAAGCTGACCTCCTCTTTCACCTCGATCACAACCAGCCAAGCCGCCTGCGCTATACTCCACTCATTGAGGCCACAGAGCAGTCCAAAGCTCCCCACATCCTCATTGACCACCACCTCGACCCTGATCCCACTTTTACTCTGAACTTCAGCTATCCCGAGGCCTCTGCAACTTGTGAGCTAATCCACGCCCTTATCCTATCTCTAGGCTGGGAGCAGCATATCACATCTGAGGTTGCAACGCTCCTGCTTACTGGGATCATCACCGATACGGGACGCTTTATGTATAGTCACCTCTCGCCAGAGCTCTTCACCACGACTTCAGACCTATTGGCTCGTGGAGCAGACTACCTACATATCATCGATCGCCTTACCTATCACAATCCCGAGATACAAGTTCGTCTCCAGGGCTACGTCCTCGATCAGAAGCTCGAGCTCTATCCCGAACTCCGTGCGGCCTGTATCATCCTTACTCAAGAGGAACTTCAGCGCTTCGGGGCAACAAAGGGTGATACGGAGGGGCTGGTAAATATCCCCTTGACTATCGAGGGAATTGACTGCTGTTGCTTCATCCGAGAGGATAAGACTCAAGTCAAGCTCTCCTTCCGATCCACGGGCACCTTTCCCGTCAATCAACTCGCCAGCACAGGCTTTGGAGGAGGAGGACACCTCAATGCCGCAGGAGCTGAGCACCAAGGCTCTATCCAAGAGGCTAAAAATATCTACCTTTGTGAACTAAGGAAACTGAGAGCTCAAGAAGCCATCTAAGCTCATCACCACCGTCCAGCAAGCATAGACAGAAATAATGAATAGACTTATCACCCATCGCATCGCCCTGCTCCTACTGCTTCTCATCCCCGTGTTGGCACTGGGAAGTTGCAAGAAGAATCGCTCCATTAAGCCTCTCTCCCAGCTCAAGAGAGAGCAGCGCCAAGCGATTGACCGACTGATCAAGGAATCATCATTCACAGTGAAGGAGCTCAATAGCGAGACACTACTCTCGACCATTGACCCCGATGTATTCTATCGTCTATCTAATGGACTATATATACGTGTGCTTGACAAGGGGACGACCCGCCCTGAAGCAAATAAGACCACCGTCTCGGTACAGCTGAAGGGCTACTTCTTCAATGTATCGCAGTCCAAGGGAGCAATCTTCGACAACCTCACAGAGACCAATGTCCGTCCTCTCTTCTTCCGATATGCCTCATGGGAGACCAGCGAAGGGAAGATCCACTACAGTTCTCTCAACGAAAGTGGCGTCTATGAAGACCTTATCTGCGAAGGGGTTGCTTTCCCTATGTCGCTGCTCGGTGATGGAGCTATCGTACAGCTCATCATCCCCTTCGACCTCGGTCCCTCACAGAACTATACCGCTGGTAATAGCCTCTTCGTAGAGAAGGCGGTCTATACCTTCTACACGAAGCCCCAGCAATAACCTTCTTCTCCCCACCTTATGACACTCATCAAGTCCATCTCGGGTATACGAGGGACTATCGGTGGACACGTCACCGATGGCCTCAACCCCATTAGCACGGCGCAGTTCACAGCTGCCTATGCCTCCTTCATCCGCCAGCAGACAAAAAAGGCTCGCCCCCTGATCATCGTGGGGAGAGATGCCCGCATCTCTGGCATCATGGTCAACCGTATCGTCACGGGGACGCTCCTCGGAATGGGATGTGATGTCATCGACATCGGGCTCGCCACAACGCCCACAACCGAGATGGCAGTCACAGGGAAGCAGGCTGACGGAGGAATCATCCTCACGGCAAGCCACAACCCCAAGCAGTGGAATGCCCTCAAACTGCTCAATAGCCGTGGCGAATTCCTAAGCGATGCCGAAGGGAAAGAAATCCTGCGTATCGCCGAGAGCGAAGGCTTTGACTTCGCTGATGTCGACAACATCGGAGGCATTCTGAGCGAGGAGAGCTATTTGAATGAGCATATTCAAGCTGTACTTGCTCTACCATCAGTTGATGTCGAGGCTATCCGCCAGGCAGACTTCCACGTCGCCTTCGACAGCGTCAACTCTGTGGGTGGCATTGCTCTACCAGCACTCTTCGAGGCTCTTGGAATCAAGCACGTCACCGCTCTCAATGCTGAGCCTACGGGACACTTTGCTCACAATCCCGAGCCACTCCCTGAGCACCTCACAGAGATCTGTGCTGCTATCGGATCCAGCAAGGTCGATGTAGGCTTCGTTGTAGACCCCGACGTAGACCGCTTAGCCATCATCGATGAGCGTGGCGCTTTCTTCGGCGAAGAATATACGCTGGTCGCAGTATCAGACTACCTACTCCGGCTGAATGGAGGGGGAAATACAGTCTCCAACCTCAGCTCGACCCGTGCTCTGTGTGACGTCACAGAGCGTCATGGCGGCAGCTATACGGCAGCAGCAGTAGGCGAAGTCAACGTAGTCACAAAGATGAAGGAGACGGGTGCACTCATTGGTGGAGAAGGGAACGGTGGTGTGATTTACCCCGAGCTCCACTATGGACGCGACGCTCTCGTAGGTATCGCTCTCTTCCTCACCCTCCTCGCAAAGAGCGGCAAGAAGGTCAGCGAACTCCGAGCCACCTACCCCAACTATGCGATGAGCAAGCAGCGAGTAGACCTTCCTTCGAACGTTGATGCAGGTGCTCTCTTGGAGCGCTTAGCCAAGGAATACAGCGACAAGGGAGATATCAACCTCATTGACGGGGTGAAGATTGACCTCCCGACAGAGTGGGTACATGTGCGCCGAAGCAATACCGAGCCCATCATCCGCATCTACACCGAAGCTCCTACAGCTGAGGAGGCCCAGCGTCTCGCAGACGAATTCAAGGCCGTCCTCCTCTCTTACCTCAACTAAGCAACACACCAAGCCTCACTATGCAGGGACGCTCCATTGTGACTCCCCGTATCGTGAGGCTTGGTGTTTGTACTTATCATATCACTCACGGTTTACACGACAATTGGCACGTAAGAAGAAAGACCTCCCTCTTTTAGAAGGCATCACGATCACTGGTCTTGCTGGGGAAGGCAAGGCGCTCACCCATATAGACGGCAAGGTACTCTTTGTTCCCTTCGCTGCTCCTGGCGATGTCTGCGATATCCAGATCACAAAAAAGAAGAGCAGTTTTATGGAAGGGAAGATTGCACGTATCGTCACTCCCTCCCCTGAGCGTACCCAGCCCATCTGCTCACACTTCACCATCTGCGGGGGGTGCAAGTGGCAGCACCTCCCCTACTCCCTCCAGCTACAGAGCAAGGATCAGGTCGTTCGCGACGCCCTCCAGCGAATCGGCAAGATTGAGGTAGGCGAATATCTCCCCATCTTAGGCTCGGTGGAAACTGAGCGCTATCGCAATAAGCTCGAGTTCACCTTCAGCCACAAACGCTGGCTCTTCCCAGAGGAGCTTGACGTACTCAACGCACGCTCCACACCACCAGAGCCCTATGAGCTCTCCGGCCTCGGCTACCATCTCCCAGGGATGTTTGACAAGGTCCTCAACATCGACACCTGCTACCTCGGAGCCGAAGTCATGGATGAGATCCGCCTCTTCGTCCGAGACTACTGCTCCGCCCGTCCCGAGGAGTATCCTTACTTTGACCTCCGCAAGCAGGAGGGACTGATGCGTACCCTAATGCTCCGTACGACCTCTACAGGAGAGATCATGGTTGTGGTCGTCTTCTACCGAGAGAATGAAGCTGCGCGCATCGCATTACTCACGGCTCTACAGGAGCGCTTTCCCCTGATCACAGCCCTACTCTACGTCATCAATGGTAAGTGCAATGACACCATTGGGGACCAAGAGATCCATTGCTTCTACGGGCGAGAGTACATCGAGGAGGAGATGGAGGGTCTACGTTTCCGTATCGGGCCCAAGTCCTTCTACCAGACAAATAGCCGTCAGGCCTATGAGCTCTATAAAGTAGCTCGTGAGTTCGCAGAGCTAACTGGCTCGGAGCGTGTCTATGACCTCTACACGGGGACGGGGACGATAGCCAACTTCGTCGCCAGGCAGTGTGCTTCCGTCGTAGGCATCGAATATGTACCCGAGGCAATTGAAGATGCACGCGTCAATAGCGAGGTTAATGGCATTGAGAACACGCTCTTCTACGCAGGCGATATGAAGGATATCCTCACCACAGACTTCATCAGCGAGCATGGTGAGCCTGACGTCATCATCACCGACCCCCCACGTGCTGGCATGCATGAAGATGTCGTCGCTACGATCTTGCGTGCAGCTCCCCGTCGCATCGTGTACGTCAGCTGCAATCCCGCCACGCAGGCTCGTGACCTTCAGCTACTCACCGCTACAGACCAGTACAGTGTGACGAAGTCCCGTGCAGTGGACATGTTCCCGCACACGCATCATATCGAGAACGTCGTACAGCTTGTACGACGCTAGCCCTCTCCCCTAATTCCCCAAACTATGCTCCAGAAGATCCTTGCATCACTGCGTCGCCCGACAGTGCTCTTCCTACTTGTCGGCATCGCTATTGCCATAGCTACGGCTGTCTTCCTGAGGCATAGGACTAGGCAAGCGACAGCGAGAGAGCTCCAAGCTGAGCAGCTACGCCTCCCCGATACACTCCGAGTCGTCACGCTCTCAGGTGCGACGACCTTCTTCATCTACCGCGATGAACCGATGGGTTACCAGTACGAACTGGTACGCCTCTTTGCTCAAAGCCACAAGCTCCCGCTGAAGCTCTACGTCACTCACAGCATGGAGGAGGCTGAAGCAATGGTTGAGCAAGGGCGTGTCGATCTCTGTATCACCCCTCAGGCTATGACTCACTCTGCGAAGGAGCGCCTACGCTTTGCGGGGCCTGAGGTGATGACAGGACTGGTACTTGTCCAGCGCAAAGCCAAGACAGGCGATAGCATCCCTTACATCCAAGATGTAGCAGCCCTCCTCGGTAAGGAGCTAACTGTCATGGCTGGCTCACGCGCTGAGGAGCGTATCAAGCGCCTTGAGGAGCAGCTTGGAGGTAAGATCCTTATGCATGAGATTACAGCCGATACCATTAGTACGGAAGACCTCATCGCTCAAGTCGCCAGCCGAGAGATCAACTATACGATCGCTGATACAGACTTGGCTAAGCTCAGCAAGACCTACTACCCTCAGCTGGACATCTCGCTGGAGGTTGGCTTTGCACAGCGTCTTCGCTGGTTTGTCTCTCCCAAGGCTATTGGGCTCGCTGATGCTCTGGACAAGTGGGCGAAGGATATCCCCGAAGACCGAGGCTTCCATGAGATCTATAAGCGCTACTTCGAGCTCAGCAAGTCTGATGATGGAGAGGAATCTCCTCTCCCCAATACCCAGACAAAGGAAGAGCGTGAGCTTCCGACCAAGAAAGAAAAAAAGGAGCCATCGCATGGGACTCAGCCAGCTCGTCCATCGACTCCCTCTACCACAGAGAAGCAGCCTAAGGAAACCGCTACACACGAACCGACTCCCAGTGGTGGTTACGGTATCTCACGCTTTGACAAGCTCTTCGAGAAGGAGGCACGACGCATCGGCTGGCCCTGGCAGGTATTGGCCTCCATCGCCTATCAGGAGTCGAACTTTCGCCCTGAGGTCGTTGGCTGGTCGGGCGCTCGCGGACTAATGGGCATCATGCCCCGAACGGGTAAGATCTATGGTGCTTCGGTCAAGCAGCTCCTCGATCCAGCAGTGTCCGTACGTGTAGCAGTGGACTGCTTGAAATCAATTGATGCACTCTTCCAAAAGCAACTCACCGATCCAGAGGAGCGTATCAAGGTTACCCTTGCAGCCTACAACGCTGGTCCTGCGCACCTGCAGGATGCTATCCGACTAGCAGAGAAGTACGGCTACTCCTCTACTCGCTGGGAGGGCGGTATCGAGACGGCTCTACGATTGAAGAGCGAAGCGAAGTACTACAACGACCCCGTCTGCCGAGCAGGCTACCTCCGAGGTAAGGGCGTCGCACGCTACGTCGACGAGGTCATCTCCCGCTACCACGGCTACCTCAGCCGAACAAAGTAATCCTCCGTCATCCTCTACAACATCTGAGGGGGCGGGAAGCACTGGTCTTCCCGCCCCCTTCTCTTTTACCTCACTTATCCTTGATGAAATTACTCCGACTCCTCTCACTCTGCCTGCTGCTCCTTGCTGGCAGCCTATCGCTTCAGGCGAGTAGCACCAGCCCCACGAGCTATGTCGATCTGGTCAATCCCCTCGTCGGTACTCAAAGCACCTTCGACCTCAGCTTAGGCAATACCTACCCCGTCATCTCCCGTCCTTGGGGGATGAATAGCTGGACGCCCCAGACGGGGAAGATGGGAGATGGCTGGCAGTACAGCTACCAGGCTACCAAGCTACGCGGGCTCAAGCAGACGCACCAGCCCAGTCCATGGATCAACGACTACGGGCAGTTCTCCCTACTACCGATGACGGGGAAAGCTCCCGTCTTCAACGAGGAGAAGCGCGCCTCATGGTTCAGCCACAAGGCGGAGGAGGCTCGTCCCTATTCCTATGAGGTCTATCTGGCTGACTACGACACACGCGTCCGCATGGCTCCGAGTGAGCGTGCCGCTGTCTTTGAGGTCGAGTTCTCCCGTATGGCACGACCCGAGGAGCGCTGGATCGTGGTAGATGCCTTTGACTCAGGCTCCGAGATTCAGCAGCTGGACCGCTATACCATAGCTGGTATCAGCCGTAAGAATAGTGGCGGAGTGCCTAAGGGCTTTGCGAACTACTTCATCGTGCGGTTCACCGATCCTATCCAGCGTCTCGTGCGTGAGGAGCGCAAAGGCAAGGATGGACGACACGCCCTTGTTGCTGTGAATCTTGCAGACGAGAAGGTAAGTTCTCCAACGACCTTCTATGTTGCCTCCTCGTTCATCAGCCGTGAGCAAGCCGAGCTTAATCTCAAAGAAGTAGCCTCTCGGAGCTATCAGCAAGTCCGCGCAGAAGGCAAAGCTGAGTGGGAGAAGCAGCTGAGTCGTATAGCTGTCACCGACAGCCCTGATCGAATGAGCACCTTCTACAGCTGCCTCTATCGCTCACTCCTCTTCCCCCGACGCTTCTATGAGATTAATGGCAAGGGGGAGGTCGTCCACTACAGCCCATACAATGGGCAGATACTCCCTGGCTACCTCTATACCGACACGGGCTACTGGGATACCTTCCGAGCCCTCATGCCACTGATTCACCTCGTCTATCCTGAGGAGGGAGCGAAGATGGCTGAGGGGATGATGAATGCCTACCGCGAGAGTGGCTTCTTCCCCGAATGGGCGAGCCCCGGACATCGTGACTGTATGGTCGGCAACAACTCCGCTTCGGTCATCGCAGATGCCTTCGTCAAGGGGCTGGGGCGTATTGATCCGAAAGAGCTCACTACGGCGCTACTCCACGGTGCTAACAACGAGCACCCAAGCATCCGCTCCACCGGACGCCTCGGGTATAAGTACTACAACAAGCTCGGCTACGTACCCTCCGACGCAGGGATCAACGAGCATGCCGCCCGAAGCCTTGAGTATGCCTACGACGACTGGTGTATCCTCCAGACCCTTCAGAAGGCAGGAGCCTCAGCTGACCAGCAGCAGCTCTATGCTGAGCGAGCGATGAACTACCGCAAGCTCTATGATCCCAGCATCGGCTGGATGCGCGGGCGCCGACAGGATGGCTCCTTCCAGTCCCCCTTCTCCATCTTCAAGTGGGGAGATGCCTTCACTGAAGGCAATTCACTCCACTACAGCTGGTCCGTCTTCCATGACGTGCAGGGGCTCATCGATCTCATGGGCGGGGATAAGGCTTTCACTCGCAAGCTCGACAGCATTTTCACCCTCCCTCCCATCTTCGACGACAGCTACTATGGCTTCGTCATCCACGAGATCCGTGAGATGCAGATCATGGATATGGGTAACTACGCCCACGGTAACCAGCCCATACAGCATATGATCTACCTCTACGACTATGCAGGGGAGCCTGCCAAGACGCAGTACTGGGTGCGCGAAGTCATGCGCCGCCTCTACTCTGACCGCCCCGATGGCTACTGCGGAGACGAGGACAATGGGCAGACCTCGGCATGGTATGTCTTCTCTGCTCTGGGCTTCTATCCCGTGACACCAGCACTCGGGCAGTATGCTATCGGTACACCTTACTTCCGAGAGGTCCGTCTATCCATGCCCGAGGGGAAGAGCTTCGTCATCCGTGCCTCCGATCCCAGCGTCCCCTACATCCAGTCTGCACAACTCAATGGCAAGGCTTGGGAGAAGACCTATATCGACTATGAGACACTACGACGTGGAGGCTCGATGACCTTCACCCTCGGGGCTAAAGCCACCTCATGGGGCACACACGCCTGCGCTCGCCCCTACTCTTTCTCGCGAGCGAAGAAGTAGTCTCCTCCACACCATCCACTTAAATTTGCCCCCCACGGTAGGTTAGTCCATCAAATAACCTGCTGTAGGGGCCGATCATATATAGCACCTTGAGCCTGTTGCCGCGAGTCCTGCCCGCTATTTAAAGTGGTAAGGTATCGCACGCCCAGCTCCCTGATATAGCTCTCCGAAGAGATACACAAGTCCTTCGCCTTATCGCGAGTATTCCTCTTATCCAGCGGAGGGAAAATTGTCCTTCTCGTGAAGAAAAAAGCGCCTTCACGTAGTGGTTTTCCTCTGTCTATGTACGTAGTCTTAAAGACCAGGCACGCAAATCCAAATATCCACGTACGTAGATATTAGAGCCACGTACGTAGCCCAAACTTTTCTGCCACTCGTCCGCAACTTTTATCCCTACGCGGAGCAAGAAACTAATAGAGGTCACTTCTCAAAGCTATATAGCTTCGCACCGAAAACTATATAGGATTCCAAGCAAAGCTATATAGGAATCAGTCCAAAGCTATATAGCTTTCTTCGCCATCCTATATAGCTCTACCCACGTACTCATATACCTATGGAGACCATTGCGCAAGACCACCTCTTCATTACTCGTACCTTCTTCCCTCGGAAATCAGAGGCTTTAGGCTGAGAAGTTCGATGGAGGAGAGTGCAAGCTGTGAAGAGATGGCCTTGCGCAATGGTCTCAGCTTAGAAATAGCTCTATGAGGTGCTTGCTGCAACCAGTACTGGTCAATTTTCTTGCCCATATCAGCAGATCCTACTGACCCCATATGCACCCCTTACCAATCCTACTCAAAGGACTATTTTATCAACCTCGAAAGAAGCCCTTAAATTCAGGGACTTTTTCTCGGCAGTATGCTCCGAATTGAGTATCTTTGGTACGTCTGTAGACAATACACATATTTGACGAACTAAAACATCAGAATGAAGAGCCTATTAACTACTACACGTATGGCCGCTTTGGCCCTTGGCTTAGCCGTATCCTCACCCCTTATCTCCCATGCGCAAAAGAACTATAAGCCCACGAAAGAGAATCTCGCTGCGCGCGAGAAATTCCGCGACCGTGGCTTCGGGATCTTCCTCCACTGGGGGCTCTATAGCATCTTTGGTCAGGGCGAGTGGTATATGACCAATGCCAATCTCAATCGTGATGAGTACTCCAAGGTCGCAGGAGCCTTCTACCCCGCACAGTTTGATGCCGCTAAGTGGGTCGCTGCTATCAAGGCCTCTGGTGCAGGCTATCTGACGATCACTTCCCGTCACCACGAAGGCTTCTCTATGTGGGATACCAAGCAGAGCGACTACAATATCATCAAGTCAACGCCCTTCAAGCGAGACATTCTCGCTGAGCTCCGCGACGAGTGTCGCAAGCAGGGCCTGGGCTTCCACATCTATTACTCACTCCTTGACTGGCACCGCGATGACTACTACCCCATCGGGCGTACAGGCCAGGGTACGGGTCGTACTAAGCACGGGAAGTGGAAGACGTATGATGCCTTTATGAACGCCCAGCTCGCCGAACTCGTCCGCGACTACAACGCCGAAGCTATTTGGTTCGACGGTGAATGGGACCAAGATATCAACCCAGGCTTCCAGTGGAACTTCGATAAGATGTACGCTGGTATCCACAAGATCAACCCCGCCTGCCTTATCGGGAATAACCACCACGGTGAGGTACACCCAGGCGAAGACTTCCAGATGTTTGAGCGCGATGTACCCGGTGCCAACACCGCTGGGCTCTCCGGTCAGGCTATCAGCAAGCTCCCCATCGAGACCTGCCAGACGATGAATGGTATGTGGGGCTACAAGATCATCGACCAGACCTACAAGTCTGATACGACCCTTATCCGTCTGCTCGTCCAGACCGCAGGTCGTAATGCAAACCTCCTTCTCAACATCGGCCCCGAAGCTACGGGTGCTCTGCCTGCTACGGCTATCGACCGCCTCGAGAAGATCGGCAAGTGGATGAAGACCTACGGCAAGACCGTCAAGGATGGTGTACGCGAAGGCATCATTCCTCCGCAAGAATGGGGGGTATCGACCCAGAAGGGTAAGACCGTCTACCTGCATATCCTCGACTGGAAGAGCCGTATGCTCTCACTGCCCTTGACCGAGAGGGTAAAGAGCGTGGTAGCCTACGATACCCGTCGCCCCATCCCCTTCCAGCAGACGAAGCTCGGGCTGACGCTCTCCTTCGACAAGGCTCCATCAGAAGCCAATGCTATTGACTATATCGTAGAGGTCACCCTCCACTAAGACAATAATGAGTACCTATCGGATAGAGAACTGTGCAGGGAGTGCCGAGAGCGCCCGCCGAGCTGAGCTGGGCGGAGCCTATCGAGTGGAGCTCTGCGCTGGTCTCCCCGAGGGGGGTACGACCCCCTCCTATGGTGAGATCCTCACCGCACGCCGAGCTATCAATATCAAGCTCAACATCATCATCCGCCCACGCAGCGGAGACTTCCTCTATACACCTATTGAGGTAGAGGCCATGCTTGCCGACATTCGCATGGCTCGCGAGCTGGGCGCTGACGGCATCGTCGTCGGCTGCCTCACAGCCGACGGAGCTGTAGACAAGCCCCTCCTTCGCCGCTTTGTAGAGGCCGCAGAAGGCCTCCCCGTGACCTTCCATCGTGCCATTGACGTCTGTCAGGACCGCGCCCAGGCACTGGAGGACATCATCGAAGCTGGTTGCGCCCGCGTACTGACCTCAGGAGGGGCCGCCTCAGCACCCGAGGGAGCAGATGCCATCGCCGCCCTCGTCAAGCAGGCTGCAGATCGCATCATCATCATGCCTGGCGCTGGTGTCACCCCTGAGAATGTAGCAGACCTTGCTCGTAAGACAGGTGCTCGAGAGTTCCACTTCTCAGGCCGAACTGCCGAGCCCAGCCCCATGCGCTACCGCCATGAGGGCGTCTCGATGGGAGGCACTGTGACCATCGACGAATATGCTTACCTCTTCACTGACCCCAAGAAGATACGTCAGGCTGTAGAGGCCCTACAAGCACTCGAGTAAGCCTACTCGATACTCATCCGCACGACATACAGATACTATACACATCCGCATGAATTCACGAATCATCACCCTTTCCCTTGCCCTCGGGCTCCTCGGTGGGATCACAGAGCTCAGTGCTCTCCCCCTGAAGCCGACCCGCAAGGTACAGACCAGCCGCCCCGCAGCCTCTAAGCTCCAGCAAGATTTCCTTGCCAAGCAGAAGGCCTTCCCCAAGGGTGACTTCTTCCGAATCTTCAAGCAGCAGATGACTCCCGAGGAGCGTGACGCTATGACCTTTCTCTACGCGTACATGCCCACGAATGACCTCATCGATAGAGATGGGGACTTCTACCTCGAGAATGTCCGCGCCTCACTACGCGCTCGCAAGGAACTCCCTTGGGGGAAGTCCATCCCTGAGCGTGAGTGGAAGCACTTCGTCCTCCCGATCCGTGTCAATAATGAGGCGCTTGATGCCTCACGCATGGTATTCTTTGACGCTCTGAAGGATCGCGTCAAGGGACTCTCCCTGCATGATGCGGTACTCGAGGTCAACCGCTGGTGCCACGAGCACGTCGTCTATACCCCAAGTGACTCCCGCACCTCCTCTCCTCTGGCTACCATCCGCTCGGCCTATGGGCGCTGTGGCGAAGAGTCCACGCTCTTGGTCGCAGCTTTGCGTGCAGTCGGTATCCCCGCACGTCAGGTCTATACCCCTCGCTGGGCACACACAGATGACAATCATGCTTGGGTAGAAGCTTGGGTAGATGGCAAGTGGCTCTTCCTCGGAGCCTGCGAGCCCGAGCCCGTGCTCAACCTCGCATGGTTCAACGCTCCCGTTTCACGTGCCATGCTCGTCCACACGAAGGCCTTTGGTCGCTATGACGGACCAGAGGAAGTTATCGGGAATACTCCTACCTACACCGAGATCAATGTCATTGACAACTATGCTCATGTAGGCAAGGTCAATGTGCAGGTCACCGATGCTACGGGTCGCCCCCTCGCTGGAGTACCCGTCTCCTTCCGCGTGTACAACTATGGGGAGTTCTATACCGTAGCTACCAAGGTCAGTGATGCCACTGGTCGTGTCTCACTCACTGCTGGACAAGGAGATATGCTCGTCTATGCCAGCAAGCCCGAGGGGACAAGCTATCGCTTCGGCATGCAGAAGGTCACCTTCGGCACCGACAAGCAGGTACGCCTCCAGCTGAAGTATCGCCCGGGAGATCGTATCAATGAAGACCTCCTCATCACACCTCCACGTGAGGATGCAAAGTACCCCAACGTCACTGATGCCCAGCGTGCTGAGAACAATCGTCGCATGGCTGTCGAGGACTCTATCCGCGGGCAGTACGTGGCCTCCTTCGTCGGGAAGCAGCTCGAGGGTCTCGATGCTCGTGGCAATTGGAAGACCTTACACGAATTCGTCGAGGGCTCTAAGGATCAAGAGCAGGCGAAGGCACTCCTCCGAGTCATCTCCGCTAAGGACCGCCGCGATGTTCCCCTCGAAGTGCTGCGTGACCATCTGGATAACACGAAGCCCCTCCCCCAGTTCGCTACGAACAAGGAGCTTGCTATGAGCTACATCTACAATCCTCGTGTAGCCAACGAGCCCCTAGTACCCTATAAGAAGTACTTCGCAGAAGCAGTTCCACAAGAGCTGCAGAGCAAGTTCCGCTCTTCCCTCGAAGCTCTACGCCAGTGGTGCGTCGCTACCATCCAGATAGACAATAGCTACAACCCGCTGACCTATCCCATTGAGCCTATCGGGGTGTGGAAGAGTCAGAAAGCTGATACCCACTCTCGTAATATCTTCTTCGTCTCGCTGGCACGTGCTATGGGCTGGCCTGCACAGATCGACGGGGTGACGGGCAAGGTACAGGTCTATGAGAAGGACGGATGGCACGATGTCATCCTCGACAAGGGACTTCCCCAGACAGCTGCTAAGCAGGGTACACTTCGCCTGAGCTATAAAGACAATGGTATCATCGACAATCCGAAGTACTACTACCAGTTCACTATCTCCAAGTTCGATGACAAGGGGCAGACTCGCCTACTTGCCTATGACGAAGGAGACAACGGTCTGGAGCAAGGGACCTCGTGGGCTAAGACCTTCAAGGATGGCGCTCCTATGGATGCAGGGCATTACCTGCTTGTCACGGGCTCACGTCTGGCGAGCGGTAGCGTCCTGGTGAATATGCGCACCTTCGATATCAAGGCAGGGCAGACGACCGATGAGGAGCTCCTTATGCGTCGCGACACCACGGCTGTAGCAGTCCTCGGTAGCTTCAATGCTGAGAATCTCTACACCTACTATGGTGAAGCTAAGGATCTGACGAAGACCGAGCAGTTCGCAGCCCCCACTGGTAAGGAACAGTCCATCCTCACGACGACAGGCCGTGGCTACTATATCCTCGGTGTCCTCGGAGCAGGAGAAGAGCCTACGAACCATGCGCTGAAGGACATCATCGCAGAGCGTGAAGTCTTCGAGCACTGGGGCCGTAGCCTCGTCCTACTCTTCAAGGACAAGACGAGCCAGAGCCGCTACCGTCCAGAGGACTTCGCAGGTCTTCCCAAGGGTACAGTCTTCGGTCTTGATGATAAGGGTACAATCCTCTCTGAGCTCGTCACGAACATGAAGCTCCGTGCAGGCAACCTCCCTGTATTCGTCATCGCTGACACCTTCAACCGCGTGGTCTTCGTTTCGCAGGGCTACACCATCGGTCTGGGTCGCCAGATCCGTCAGGTCATCACTGCCCTCGAGAAGGAGCAGTGCACCGCTCCCACACAGACCTGCACCGCCCCATAAGCAAGCGCTTATAAACCATCGTCAAGAGGCCCTCTCCCAGCTCTGGGAGGGGGCCTCTTGTCCATCTATGCAGGGAACAAGCCGAGAGAGTATCGTATCTTTGTCCCACAAAAGATGCTGATGACTCCTATCAAACGACTTCGTAGCTACCTACGTGAGCAGTCTCACACGCTACGCCAACTCCTCCATATTGGTACGCCCATCATCCTTGGACAATTAGGCATTATCTCGGTGAATTTCGCTGACACCATCATGGTCGGTAAGTATAGCACCGATGCTCTGGCAGCCGCCTCTTTCGTCAACAATATCTTCGCCCTCTTCTTTGTACTCGGACTGGGCTTCAGCTATGGGCTTACTCCCTTGGTAGCGAAGGCACATACCCGTGGTGATCAGCTTAGGCTCGGACGACTTCTTCGCCATAGCACCCTACTGAATCTGCTCATTGTCTTCGGCCTTACCCTACTACTTGTCGGGGTATATATCTTCTTGGAGCTCTTTCGTGTACCCTCCGACCTACTGCCACTCATCCGGCCGTACTTCATCCTGCAGATGGTCTCCTTCGGCGTGTACATGGCATCAGCAGCGCTGAAGCAGTTCTTCGATGGTATGGGACGGACGCAGGTCCCCATGTGGATTATCCTTAGCTCCAACCTACTCAATGTCATCGGGAACTATCTCTTGATCTTCGGCAAGTGGGGATGCCCTGAGCTTGGGCTTTATGGTGCTGGACTCTCCACACTCCTCTCGCGCATCTATATGCTTGTGGCTCTCACACTCGTACTGCGCTATAGCCGCTCATTCAAAGTCATCAGCCGAGCCTCCCTTGAGCGCAGCATCTTCCCGGCCTATTTCGTCCGCCTCTTCCGTCTGGGGACACCTATCAGCATACAGACGGGGGTAGAGACTGCGGCTTGGACCTTTGCCATTATTATCGTCACCCCACTGGGTGAGCATCCTCTGGCTGTCCATCAGATCCTATGTACACTCACTGCACTGGGCTTCTTGGTGTACTATGGCATTGGGGCTGCAGCGACTATCCTCGTGAGCAGTGCCCATAGCAAGGGGGATCATAAACAGATACGACATACCGTGGGAATAGCCCTCATCTTAGCCGAAGCTGTGGCACTACTCGTTCTCGTAGGACTTATCCTCGGACGACATTACCTAGGCTACATCTTCAGTAATGACCCAGGTATCATCACGATGACGGCACTGGCCATACTTCCTATGGCACTATACCAACCGGCAGATGCCCTTCAGGTCATCTATAGCAATGCGCTACGAGGGATGGAGGACGTAAAGCACATGGCCCTCTATGCCTGTGGGGTACACCTCATCATAGCGCCCGCTCTCTGTCTACTCTTCGGCTTTGGGCTTGGGCTAGAAGGTGGAGGTATCCAGCTCACTGCTGTTTGGTCTGCCTTCCCTGTGAGCCTACTGCTCTTGGGGTTCCTTCTCAAGCGACGCTTTGACCGCATCTCTATACCAAGGTGAGCTCCATCCTCATAGAGGGGATGATAGCAACCTATATTGGTCGACGGGTGAACCTATATAGGTCGTGAAGACAAGCAATATAGGTCACGAAGCTGACCTATATAGGTTCACCCGTCGACCAATATAGGTTCATACCACTATCCAGCCGAGGCACTTATTCTTCCCCACTGTAGAGGAAGACTAAGTAGCCGAACAAAGTCTACCTTCATTCGGGTGTAGAAGCCCTATACAAAGGCAATCAAAGGGCGGGGAAGCCAGCAAGAACTATTATCTTTGTGGTAAATAATCATATACGAGATGCAGCATCCGCTATCTATCTATAACACGCTCCACCGCCGCAAGGAAGCCTTCGTCCCAGCACAGGCTCCTCACGTGGGGCTCTACGTCTGTGGGCCTACCGTCTATGGGGATGCCCACCTCGGGCATGCCCGCCCTGCGATTACCTTCGACATTCTCTTCCGCTACCTGAGCCACTTAGGCTACAAGGTGCGCTATGTACGCAACATCACTGACGTCGGGCATCTCGAACACGACGCTGATGAGGGAGAGGACAAGATCGCTAAGAAGGCACGCCTCGAGCAGCTCGAACCCATGGAAGTGGTGCAGTACTACCTGACCCGCTACCATCATGCGATGGAGCGCCTTGGGGTGCTCCCTCCCAGCATTGAGCCTATGGCCTCAGGGCATATCATTGAGCAGATTGCCTTGACCCAGCAGATTCTCGATGCAGGCTTTGCTTATGAGAGCAATGGGTCAGTCTACTTTGACGTAGAGAAGTATGACAAGAGCTTTAACTATGGTGAGCTGAGTGGACGCCGCATCGAAGACATGCTGAGCAATACGCGCGCTCTCGATGGTCAGGATGAGAAGCGCGGCCCACTGGACTTTGCCCTCTGGAAGAAGGCACAGCCCGAGCACATCATGCGCTGGCCCAGCCCTTGGGGCGAAGGCTTCCCAGGCTGGCATGCAGAGTGCACTGCTATGGGACGAAAGTATCTCGGCGAGCAGTTTGACATCCACGGTGGTGGCATGGACTTGATCTTCCCTCATCACGAGTGCGAGATCGCTCAAGCCAAGGCCTCTCAAGGAGGTGAATCCATGGTGCGCTACTGGATGCACAACAACATGATCACCATCAATGGGCAGAAGATGGGGAAGTCCCTCGGGAACTTCATCACACTGGATCAGTTCTTCACTGGCGAACACGACCAGCTAGAGCAGGCCTATTCGCCCATGACAATCCGCTTCTTCATCCTCAGTGCTCACTACCGTGGTACGGTAGACTTCAGCAACGAAGCTCTGAAGGCCGCAGAGAAGGGTTTGGCTCGTCTGCTCGACGCAGCTGCTCTACTCGACGGGCTACAAGCTGGAAGCACTACCTCCATCCAAGGAATCCAAGGTCTCTCAGAGCGCTGCCATGCGGCTCTCAATGACGACCTCAATACACCGATTGCCATCGCTGAGCTCTTTGAGGCTGCGCGTGCTATCAACTCCATTCATCATAAGCAAGCCACGATCACAGCAGAGGATCTTGATGAGCTCCGTCGAGTATATCGCCTCTTCCTCTTCGACCTGCTGGGACTCCGTGACGAGCGCTTAGGCGAAGGAGGTGCAAGCGAAGCTTTCTCAGGCGCAGTAGATCTTCTCCTCTCTATCCGAGCTGAGGCCAAGAGCAACAAGGATTGGGCGACCTCTGACCGCATACGTGATGAGCTGGCTACCCTCGGATTCACTATTAAGGACACGAAGGAAGGTACCGAGTGGTCCCTCTAAGCCCTTATGCGATATAGCTTCGTCATCCCCGTATATAACCGCCCCGATGAGGTGCGGGAGCTACTGGAGAGCCTGACCCATCAGGAGCTCTTCGACTTCGAGGTAGTCATTATCGAGGACGGCAGCTCCGTGAGTTCGGAAGCCATCGTCGAGAACTATCGTGAGAGCGTCCCAGCTCTACGCTATATCGCTGTACCCAATGGAGGTCCCTCACGGGCCCGTAACCTCGGAGCTCGTGAAGCCACAGGCGAGTACCTTATTATCCTCGATTCGGATGTCGTCCTACCCCCAGGCTATCTCACTGCAATAGATGACTACCTGGAGAAACATCCCGTGGATGCCTTCGGCGGGCCTGATGCTGCATCGGACGACTTTACCACGGTGCAGAAGGCTATCAACTATGCGATGACCTCTCCCCTAACGACTGGGGGAATCCGTGGTGGAAGCGCTGACGGTATGGAGAAGTTCAAGCCACGTAGCTTCAACCTCGGTTGTCGCCGCTCCGTCTACTTGCAGCTTGGAGGATTCAATGAAGCGATGCGCTTCGGTGAGGATATTGACTTCAGCCTTCGCCTCATCGAGGGAGGGCATAGCACGGCACTCATCCAAGAAGCCTTCGTGTACCACAAGCGCAGAGTGGACTTCCGCAAGTTCTTCAAGCAGGTACATAATTCGGGTATCGCACGTATCCACCTGGAGACGCGCCATCCTGGGAGTACACGCTTAGTACACCTTCTACCCGCCCTCTTCACCATTGCCTCTGTCATCGCCCTCTTCCTCTGGATTGGTCGACTGGGGTTATTGGCTCTTGCCGTCATCTTCTTTATCGATGCGTATCATCGAGCAGGACGATCAGTCGAAGTTGCCTTCCTCGCTGTACCCGCATGCTTCATCCAGCTATGGGGCTATGGCTCAGGATTCCTTCGTGCTTGGTGGGGGAAGTACATCCTTCGCAGTAAGGAGTTCATTGCCTTCAAGGATAACTTCTATGAGTAAGGGCTGGGTTAGCTACATTCGTACCTATGGGATCGTAGTATTCCTACCTTTGACCTTGGGCGCTTGCCGTCCAAAGGTAGCGACCTCATCCCTCGGCGAAGTCTACCTACCCGACCATCTCACCTCCCCACGTGAGCGTCTCGGCTACCTCATCGACCACTACTGGGACAAGATGGAGGCACAGCCTGACACCTCGCAAGCACTTATTACACGCCAAATAGAAGACTTCTGTGGTCTCCTACACGGAGCACCCCTCGGGACTGCTCGCCGTAGTATCTCCCGTTCTCTGAACTTCCTCTCTGGCGAAGCTCTCCAAACAGCCCTCTCCACCTACCGCTCGCAGCTATACAATCCCGAGAGTCCTCACTACAGTGAAGGGCTCTATAGCCTCGTCTTGTCGTGGGAAGAGTCCTCTATGAAGGTAGACTCAGCTCAAAAGGTGGCAGCATACCTCCAGCGAGTGCGCCTTCAGCACAATGCAATAGGTCGCACTGCCCAAGACTTCCTCTACCATACGAGCGACACTACGGGTACAGTCAGCCGACATCTATCACACTTCAGTGCCCCCTATACCCTACTCGTCCTCTCCGTCGACTCAGATAAGAGAAATCAGCAATGGGCAGAAGCACTCCACGGGCACAAGGCTCTTTATCGCCTCGTGCTGGAGAAGAACCTACGCCCGTTGGTCGTCTATACGGGAGCGACACGCCCAGACTCAGCTCTTAGAAGTCTTTGGTCTGGGGCGACGCTGGGCTACGACTCTGCACAGCTCATCACAGCTCAGCGACGCTATGACCTAAGCCACGGTAGTGCGCTTTACCTCTTAGATGCGAAGAAGACTGTTCTTCTCCGCAACACTTCCATCCCCAAGATCGCTACTTACCTCCATGCCCGTGATGAAGAGTAAGCGACTACTAACGGAACTGCTGGACTACATCGAGCTTTTCGAGCAGTCCTTCCCCAATGATGAGGAGCTCAGCATGAAGAGCTTCCTCATCTTCGTGCAGAGTATGCAAGAGGGCACGGAAGAAAGCCCCACGTCTGCGATCCGCCCAGCGAACATGGGACAGCAGCACGAGGTGTCTATCGCCCGTCATCTAAGCCTTCTACATCGCTACTCTAAGGGCTACATCAAGCGTGCACTCATGGCCTCCGACCTCCTACAGAGTGAAGAGGAATACTCCTATTTGGCAAGTCTCATGAGTGGCAAGTCCCAGACCAAGACCGAGCTGAATGCACTCAATGCGATGGAGAAAACCTCGGGTGCTGAGATCATCCGTCGCTTGGTAGCTAAGGGTATGGCTGAAGAGCGCCCTGACGAGCGAGACCGCCGTAGTGTCCTCGTCACCATCACCCCACAGGGCCGAGCCGAACTGATGAAGGTATTCCCTCAGCTTCATACAGCTGCCCTCCTCCTATCAGCGCCTTTACAGGAGCAACAACAGGCTACCCTGGACTTCCTCCTCCATTATCTCTGCGGAGCTCTATCGACACTCCCCCCCGCCAAGAGCGACAGTGATCTTGCCGAGCTTCTAAGGACACTACGTACTGGTGCCCCATCCCATTAGTATCATCTGCCTATGCTTCTCTTAGAGCTACTCCTTACGTTTGCAAAAGGTATACTTATCGGTCTCTTAGTGTCTGCCCCCATGGGGCCGACGGGTCTCCTCTGCATGAGAGAGACGACACGTGGCAGACGTCGCGATGGGATGCTGGTAGGTCTCGGAGCGACCCTCAGTGACTTAGTCTATGGCCTTATCGCCTACTGGGGCGTAGGGATCGTACTGAATCTCCTTGATCAGTACAGCAGCTCACTCAGGCTCGGTGGGAGTATCTTCATCTTAGGCTTCTGTATCATCCTCCTCACACGACACGTCTCGACGAGCGAAGACGACACGCCCGCTCCCCCACATCGCCTCAAGTCTGCCTACAGTGTAAAGAAGGTATCTGGAGCCTTTGCCCTTACGCTCTCCAACCCCTTCATCATCCTCCTCTTCCTCCCACTGTACGCACGACTCGAGTTCGTACGAGCTGTGAAGCTCCAATTCGTCGAGCTCTTTGTAGCTATGGCGGGCATCGGTATCGGTTGCCTCCTTTGGTGGGTCATCCTGACCTATATCGTCAAGAAGCTCTCTGTCCGCTTTGGCATGAAGAGCCTGGAGTGGATCAATCGTATCGTAGCCCTCGTACTCATCATCTTAGCTCTCGTAGGGATCTACACCTCACTCTTTGAGTAGCCCCTGCGTAGCCCTCCCTCTTTTTATCCTTGTACAAAACTTATGAAGCAAGCTTATATCCCCCGAATTGAGCGCGGTGCACATACCCTATCTGAGTTCACTCCCATCCTGCGAGAGCAAGGTGAAGTGCTCTATATCGATACGCTGAACTGGCGTGCAGACTTCCCTCACCGCCCACTCGTAGCTGCTTATCTTGGCTATGATGCCAAGGCGCTCTACATCACCTACGTTGTCGATGGTCAAGACCTCCGCACGCTCTCCCCTGGAGATGGGAACTATGTCCACGAAGACAGCTGTGTCGAGTTCTTCATGCAGCGCGAAGCTGGCGAGGCCTATATTAACTTTGAGTTCAATGCTGCTGGAGTATGTTATGCAGCCCACCACCAGTCCCCATCCGAAGCTGAACTTCTAAGCGCAGAAGAGTTCGCCAGCATCGAGCGCTGGGCTACTCATCTCGGAGAGCACGGGCTGGAGCTGACGGGTCCTCATGCATGGGAAGTCACCGTCGCCATCCCCTGGACGACGATGAGCTACGAAGCTGGTAAGCTCCCCACATCACTGCGTGCTAACCTATACAAGTGCGGTGACAAGACCCCACATCCTCACTTCCTCAGCTGGACACCTATCGAAGAAGCTCAGCCCGCCTTCCATCGTCCACAGTTCTTCGGTGAGCTCTTCCTCCAAGCATAATCCCGATACGCCCGCTATGCCCCACCGACACTGCACTTGGCTTGGTGCTCTTGCTCTGAGTCTCATCGCGCTGGCTCCTCTAAGAGCTCAGACGGGACTCACTCCTCAGGATAGCTTGCGTCTGGACTCCCTTGACGGACTCCGTCGAGAGCTTGTTCGTGCCAACGAGGCTCGCCCGAAGTATGGCATCCCGATGATAGACCGCTTCTTCCGCTACGAGCCTGTAGCCCCCTACAATCAGAATCGTGGCTATCAGTTCCTCCATGCCGTCGCAGCGAGTATGGCGCGCAATCAAAAGTCCTCAAGCAGTACAGGCGGGCCCCTCAAGACGCTCATTGAGATCGGGGCCGGGAAAGACTTTGACTTCGAGTGGCGCATTGGCATCGATGGGGTCATTGACCTCCTGACGGCCAAGAACTCCATCGACGGCCAGTGGTTTGGCTATGGCATCCTCGTAGCTCGCAAGCTGGGAGAAGGTCGATCAATCCGTCTGCGCTCCTCTATCAACTATGCGCTCAAGAGTCGCAACTGGTATCACGAGCATAACCTACTCCTCTACTATGCGCCTCAGCTCAACGGGCTCACGGTACTCTCTGGAGGGCACACCTCACGAGAGACCTTCCACCTCACTCCCGAGGAGATCTACCGCGGATACTACGGAGCACTCCCTGCGGCAAATAGCCCCGTCGCATCGTTTGTCAAGGACTATCTCCAGCTACGCAATCGCATCCAACTCACCGAAAGCCTCGACCTCTCGACCTCCCTACTCTTCGAGGATCGCAAGCCTCAGGTAGGTATCCCCTTGGAGCACCATCGCGCCCTGCTCGCTTCGGGACAAGTGCTTTGGGCCCCCTCCTTCCTCAATCGTAGCGAGTCGGGCATACCCATTCCCATCGGCCATCGCCGTGAGCTGGGGGTCATCTATAAGCAGGCCTTCGACCCAAATGGGAGCACGCAGTCCGCTTCGGCCGTCCCTTACAGCCGCTTCCAGCAGCTCGAAGCCTTCGTCCGTGGCACGATCCCATTGAACGAGGACAATAAGATCGACCTGAAGATCAATGCGGGTACGTACCTCTCTCGGGAGTATCTCTCCCCAAGCGATGAGAAGTACTTCGCCCTGGCTCCTGTCATTGACCGCACGCCTTTCAAGGACAACTGGGCAACCCTGCCCCCCTTCTTCACTGGGGGCAAGAGCTGGACGACGCAGGAAGTCAACTTCTATTCGAATCGCTTCCTACTCTCACGCACGAAGGGCTTCGGGGGCTTCTTCCGTATGGACGATGCGCTCCACGCCCGCAACCTCCTCACCGGAGATGGTCGTGCTTTCAGCGAGGTCGGCTACTCCATCGGCTGGGGCGACATAGCACGCTTTGGTCTCTTCGCTGGGTATGACTGGCAGAAGACTCGACCACACGTCGCCTTCCGCATCAGCCTACCCGTCCTCTGCCTCTCAGCCAGCGCCAGCGAGCGCTATTAGCCTCCCCCCAAGATGAAGCCACCCGACGCGATGCCGATAGTATCACGTCGGGTGGCTTCGTTATGTAGTGGCTGGCGAAGACTCTTGGGCAATGTCCCTATGCCTTCAAAGTACCATGTAGTTACGAAGCGAAAGGCCTGCAGCAAGAGGACGTATACGTTCCCTGATCAAAACGTATACGTTTCATACCCAAGACGTATACGTTTCACGCTCGAAACGTATACGTTTTGCCCGCGATAGGTATACGTTGCACTCAGCAAGGGTATACGTTCTGTCCAGCACTCCTATCTTCCGCCCTTTCGGAGGGAATCACACCCGGCCTTCTACGAGCCTTCTGTACGATAAATAGGAGGTAGACTTCCCAAAAATCTGACACAAACGGCGCTTGATGAAGTAACGGGAAGTTTCTACCTTTGCTATGAGCTTGATGACGCGAGCTCCCACTCCCCACGCGGGATAAGACCACACGCCAAGCAACAACACATACATTATTAATCACCCTATGATCCACAGTACCCTCGACGAGTCCGCTCGCTACGAGTCCCTTCATCCTCGCTTTAAGGAGGTCTTTGACTACATCAAGAGTCACGACCTACGGGCTATGGAGCCCCAGCGCTTGGAGCTCCGAGGCGAAGAACTCTTCATCAACCGAATAGACGCTCCATCCAATCCCCAAGATGAGCAGCCGATCGAAGCGCACGAATCCTACATCGACATCCAGGTCCTCCTTGAGGGCCGCGAGCGCATCGGCTGGCTCCCCCGTGCTAAATGCCTTAGCCCCCGTGCCCCCTACGATGAGTCGAAGGACATCATCTTCTACCATGATCAGCCGACGAGCTACGTCGACTTGCTCCCAGGAGACTTCGTCATCCTCTTCCCTGAGGATGGTCATGCTCCCTTCATCGGGGACGGAAGTCCCATCAGTAAGCTCATTGTCAAGGTCCGCCGATAGCAAAATCAGTACACATCCCTGTGGAGGCACCCTGCGTACATAGCAGGATTATCGCTATCTTAGCCTAAGGATAAGAGCAAAATCATTCCCTTTAACACAAGACAACTCTCAAGTATATGAAGACAAATCAATGGATACGCCTCGGGCTCTTTGCCCTGGCTACGACTATCGCCCTACCTGCTGTCGCTCAGCGTAAGCGCCCCGCTAAGGGAAAGGTCACTAAGGTCGTCATCACACAGCCTAAGGCTGGCAACTACCGCATCGATGGGATGGCTCCCGCAGATGCCAATGGTCAGTGGGTCTACCTCTACAAGCCCAGCGGTCAGGGTGCTTCGGATAGCGTCCAGATCGCTAATGGCCGATTCACGCTGGAGCGTGCTGTAGCCGAAGACGGTCTCATCGTACATCTGGTCATCCCCAGATCTTATAACCTCTCCTTTATCCCCGAAGAAGGGATTATCAAGGCTGACCTCGCTGCGAGTGGCGCTACTGGTACCCCACTGAATGATGAGCATACTCAAAAATCCAAGTACCGAAAGGGGTTAATCGAAGAGGCGAGAGCGAAACTTAAAAGCATTCGCGCAGACAAGAACCTTGACGACAAGGCCAAGGAAGAAGCTCAAGAGAAGGTTTCAGATGAGCTCTATGCCAAGATCAAGCCCCTCGCCGAAGCTGACCTCAAGGAGCACTCCAACGATGCTATCGGTCTCATTGCTCTTCAGACCCTCCTCGGGATGGAAGACGTGAACGTCGCTAAGGCAGAAGCACTCCTGCAGCAGGCTGGTGATCGTCTCCGTGCAGAAGAAAGCATTACGAAGATGGTCGCACGTCTTCGCCGTGTAGAAGCTACGCAGGCAGGTGCACAGTTCGTAGACTTCGAGGGAGTAGATGATGCTAACAAGGCCGTTCGCCTTAGCGACTACGTGGGCAAGGGTCACTATGTCCTCGTTGACTTCTGGGCTTCGTGGTGCGGTCCCTGCCGTCGTGAGATCGGTCACCTGAAGAAGGTACGCGATGCTTACACCGACAAGGGACTCGTCATCCTTGGTACGGTCGTATGGGACGAGATGGAAGATCACCTCAAGGCAATGAAGGAGCTTGAGATCACTTGGCCTCAGATCTTCAATAAGACCGAAGCTACAGAGCTCTATGGTATCGCAGGGATTCCTCAGATCATCCTCTTCGATCCCGCAGGTAAGATCGTCGCTCGTGACCTCCGTGGTGAGGAGATCAATAAGCTCCTCGACAAGGCACTCCAGGATAATGGCGGCAAGCTCTAAGCGCTTGACACCAGACCTCTAAGCAGAAGCCCCCAGCTATATCTCTTCGGAGACGTAGCTGGGGGCTTTTGCTATATACCCCTGCATGAAGCACACCTCATACCTACCACATTAGATACCGATATACGATGACAAGACTACTACTCTACTCCGCCCTTCTTCTACTCACATTCATTCCTCAGCATCTCCTTGCACAGCAAAGCGAGATCATCGAACTCAAGATCACGGGAGAAGCCACAGAGTTCGATAAAGACCAGCAGATGCGCCTCATACGCGTCTCTGATGGCGTGGTCGTAGATAGCGTACCTCTCAAGGCACGTCGCTTCGAGAAGGTCTTACGCCTCCCGACCAGTGAGCCTTACTATGAGTTATGCACCGATGCAGGCAGTCGCGTCTATCTCTTCCCCGAGCCAGGTGCACTCAAGATATCCTTTGAGCGCGAGGTGGCCTTAGGCACTCCTCTCAATGATAAGTTCGCCCAACTGATGGACAAGAAGAATGAGCTGCTTAAGTGCCGAGAGGAGAAGGAGCGTACATTGAGCAGAGACAAGAGTATCTCCCAGCTGGAGTTCGCCATGCTGGCCGACAGCCTGCTCTCCGACTACGATGCCTCGCTGGCAGCCGTCTATGCGTCCCAGCTCAAGGAGCATCCCGACGATGCCGTAGGACTCTTCTGTCTCCGAGCCGTACTACGCACGATAGACGACGATACTCAATCGACCAAGAATCTTGTATCTCAGGTCTCCAAGAGGCTTACACAAGATGAGGAAGTCAAGGAACATCTGCAGCGCATTCAGAAGAATGCCACGCCTCCAGGCTCAGACCTTGATCCAGCCATCTATATGCTACGAGGAATGGACATGAAGGGACAGCCCACCGCACTCCGTGACTACCTCGGCAAGGGGCACTATACCCTCGTGCACTTCTGGGCCTCATGGTGTCCTCCTTGTAGAGAAGAGATGGCTGAGCTCCGAGCATACTACATCACCTACGGCCGGCAGGGACTGCAGATCGTAGGCGTAGGTATGAACGATGACTATACTGCCCTCTGCAACGAAGCGGAGCGCCAAGCTATCCTGTGGCCTCAAGTATTCCTCGATAAGTATCAGCGTGTAGACGGGGTCAAGTATATCCCTCGCCTAATTCTCTTCGACCCCAAGGGGAACTGCATCAATACCAATGTACCCCGAGAGGATGCCGAGGATACTCTCGAAAAGCTTGCGAGATCTATGGGCGGCAAGCTCTAAGTAATCACATATACATAAAGGCTCGCCCCCTATCTGAGGCACCTATGCGGTGACCTGAGATAGGAGGCGAGCCTTTTCTTTGTCTTTACGAAGCGGAGCGCTACTTCTTGCGAGTGTGTTGCTTCACCTTCTGCTTGAGAAGTTCCTTGAGATACATACCCGTAGCGGACTCAGCACAAGAGGCCACCTCCTCGGGCGTGCCTTCGGCGACGATGTAGCCACCCGCCTTACCACCCTCAGGGCCCATATCGATGACCCAGTCGGCAGCTTGGATGACCTCAAGGTTGTGCTCGACGACGATCACCGAGTGCCCCTGATCGATGAGAGCCTGCAGAGCATCCAGCAGGGTACGGATATCGTGGAAGTGTAGTCCTGTCGTCGGTTCGTCGAAGATGAAGAGCGTGGGGAGCTTCTTCCCCTTCCCAAGATAGTAAGCGAGCTTGACACGCTGGTTCTCCCCACCAGAGAGCGTAGAGCCCGACTGCCCCAGCTTGATATAGCCTAAGCCTACACGCTGCAGGGGACGGAGCTGGTCGATGATCTTCGACGTCAGCTTGGAGGACGCACTATTTGCCTCGAAGAACTCTACCGCCTCATCGACACTCATATCCAGGAGCTGGGAGATATTCACACCACAGTACTCGGCTTCCAAGAGTTCCTTGCGGAAGCGCAAGCCGTGACAGGCCTCACAGGGCAAGGTGATGTCCGCCATGAACTGCATCTCGATGGTGATGACGCCTGCCCCTTGGCACGTCTCACATCGCCCGCCTTCCTTATTGAAGGAGAAGTAATAGGGCTTGAAGCCCATCTGCTTCGAGAGGGGAAGGCTTGCATACAGCTCACGAATCGTATCAAAGGCACCGACGTAAGTGACGGGGTTGGAGCGGGAGCTACGGCCGATATTATTTTGGTCGACGTACTCGATCTGGCTGATAGCACTCAGGTCTCCCGAGATGCCACGAAGCTCGAGGTTGTCCATCGGCTCCTTGTTCAGCAGGCGAGAGACACCTTCGTAGAAGAGCTCACGCATCAGGGTACTCTTCCCCGAGCCACTGACCCCACTGACGACAGTGAGTGTATGTAGGGGGAAGCGCACTGTGAGGTCCTTGAGGTTGTGCATCGTCGCACCCTCGACCTCGATATAGCTATTCCATGGACGGCGCACCGAGGGCAGAGGAATGGTCTCACGCCCCGTGAGGTAAGCAGCCGTATAGCCTGGTGTTTCCTTCGTTATTTCGGAGGCAGGTCCAGCATAGACGACCTCACCGCCATAGCGCCCGGCATCGGGACCGATGTCGATGATGTAGTCGGCAGCACGCATCATCTCCTCATCATGCTCGACGACGACAACTGTATTGCCCAAGTCTCTCAGACGGTGAACGACACGGATGAGGCGCTCGGTATCACGCTGGTGCAGACCGATACTCGGTTCGTCCAAGACGTAGAGCGAGCCTACGAGGCTACTTCCGAGCTGCGTCGCGAGAGTCACGCGCTGGCTCTCCCCACCGGAAAGGGTGCTGGAGAGACGGTCAAGGGTCAGATAACCCAAGCCGACCTCATCGAGGAAGGTCAAGCGAGAGCGGATCTCATGAAGTAGGCGCTTTGCTATGAAAGCGTCTCCTTCGGGGAGCTGGAGATTATCGAAGAAATCACGGGCTTCCCAGAGGGTCATTGAGACGACCTCGGAGATATTCTTCCCTCCGACCTGGACACAAAGAGCATCGGGCTTGAGTCGACCACCACGGCAAGAGGGGCAGACGGTCTTCCCCGTGAAGTGCGCGATACGCACGCGATTCTGAATCTTATGGAGCTGGCTACGCAGGTAGTCAAAGTAGGGAGTGATCCCGATAGGACCATACTCCTTCGATGGGATGCCCTCCCACAGCTGGGTCTTCTGCTCCTCTGTCAGCTCCTCATAGGGGCGATGGATGGGGAAGTGTAGCTTCTCAGCATAGCGAATGAAGAACTGCTTCCACTCCGACGAGACGACCCCACGCCAGCAGGCGACGGCATCATCATAGACCGAGAGTGTAGGGTCGGGAATTACTAAGCGGTGGTCAATACCCACGACCTTCCCGAAGCCTTCGCACTCGGGGCAAGCACCGATAGGATTGTTGAAGCTGAACATCTCGGGGCTGGGCTCTTGGAAGACCCGCCCGTCAGCCTCGAAGATATTGCTGAACTCCTGCAAGCGCACGGGTTGGCGCGCTCCATCCTTCATATCCTCGATAGCCAGAGAGCAGATGCCTCGCCCCTCGAAGAAAGCGGTCTCTACGGATTCGCCAAGGCGATCCACGGCCTCCAGCTCTTCACTGAGCGCCAAGCGGTCGATGAGCAGGTAAAGCCCTTCGGCACGATCATCCTTCCAGAGCAGCGCATCCTCAATAGCTACGATGCCGTCTTCCGTCCAGAGACGACTATACCCCTGCTGCAGCTGGATCTCCAGATGAGCTGCGAGTGAGCGTCCTGAGGGGATATGCAGGGGGACGATGAGGTAGACACGACTCCCTATGGGGAGCGACTTGATGTAGGCCAAGACGTCCTTCACCGTATGCTTGCGCACCTCTTCTCCTGTCGTGGGGGAGATTGTATGCCCTACGCGAGCATAGAGCAGACGGAGATATTCGTAGATCTCCGTCGAGGTAGCTACGGTCGAGCGGGGGTTACGGCTGACGACACGCTGCTCGATAGCGATTGCGGGTGGCAGACCACGTATCCAGTCGGCCTCGGGCTTTGCCATACGCCCGACGAACTGACGCGCGTACGAGGAGAGGCTCTCGACATAGCGGCGCTGCCCCTCGGCATAGAGTGTATCGAAGGCCAGCGAACTCTTCCCCGAGCCACTCACGCCTGTGACAACGACAAGCTGCCCGCGAGGGATCTCGAGGTCTATATCCTTGAGATTATTGACACGTACGTGGTGCAGGAGGATATGCTCGGCCGTATCTTGGCGGTCGGCGGGTGTGGTGGGAGAAGTCTTCTTATTTAGTTTACGAGCCATCGAAGCTGAGTAATAGGCAATATACGGGGCGAAGGAGGGGCTTCTACCCCTCGCAAAGGACGCTTAACTATTCTTACAAAAATACGAATTATTAGCGCGCTAATCACCGATTAGAATAGGCGGACGAAGCTACCGCCTCGAAATCCCTACCCCCTATTGGGGCTGTAAGAGGATCATCCCTTCGGAGTGAAAAGCTGAAAGCAGTAGTGGTATGACCTCCTATGCGTACGAGAATGAGTTGCGGACGAATAGCTGATCAGTTCGATCTACGTACGTGGCTCTAATATCTACGTGCGTGGACATTTGGATTTGCGTACGTGGTCTTTATGACTACGTACGTAGACGAAGGAAAACCACTGCGGGCGGCTACTTTTTTATTCACAGAAAGACCATTTTTCCTCTGCTGGATAAGAAAAATCCTCGTGCTGGATCGAGGGGCTCACGCTACCACAGGTGAGAGATGCGACTATGGGAGGAAGGGGCGTACTACACACCGAAAGAGCTACACCGCATGGTGAGAATCGCGACATGAGCACCCCTACTATGATCTTCTCAACCTTCGGTCTATACCGTATATTGATATATCGTATCTTTGCTATCGGACCATGGAGCCTCGAGGATTCAAAGCTCCTTCCCTCTTACACACAACCCAGTATACTATGGCATACTTAGAAGTAGATCACGTGACGAAGCGCTACAGCGAGCATACCGCCCTCAATGAGGTCTCGCTGAGTGCCCACGAAGGACGCATCTTCGGGCTATTAGGACCGAATGGTGCGGGCAAGAGTTCGCTCATCCGTGTCATCAATCGCATCACAGCCCCCGACAGTGGAGAGGTGCGTCTCGAAGGTCACCCCCTACAAGAGGAAGACCTCTTCCATATCGGATACCTCCCCGAGGAGCGTGGGCTCTACCCCAAGATGAAGGTCGGTGAACAGGCCATTTACTTAGCACGCCTCAAGGGGCTTAGCAAGTCAGATGCCCAGCAGCGAGTCAAGGAATGGTTTGAGCGTCTGGAGATCACGTCATGGTGGGACAAGCGCGTCGAAGAGCTCTCGAAGGGAATGCAGCAGAAGGTCCAGTTCGTCACGACCGTCGTGCATGAGCCCCGCCTGCTGATCTTCGATGAGCCATTCAGTGGCTTTGACCCCGTAAATGCTGAGGTACTCAAGCGCGAGATCCTTGCCCTCAAGGCCAAGGGAACGACCCTCATGCTCTCCACCCACAACATGCAGAGTGTCGAGGAGCTCTGTGATGACATCACGCTCATCAATCGCGCCGAAGTCGTCCTCTCGGGTCAGACTGCTGAGATACGCCGAGCACACGGCTCTCATACCGCACGTATCGTCTATGAGGGAGAGATCTCCCCTACCGACCTATCTCATCTGAATATACTGGAGCATGAAGAGCGCGAGTACTCCAAGATCCTACGAGTACAGCTACAGCCCGAGGAGGAGCTTCGCTCGATCATCGGTCAGCTCCCCTCTGCCATCCACCTGCAGAGCATCGAGCTGGAATACCCCTCGATGCATGAGATCTTCCTCGCAACAGTCCAAGCTAAATAGTATCTGGTATGAATAAGCTACACCTCGTCATCGAGCGCGAATTCATCACGCGCCTCCGCAAGAAGTCCTTCTGGGTGATAACCTTCGTCATGCCTATCCTGATGATTGGCCTCGGCTTCGTCCCAGCAGCTGTATCCTCGATCAACGAGGTGGACCACCAGCAGCAGGTAGCTATCCTTGACCATACAGGACGCTATGCCTCCCTCTTTGAAGGCAACGACAGCGACAGCTACCGCTTCGTCCGTGTAGACCGCCCCTTAGATAGCCTACGCAGCGAAGCCTCCCAAGAGGCAATCACGGCTATACTCGAGATCCGAGACGATCTCTTGAAGGACCCAAAAGCTATCAGCCTCTTCTCTTTCAAGCAGCTACCACAAGGGCTGGAAACTTATATCAATGAAGTGCTCTCCCGACACCTCACCGAGGAAAAGATCCGCTCGTACAACATCCCCCAGCTGCAAGAAGCTATACAGGAGAGCCAAGTCCAGCTCCATATCTCCACATATAAGTGGGACGAATCTGGGGATGTCGATACGTCGTCCAGTACTGTAGCCAGCATCATCGGCGTAGGCCTTTCATTCTTCAGTTACTTCTTCATGATGACCTATGGAGGTATGGTGCTACAGGGAGTCCTGGAGGAGAAGAAGAATCGTATCGTCGAGGTCATCATCTCCTCAGTACGCCCTCAAGAGCTTATGCTGGGCAAGATCATCGGGATAGGTCTCTTGGGTCTCCTACAGATCGCTATTTGGGCCATCTTGTTCTTTGTAGGAGCACAGATCGCCCAGGCATTCTTCCAATCAGAAGTCATAGGAGGAACTTCATTCCTTAGCCAGGCCACGACCTTCTTCGCTGTACTGCAGGGTGTGAACTTCGCAAAGATTCTGATATTCTTCATCCTCTTCTTCGTGGGTGGCTACCTCTTCTATGCATCCATCCTCGCGGCTCTTAGTTCGCTGGTAAGCTCAGATGAAGAGGCATCACAGATGATGATGCCTGTCGTCCTCCTCCTCATCTTCGCTATGTATGCAGGTATGGGGAGTGTAGACAATCCTGATGGCACCCTCGCCTTCTGGGCTTCATTCTGCCCCTTAACGTCCCCCGTGGTGATGATGGTACGACTGCCTTACGATGTACCTCTCTGGCAGCCCCTTCTGAGCCTCGCTATACTATATATCACCGTCTTCCTGACGAGTGCCCTCGCAGGGAAGATTTATCGTACCGGCATCCTCATGTATGGCAAGAAGCCATCGATGCGTGAGGTATGGCGCTGGATTACTTACAGACAATAGCATCCCATTACCCCAACTATGATTCACTTCGTATCGCTGGGCCCTGGAGATCCAGAGCTCATCACCCTCAAGGCCCTTCGCACCCTCCGCGAGGCCGACTATATCTACACGCCCGTCCCTGTCTCTCGCAAGGGCCGTCATGCCTCGAAGGCCGCCGAGATGATGCTCTCACTCGGCATACGCGAGGAGCAGATCCAGCTCTACGACCTCCCGATGAGCAAGGACCGCGATGGTGCCCTTGAGGCCTATGAGATCGTAGCCCGAGAGGCCTGCGAGAAGCAAAAGGCCGAGCCCAGTGCTCGCATCGCCATCGTCGCTGAGGGCGACTGTGGCTTCTACTCCTCCTCCGCCTATATCGGAGAGCATATCGAGCAAGAGGGTTTCACCACAGAGCAGATCTGCGGAGTACCAGCCTTCATCGCCTGCAATGGCCGCCTTGGAGGTCAGCTTGTGCAGCTCGAGGAGCAGTGCACTGTCATCCCAGGCGAAGCTACTCGTGAGGAGTGGGACCGTGCTTGGAAGAGTCGTCACACCATCGTCGTGATGAAGGGCTCGCTCTGCGAAGCGGAGATCAAGTCAGCTATCGCTCAGCATCCCGATCGCAAGTGGCATTACTTTGAGTTCGTAGGCATGCCGAAGGAGTACATCACCTCCTCTACGGATGAGATTCTCCAGCGAGAGTTCCCCTACTTCTCTATCATCATCAGTAAGCGCCGATAGGGCACCGCACCAAGCACCTCAAGCAGCGAACAAAGTCTATTTCAGCAGATTATACTATCTTTGCTAACGAAAGCGTTCTCTGCTTGTAGACATCTTTTGCCTACAGCCCATCCGAAGTGGAGGGAGTCAAAGTAAAGTACTGACTCCCTCCACCTCGGGTGTTTAAGGTCCTTCCCACTCGGGGGAGATAGCCTGCCTCACCTAAGTTAAGACAGGATGATTCGATTCAAGAAGTCATGCACTACACTCGTAGTAGCAGCCCTCACTACCCTCCTTGCCCTACCCGCAGGAGCCACCGACCTCAGCTCCACCCACGACGGAGCTCTGACCACAGAGACACACACCCAGCACACGGAGGCCTCACTCTTAGAGCTCACTACAGAGCTACAAGCCCCCGCACCAGCTCCCGCCCCCAGAAAATCAAGACATAAGCGCTCCAGCAGACGATACGCTGCAGGAAGGAGTCGCAGCTATGGCTCACACTATCGCCGTCGCAGTGGCGGCAGTGGCTTCTCCTATGATAAGATGGAGATAGCCTCCTCCACCCCCGCTCTCATCAAGTCCGTCGTAGACCACGGGCAGCAGCTCTTAGGTCTACGCTATCGCACCTCAGGTGTCGCTAAGTGGCCCCTCGACTGCTCAGGCTTCGTCAGCTACATCTATTCTCTCGAAGGCATCAAGATCCCTCGCTCCTCGAGTGGTCTCGCTGTCTATGCCAACAACATCAAGGACCCTAAGCCAGGTGACCTCCTCTTCTTCAAGGGGCGTAACCGCAGTGCCAACCGTGTCGGTCACGTGGCTATGGTCGTCAGCAATGAGGATGGCAACATCAAGATGATGCACAGCAGCTGCAGCCGCGGTATCGTCATCGAGAACCTCAATAACAACGCCTACTACACCTCACGCTATGTAGGCGCTGGCCGTCTACCCGAAGTCAAGGAGCACTGGAAGGGTGTCCCTATGGCCCCCGAATCCTTAGACTAAGTATGCTTCAGGTCGAGCAACTCACCAAGAGCTTCGGGGATCGCGTCCTCTTCTCTGATATCTCCTTCTCCATCGAGCGTGGGCAGAAGGTCGGGCTTATCGCACCCAATGGTACGGGTAAGTCCACTCTCATGCGTATCCTACTCGGCAGAGAGCCACAAGACTCGGGGACCATCACCTACGAGCGGGACATCAAGCAAGCCTTCCTACCACAGCTCCCCGATCTCCCCGAGACAGGGACGGTACTCGAGGCGTGCTTCAGCCCTTACGATCCCGTAGCACAGCTCACCCTCGCTTGGGAGATAGCCGTAGAGGCGGGAGATAGCCAGACTATGGAGCGCCTCCTCCCCGAGATGGAGGCCAAGGGTGCATGGCACTATGAGCAGCGAGCTAAGGAGATCTTGGGTGCACTCGGCATCCACGACTACCAGCGCTCCGTCAAGGGCCTCTCGGGTGGAGAAGCTAAGCGCATCGCCCTCGGGAGTACACTCATCAGCCAGCCCGATCTACTCTTCCTCGATGAGCCGACGAACCATCTTGACCTCAAGAGCATCGAGTGGCTCGAGAGCTACCTCGACCGCTCCACGATGGGCCTCTTACTCATCACCCACGACCGCTACTTCCTCGACCGCGTCTGCAACCAGATCATCGAGCTCGATGGTGGGCGTCTCTACCGCTATAAGGGGAACTACGACTATTACCTCACCAAGCGCGAAGAGCGTCACGAGCAGGAGGAGCAGTCTCGTCAGCGCGCACTCAACCTCTACAGACGAGAGCTCGAGTGGATGCGCCGTCAGCCCCAAGCTCGCGGGACGAAGGCACAGTACCGCATCGATGCCTTCCATGAGTTAGAGACCAAGACTCGCCCTGCTCAGCGCACGGATGAAGTACAGCTCGGTGCCTCATCAACCCGTATCGGGAAGAAGATCTTCGAGGCACACCACGTCAATAAGGGCTTTGGTGATAAGGTGCTCCTGCAGGACTTCAACTACGTCTTCAGCCGCTATGACAAGGTCGGTATCATCGGCGAGAACGGTGTCGGGAAGACCACCTTCCTCCGTATGCTCCTCGGCGAGATCGAGCCAGACTCAGGGCGCTTTGACATCGGAGAGACTATACGCTTCGGCTACTATAGCCAAGAGCCTCCGACCTTCTCGCCCGAGAAGCGCGTCATCGACATCGTGCAGGAGATCGCTGAGAACTTCGAGCTCCCCGCAGGAAGCACCCAAGTAGAGCGCCTCTCCGCCTCCCAGATACTTACGCGCTTCCTCTTCCCTCCCGAGCGCCAATACACCCCTGTTGAGAAGCTCAGCGGTGGCGAGCTACGCAGACTCTATCTATGCACCGTGCTCGTCACGTGCCCGAACTTCCTCGTCCTCGACGAACCAACGAACGACCTCGATATCCTCACGCTACAAGCGCTCGAGGAGTACCTCGCGGACTTCGCAGGCTGCGTGCTCATTGTCAGCCACGACCGCTTCTTCATGGACAAGGTCGTGAACCACCTCTTCACCTTCGAGGGAGCAGGTGTCGTACGTGACTTCCCAGGGAGCTACACCCTCTATCGTATGAAGCGTGAGGAGGAAGAGCGCCAAAAGGCTGAGGCTTCACAGCCCCGTAAAGCAGCCCCCCAGCCAGCAGAATCACGTCGCACGGCAAACCGCCCCGCACGCCTCACCTATGCTGAGCGACGAGAGCTTGAGGAGATCACAGCGCGTATTCCCCAGCTTGATGAGGAGAAGACATCCCTCGAAGCCAAGCTCTCCACAGGCACGCTCTCACACGAAGACCTGATGAAGACCTCGGAGCGTATCGGTGAGCTCATCGAAGAGATGGACCTGCTTACCCTGCGCCAGCTCGAGCTGGAGGAGAAGGAGGCCTAACATACCTCCGACTATTTATTCACTAATCACATAGAAGTCTATGATAACGACAGACCAGCTCAATGCCCTGCTGGAGCGCAAGACTGCGCTGAGGAGGTATCTTTGACGTCGATAGCCGACGTATCCAATTAGAAGAAGAAGAGCTTCGTACGGCAGACCCTTCCTTCTGGGAAGATCGCACCCGCGCCGAAGCCCAGATGCGCAAGGTCAAGGACCTTCGAAAGTGGATCGCCTACTATGACGAAGCTGAGCGCCTCGTCGAGGAGGTAGCCCTCGCCCTTGAGTATTATAAGGAGGAGATCACCACCGAAGAGGAAGTTGATGATGCCTACGGGCGTGCCATTCACCTCTTCGGAGAGGTCGAGCTTAAGAATATGCTCCGTGCCGAGGAAGACAACCTTGGAGCCGTACTCAAGATCAACGCTGGAGCTGGCGGTACCGAAAGCCAAGACTGGGCTTCAATGCTTGCCCGTATGTATGGCCGCTGGTGCGACAAGCAAGGGTATAAGACCACGATCACCAACTGGCAGGACGGCGATGAAGCTGGCATCAAGACCATGACCATGCAGGTCGAGGGTGATCAAGCTTATGGCTTCCTCAAAAGCGAGACAGGTGTACACCGCCTGGTGCGTATCTCCCCCTACAACGCACAGGGGAAGCGCATGACGAGCTTTGCCTCTGTCTTCGTCGTACCTCTGGTAGACGATACCATCGAGGTAGAGGTCAATCCCGCCAATATGAGTTGGGACACCTTCCGCTCCAGTGGAGCTGGTGGGCAGAACGTCAATAAGGTCGAGACTGGGGTACGCCTACGATATAAGTACAAGGACCCCGAAACGGGCGAGGAAGAGGAGATCATCATCGAGAATACTGAGACCCGATCGCAGACTGACAACCGAGAGAATGCCCTTCGCCTCCTACGCTCGCAGCTCTATGACAAGGAGCTTGAGCGTCGCCGCAAGGCGCAGGCCGAGGTCGAGGCTGGTAAGAAGAAAATCGAATGGGGTGCCCAGATCCGCAGCTACGTCTTCGATGATCGCCGCGTGAAGGATCACCGCACAGGCTACCAGACCTCGAATGTCACCGCCGTTATGGACGGAGATATCGACGAATTCATCAAGGCCTACTTGATGGAGTTCGCAGGAAAGGACGAGGAATAGTTCTTTCATTCACCACGACTATTAGCATAGAATAGCCCTCGCTTAGAATTAGGCTTCTAAGCGAGGGCTTTCGTTTGATAGAGATGCAACTACCATTCCTCCAAGCGGGACGAACAAGATGAGACTGTTGCCGAGAGTCCGGCCCTCTATTTTGAGTGCTAAGGCATCGCACGCCCAGCTCCCCGACATGCCTCTCCGAAGTGATCGGGCAAGCCCTTCGCCTTATCGCGAGTATTCCACTTATTCAGCGGAGGGAAAAGTGCCATTCTTATGAAGAAAAAAGCGCCTTCCCGTAGTGGCTTTTCCGCATCTATGTACGTAGTCTTAAAGACCAGGCACGTCAATCCAAATATCCACGTACGTAGATATTAGAGCCACGTACGTAGCCCAAACTTATCTGCCACTCCTCCACAACTTTTATCCCTACGCGAAGCAACAACCTAATATAGGTCAAAGCAGCGACCAATATAGGTTCGTATCATAGGCCTATACGACAGCCGAAGTTGAGCAGCAGATGAGTCTTCTTTGATCAAGCTCATAAAGAGGCTCTATGGCATACTGAACCCCCTTCCGTTATGGCAAAATTGCCCGACCTCGAGGAGCTGAATAAAGGTAAGCAGGAAGGTAGCAGATAAGAATTCCCTCCAAAGTATGGCTACATCACAGAGCTGGGGCGCTTGGTACCGTTTATTTGACTACCTTTGTCCCGACTATTAAAGGTGTTATCAATCAATAAAGAACAATAATGCTACAGCCAATTAGCAAAACAATCACACTGCCCGATGGTAGAGAGATCGTCATCGAGACAGGGAAATTAGCCAAGCAGGCTGACGGTTCCGTAACCCTCCGCATGGGGAATACCGTCCTGCTGGCCACTGTATGCGCAGCCAAGGATGCCAATCCTGGGGTTGACTTCATGCCCCTCCAGGTCGAGTACAAGGAGAAGTATGCCGCTTTCGGTCGCTTCCCTGGTGGCTTCACGCGCCGCGAAGGCAAGGCTTCTGACTATGAAATCCTGACTTGCCGTCTCGTAGACCGTGCCCTGCGTCCCCTCTTCCCAGATGACTACCATGCCGAAGTCTTCGTCAATGTCATTCTCTTCTCTACGGATGGTGTAGATATGCCTGATGCTCTGGCTGGGCTCGCTGCTTCTGCAGCCCTCGCCGTATCGGACATCCCCTTCAACGGTCCTATCAGTGAGGTCCGCGTCGCCCGCGTCAATGGCGAATTCATCATCAACCCCACCTTCGAGCAGCTTGAGTCTGCTGATATCGAGCTCATGGTAGGGGCTACCCTCGATAACATCATGATGGTCGAAGGGGAAATGCAGGAAGTCCAGGAAGCTGAAATGCTCGAGGCTATCAAGGTAGCCCACGAAGCCATTAAGGTACAGTGCCAGGCTCAGCTCGAGCTCAGCGAAGCTGTAGGTAAGCTCGTCAAGCGCACCTACTGCCACGAAGAGAACGACGAAGACCTGCGCAAGGATGTACACGACTCCTGCTACGCTAAGGCCTACGCCGTAGCTGTATCGGGTACCGACAAGCACGCTCGTGCTGAGGCCTTCGATGCTATCGTAGAGGAATACAAGGCTAAGTTCACCGAAGAGGAACTTGAGACGAAGGCTCCCCTCATCGCTCGCTACTACCACGATGTCGAGAAGGAAGCTATGCGCCGTGCTATCCTCGACGAAGGCAAGCGCCTTGACGGTCGTAAGACCACCGAGATCCGTCCTATCTGGATCGAAACGGATTACCTGCCCGGACCTCACGGCTCTGCAGTCTTCACCCGTGGTGAGACGCAGTCTCTGACGACGGTCACCCTCGGTACGAAGAGTGATGAGAAGCTCGTCGATGACGTACTTAACTACGGTAGGGAACGCTTCCTCCTCCACTATAACTTCCCTCCCTTCTCTACTGGAGACGCTCGCCCACAGCGTGGTGTCGGCCGTCGTGAGATCGGTCACGGGAACCTCGCTCACCGCGCCCTCAAGCGCATGCTCCCCGCTCAGTACCCCTACGTAGTCCGTGTCGTCTCCGACATCCTCGAGTCTAACGGCTCTTCTTCGATGGCTACGGTATGTGCTGGTACGCTCGCTCTGCGTGACGCTGGTGTACCCATCGCTAAGCCCGTATCGGGTATCGCCATGGGTCTGATCTCTGAGAACAAGGGTACGAACTACGCGATCCTCTCCGACATCCTCGGTGACGAAGATCACCTCGGTGATATGGACTTCAAGGTAACGGGTACCGCTGACGGTATCACCGCTACTCAGATGGACATCAAGGTCGATGGTCTTAGCTACGAAATCCTCGAGCGTGCTCTGGCACAGGCTCGCGAAGGTCGTCTGCACATCCTCGGTAAGATCCTCGAAGCTCAGCCCGAGACTCGCGAAGACCTCAAGCCCCATGCTCCTCGCATCGTGACCCTGCGTATCGGCAAGGAATTCATCGGTGCTGTCATCGGCCCTGGTGGTAAGATCATCCAGGGTATGCAGGAGAAGAGCGGTGCCTCTATCAGCATCGAAGAAGTGGATGGCGTCGGCGTAGTCGAAATCAGCGCATCCAACAAGGATGCTATCGATACGGCTGTTGGCCTCATCAAGGGCATCGTCGCTATGCCTGAGGTAGGCGAAGTCTATCAGGGTAAGATCTCTTCGGTCATGCCTTACGGCTGCTTCGTAGAGTTCCTCCCCGGTAAGGACGGTCTGCTCCACATCTCTGAGATCGACTGGAAGCGCTACGAAAAGATCGAAGACACGGGCCTCGAAGAAGGTCAGCAGATCGAAGTCAAGCTCATCGACATCGACCAGAAGACGGGTAAGTTCAAGCTCAGCCGTCGTGCCCTGCTTCCCAAGCCCGAAGGCTATAAGGAGCCCGAGCGTCGTCCCCGCCCCGACCGCGGTGAGCGTCGTCCTCGCTAATTAGCATCTAATAGAGGAGGCTTGCGCCCTCCCCTTCACAGAGTCGCAATTTCACAAGAGTAGCCCCCTGATATCTCCATAGAGATGGGGTATCGGGGGCTATCTTCTGTAAGCGTTTCGTCATGTACGGAATTATTGCGTACTTTGCATATAGAGAACATACACATAACCATAGTACATAGAGACATTATGAAGCAGTATATCGGTATCATCGTGATGCTCATCGGGGCTCTTCTTCAGCTCTTCACTTACTTCACGGACCAGGTAGAGAATGCCAACCTCTTCCTCGGCACGGGGCTTACACTCGTCGTCCTCGGCTTTCTCGGCCACATCTTCATCAACAAGAAGGCGTAACCACCGGACCCAAGAAGTACATCACTCCCATAGCGAGCTGTCCAGCAGAGGCTGGATAGCTCGCTTTATTTTAGCGCAAAGCCCATACTCCGACAGAGCCTACCGCCACGGCATGGCGTGATTTAAGTTATCTTTGCATTCAAGTCAATACAAACAGGTAGTATGAAACGACGACTTTATATCCTCCTCCTTCTCATCACGTGCAGTCTACTTGGTCTGGAGCTCTCCGCACAATGGCGTGCTGATAGCATCTCAGGCTACAGCCAGCGCACACTACAGATGCGAGATGACTACGCAGGAGCTGTCACCGCTACACTCATACGACATGACCGCACTACTCCCTCTAAGCGGGCCCTACTCTACGTACACGGATACAATGATTACTTCTTCCAGGCCGCTATGGGAGATAGTATCGCTCAGCATGGGATTGACTTCTATGCTCTCGATCTACGCAAATATGGGCGCTCTATCCTCCCTCATCAAGATGCCTTCGAGGTACGAGACCTACGAGAGTACTACGAGGAGCTGGGGGCAGCACTGAAGATCATCCGTGAGGAAGGTGCCGAGGAGGTCTATCTGATGGCACACTCGACAGGTGGGCTCATCACCTCCCTTTATCTTGCGGACACGAAGAATCAAGATAGCATCCGTGCCTTCATCCTCAATAGTCCTTTCTTTGACTTCAACTTCTCGAAGGCTGAGGAGAAGATTGTCCTTCCCCTACTGACCGCTTCAGCGGGTATAGCTCCAAGCAAGGTCATCAGTGGGGTATCTAAGTCACCCGACCTCTATGCCCAGTCTTTGCTCTCCCGATATCACGGGCCATGGGACTACGACACGCATCTCAAGAAGGACTATGGACATCCCATCCGCCTCGGTTGGCTCCGTGCTATTCGTCGTGGGCATAAGCGTGTACAGCGTGGTCTACAACTCCCGATGCCTATCCTCTTGATGAGCTCAGACAAGAGTATCCGCGCTAAGGGCGTGTGGCAAGAAGCCTTCGGTAAGGCTGACCTCGTGCTGGACGTAGAGGATATACAGCGCTACGGGAAGAAGCTTGGCCCTCAAGTCGAGGCACACCGCATCCCCAACGGCCTCCACGACCTTTTCCTCTCGAGTGACTCCACCGCTTACGCCACGGTCTACCGCACGCTCTTCACATTCCTCGACTCACTTCACTCCACATCACATCCATAGCCTCATGCCGGATCTCGATAGCTTCGACATACGCGATCAGTCTACGCTCTCCACAGAAGAGCAAGATATCGATCGTGCACTCCGCCCCCTCTCCTTCGACACCTTCCGTGGGCAGGACAAGGCGGTAGAGAACCTCAAGATCTTCGTACAGGCTGCGAAGATGCGCTCTGACGCACTGGATCACGTCCTCCTCTACGGCCCTCCAGGCCTCGGGAAGACTACCCTATCCCACATCATCGCGGCCGAACTCGGTGTCGGTATCAAGATCACCTCAGGCCCTGTGCTGGATAAGCCTGGGGACTTAGCTGGGCTTCTTACCTCACTTGAGCCCAATGACGTGCTCTTCATCGATGAGATCCACCGCCTGAGTCCCATCGTGGAGGAATACCTCTACTCGGCTATGGAGGACTACCGCATCGACATCATGCTGGATAAAGGTCCCAGCGCACGCTCCATACAGATCGACCTCAATCCCTTCACGCTTGTGGGCGCCACGACCCGTAGTGGGCTCTTGACCGCCCCCCTGCGCGCTCGCTTCGGTATCAATCTGCATCTGGAGTACTACGACATCGAGACGCTTGCAGACATCGTCCATCGCTCGGCGGATATCCTGCAGACGCCCTGCGTACCCAGTGCTGCAGTCGAGGTAGCTTCCCGTAGCCGTGGGACGCCACGTATCGCTAATGCGCTACTTCGCCGTGTACGTGACTTCGCCCAAGTCAAGGGTGATGGGCGTATCACCAAGGAGATCGCTTGCTATGCTCTCGAAGCCTTGAACATCGACCGCTACGGGCTTGACTACATAGACAATAAGCTCCTCGGAGTGATCATCGATAAGTTCGCTGGTGGCCCCGTTGGACTGACGACGATCGCTACCGCATTGGGCGAAGATCCTGGCACGGTGGAGGAAGTCTACGAACCCTACCTCATCAAGGAAGGCTTCATCAAGCGCACGCCCCGTGGCCGTGAAGCCACGGACTTAGCTTATAGTCATCTGGGGAGGAAGCCCCGCATCCGCCAAGCGGGGAGCTTCTTCGATGACGACAATTACTAAGGGCATACGACCACCACAATGAGTAGTACACTTACCTCACTAATCAAGGATACAGCAGTCTATGGCCTGAGCAGTATGTTCGGGCGCTTCCTGAACTGGCTCCTTACCTTCGTCTACGTCCGCATACTCATCACCGAGGAATTTGGGCAGATGACTAACCTCTATGCTTGGACCGCTATCTTGATGATCATCCTCACCTATGGGATGGAGACGGCATTCTTCCGCTTTGCGAACAAGCATGAGCAGCCTGCTGACGTCTATTCGACGACCCTATGGTCTCTTGGGGTAACCTCCACGCTCTTCGTACTACTCGGCTGGCTCTTCCTCGATCCCTTAGCGACAGTGCTCCACGTCGCAGAGAACAAGGATCTCCTGAGCTACCTCCTCATCATCGTTGCCAGCGATGCCTTCATGGCCATTCCGCTGGGCTACCTCCGCTACGAGCAGCGCCCTTGGTGGTTCATGACCGTACGTATGAGCTTCGTCGGGGCGACCATCCTCCTGACGCTCTTCGCCTTCTACGGCGTCCCTGCTCTTAGTGAGTACATCCCTATCCTTGGAGAACTCCATCCCAGAGAGCACGCCCTGCAGTATATCTTCGGGATCAATCTGGTGAGCAATGGCCTGCAATTCCTCCTGCTCCTCCCCACCCTGCGTAAGGCTACGGGGCACTTCGACAGCAAGCTCCTTCGCTCCATGCTTCGCTATGCCCTGCCAATGCTCCTCTTAGGCTTAGCGGGCAACTTCAACAACCAAGCAGACAAGATTCTCTTCCCTCTTCTATTTGAGGACTCCCACTACGCTAACGCACAGCTGGGGATCTACGGAGCTTGCTACAAGCTGGCTGTCGTAATGGTCCTCTTCACGCAGGCTTTCCGCTACGCTTATGACCCCTTCATCTTCGCCGAGAAGAAGAAGGGTGAGGATGCTGCTCGCCGAGCTTACTCCTCGTCGATGACGTACTATGTGCTCTTCACGCTCTTTATCTTCCTGGCAGTGATGAGCTACATGGATATCTTGAAGCTCCTCATCGCACCAGCCTATTACCCTGGGCTCTCTGTCGTGCCTTGGATCATGGCAGGGCAGTTAATGTTCGGCGTGTACTTCAACCTCTCACTCTGGTACAAGGTCACCGACCGCACACACTGGGGGGCTATCCTCTCGATCGTAGGCTGTGCACTGACAGTACTACTCATCGTCCTGCTGGCTCCCCGCTACGGCTTCATGGCCTGCGCATGGGCATCAGTAGTAGCCAATGGTGGCGTGATGCTCTTCTCTTACGCCCTCGGCCAGCACTACTACCCCGTAGACTACGACCTGCCTCGACTCGGACTGTACACACTCCTTACAGGCGTACTCTACGCTGCTGAATGGGCCATCGCACAAGCCCTGCCCGATGCTCCCATACTCCACATGGCAGTCAATACACTCCTGCTACTTATTTTCATCGGGATCATCTATCGCTACGAAGTACCCAAGGGTGCCCTCGTCACTCTAAGAAAGAAGCTTCTCAAGAGGTAAACTCCCCCTCTCTAATAAAGCAAGCCCTATATCACCAGCAGCATCTAAGCTGGCGATATAGGGCTTACTTGTGTGCGTCACAGAGAGGAGGAAAAACGAACCAGTACTGGTCAGCGAAGCGACCAGTACTGATCCGAAGCGTGAGCAGTACTGGTCGATATTAGTTACCAGTACTGGTCGCAATGCGGAGCAGTACTGGTTCGTTTCACAGCCTATAGTGAAGTCGGCTAAGTAGACCTATGGGAGGGAAATCAAAGCCCTCAAAATAGTATATATATAAAAGCAGTTAGCCCCCGATCCAATGTCTTGGAATCGGGGGCTAATCGTTTTCTACTTCTGAAGAAGCCGAAGGCTATTCCTTCGTCGTATCGATATCGAAGGTACGACGTCGTAGCTGGAAGTCCTTACCCAAGTACTTCTCACGCACGATCTCATTCTCGGCCAACTCCTCAGCAGTCCCTTCGAAGAGCACCTTCCCCTCGAAGAGGAGATAGGCACGGTCGGTGATACTGAGCGTCTCGTAGACGTTGTGGTCAGTGATGAGGATGCCGATATTCTTGTGGCGAAGCTGAGCTACGATGCTCTGAATATCCTGCACAGCGATAGGATCGACACCAGCGAACGGCTCGTCAAGCATGATGAACTTCGGGTCAATCGCCAGACAGCGAGCGATCTCAGCACGACGACGCTCACCACCCGAGAGGCGGTTACCAGCGTTCGTACGTACCTTTTCTAAGCGGAACTCAGCGATGAGCTCCTCAAGACGTGCCTGCTGCTCCTGCTTCGTTCGATTCGTCAGCTCCAGCACCGAGAGGATATTATCCTCCACGCTGAGCTTACGATAGATCGAAGCTTCCTGAGCCAAATAACCGATACCAGCTTGTGCTCGGCGGTAGACGGGATACTTCGTGATATCCTGGTCATCGAGATAGATACGCCCTTCGTTGGGGACAACCAGACCGACCGTCATATAGAAGGTCGTCGTCTTCCCTGCACCATTAGGGCCAAGTAGCCCGACGATCTCCCCCTGCCCGACTTGTATCGAGACGTGGTTGACGACCGTACGCGAGCGATAGCGCTTGACGAGGTTCTCTGTGCGAAGTATCATTGCCTAAAGCTGTATAAAGCCTCTTCGGTTTGTGGGAACTACTTCTCGCGGTTTGCGCGACCCGTAGCAAAGGCTTCGATAGCAGCAGCGCTCATACCCATGGAGCTGAAGCCACCATCGTTGAAGAGATTCTGCATCGTGATCTTGCGCGTCAGGTCGCTGAAGAGCGTGATACAGTAGTCTGCGCAGTCGTTAGCGTCAGCGTTACCGAGGGGAGAGAGGTCTTCTGCGAAGTCGAGCAGGTCAGACATACCCTTGACACCGCTACCAGCAGTCGTGACCGTAGGAGACTGGGAGACGGTATTGATACGGACACCCTTGTCGCGACCGTAGATGTAACCGAAGCTACGAGCGATAGACTCTAAGAGGCTCTTAGCATCAGCCATATCGCTATAGCCGACGAAGGTACGCTGTGCAGCGATATAAGTAAGAGCGACGACAGAGCCACCTTCTGCGATAGCGTCGAGCTTCTTAGCTACCTGCAGCATCTTGTGGAAAGATACAGCCGAGATATCGAAGGTCGTCTGGAGCATCTTGTAGTCGAGGTCATCGTAAGCACGACCCTTACGGACGTTGGGGCTCATACCGATGGAGTGGAGGACGAAGTCAACCTTGCCGAAGCTCTTCATAGCTTCCTGGAAGACAACTTCGAGTTCTTCTTCCTTCGTAGCGTCAGCGGGGACGACCTTAGCATTGAGCTTCTGGCCCAGCTCATTCAGCTGGCCCATGCGAACAGCTACAGCCGTGTTGGTAAGGATGATTTCTGCGCCTTCTTCTACAGCACGTTCTGCGACGCGCCAAGCGATGGACTGTTCGTTGAGAGCACCGAAGATGATCCCCTTCTTTCCTGCTAAGAGATTATAGCTCATAGTTGTGATTCCTTTATCTGTTAAATAACCATTAATGATATATAGCACAAAGATACGCTTTTTGTGCAGAGCACCCATCTTTTGTCAATTACTCTCGGCGGGAAGGAGCTGAAGAAGCAAGCAGAAGTACCTGAGAAAGCTCTCGGAAGTATCTAGACTTCGCTCCAAGAGTAGAGGTACTTCCTACTCATTCGAGGGGAGGAAGGAGTAGCTTTTGGAGGCTTTTTGGTCACCACATATCGGTATTTTACTGCGGATATAGACAGCGAGGAAGGACTTCATCTACCTTTGTAGCCCCGCTGTGGAAGCACTCTCCGCGGCGGTCTCTTTTTCCCCAATAAATATCTATCCTACGGATGAAACGAACCAATACTTACCTCACGAGTCTGGCCTTAGCACTTTGCCTCGGACTCCCCGCCTGTAAGCAGGAGAACGGCAACGAGCCAGACACCAAGAAGCAGGAGCAAGTGATGCCAACTATCAGTTATCAGCTCACCCTGCCCAGTAGTACCGATGAAATCGTGCCCTCGGAGCTGGAGACGCTTCGTAAGCTCTTCTCGCGAAATGGCCTCGAAGCCGACATCGCCTCCAATGACCCGACAAAGTGGACGCAGACACATCTGGCGGTGAACTTCATCAAAGGCACCGACGGCAAGTACCACATCCTCCAGCTTCTGACTGGTACGCAGGGCTTCTCGCCCATCACTTCCCTCGACTTCCTCTCGACGGACCTCCTGCCTGAGCTCACGCATATCACCCTCATTGCCCCCAAGCTCGAGAAGGTACAGCTGCAGCACCTACCGAAGCTCACGGATCTCAGCCTCACGGGTACGGCAGGTAGCCAGGCCGCCACACTCAGCCAGCTCAGCTATGAGCTTCTCGAGTCGCTCGAGCGTGTCGTCATAAAGGACTTCCCCAAGCTCGCCACCACCAACGATGATAATGGCTCCTTCAAGCTCCCTGTAGAAATGCGCAATGCCGCCGGCGAAGCTATTGACCGCCTGCCGAAGCTTTCTTCGCTCGAGCTCTCAGGCCTCCCCGCCATCACAGACCTCTACATCGAGCCCCTTCACACGACACTTCAGGGCGGTGTGAGCTTGAGCGGCCTCACGAATCTCGATTTGCTCAAGGCCAGCCATGCGAAGTTCGCCAACCTAAATTTCTCCGCAAAGGACTACCCCAACCTGCGCTATCTGACGCTTCATCATGTAGAAGCCTCATCAGCTACATCCGTTCAGCTCTCTGCTCTGCCGAAGCTCAGCCTCTTTGACATCAGTCATGCCGAGGGGATCACTAAGGCTGAGATCAGCGAATGCTCGCAGCTCAGCGCGCTGACTATCGAAGGCACGAAGGTAACTGCCCCTACCCTCTCCACCCTTCCTTCGCTCAAGCGCCTCACGCTTGAGGAGAATGAGATCGCTTCGCTCGATCTCTCGGCCTTCACTTCGGTCAAGACCGTCAGCCTGGCGCACAACCGTCTGACGAATTTGGCTTCGGTCAAGCTCCCCTCGGGCATCGAATCGCTCAACCTCAGCGGGAATGAAGAGCTCGCCGAAGCTGATCTTCGCCCCTACACCTCCCTGCAGTCCGTCCTCATCATCGGGCTGAAGCGCGGTGCGACAGCTCAAGATCACGACCAGCGTGGCAAGCTTTCCTCGCTGCGCATCGAAGGTCTCAAGCAGCTTGAGAGTCTTCGCGTGCCCAATAATAGCATCAAGAGCGTCTTCGTCGAGGGCGAAAGCTACCCCGCACTGGAGACACTTGACCTGAGCTATAATAGCCTGACGCCCGCGGCCTGCATCTGGACCTACGCCATTCTGGGGCCACGCAAGAAGGACGCTGAAGACTATGACCGATCGATCAAGCAGAGTAAGGTCAGCCTGAAGCCTGCGATCTTCGAGGGGCAAGCTCCATTCGACGTCGTGCTTGATGCCAATAAGGACTTCTCCTACGCTGACGTGGCGCAGGCTCTCAAGGCAGCTCAGTTCGATCCTTCCTCTACAGGCTACCTCTTTGTCCTGAGATATGGGACGGAACTCACTTCATCAAATGACTGGATCACGGGGGACGGCATCGATACTACTAAGTTCACCTGGTCATTCTCCAAGCGTGGCGAGTATAACTTCCGATTCAAGTTCGGGACATACTTAGTCTTAGACGGCGTATTCCCTGCTGAAGGCTTCACAAGTAAGACCTTCAAGAGCAAATAGACGCTGCAGTACCCGACGGGACTCAGCGCAAGTAGCCCCCCAACTCACCGCTTGGAGTTGGGGGGCTACCTTTATTTTGTCGGGGCAAATCAAGCTCATTCGGACGGGCCGCAAAGAGCCTTTGACAAAGGGCTTCTTGAGATGCTCCAGAAAATACCTCTACTTTTCAATGAAAATACCTCTACTTTTCAGAAGAAATACCTCTACTTCTAAAAGGAAGTACCTTAACTTCTCGGAAGAAGTATCTCTACTTCCTGCCGAATGTTATATCACTTTCGGTCAAATGTTATATTACTTTCAGTCGAATGTTATATTACTTTTGGTCAGAAGTTATATTACTTTCTACGGAGGGTTATATGACCCGCCCTGCGAGCGCCAATGACGTCCCTCTGAAAGGCATTTCACTCCCGACGCAAAGCCTTATTCCTTCCCGCCCGAAAAGGAGCCTTCGCGGGCGCCATCAAATTCGGCTCTCGGGCAGGAAATACAGAAATCTATTTGTATTTTTGTCTTAGTCTATAGCCGCGCTGTAGACACCCCCGCATCATTAGTGATACAATCATAGTATGGACTACAGAATCGAAAAAGACACCCTGGGTGAAGTCCAGGTGCCTGCAGACAAGCTCTGGGGAGCGCAGACCGAACGCTCTCGCAACAACTTCAAGATCGGTCAACCCGCATCTATGCCACTTGACATCATCCGTGGCTTCGCTTACCTCAAGAAGGGTGCCGCTTTCGCCAACCATGAGCTTGGCGTGCTGCCCGTAGAGAAGCGTGACCTCATCGCAGCTGTCTGTGATGAGATCCTCGCAGGCAAGCTCGACGACCAGTTCCCTCTCGTGATTTGGCAGACGGGCTCAGGTACGCAGAGCAACATGAACGTCAACGAAGTCATCGCTAATCGCGCACACCAGCTCGCTGGTAAGAAGATCGGCGAAGGCGAAAAGACGCTCCTCCCCAACGATGACGTCAATAAGTCTCAGTCATCCAACGACACCTTCCCCACCGGCATGCATATCGCTTGCTACAAGAAGGTAGTAGAAGTGACCCTCCCAGGCCTTCGCCAGCTCCAGAAAGCCCTCGACAAGAAGGCCAAGGAAATGGCAGACGTCGTGAAGATCGGCCGTACGCACCTCATGGACGCAACGCCTCTGACCCTCGGACAGGAGTTCAGTGGCTACGCTGCACAGCTGGCTTTCGGCATCCGCGCTCTGGAGAATACCCTTCCTCATCTTTCCGAACTCGCTCTCGGTGGTACTGCCGTCGGTACGGGTCTGAATACGCCTAAGGGCTATGATGTCGTAGTAGCTCGCCACATCGCAGAGTTCACTGGCCTGCCCTTCGTCACGGCTCAGAACAAGTTTGAAGCTCTCGCCTCTCACGATGCTATCGTAGAAGCTCACGGCGCACTCAAGCAGATCGCCGTTTCGCTCAATAAGATCGCCAATGACATTCGTCTTCTCGCTTCAGGTCCTCGTAGCGGTATCGGCGAAATCATCATCCCCGCCAACGAACCCGGGTCTTCTATCATGCCAGGTAAGGTCAATCCTACCCAGTGCGAAGCGATGACGATGGTCTGCGCTCAGGTCATCGGGAACGATGCTGCTATCGCTGTCGGCGGTATGCAGGGCCACTTCGAGCTGAATGTCTTCAAGCCTGTCATGGCAGCTAACTTCCTGCAGAGCGCACAGCTCCTCGGTGATGCCGCAGTATCCTTCGATATCCACTGCGTATCTGGTATCGAGCCCAACCACCCACGTATCAAGGAGCTTCTCAATAACTCCCTGATGCTCGTCACGGCTCTGAATACCCACATCGGCTACTACAAGGCTGCTGAGATCGCAAACGCTGCACACCGCAACGGTACTACCCTCAAGGAAGAAGCCCTTCGCCTCGGCTATGTCAGCGAAGAAGACTTCGACAAGTGGGTTCGTCCCGAAGATATGGTTCATCCCCTTGACTAAAGGCTGACCATTCACCCGTAAATAGAGAAGGGCGTGATGCTACCTGCATCACGCCCTTTCTTATGTTACGATCCGAAGTCCGATGGCTCGGAAGAGAAAGCTTACTTAGCCTCGAGCTGATGATAAGCCTCTCCTAAGAGGTCAATCAAGCTCGTCGCCGTGAGACTACGCTCCGAATAGCGCCCCGCATAAAGCTCTGCCGATAGCCCGACCAAGTGAAGGCCCAAGACTGCAGCTGTGATCGATTGGTAGCCTTGACCCAGAAGCCCTGCGACCACACCCACAAGGACGTTGGAAGCACCTTGAGTTTGGAGACCGGTATTTCCTGTTGTATCGAAGAAAGCGGCGCCAGTAGGAGTACATAGAGCAGAGTAAGTACCGCGCAGTATGATATAAATATCGCAGTCGCGAGCCAGCTCGAGGGCACGCTCCAGACGCTCACGATCGGAGCGGAAGTGACCAAGCATACGATCCAGCTCTTGATGCGAGGCGATCAAGATACTATTCTTAGGGAGCTTCTTCAGTAGTTTAAGATCACTTGAGAGCAGCGTGATCCCATCACCTTCAAAGAGGAAAGGACGCGAATGCGAGGGAGAGATCAATGCTTCCAATAAATGGAAAGCCGCTGAATCTAAGCCAAAGCCTTCCCCAACGACGACCGTCCGATAAGCATTTATTCCGGAGAGCAGATTCTGCACGTTGGATGGCGTGTAGACCGTGAGTTCGGGTAAGGCAAGAGATAGAGGGAGTGCCTCCTCTCCTGGGACTAAGGCATGGACCTCACTACAGCCCGCACGATAAACAGCTCGCGCAGACAGCAGAGTCTTACCAATATACCCCGGCATGCGTGCCAAGAGTAAGACTTTCTCACGTGGCTGCTCAATACTGAATCGAGGACGCTTCTGAAGAGCCAAGGAGAGGGCAGCGTCCTGCACGTGATAGTATGCCGTGTCAATATCCTGCTGAGCCTGTGGACTAATTCCCAACGACAGGCAAGACCAAGCTCCAACATAGGGATCATTCTCTCTAAAGAAGAATGCCAGCTTCGGGCTGTCAAAGGAGATTGTCCGCTCTGCTCGGATGACGTGCTCAAGCGTATTCCCCGAATTATCCTCAGCGAAGAGTCCCGAAGGGATCTCAATACTCACAATAGGAGCGGGGGCTGCGTTGAGGAAGTCAACCAGCGCCACGTAGCCATCCGAAAGAGGGGTCTGCAGGTCAACTCCGAAGAGCCCATCGATAATCAGGTCACCACTGGAGATACGCGGAGGAGCAAAGTCCGTAAATACCTCCTCTAGGCGGAAAGCATCCTGTGTCAGATGCTCACGAATAGCTTCACAATCAGGAGAAAGCTTGCCTCCACGATAGAAGAGGTAGGCAAAGACCGTATGCCCTCTACGTGAAAGTGTCTGGGCAATACTCAAGGCATAGGCGCCACAGCGACCTGCACCAGCAAAGACATAAATCGAGCGACCACCGAGAGAATAGTGGCGTAGGAGCTCTCGCTCAAAAGCTACAGCAGCACGCTCGATATGATCCTGCGCACTTAGCTTATCCAACTGAGCAGCCTGAGCATAGAGGATGTCCAGCTGCTTGCCCGAATAAATCTTCTGCATGAGAGTAGAGAAAGCTTATAAGTATATCCTATTGACTCGATGACTGCAGTTAGTCCATCGTCCCGCGAACGATACCACGCTCTGAGGTACGGACAAAGTCGAGGATAAGACTACGCTCGTAGCTCTCGGGGATCTCTTCCTCGATGACACGGAAAGCCTCACTATTGTTGAGCCCACGCTGGTAGAGCGTACGGTAGATATCGTTGATGCGGAAGATCTGCTCATTGGTAAAGCCACGGCGACGCAGCCCAACGATATTGATACCGCAGTAGACGATGGGGTCACGACCGATGAGTGTGTAGGGAGGGATATCCTTGTTCACGCGAGATCCCCCCTGGATCATGACGTGCTTAGAGATACGCACGAACTGATGGACGAGTGAGCCACCGCTGAGGATAGCATAGTCATCGACCTCTACTTCACCAGCCAGCTGGGTAGCATTACCGAGGATGACATGGTCACCAAGGACACAGTCGTGAGCGACATGTGAGTAAGCCATCAGGAGACAGTAGCTCCCGACGACCGTCTTACCGCGAGAAGCTGTACCACGATTGACCGTCACGCACTCGCGCACCATCGTGTGATCACCGATGATAGCGACACTGTCTTCACCGACGAACTTGAGGTCCTGAGGGATGCCAGCGATGACTGCACCCGAATGGATATGGCAATGCTTACCGAGACGAGCTCCGCTCTTGATGACGGCATGACTCTCGATGATACAACCCTCCCCGATCTCGGTATTCTCTTCGATGACGGCGAAGGGATGGATGATAACACCTTCACCCAGCTTAGCTTCAGGATGGACGCTTGCCAGTGGGCTTATATTAGGATGTGACATAGACATATATGCATATAGACAAGAGCCGCACACACCCGATCCTCTCATTTAGAGGTAAGGAGTGGCAGGCTCTTGTGGATGTATTTACTTATTCTTTGCGACCTGCGCCATGAACTCAGCCTCACAGACGAGCTTCTCGCCGACGAAAGCAAGACCACGCATGTTGGCTACACCACGACGGATCTCACCGAGCAGACGGAGCTTGAAGACAAGGGTATCACCAGGGACGACCTTCTGACGGAACTTCACGTTGTCAATCTTCATAAAGTAAGTCGAGTACTTCTCAGGGTCTTCGATTGTATTAAGTACCAAGAGACCACCGACCTGTGCCATCGCCTCCACCTGGAGAACACCTGGCATCACAGGCTCCGTGGGGAAGTGGCCTTGGAAGAAGGGTTCGTTGCCCGAAACACTCTTGATACCGACGATATAGTCCGTACCGATCTCGATGATCTTATCGACCATCAGGAAGGGATAGCGGTGTGGGAGGAGTTCACGAATACGGTTGACATCGAGAATAGGTGTCGCATTGGGATCGTAGAGAGGAGCCTGAGCTTCGTTGAGCTTAATATCCTTACGGATCTTAGCTCCCATCTCATTATTGATCTTATGCCCTGGGCAGTAAGCCAAGATACGACCACGGATAGGACGACCGATGAGTGCGAGGTCTCCAAGCACATCGAGGAGCTTGTGACGCGCAGGCTCATTGGGGAAGATGATAGGAGCATTATTGATATACCCAAGGGAGAGATCCGTACGACGTGTGACCTTCATAAGGTCACAGATCTTATCGAGGTTCTCCTGAGCCATAGGCTCGTCATAGATGACAAGCGCATTGTCCAGGTCACCACCCTTGATCAGATTATTTGCGAGAAGCATCTCTACTTCACGGACGAATACGAACGTACGGCAAGAAGCGATCTCCTTGTCGAAGTCAGCGAGGTCTTCAAGTGAAGCAAACTGATTGCTCAGCACAGGCGAGTCAAAGGAGATATGTACGTCGACACCGAACTTGCTATCGGGAAGCAGGACAATACGTGAGCGACCATCAGCCGATACGACCTCCTGACGACGCTTGACGATGTAGTGCTCTACTGGGAGATCCTGCTCTTCAAGACCAGCAGCATCAATACCCTCGACATAGAGACGAGCACTCCCATCAAGGATAGGGAACTCAGGCGCATTGACTTCGATGTAGCAGTTATCTACCCCCTTAGCGTAGAGAGCAGCCATTGCATGCTCTACCGTACTTACTGAGGCATCGCCCTTGACCAAGACAGTACCGCGCTCAGTACCCTTGACGAACTCAGAGAGTGCAGGGATTTCAGGAGTGCCTTCGAGGTCAACACGACGGATGACACGCCCCGTCCCAGCAGGAGCAGGGAGGAAAGTGATCTGAATATCAAGGCCTGTATGTAAGCCCTTCCCAGAGAGAGAGAAGGGAGCTTTTAATGTCTTTTGCTTAGTCATAATACTCGTGCTCTTATAGTTGTTGTTTGAGTTCTGCAAGTTCTTTCTCAAGTGCCTGTAGGCGGCGGTACATATCGGGAAGCTTAGGTTGGATGACGAAGCTACGCATCGCCTCGCGAAGTGGCATTCCGGGAGAGCCCATGAGAGCCGTACCCGAAGCTACATTGCCAAGTACACCTGTCTGCCCCGCCATCTCTACGCGATCACCGATAGTAAGGTGTCCACCGATACCGACCTGTCCGCCAAAGCGACACCACTTTCCCACTGCCGAGGAGCCAGCCAAGCCAACCTGCGAAGCCATCACAGTATGCTCACCGACCTCACAGTTGTGAGCTATCTGAATGAGATTATCCAGCTTGACCCCACGACTGATGACCGTATTATCCATGACAGCTCGGTCGATACACGTATTGGCACCGATCTCGACATCATCCTCTACTAAGACGCTACCCAGCTGCGGTATCTTATGATAGCCATCAGATTCGGGAGCAAAACCAAAGCCATCTGATCCAAGTACAGCACCTGCATGGATGATACAGCGCGCACCTACCTGTACTCCGTGATAGAGGGTAACCTGAGGATAGATCACCGTCCCCTCACCAAGCGTGACACCACGACCAATATAGGCGAAGGAGTGGACCTGACAGCCCCGACCAATCTTAGCTCCGGGCTCAATGACAGCAAAGGGAGCTACATAGACATCTTCACCCAGCTCTACATCATCAGCGATATGAGCCTTGGGCGAAATCCCTTGAAGACGAGGAGCACTCTGCTGCTCGACCAGCTGCATCAGCTGAGCTAAGGCAGCATAGGGATCCTCTACTCGGATGAGTGTCGAGGCAACAGGCTGCTTGGGAGCAAAGGTGTTTGCCACCAGCAAAATCGAGGCCTTCGTCGTGTAAGCAAAGGATTCGTACTTAGGGTTAGCCAAGAAGGCAAGATCACCCGGCTGAGCCGACTCGATCTTCCCGAAGTTCGAAACGAGGACGGAGGCATCACCTTCGATGACGCCTGAGATGAGGGGGGCTATCTGTGAGGCACTAAACTGCATATACGGTCTGTCTCGGACTGGGCTTAGGCCTCGATAAGCTTGTTCTTAATAAGGATCTCAGCCATCTGGCGACGTAGAGCCTCGGCTTCGGCTGCTGCGGCATTGGCGAAGGCCTCCGTATTGTCAGCATAGATGATGCTACGTGAGGCATTCACAAGGAGACCACATTGGCTATTCAGGCCAAAGCGAGCTACATCCTCGAGACTCCCGTTCTGCGAGCCAACGCCAGGGACCAGGAGGAAGGCATCAGGGACGATAGCACGTACACGCTCCAGCATATCAGCCTTGGTAGCACCGACGACATACATCAGCTGATCGCTATTGCCCCACTCGGTACTGGTACGTAGGACGCGCTCAAAAAGGGCTTCGTCACCGCCATTGATGGGGAGCATCTGGAAGTCTGAAGCTCCAGCATTGGAGGTAAGAGCAAGAAGGATCACCCAGCGCCCAGCATACTTGAGGAAGGGCAAGACGCTATCACTTCCCATATAAGGAGCTACGGTAAGCGCATCGACCTTGAGGTGCTCAAAGAAGCTGCGGGCATACATATCGCTCGTATTACCGATATCACCACGCTTAGCATCAGCGATGATGAACTGATCGGGATACTCTGACTGGATATAGGCCACGGTCTTCTCAAAGGCTTGCAAGCCGAAGGAGCCCATACTTTCATAGAAAGCGAGGTTGGGCTTGTAGGCTACGCACAGGTGTGCAGTAGCATCGATGATCCGCTTATTGAAGGCGAAGATGGGATCATCCTCGTCGAGGAGGAACTGAGGGATCTTACGGACATCCGTATCCAGCCCGACACAGAGGAAGGACTTCTTCCTCTTGATGTTCTCAAATAGTTCGTCTCTTGTCATAATCTCGGTATGCTATGGAGTTAGAAATAAGGAGGTAGCCCCCTTCTAACCTGTACTTATGATGATGTGTTAGAGGGCGGCTTCCTTCATTCGCTCGATATTCTCGGCGATGATAAGTTCGTCAATGATAGGTTGGATCTCACCCGACATGATGGCGGAGAGATTGTAGAGGGTGAGGTTGATGCGGTGATCGGTCACACGCCCCTGAGGATAGTTATAGGTACGGATCTTGGCTGAGCGGTCCCCCGTAGAGACCATCGTCTTACGACGTGCTGCGATCTCTTCATTATGCTTGGTAAGCTCGATATCATAGAGCTTCGTACGGAGCATCTGCATAGCCAGCTCTCGGTTTGCCAGCTGCGTACGCGCCTGCTGACAGACGACGACGATACCCGTAGGCTTGTGGGTCAGCTGGACCTTCGTCTCGACCTTATTGACGTTCTGCCCACCAGCACCACCTGAGCGAGCAGTCTGCATCTCGATATCGGCAGGATTAAGGACGACGTCTACCTCTTCAGCTTCTGGGAGCACAGCTACCGAAGCAGCGGAGGTATGCACACGTCCCTGAGTCTCAGTCTCTGGGACACGTTGCACACGGTGCACACCGCTCTCATACTTGAGGATCCCATAGACGCCATCTCCCGTGACCGTGAAGATGATTTCCTTGTAGCCCCCAGCAGTACCCTCGCTCATACTCGTAACCTCAGTAGTCCAGCCACGACCTTCGCAGTAGCGTACATACATCTTATAGAGGTCACCTGCGAAGAGAGCCGCTTCGTCACCGCCCGTACCTCCGCGGATCTCCATGACGACGTTCTTCGCATCCTCGGGGTCAGCGGGGATCAAGAGAAGCTTGATCTCCTCTTCGAGCGAAGGGATACGCTGCTCAGCCTCCTGCATCATCTCACGCGCCATCACACGGAGCTCTGGATCGCTCTCAGCCTCCAGTGTATCGCGCCCCTCCTGGATATTCCCGAGGAGGTTACGATATTCCTTACCCTTATCAAGGATGCGCTCCAGGTCACGATACTCCTTGCTGAGCTTCATGAAGCGCTTCTGATCGGCGATGATATCTGGTGCGGTGATAAGCGAAGTGATCTCTTGGAAGCGTATTTCCAAGCCTTCGATCCGGCTGAGCAGGTCGTTTTCCGTTGCCATTTAGGTCTATTGAGTAGCTATTATTCGTAGTTAAGCACTCCGAATGGGGAGTGGATAGTGAGGTGATTCTTCTCTGCAGCTTCGACACGCCCGATGATCTGGGCTGGTACCCCGAAGCTCTCGGAGATCTCGATGATACGGGCAGCATGTTCGGCGGAGACGTAGAGCTCCATACGATGGCCCATGTTAAATACCTTGTACATCTCGGCCCAAGGTGTACCGCTCTCCTTCTGGATCAACTCGAAGAGTGGTGGAATAGCGAACATATTATCCTTGATCACGTGCTTGCCTTCGACGAAGTGTAGCACCTTAGTTTGAGCACCACCGGAGCAGTGTACCATACCATGGATCTCAGGACGAAGCTCATCAAGGATCGCCTTGATGATCGGAGCATAGGTACGCGTAGGAGAGAGGATCAGGCGCCCCGCATCCAGTGGCGTACCAGCGATAGCTTCGGTAAGAGCCTTCGAGCCACTGTAGACCAACTCATCGGGCGTAGCAGCGTCGTAGCTCTCAGGGTAGCGCTTTGAGAGTGAGTGCTCCAGCACATCATGACGAGCAGAAGTCAGCCCATTGCTCCCCATCCCGCCATTGTAGGAGGTCTCATACGAGGACTGCCCGAAGGAAGCCAGCCCGACGATGACATCACCAGCCTGAATACGAGCATTGTCGATGACATCACTGCGCTTCATACGGCAGGTGACCGTACTATCTACGATGATCGTACGTACGAGGTCACCGACGTCAGCCGTCTCACCACCCGTGGCATAGACACCAATACCTTGAGCACGAAGCTCAGCAAGGAGCTCCTCTGTACCATTGATGATCGCAGCGATGACCTCACCAGGGATGAGATGCTTGTTGCGCCCAATCGTCGAGGAGACGAGGATGCCATCGACAGCCCCCACACACAGCAGGTCGTCGATATTCATGATCAGCGCATCCTGTGCTATACCCTTCCAGACAGAGAGGTCACCCGTCTCACGCCAATAGATGTAGGCCAGCGAAGACTTCGTGCCCGCACCATCTGCATGCATGATGTTACAATAGGCTTCATCTCCCCCGAGGATATCGGGGATGATCTTACAGAAAGCCTTAGGATAAAGGCCCTTGTCTACGTTGCGGATGGCAGCATGCACATCCTCCTTAGAGGCTGAGACGCCGCGCTGCATATAGCGCTCGTTCATAAGTTTGTCGGATCTGGTGCCGAGTGAAGGTTAGCGGAGGCGGAGCACATCCCCTTCCTCGGGGGCGTAGTCAGCATCCTTATTATTGAGTTTGTAGAGTCGATCAAGCCGGATACCATAGCGCTGGGAGATGTCATGCATCGAGTCCCCTACGCGGACGGTATAGGTAGTGTAGCGAGCAGAAGCCTCCTTGTTCTTTGGCTCAAGGTAGACGACGTCTCCCTCATTGAGAGGATAGTCCTCAGGAGTATCATTGTACTTAGCCAGCTTCTTTGCGGAGATCCCCATGTCTGCTGCGATACGCTCATAGGTATCGTTCTGGTCAGCGAGCACATAGAGGAGGCCATAGCTGATATAGGAGGGGCGCATAGGTCTGTCGTAGCTGCGCTGTGCCTCTGCAGGACGACGAGCAGGCGCAGGACGACCTGAGTACCACGTAGGATACTCGCCTCGGTCAAAGGCATAAAGCTCATAGTCTTCGATGACCTTGATCAGCATATTTGCATAGCCCTTATTCGTAGCATACCCACAGAGCTGCAAGCCCTTAGCCCAACCGCGATAGTCATCGTAGCGAAGAGCGAAGAGGCGCTGATAGCGACGCGCCTTGAGGAACTGGGAGTGGTCATCAAAGCTCTCCTTCGCCGAAGGGTAGCTACGGAAGCAGTCATTGGGGTTGTCATCTCGGTGGTAGGTACGCTTACCTGACCAGGTCGAGTGACACTTGATACCGAAGTGGTTATTGTGATCTCGGGCCAAGGTGCTCGTCCCTGCACCCGTTTCTATAAGCCCTTGGGCCAAGGTGATACTGGCAGGGATCGCATGACGACTCATCTGACGTCTGGCCTCGGCTTCGTAAGTGCGGATATAATCCATGAAGGTTGGCTTGCGTAGCACCTGGGCAAAAGCCTCAAGCCCCCCGAAGAGGAGAGCCACAGCAAGAGCCAAGCTCAGTCGATATATAACGGAATGGCTGATTCTCATCATTGTTGTACAGTGAACATTTACTTGTAGACCTTCCATATCTATACAATGGCTACAAGTAGTGGCAAAGATACGAATTATATAGCTATCCTTCGGAGCATATCTGCAGGCTCCAATATAGGGTCGTGGTATGAAACACTATTGAGCCCATTGCGCAAGGCCATCTCTTCACAGCTTGCACTTTCCTCCCTTGAACTTCTCAGCCTAAAGACTCCGATTTTCAAGGCAAGAAGGTACGAGCAATGAGAGGTAGATTTGCACGACATCCTCATATACATACTGATAAAAAGCACTTTGACATCAAACAAGCGTCTATGATAGTTCAAGAGAAAGAGCCTCTCCCCGCTGAAAAAGAAAGGGTGCAAATCGCAAGCGATTTGCACCCTTTTTCTATACCTAAGGGAATGAGGGTAATCCCCTACCCTTCGTCATAGGAGGAGGGTAAGGGCTTCGTCGGGGTGTGGATGGGAGGTGGGCTAAAAGCGCTGCCCTTCGCTGCTGGCCTTCTTGTTGCGGTAGGCTGCCTTGAGGGAATGGATGCGGTAGGAGACATTCAAGCCGACGCCCGAGAAGTCCTGCGCTTCGATCTCCTGCGCAAAGATGCCGGCCATCCTGCGTGTCTTGTAATGCTTGTTGTCAAGGAAGAGGTTCTGCAGGCTGAGGTCAAAGGTGAAGTTCCCGACCTCCTTGGATAGCATCAGGCTGTAGCTCCACTGAGCAGAGTACTCATTGAAGAGGTGATGCCTTCTACTTGAGTAGCTGGCGTCAGCGTTCACACTCCAGCCCTTCCCCAGCTCTACATAATGGCTTGTCGAGAGCTCCAGCATCGGGCGATCGAAGGTCAAGCCACTGTACTTGAGGAGCTGCTTTTGGAATCCCACCTCTATTGATGGAGAGTACGGACCGAATGAATCACTCCACTCCAGCCCCAGCGAGAGCGTCGAATAGCTGGGGATACTGATCACACGCTTGAGCACCACGTCGTCCTTAGTCTCGTGGCGGGCTAGCGCTGTGGTCGCCGTATTCCGAATGTAGTTATAGCTGGCGCTGAAGGAGAGCGTCTTGTACGTGCCGAGGAGCTGTAGGGCATCATTGGTCTCATTGAGTAGGAAGGGGTTGCCCTGCTGGTAGACGTACTGGTTCTCGATGAGAGTAAAGTTATTCAAGGACGAGTACGCTGGTCGGTTGAGGCTCTTACGATAAGAAAGGGTCGCTCTAAGGTCTTCCCCTGAATAAGACAGAGAGATACTGGGGCTCAGGAAGTGTGGAGAAGGCTTCTGACGAGCCATAAGCACGCCCCCTTGAGTATACGAAGAGGATTCGTATTCGTAGCGCAGACCAGCATACCATGCGAGGCCGAGCCACTGGGCTCTTACGTCGAAGAAGGAGGAGAGGAGTGTCTGCCCATTCTTGACCGTAGAGCCGGAGACATCCGTCGCTATACCCTGCTCCGTCTTCTGGAGCTCATTCCTATTGAAGCTCATCGTCACCTCGGCGCCGTAGCCTAGCTTCACTCCCTTGATGGGTGTCTGGAAGGACAGCATCAGCGAATTCATCGCATAGCGCTGCGTCCCTAGAGTCTTCACAGAGGCCGAAGTACCTACCTCGTCGTATACGGAGGACTTCGTCGCACTCCCCAGAAGGATCTCATCGGTGACATTCACACTCGTCGTCCCTATCTTCCCATTGTAATAGAGGCTAGAAGTGGATTTGTAGGGACGTGAATCTATTTGGGAGGTATAGGGAGTATTCAGGCGTACGATCCCGCTCTCCTTGTGGATCAGCCCCTCAGAAGCGACATCGAACTTCACAGCACTCACCTTGAGGTTGGAGACAAAGCCGATGTTCGTCTCCTTAGCTGGGGATATATTCAGACTTAAGCCACCCATGAAGAAGTCACTTCGGTTGGTCATATCCAAGGTGCTGGAGGTCTCCGACAGGCTCCCCCCTGCATTACGTAGGGCGTAGTAGTCTGTATTCCCGCTGGCTATAGCCGTGTGGCTGTAGCCCGCATTGAGGGTCCAATAAGTCCGAGCGCTAGAGTGAGCGACGTTGACTCCGGTATAGGTGCTGAGGCGATGCTGCAGGAGGGCGTATTGCGAAGCAGAGAGGCTGGTCATATTCTGCTTCTTGATCGTGTGGATCTTGATCACCGACTTCGTAGATGCCTTATACTGGGCTCCAGGGGTATTGATGACTTCGACACTCGCGATATCTTGGGAGCGTAGGTGCTTCAGGATACTTGCGTCCTGCACCCGCTGACCATCCAGGTAGAGGGTAGCCTCACCACCCGTGCCGAGCACCGAATAGGATCCGTCCGATCCCTGCACGAAGGGTATACGGTTCAGGAGGTTATCTATCGAACCGCTATTCCTGAGTGAAGGCACCGCCGAGACATTGGCAACGAATGCACCATCCTTCAGCTTGAAGGCTTTGCGCTTCGCCCGAACCGTCACATCCTGCAGCTGATTGGTCTGTACCTCTAAGATGAGCTCCGCACCTTCCCGAGGGTAGCGGCTGATAGGTCGCAGTAGATCCTCATAGCCGATGCAGGTCGCTCGTATCCACTGCGGGACTTTCCCTTGCTCCGTCGTGATCGAATAGCGCCCGAGCTCGTCGGTGACCCCACCAGCGATGAAGGAGGAGTCTTGCGCTAAGAGGACGATGTTGGCCAGGGGAATCGGCGTCTTGTCTTCGGACGAGATGGCCCGCCCCGAGTATATGATCTGCGAGAGTAGCGTGATCTGAGCGCAGAGGCAGCAGAGGACGATGGTGAATAGCTTCTTCATGGCTTAGCGGATTTACTTCACGTATCTCCCAGTCGCTACGGCATGGCTCTTGGGATCGAACTCCCTCTGGATATAGTACGCTGTCGAAATCATAGCGGAGATGTCGGCGGGTCGCCAAGCAGAGGTGTGGCTGAAAGGAGTTTTGCTATCCCGCCCCTGTAGGACATAGACAATGGCGATATCTCCGAAAGAATCCTTGACGATCACGCGATTCCTCCGCTTGATCACATAGACCCTCCGTAGAAATCCACACACTCCATCCATCGTCGGTGCACTCTCCGTTGCGGCATCAAGACCTATGCGGACCCAGCGCCCTGACTCGAAGTCGAGCTGATAGCTATACATATAGCCGACATAACGCTTACTATGAGTGCCCGTGCTCTTTACGAGGGTGAAGCTCGGCGAAGCAGCGATGATGGTATCCTGATCTGAATGGCATTCCTTGAGAATGGAGGCGATATACGCTGCCCGCTCCTTCGGTAGCGCTTCCTTGTTCAGCGCAAGTTGCTCCTCCTTGAGGTTCAGCACCGAGGTAGATACCTTGAAGACGGGCTGATCAGCGACCTTGATCGTGTTGGTGCTTGTGTCGAGGGTGGTTTGTGGGGCAAAGCAGAGCGCCCGCTGGCTACCGCATGAGGCGAGGGCGCTCACACAGAGACAGGCGAATAGACTATGAAGGCTTCTCTTCTTCATAATGGTGTCGTGAGTTATGGTAAGACGCTTGTGGTGTAGACTCGATGTCTACCACAAACTTAGTGAAATACATACATACAAGAAAGGCGCAAAGAAAGAGACCCCTGATGCACGGCTATTTGCATGCATCAGGGGGCTTGCTGACTATACTTGCGAGGGGAGGGATAGTATCAAGCCTTACAGTGTCGGGGTCTCTCTGGTGGGCGAATTGACTGTACGCGAGCTACTGCGCTTGATCTTATCTCCGCTGGAGAAGTGCCATGTCACGCTTAATTTGAGGCGTCTACGAGGAGACAAATCCGTACGCTCGAGCTCTGCAAAATCTGTTTTGACACGCATAACCGCTCTGTTATGAATGAGGTTGAGCACCCCAAGATTGATCTGTAGCTGATCATTCAGCAAGCTCATATAGACACCTGCATCTATATCATAGCGTAGCCCTACTTCATGGCTTAGATGCTTCTCTGCTGTCTGTCCAGTAGCCGATAGCGTTAGTCCCATTGTCTTACTCAATCTAAACTGCTGGGTGGCACTCCAGCCCAACCAAGCACTGGAGATAGTCTTACCAGGGCTCTTCTCTGTGTTGTGTCTCACAAAGACCCTATTATTAGTCTGCCAAAAGTCCGACACACTGGCTGTATAGGAGAGAGAAGCATAGTGCTGTAGACTCGTGCCACTATTCTCGGGTCTCGTGTACACCACATCTGGCTGCATGGGATCTCGATGAGCAAGCAGATGTATGATGTTCGCACCGCTTTTTAGCCTATAAGTCAGGATCCAATTGGGATTGATGTAGTAATTCGCCTCTACAGAATGAAAGGTTTCTTCCTTTAGATTTTGGTTACCTATGCTATACAGCTTCTCGTTTTGATAGACAGCCACAGGGCTATAGTAGCCATAATTAGGCAGCGAATAGTCTCGGCGATAAGCTATAGATATGCCAGACTGCTTCTTCGGGTTAAGCATGTATTGCAACTGGACATTGGGATACAGACCCGAATAACGGTTATTGATAGACGCAATCCGATTGAGATAATCGCTATACTTCATATCAGTTAGCTGATAGGTTAGCCCTACCTGAACGAATGCTCGCTGACCGATCAAGCGGCTGTACTCTATCCATGGGGCAAAGTCCCCTCCAGAGATCTGGAAGTCTTGTTGCTTTACTTGAGTGAGTATTGTGCTGGCGATACCCGACATTTCGTTTCTATCCCTCAGACGGCTAAAGCGAATCCCCAAGTTTACACTACTTCCCTTACTCGACTTCAGTTCTAAACGAGGCTCCACATAGAGGTAGGACAGCCTCTGCCTCAGTTCATTCTCTGTATGAGTATTGAGCTCATAGTCTATATGATCGCTATTGCTCTGACTGAGATACTCGACCTTGGTAGAGAAGGAAGAGTTTTTCCCGACATTCAGATTAGCTCGATAGAGCAAGCCCGCATTGCCTTCGACAAAAGAGCTTTGGGTCTTTTGTCTCAGACTGAGCATCTGCCCGTTGTGGTTCGTTTGATTGATGTGGTCCTTAATCAGATATAGCCCTCCATAAACTTGCAGGGATTGCGTCGGAGTAAGCTGATACTGTAGCCCCAAATTCTCGTGAAGAGCCAAGGACTCCTTATCCGAATGAAACTTTCGATCTACATGATGCGAGCCGTAGTTATCTTGACGCTTGTACCTTGTGCGATAATTCCCCAACCCCAGTTTAAGGTTGTTATATACAGATAGCTTACCAAACTGATATTGTAGCGTAGGAGTGAGGATGGCATCTACAAAACCCTCTCCATCTGCTTGTGCAGTCAAGCCAATTGCCCCAATAAGTCCCTCCTTCTGTCGAAGAGTTACACGCACGATACCTCCCTGGGCTTCTTGCCCAAAAGAAGCTCCAGCATTGGGTATCACCTCGATATGCTTCACCATACTGGTAGGGATGGAGCGTAATTGCTCGGCCGTAATCTTGCGATCTCCAAGATAGATGATGGTATGGTCTTTACCATTGACCAAGATGTTTCCGCTCAGCACCTCTACTCCCTGTATATAGCGTAGGGTCTCTATGAGGCTCTTCCCTTTAGCAATGGGATTACCTTGGATGCGCACAGTGAGATCCCCCGAGGGAGAACGCTTGACATAGGAGCTAAGCACGACGACCTCTGACAGTTCGGTGGCGTCACCCTCCAGTATGATATTACAGACCGACTGAGCTGCTATTGTGCGAGCCTTGTAGCCAATACACTTGGCGGTGAGTATATGCTCAGTCGCAGACAGCGCATCAAAAGCAAATCGCCCCTGGGCATCTGTCAGACAGCCAGCTACGAAGGTACTGTCCGCACGCTTACGAGCAATAACGTGGGCTAACTCAATAGGTTTCCCTTCAGCATCTACTACGGTGCCTTTGATAGTTTGGGCTAAGAGAATTTGCTCACTACAGAGGAGTACTACGAGGAGTAGGAAGCATTTAGTTAGAGTCTTCATGGTGTTCAATTTTCTTTTGCAGACAATCTGTTGTGTTGGGGGCTGTTTGCGGGGCAAGGCAGAGCGCCTGCTGAGCTCCGTATGAGGCGAGAGTGCTCATACAGAGACAGGCGACATAGACTATGAAGGGCTTGCTTCTTCATAAGGGTATCGTGAGTTATGGTAAGACGTTTGTGGTGTAGACTCGATGTCTTCAGATTCAGTTGTCTACCACAAACTTAGTAAAATACATGCATACATACATACATACATACATACAAGAAAGGTGCAAAGAAAGAGCCCCTGATGCATGTAAATAGCCATGTATCAGGGGCTTACTTTCTATACTCGTGGAAGGAACGAATACATACCACTACTTGCTTGTAGTGCAAACCAATAGTGGTACGGGGGATAACCAATAGTGGTTCGTGAGTCAACCACTATTGGTCACTACTATGAACCTATAGTGGTTCGCGCGTCGACCAATACTGGTCGCCCCGCTGACCTATATTGGGGTTGTTGCTCCACGTAGGGATAAAAGTTGTGGACGAGCGGCAGATAAGTTTGGACTACGTACGTAGCTCTAATATCTACGTACGTGGATATTTGGATTTACGTACCTGGTCTTTAAGACTACGTGCATAGACAGAGGAAAACCACTACAGGAAGGCGCTTTTTTCTTCACGAGAATGGTACTTTTTCCTCCGCTGGATAAGAGGAATATTCGCGATAAGACGAAGGGCTTGCGTATCACTTCGGAGAGGTATATCGGGGAGCTGGGCGTGCGATGTCTTAGCACAATAAGTAGAGGACAGGACTCGCGGCAACAGCCTCCTATTGGTATGGGGTCTTCACCACTATAGCTTCACCACTAAAGCAATATAAGTATGGGGTGCGTACCACTATTGGTACGCACCCCATACTTATATCGGAACAAAGTCCCTATTGCTGGATGTAAGCAATTATCTCCTCCCAGGCATCGGGATGAAACCACCGTATCTCGGGATCACGTCGCCACCAAGAGAGCTGCTTGCGAGCGTAGTGCCGGCTGTTTCGCTGAATAAGTCGTACCGCCTCGACAAAGTCAATCTCGCCATCAAAGTAGGAGAAGAGCTCCTTGTAGCCCACGGTGTTGAGCGCATTAAGGCTACGAAGCGGATAGACTCGCTGGGCCTCCTCCACCATACCCGCCTCAATCATCAGCTCGACGCGCTTATCAATTCGCTCATAGAGCTCCTCGCGATCTCGAGTAAGCCCAACCTTGACAATACGGAAGGGACGAGCTTTCTGCTGCCCCGTATGGAAAGAGGAGAAGGGGCGCCCTGTAGCAAGACACACCTCATAGCCATGGAGCACACGCTTATAGTTCTTCGGATCAACCGCCTTGTAATAGACTGGATCCAAGAGATGCAGCTCCGCAAGGATTCCGTCAAGCCCTTCCGCGGCATAGCGTTCCCAGACAGCTGAACGGACTTCCTCTGGCACATCTGGCATACTATCAATTCCCTTCGTGATAGCATCGACATACATCATAGAGCCTCCGGAGAGAAGTGCGGAGGAAGAAGAACTTTCAGCAAAGACTTGGGGCAAGAGCTCCAGGACTTCACTCTCGAAGGTAGCGGCACTATATGGCTCTGTGACCGACCTTGTCCCGACAAAATAATGAGGCACAGCAGCCCGCTCCTCATCGGAGGGGGCTGCTGTGCCTATAGGGATCTCACGGAAGATCTGCCGAGAGTCTGCCGAGAGGATGCTGCAACTGAAGTATCGCGCGAGGCGAATACTAAGCGCCGTCTTGCCTACCCCTGTGGGGCCAACAAGCACGATAAGTGTAGGGAGATCCTCCTGCTTAGTAGAGGCTCTCTGCATCGGCGATGTCGAAGCCTTCAAGGTCGATATCCCCTTCATCGACGGATTCGTCGGAGAAGAGTTCGTCATCCCATGGCTCACCCGTAGCGGGCGTTGCCAGACGGGAAGCTGCTACCTCAATGCTCTCCAGCTGCTTAGGAGCCTTACCCTCAGCCTTTGTGACGACAGGCTTATCAAGACTCTTGCCTGGGATTAGCTCTGCCAGCTCGATAAAGAAGCCACGCTCGCTCAGCATATCGAAGACAAAGAAGAGGTGCTGTCCCTTATGATCCAGCAGATCTTCCAGACGCGTGTCGGCCATCAGGTAACTATCCTCATCCGAAGAAGCTCCCATATCCATCATCGTGATCTCAAGCTCCTTCTGCCACTCCTCATCACAGATGTGGAAGGTCGTCAGCTCGTCGCGAGCATAGCCCAGCGAGTCAAGGATAAAGTCGTTCAACTCAAGGAAGGTGGCTTCGGAGTCGATCTGAAGCTCTCTCTTGAAGAAGTCATTCTCATCGGAGAGCATTAATAGGCGATATACCATAAGTCTAAGGGATTAGGCTACTTCGTCGGGGTTACAAGGCTGAGATAAAGCTCATCAAGCTGCTCTTGATCGATCAGCGAAGGTGCATCGATCATCACATCACGCCCAGCATTATTCTTGGGGAAGGCGATGCAGTCACGGATGCTATCCAGCCCTGCGAAGAGGGAGACAAAGCGATCCAAGCCATAGGCCAGACCACCATGGGGAGGTGCACCATACTTGAAGGCATTCATAAGGAAGCCGAACTGCTCCTGTGCCTTCTCGGGAGTGAAGCCTAAGAGGTCGAACATACGTGCCTGCAGCTTGCTGTCGTGGATACGGATCGAGCCGCCACCGACTTCTACACCATTGATGACCATGTCGTAGGCATTGGCACGCACTGCCCCAGGATCCGTCTCGAGCATAGGGATATCCTCAGGCTTGGGTGATGTGAAGGGGTGGTGCATAGCGTAGAAGCGCTGAGTCTCTTCATCCCACTCGAAGAGGGGGAAGTCAACCACCCAGAGGCAGGAGAACTTTGTCTTATCGCGGAGGCCAAGCTGATTGCCCACTTCAAGGCGAAGCTCGCAGAGCTGCTTACGCACCTTCATCGCATCATCACCCGAGAGGATGAGGATCAGATCACCAGGCTTGGCCTGCATCGCACGTGCCAGCTCCTGCAGCGTCTCCTGACTGTAGAACTTGTCGACACTACTCTTGACCGTGCCATCAGCTTCGACACGAGCATAGACCATACCCTTAGCACCGATCTGCGGACGCTTGACGAAGTCTGTCAGAGCATCAAGCTGCTTACGCGTATAGCCAGCAGCACCCTCAGCGCAGATACCTCCGATATAAGCGGCATCATCGAAGACGGAGAAGCCATGACCCGAGAGCACATCCTTGAGCTCGACGAACTCCATACCGAAACGTGTATCCGGCTTATCAGAGCCATAGCGCTTCATCGCATCGTGCCAGCTCATACGAGGGAAGGGCGTCTGGATATCGAGATCGAGCAGCTCCTTGAAGAGATAGCGGGTCATACCCTCGAAGATCGTCAGCACATCTTCCTGCTCAACGAAGCTCATCTCACAGTCGATCTGAGTGAACTCAGGCTGGCGGTCCGCACGAAGATCCTCGTCACGGAAGCACTTGACGAGCTGGAAATAGCGGTCAAAGCCACTAACCATCAGCAGCTGCTTGAAGGTCTGAGGAGACTGGGGCAGTGCGTAGAACTGGTTAGGGTTCATACGAGAGGGCACGACGAAGTCGCGGGCACCCTCTGGCGTAGACTTAATGAGGACAGGCGTCTCTACTTCGAGGAAGCCCTGACCATCAAGATAGCGGCGCACGGCGAGAGCAAAGCGGTGACGCAGCTCAAGATTGGAGCGTACGCAGCTACGACGCAGGTCGAGGTAGCGGTACTTCATACGCAGGTCGTCCCCACCATCGGTATCGTCTTCGATAGTGAAGGGAGGCACCTCTGCGGGATTGAGTACGCGCAGCGTCTTGACCGAGATCTCGATATCCCCCGTAGGGAGCTTAGGATTCTTATTCTCACGCTCAGTGACCTCACCCGTGATCTGGATGACGTACTCACGACCGAGCTTCTCAGCCTCAGAGACGAGAGCCTCGCCTACGTGAGCCTCATTGAAGACGAGCTGAGTGATACCATAGCGGTCACGAAGGTCGATGAAGGTCATCCCGCCCATACGGCGTGCCTTCTGGACCCAGCCAGCGAGCGTCACCTGCTCCCCGACATTACTGAGGCGCAGGGCGCCACAGGTAGTAGTGCGATACATATATTCTTTTTCCTTGATCGGTAGCCAGCCAAAGGCCTGCACACCGAGTGATAAGTGCTTGTTCTCTCTACAAAAATACAAAAGATTACGGGGGATTTATAGCGCAGGTAATAGATAGAGAGCAGTAAGGCTCCATCGCATGATCCTCCACCCAGAGCGAAGCACCATAGCTATACCTTAGTATAGGGGACTATAAAAGCAATGCGAGTAGAAGTGGATTCACTTCTACTCGCATTACATTCAGTCGGGATGACTGGATTCGAACCAGCGACCACTCGCCCCCCAGACGAGTACTCTAACCGGGCTGAGCTACATCCCGAATGCTCTTGGAGACTTACCACGTGGGCTTTGTCCCTTTTGCGCTGCAAAGATAAGGAGAAGGTGGCTAACTACCAAATGTCTCGCGAAGAAAATCAAGCCCTTCCTTAATAACTCCCTCATCCGCAACCTCTACCGCCTCGATATTTCCAGGCTCGATGACGCCCATGAGCGTGATGGTCCCTGCAGAGTTCTTCTTATCATGCCGCATAAGGCGCAGCAGTTCGGGGTAATCCTTGCAGGTATAGAAGAAGGGCGAGTAGAGCTCACGGGCCAAGGTCATCAGCTGTCGGATGTACTCCTTGCTCGTCCCACGCTGGCACATCGTGATATAGCTCTCGATGAGTAGTCCAAAGACGACGGCCTCACCATGTGGGAGCGTGCGGCGAAATTCATTCTGATGCGAGTAGGCCTCCAGTGCATGCCCTACCGTATGCCCGATATTTAGGATACGACGAAGCCCACGCTCCGTAGGATCAGCCTCCACAACGGAAGTCTTGTAGGCAATACTCTTCTCAATGAGGGCCTGCCATTCGTCATCCATGAGGCCAACCGGGTCGCCAATATGGCAGACCTCTCGCCAGGCCTCTCCGCCCATAAGGGTGGCATGCTTGACGACCTCACCATAGCCTGAGAGGAGTTCCTCCAAGGGGAGGGTGCGCAGGAAGTCAATATCGACGATGACCTCATGGGCCGGGTGGAAGGAGCCAATAAGGTTCTTTACCCCGAGGAAGTCAATCGCAGTCTTTCCCCCTACTGAGGCATCGACCATCGCCAGCAGTGTCGTTGGCACATAGACCGTCGCTATGCCACGCATATAGGTCGAGGCGGCTAAGCCTCCTAAGTCAAGCAGGGCTCCCCCACCGATGAGGACGAGGGCACTACGACGAGTAGCCCCCTCTTCACTGAGCCAAGTCCATAGGAGCCCCAGCGACTCCGTCGTCTTGCACTCCTCGCCACCTCGCAGCGTACGACATATAGCCTCGGGAAGTGCGGACTGCAGCTGAGGAAGAAGGTCAGGATGGAGCTCTGCGACACGCTCCTCCAGGACCAAAAAGAGTCGATCGCAAGCCAGCCCCTCAGCGACTGAGGGGAGCTTGCGATCGAGTATCTGTGTACCGATGATCATCCGTACAGGGGTAGGCTTATGCCTTCAGCTCCATAGTGGAGAGGAGCTCTTCGACAGCAGCGTTGAGTCCATCGACGTTCTTACCACCTGCCGTAGCGAAGTGAGGCTGACCGCCACCACCGCCCTGGATATGCTTGGCAGCAGCACGGAGGAGCTGTGAAGCGTTCCAGCCTCTTGACTCTACCAGATCCTTGCTGATCATCAGCGTCAGGCTGGGCTTAGAAGAGCTGGGCTCTACGCAAGCAGCGATGAAGACGAAGGGCTCGTGCAGCTCACCTGCGATCTGGAAGGCGATATCCTTCACGATCTCAGCGGGGACCTCCTTCTCGATGAGGAAGAGGCGGACACCACCGACCTCGACACGCTTCTCCAGCAGCTGACGCTTCTTCTCAGCGATCTGCTCACGGATGTACTCCCCTACCTGCTTGCCGAGCTCGGCATTCTCCTCAAGGGTCTTACGGATAGCCGTCTTCAGCTGGGGGCTATTATTGAAGAGCTGGCGGATAGCATCGATCATATCAGCCTGCTCATAGAGGTAGTTCTCAGCGGCTGCACCCGTGACAGCCTCGATACGGCGTACACCTGCAGCTACGGAGGACTCACTCGTGATGCGTAGCGTACCGATCACACCCGTAGAGGCAACGTGCGTACCCCCACAGAATTCGGTCGATGAGCCAAAGCGGATGACGCGGACGTGATCCCCATACTTCTCACCGAAGAGAGCCATAGCCCCCATCTCGCGAGCTTCGTCAATGGGCACTTCGCGGTATTCCTGCAGAGGGATGCAGGCACGGATACGTGCTGCGACGATACGCTCGACAGCACGGAGCTGCTCAGGCTCTACCTTCGCAAAGTGAGCGAAGTCGAAGCGCAGGACTTCATCAGAGACGAATGACCCCTTCTGCTCGACGTGCGAGCCGAGGACTTCACGCAGAGCCTCATGCAGGAGGTGCGTAGCAGAGTGGTTAGCCTCGATACGATGACGACGCTCTTCGTCAACCACGGCACGGAAGTCACCCTCTAGCGTAGCGGGGAGCTTCTTCATCAGGTGGATAGCGAGGTTATTCTCACGCTTGGTATCAAAGACTTCGTACTTCGTGCCATCGGCAGCGATGAGGAAGCCCTTATCACCTACCTGACCACCCATCTCAGCATAGAAGGGAGTCTCAGAGAGGACGACCTGATAGAAGGTAGCATTCTTCTGCTTCACCTCACGATAGCGGAGGATCTCCGTGGTACACTCGAGGGTATCATAGCCGACGAAGCGTACAGCAGAGCCATCATTGACGACCTGCCAGTCACCAGCATCGATAGCAGCGGCATTACGTGCACGCTCCTTCTGCTCCTGCATAGCCTTGTCAAAGCCGGCTTCATCGACGCTCAGCCCCTGCTCAGTGAGGATCAGTGCGGTCAAGTCAAGGGGGAAGCCGTAGGTATCATAGAGGACGAAGGCATCATGCCCATCAAGGACGGTCTTACCGACCTTCTTTGCTTCCTCGATCTGCTTATCCAAGAGACGGATACCCGTCTCCAGTGTGCGCAGGAAGCTCTCTTCCTCCTCACGCATCACCTTAGCGATGAGCTCGCGACCAGCGATGAGCTCGGGGTAAGCATCGCCCATCGTCTCGATGAGTACGGGCAGGAGGCTGTACATAAAGGCCTCACGACGGCCGAGGAAGGTGTAGCCGTAGCGGACAGCACGGCGTAGGATACGGCGGATGACATAGCCCGCCTTAGCGTTGGAGGGGAGCTGACCGTCGGTGATAGCGAAGGCAATCGTACGGATGTGGTCGGCGATGACGCGCATAGCGACATCCGACTTCTGGTCAGCCCCATATTCGATCCCCGTGAGCGTGGCGATAGCCTGGATCATCGGGGTGAAGATATCGGTATCATAGTTCGACGTCTTCCCCTGCATAGCCATACAGAGACGCTCGAAGCCCATCCCCGTATCGATGACGCGCTTAGGCAGTGGCTCGAGAGAGCCATCGGCCTTACGGTTGTACTGCATAAAGACGAGGTTCCAGATCTCGATGACCTGAGGGTGACTCTGGTTGACCAGCGTGAGGCCATCGACAGCCTTACGCTCTTCATCAGAGCGGATGTCGATATGGATCTCGGAGCAAGGGCCGCAAGGACCTTGATCACCCATCTCCCAGAAGTTGTCGTGCTTATTCCCATTGATGATGCGCTCGGCTGGCAGGTGCTTGGCCCAGATAGCAGCAGCCTCGTCATCACGCTCAAGGCCTTCGGCAGGAGCCCCTTCGAAGACCGTCACATAGAGACGCTCGGGGGAGAGGTGAAGTACCTCCGTCAAGTATTCCCAAGCCCAGTCAATAGCTTCGTGCTTGAAGTAATCCCCGAAGGACCAGTTCCCAAGCATCTCAAACATCGTGTGGTGGTACGTATCATGGCCCACCTCCTCGAGGTCGTTGTGCTTACCGCTTACGCGAAGGCACTTCTGTGAGTCCGCCACGCGGCTATGCTTGATCTCGGCATTACCGAGGATGATATCCTTGAACTGGTTCATCCCTGCGTTCGTGAACATCAGGGTAGGGTCGCCCTTGACTACCATCGGAGCTGATGGCACGATCGTGTGGCCCTTACTTTGGAAGAAAGACTTATATGACTCGCGAATCTCTTTAGAGGTCATTGTGTCGTTGTTGCTTACTATTATATGATACTTTATTTGTCCCGCAAAGGTACGCTATTTATAGGTAGTGTAGAAGCCCTACCCCACGAGAGCTCTTTGCTCTCCAGCTCCACACATAGATAGAGCATAGATAGAGAGAGAATGTACGCGCGCGAGGGGAAGCACCCTCATCGAGAATCACTTCGTTGCAATGGGGATTGCATACCACCGCTATACTGTCCCCCTTCGCAACCTATATTGGAGGCTGTTGCATTAGAGCCCTACTTTCTATTTAGAGTGCTAAGGCATCGATGCCCAGCTCCCCGATATACCCTCTCCAAAGAGATACACAAGCCCTTCGCCTTATCGCGAGTATTCTTCTTATCCAGCGGAGGGAAAAGTGCCCTTCTCGTGAAGAAAAAAGCGCCTTTCCGTAGTGGTTTTCCCGCATCTATGCACGTAGTCTTAAAGACCAGGTACGTAAATCCTAATATCCACATACGTAGATATTAGAGCCACGTACGTAGTCCAAACATTTCTGCCACTCGTCCGCAACTTTTATCCCTGCGCTGAGCAACGACCTAATAGAGGTCACTTCACAAAGTTATATAGGGATCAGTCCAAAGCTATATAGCTTTCTTCACCATCCCTATATAGCCCTACCCCGTACCCATATTGGTCGGCGGGCTGACCTATATAGGTTCATTTACCCAGCTATGGAGGCCCACTTCTTCACCTCGCATAAGACACGGATATACTTACACATAGGACAATTCCTTCGCAATCATAAAAATCGATGCATAGCCGCCCCATTTACTAGATGGAAAGGATCCCCATAGCATAGAGCTACTCCCTGCGGTAGTCTGTGCCACTTTGGTTATCTTTGCCTTACTGTAAATAAGCACGATAGACAAAGCAACATACGCCTTATGAAGATCAACTACCGGATGGGCTTCGCCCTACCCGCCCTCATCGCAAGCATATTAGCCTTCGGCTCCTGCAAATCTTCCTCCAAGAACTCCTCTGTACTCCAGCAGAGCGCTATCGGGAAGCCAGGCGAACTCATGCTCGTCATGGAGAAGGACTACTTCGAGTCCCCTATGGCGATGCAGCTCTATGACTTACTCGAGGAAGATGCCCCTGCCCTCCCTCAGAGCGAGCCCTCTCTACGCATCTCGCGCGTCCCTACCCCATCCTTCGAAGGCTCGCTGAAGCTCGTACGCAATGTCTTCCTCCTCGACATCGACCCTCAGCGCTACTCAAAGGTCTCGCTGAAGTACAGCTATGACGACTGGGCCAAGGGGCAGATCGTAGCACGTATGACCTCCCCCAGCGCTGACTCGGTACAGAACTACCTCAAGACTCAGGGTGAAGGGCTGATGAATCTCTTCATTCGCCACGAACTCTTCCTCTACGGCGAGGTTATCGCTAAGACCTACAGCCAGAAGGCTACCGAGCTTGTTGATAGCCTCTTCGCTCATCGCGTCAATGTCCCTGAGGATATTCGCAATAAGCGTGTCGGCAAGGACTTCCTCTGGATGTCCAACTCCTCTATGCGCTCTCGCCACGACATCCTCGTCTACACCTACCCCTATCACAGCCCCAAGGATATCAGCCTCGATGCTCTGGTTGCCAAGCGAGACTCCGTACTCAAGGCCAATATCTCGGGGGAATTCGAAGGCTCCTACCCCTGCACCGAGCAGAACTATGGTCTCCTCTACCGCCGTGTACAGCTCCCCGAAGAGGAGACAGCGCGTGCTGAACTCCGTGGTCTGTGGAAGATGGAAGGCGGTGCGATGATGGGTGGCCCCTTCGTCAGCCATGCTGTCGTCGACAAGGCTGCAGGCAAGGTCTACGTCTTCGAGGGCTTCGTCTACCGCCCCAACGAGGACAAGCTCCACCTCATCCGCATGATGGAGTCTTCGCTCTACTCCTTCCGCCCCAGCGCTGTCAAGGCCTTTGACCCAGGGATCATCCTCAAGGCTCGCTACACCAAGGGCTTCTAATCCATAGTCTGACAATGAGTACACGCAAGATACGGGTAGCTATCACCCACGGCGATATCAATGGCATCAGCTATGAAGTCGTACTAAAGATCTTTGAGGATGAGCGCATCCTTGAGCTCTTCACCCCTATTCTCTACGGCTCTTCGCACGTAGCAAACTTCTGGAAGGCGCACCTCGGCCTCGAGCATGTCTCTTGGCAGGTCATCCGTCAGGCAAGCGAAGCCAAGGACGGCGTGCTGAATATCCTCGACTGTACCACGGGACGTGAGCAGGTAGAGATCGGTCAGCCCACCGACGCGGCTGGGCGCGCTGCCTTTGAAGCCCTTGAGCGTGCCACGGCAGATATCCGCATGGGACTCTGCGACGTCCTCGTCACAGCCCCCATCAATAAGGCCGTGATGCCACGCGGCCTCTTCCCCTTCAATGGGCACACAGATTACCTCGAGGCAATCGCTGCACGCACACCTGGCGAATCACTGATGGTGCTCGCCTCGGGCGACTGCCGTGTGGCCTTAGCCACAACACACATCCCTGTGAGTGCTATTGCCCCACGGCTCTCAAGCGAACTGATCCTCCGCAAGCTCCGCCTCCTCGAGGCTGGCCTACAGCGAGACTTCGGCATCACGAAGCCACGCCTCGCCGTACTTGGCCTTAACCCCCACGCAGGAGATAAGGGGCTTATGGGGAACGAGGAGGATACGATTATCCGTCCCGCTATCGAGGAGGCTTTCACCTCGGGTATCATCACCTTTGGCCCATTCCCTGGAGACGGCTTCTGGGGCAGCGGTCGTGTAGATTCCTTCGACGGCATCCTCGCTATGTATCACGATCAGGGCTTAGCTCCCTTCAAAGCGCTGTATATGAACGAAGGGGTAAACGTCACGCTGGGACTCGGCTTCGTACGCACCTCCCCCGACCATGGTACAGGCTACGACATCGCTGGTAAGGGTATCGCTGACCCCACCTCGATGCGAGAGGCTATCTACAGCGCACTGGACATCTACCGCCACCGTCGCAGCTACGACGAGGCTACGCGCAATCCTCTCCGCCGTCACTACCACAATCGTGGGCGAGACGACGAGAAGCTCGACACGACTAGTACCCCAGACGAATACTAACGCTTCGCCCCCCAAGCTCATGTCCCTCAAGATATATACCGCCTCGGCGGGATCGGGGAAGACGCACGCTCTCACACGCGAGTTCCTGCGTCTGATGCTCAGCAATGGCGACCCCAGATACTTCACGACTATCCAAGCGGTGACCTTCACTAAGAAGGCCACCGCTGAGATGAAGGGGCGTATCGTCGCTGAGCTCTCTACCCTCGCACGCACCCCAGAGGAGTCCCTATTCACAGATGATCTATGCAGGGAGCTGGGCATCTCGGAGGCGAAACTACAGGAGCGAGCCAATGCGACGCTGCATGCCCTGCTGCTGGAGTACACGAGCTTCCGTGTGCGTACCATCGACTCATTCTTCCAAGAGGTCGTCCGCTCCTTCGCCTATGAGCTGGGCCATGCTGGGGCCCTCCGCGTGCAGCTTGACTCGGACCAACTCCTTCATCAGGCCGTCCTCGAAGTCTTAGCCAAGCAGGATCAAGAGAAGAGCGACAAGGAGATTGAGGCTTGGCTTAGTGAGCTAACCACCGAGGCGATCGAAGATGGCAAGGGCTACAATATCGAAGACCAGCTCAGCAAGTTCGCCAAGCAGCTCGAGAACGAAGCAGTCAAGCAGCTACGTGCGGGCAAGGAATTCCCCTCCCAAGCGCAGGTCAAGAAGCTACGTGAAGCAGCTCGTAAGATCATCAAGGATAAGAGGGAAGCGCTCAGCGCCCTTGCTGAAAGAGCACTCAATACACTGGCGCGGTCTGGGGTAGCAATAGAAGATTTAAGCAACAAGAGGTCTGGAGTCTTTGGAGCGACTTATGCCTGTCAAAGAGTGCAAGGAGCTTTTACCATAGACGGAGTACCTCTTGCAGAGCGCTCCTACCTACAAGGGTTCCTTGCTGCTACAGACACAGAAACGAGGCTGGCTAAGCTAGTAGGAAGTAAAGGCAAACACTCTATCCGTGAGCAGATCGAGCCCCATCTCAGCAGTATCTATGATGCCCTCAAAGCCTTCAGCGACTACAACTTCCAGCAGCTCCCCATCTACGTCACGGCCCAGCAGATCAATCGATATGCGGGGCTCTATGGCATACTGATCGACATCGACAATGCCCTACAAGAGCTCAAGCGAGAGGGCAAACTTATGCTCATCTCTGATGCACCTTCGCTCATCCAAGCGCTACTGAAGGACAATAATGATGCGCCCTTCCTCTACGAGAAGATCGGGGCGCGCATCGAGCATCACATGATCGACGAGTTCCAGGACACGAGTCGTATGCAGTATGAGAACTTCAAGCCTCTTCTTGATAATGCCCAGAGCCAAGGCCAGGACTGCCTCATCGTCGGTGATGCCAAGCAGAGTATCTACCGCTTCCGCAACTCCGACAGCACCCTACTGACCACGCAGCTCACCAAGGACTTTACATCTTCTGCTGAGCGCAAAAACCTTGAGGACAACTGGCGTAGTGTCCCCGAGATCGTAGACTTCAACAACGCCCTCTATCCACAGCTCTGCTCACTCATCCGCAGTGTCTTCGATTCACTCTGGAGCGAGGTCAGGGGCTACGGCTTCCCCGAAGGGCAAGAGGAAGTCAAGAGCCGACTGGATGCAGAGCTCAACATCCTCCTCAAGGCCTATGAAGACGTGGTGCAGAATACTCCTAAGCCAAAGCAACAGCGAGGTCTCGGGCAAGTCGTACTCCATCGCTATGCTCCCCCCAAAAAGAAGGATGATAGCACCACAGAGGGAGAGGACAGCGAAGAGACTTCAGACACCGAAGAGGAAGTACCCAGCGGTGCCTTAGATCAACTCCCGCTTGTCCTCGTCGATCTACTCAAGCGAGGCTATCGCTGCTCTGACATCGCTATCCTCGTTCGCACGAAGGCGCATGCAGCCAGTGTGGCGGAGACACTCCTCAACGCTCCCGAGGAAGTGCTGGAGGGCTACTCCCTACCCTTCCTCTCAGAGGAAGCTCTACACGTCGATCGCGCATACTCCGTACGCTTCATCATCGCAGCCCTCAGCTATCTGGCGGATACCAGTATCCCGCTACGCTTAGCAGTCCTCCAAGAAGCCTATCACCAAGTCCTTGCCCTCTCGGGGCAAGCGGAAGAAGACCTATCTGACGCAGAGCTACAAGAGCTGCGTGACTTCGGACGTCAAGGGCTCTACGAAGTCGTCGAGATCATCAACTCACGCTATGGCAAGCTCTTCCCCGAGAGCGAAGGCGCCTACCTCGTCAAGCTCCTCGACATGCTCTATAGCTGGGAGCAAGAGGAGGCTGCAGATATCTCGACCTTCCTCCAGTACTGGCAAGACAAAGGCCATCTGCAGAGCATCGTCAACAACTCAGCCGAGGATGCTATCACCCTGATGACCATCCATAAGTCCAAGGGGCTCGGCTTCCCCGTCGTCCTACTCCCCGACATCAGCTGGCAGCTGGATGAAGCTTTGAGCGCCAATAAGGAGAATATCCTATGGTGCCCCATCCCCCCCCATATCAGCGAGACCGAAGAGCTTACCGCAACGAACGTGACGAGCGTCCCTCTGAAGTACACCACTACCCTACAGATGAGCTACTTCGCAGAGCCCTACTTTGAGGAGAAGCTTAAGAATATGATGGACTCGCTCAACCTCCTCTATGTCGCCACCACGCGCCCCAAGCAGGAGCTGCATATCTGGATCCGAGAGGAAGCCCAGAAGGGACAGGAAGAGGAGTCTGGGAAGAAGAAGTCAAAGAAGAAAGAAGCATCTGAGGAGAAGATCTCCAAGATAGAAGACCTCTTCCTGGCCTCCGTAGAAGAAGACAAGGCTCTCCATGAGATCCTCCCCGCTCATCAGACGACGAAGGAGGATCCCATAGGTGACAGTACTTCTGCACCAAAGAAGAAGCACTCCACCTCCGAAGAGGATAGCGCTACGGCACTGCATGTAGGTGCACTAAGCTCCTACCCTATTGACAAGCGCTTAGCCATCCTTCGCGAGGGACTCGAGTACTTCTCTGAGGATAGCCAGCGTGCCTATGGGCGTACTCTGCACCTCATTCTCTCCGAGATCGAGACCGCAAGCGATGTAGCACCTGCCATCAGCGAGGCCGTACATCATGGATACATCAAGGCAGAGCATGCAGAGGAACTCTCCACCCAGCTCCGTGCTGTCGTAGAGCACCCCGAAGCAGCCCGATGGTTCGATGGCACAGGGAAGATCTTCAACGAGCGCGCGATCATCGGTGGAGAGCTGGAGACCAGCCGCCGTCCCGACCGTGTGATCTTCTACCCCGACAGCCATATTGAGGTCGTAGACTACAAGTCAGGTGAGGAGCGTAAGGCTCACCACCGCCAGGTCCGTGAGTATATGGAGCTTCTTCGCCAGATGGGCTACGCCAAAGTCTCGGGCTATCTCTGCTACCTCCATGAGCCAGCGCCCAAGATTCTACAAGTGAAGGGGTAGCCATCTATCCTTGATACAAGAAGAGCAGCCTACTGCACAGCCCTCAGTGAGGGGATGCAGTAGGCTGCTCTTATATCGTAAAGTGGGGAAGTGAGCGTGTGGCTCAGCGACGATTAATCCTCGTCGTCATCGTCATCATAGTCGTAGTCACCGACACCGTGAGCATCGAGGAACTCCTCGCTCGCATCATTGAGGTTGTCGATGAGACGCACCAAGATGGTATTATTCTTCTTGAGCTGTGCCTGTTCTTCAGGCGTACCACGGAGACCATCAAGACGCATCTTGATGAGGGTCTTGTAGCCATCCTTCATCAGAGCTTCCCAGCCATCGAAGACTTTATAGAGCGCCTTGAGCATACGGTCATCACCATCATAGGCACCGAGCGCAGCAGCCTGCTCTCTCAAGCCCTTGAGATCTTCGATCCACTCCAGGCGAACCCACTCAGCGCGGTTGTAATCCTTGGCATCCATCGCATCATTCATCTTCGCCATCTGGTCGAGACCATAGTTGGAAAGGCAAATGAGCTCGTTGTTGTACTCGACGGCATTGTCGTACTCACCCTTGGCATAGTAGACGCCTTCATCGGGCTGCCAGCCGCGCTTGGTCTCTTCACCACCGAAAGCAGCTTGCATCTGCTCCTGCATCTTCTGCATCTGCTTCTCGATAGCTTCGGCAGAGTTATCTCCCCCGAAAAGCCCCTGAAGCTTCTTAAAAAGGTCCATCATTTTTTGACTGTAGTTTGATTATAAATAAATCGATTACTTGGCAAAGATAGTGATTTCCATCAATACCACAACTTCTCAGACTGCATAATATTGGGCAAGTTGCAGGCTAAGATAGTCCCAGCCCAGCTGAGAAGGAGGCATACCCCTTCTGCAGAAAGGCCCTATTCCTCGCTACAGACTGAGGGCATAGAGCTCCGAGGATCAGACAAAGTCAACCGATAGACAGCCGCTTTATTGATACGGATCCGCACGATGACTCATATAAGAATGCGCACTCGCTTATAGGAGCGTCCGCAGACCTATATAAGAATGTAAGTAGACCTATATAGGAATGATCACGAAGCTATATAGGAATCAACTCAATCCTATATAGAAACGCGCGCAAAGCTATATAGGAATCAACTCAATCCTATATAGAAACACTCGCAAAGCTATATAGGAATCGTCTCAATCCTATATAGGAACGCTCGCAAAGCTATGTAGGAATCGTCTCAATCCTATATAGGAACGCTCGCAAAGCTATGTAGGAATACACGAAGAGCTATATAGCTTCCACCACCCCATACAATACGACCTCAATAAGAATGCATTGATCGCCCCCTCAAGCAGTCAATAATAAAAGCCATCACCCTACCGCCACAGGATCATGTGAGCGGTAGGGTGATGGCTTACCCTTGCGAAGGAAGGGAGGCACTATGCCTCGGGGAGGGTCATCTTGACCAAGACGATCTTCGTCGATGTCGAGCGAAGAATCTCAAAGCGCAGGTCTCCGATCTCAAGGATCTGCCCCTGCGAAGGGATGCTGGGATGGTGGTACAAGATGTAGCCAGCGATAGTCATGAAGTCCTCATCCTCGGGGAGTGTCAGACCAAACTTCTCGTTGATATCATCGATCTCCATACGCCCGCTGAAGACGAAGGTACGGTCATCAAGGCGCTTAGCGACACGCTTCTGGCGGTCATGCTCATCCTCGATATCACCGAAGAGCTCCTCGACGATATCCTCAAGCGTCACCATACCTGCCGTACCGCCAAGCTCATCGATGACGACTGCGATACTCTTCTTTTTCTGCATCAAGAGGCGCATCAGCGTGCTGGCTTGCATGCTCTCAGGGACGAAGAGGGCTGAGACGATACGCTTCTGCCAGTCGTCACCTCGAAACATTTCGCTCGAATGGATGTAGCCGACGACTTCGTCGATATTCTCCTTATAGACGATGAGCTTTGAGAGGCCCGTGCGGATGAAGAGCTCCTCAAGATGTGCACGCGTCGAGTCAATGCTTGCCCCGACGATCTCATTACGAGGCAGGAGGCAATCACGCACCTGAAGCCCCGAGAAGGAGATCGCATTCTGTATGATCTTTACCTCCGTCTCGATGCCCGAGGCCTGACCATCGTCCGAGCTATGGGTAAGGTAGTACTCGAGGTCCAGTGAAGAGAGCTGCGGGCGAATAGCCACACTTGAGGTACGCTGCCCAGCGAGGAAGAGGATCGCACGCGTGATGAGCCCGATGATCCAAGCAAAGGGATAGAGCAGGACATAGACGAGGAAGAGGATCCCAGCGAAGAAGCGCATCGTGCGGTTGGGGTTAGCACGGAAGGTAACCTTCGGGAGGAATTCCCCGACGAAAAGGATCAGTAGCGTACTGATGACCGACTGCGCCAAGAGAATCAGCACGTCATTCTCGCCCAAGAGACTCTTGAGCCAAGGCTCCATCAGTACAGCAGTCAAGAGACCATAGATGACGAGGGCAACATTGTTCCCCAGGAGCATCGTCGTGATGAAGTGGTCAGGACGCGAGTAGAAGACGCCTAAGATCCGAGCCGACACACCACCACGGCTTCGGTCAAGCTCGAGACGGAGCTTATCCGAAGAGAGGAAGGCGATCTCCATACCCGAGAAGAAGGCCGAAGCAATTAGGCTGAGGAATATATAGAGGTAAATCATCATCGATGGTGAGAGCACACTGCGCCGAAGAGCTTAGAGACGGGGAGCTTGCTTCAGCGTATCGGCCCGTGGGGCTGCAGGTGCAGTAGGTGAGGTCGCCTTATTCTCGTCGTAGTCAAAGGCGCCCTTGTTGTCGTAGATCTCATACCAGCTGAGATCGTCCTTGGCATTGAAGTGGGAGCCACGAAGCTCCTTGCCTTGGGTGAGGAAGTAAGTCGTATCATCCGAATAGAGACGCTTCTCTGCACGAAGCCAGAAGAGACGCTTCGTCTTGAGACGCTGCCCATCAGGGCCCTGGACAAGGACGTGACCGATGAGCTCCCACTCTTCCTTGAGCGGTCGGCGGATAGCGGAGTCTGCCTTGATGAAGACCTGACTACCGCTCTTGAGGTCATAGGGTCGTAGGACAAGACCACGTGGGAAGACCCACTCATTGCGGTCATTACGTTCATAGATCAGAAGCTCGGGAGCGGTCATACGATAGCGGATGAGTCCAGAGTCCGAGATGAGCGTATTGAGCGCTACCATACGAGCTGTATAGAGCGAGTCGGGATTGACCGCCAGATTCTTCACCTCGACCTTCTTCTTGCTGCATGCCCCCAGCGAAAGGAAGAGCGTGCAGAAGACAAAGAGCATGGCGAAGGGATACGAACGAGAAGTCCCCCGCTGTCTGGATGGAGTATCCAGACGGCGGAGGGCTTCTTCCCTCTCTCTTGCACCTAAGTGCGAAGGGAGATCAGACATAGAGCGAGCTATGTAGATTAGGGGATGACGACACTTTCGCCACCGAAGCTAACCGTAGACCCCTTCTTGATATCGGGGTGCATAAAGATCTCCTGTGCAGAGGGGAGGTAGCGAGAGTAGTTGGCGATAGCGCGGTTAGCCTGAGCAGAGACCGAGGGATCTACGCTGGCAGCATGGCGGAGCTTATTGATGACGAGATAGTAGTAGCAGCGCTGCTTGATCTTGTCATCGGGATAGTAGCGAGAAGCATTACCAGCGGAGAGCTCAGCGAGGTAGAGCAGTACGCGACCATTGCGCGGATTCTCAGCGAGGATCTTGTTCCCGTAAGAGATAGCTGCACTGCTGTTGCGCTGTACCTGAGCGATCTGGAAGAGTGCTTCGTAGCACTTGAGGCGGTCAGAAGAGTTCTTAGCCAGGTCAATAGCCTTGTTGAGGAACTCCGTAGCCTCAGCGTAGCGCTTATCGCGGATAGCTTCACCAGCGATACCCATAGCTGCCGTGACCGAAGGCTCGATATCGAAGAGGTAGCGACCGGCACGTACAGAAGCATTGCCATCGCAGCCTGCACGCTGGAAGAGCGCGAGGACATTCTGCAGGAAGGCCTTATCCGTCTTATGCTGATCGATCTTCTCTACCGTATAGGTCTTCTCGAGCTTGTCACAGCTGGCCAGACCGCTCTGAGCGAACTCCGTGTCCATCTGATTCTTGTACGTCTCGATGACCTTCTTAGCTTCGTCCGTCTCAGCAGCAGCGAGGATAGCATCTGCGTACTCAGCAGCCTGCGTATACTCGTTGATGTACTGGTCGATCTTCGACTCATCCTTAGAAGCGATGAGACGTGAACCGAAGGTATAGTAATAGAGCAGCTGGATAGGAGACTCAGCCTTGTAGCGCTCTACGGCAGGCTTAGCCCACTCATAGACCTGCGTGAAGTCAGCATCAGCACCTGCGATCGTCTTGTAGTCCTCGATCTTATCAGCCAGGATCTGAGGCGTACCGACCTTAGCATCGTCACCGAAGTAAGTGATGCGATCGTCATAGAGCTTCATCAGCTGATTGAGGATCTTCTTCTTCTCGTCGGCAGTCTTGGCCTGACCAAGCTTCCAGTGAAGGATCTTAGCACCGATGATGTATATATTCTTAGATGCTGCGGGGCAGTTGTCGTACGCCTTCTGCCAATGCTCATAGGCGTCGGCATAGTTCGCCGTCTTACCAAAGCTGGTCAGCAGGCTGATACTTTGGCGGCAGCGGATGCTGTCTTCACCTGAGCCAAAAGGAGTACCTGTAGCTCTACCCGTCTGGGCATAAGCAGCCGTCGAGAGAAGTCCGAGAGCTGCTACCAGGATCATTCTGTTCAGTTTCATTGTCTCTTGTCTTTAGTGTGTAAATGATTAGCGCATAGTCGGCCGTAGACCTCCACCATATAGAGCGGCGGATAGTCCATGGCAAGGCTATATAACTTAGTTGATACGTGCCTTGCGGAACCAGTTCTCATTGAAGAGAATCCCCACAGTGAGGCCAAGTGAGTGCTCACGCACCATACCGGTGGCCTGAGGAGTGAGGTACTTATAGTCTACGGTAATATTGACGAGCGAACGACGGTCGATGAGCGGCATACCGATACCGACCGATGCGGAGAGTTCATTGTAGCCCTTCTGCTCACCCGTGGAGGTTGGGACGAGCATATAGGAGTTAGCCCCACTCAGACCAAAGCGATAGCGGGAGCGAGAGAAGAGTCCACGACCACGAGGATCGGGGATCCACTCGGCACCAAGGCCTACACGATAGTGATTGCGAGGTGCAGCACCATCCTGAGCAAGGCCCGTAGCCTTAGCCCACTGCATATAGGTGAAGCCCACTCCGACGAGGAGGCTCTCGCTATGGCGATAGGTAGCACCGACCGAGTAGCTCATAGGCACATGGTGGAGGCTACGTGAGGTGATCGTATCTGAGGACTCGGGCACAAGCTGGCTGGAATTCTCGGCACTGAGGAAGTGCTGATCGATGAGCGTCGAGCGGAGCTTGATCTCAGGGGCGAACGTAGCACCCACGACGAGGCTACGTCCCTTCTTCTGATCCAGATCCAGCTGGTACTGCGCACCGATATCAGCCTTGAAGCCCTTGAGCTGGAGCTGCGTGCGGTAGAAGGGGTTAGATGCACCATCTGACCCGATATATACCTGACGCTCCTGCGTCGTATAGCCGAAGACATAGGAGCCATTCACCCCAAGGGAGAAGCCTCCGATACGCCCTGCTACACCGAGGTAAAGGTCACTAAAGCCACCCTGTCCCAGATAGGTACGTTGATAGTTATTCTGGCTATCTCCCTGGAGCTTCTCGAGGCTACCGAAGCGATAGCCCACGGTCGAGAAGGGAGTGATCCCTGCACTGACCGCGATATGACGGCTCACGGGGAAGAGGATCGTAGCGTAATCAAGGTTACCCAAGACACGGCTATCACGATTCCCGCCTTCAGCGAGGTGAGATCCACGCAGCGACACGGCCAGATCCATGATGAAGGTCATGGAGTCGACAGCGGTATAGGAGGCAGGGTTAGCGGGGTTGACGACGAGACCGTCACGCAGACCCGCACCGATACCCCCGAGAGCTCGCGTCGTAGCCGTCTGGCGCATACCGAGTGTCCCATAGCCGAAGCGACTATAGGGCGAGCGGTCTGAGTTGCTCTGGGCGCTAAGGGCGCCTGCTGTCCCAGCTGTAAGTAGTCCTGCGGAGAGGAGGTAGCTGAGGATCTTCTTCTGCTTTATCATCTGTTGTACTCCAGTATCTTATTCAGTCCATAGAGGACGAGGTCGGGCTCCACGCATACCCCTTCGGGGAGGTACTGCTCGATGAGAGGAGCATCACCCCCTGTGACGTAGACCTTGACATTAGGGTCTGACGCCTTAGCTTCATCTATATATCCCTTGATCTCATAGATGAGCCCACGGAGCACGCCCGCGGTGATGGCTTCGGAGGTTGTCTGCCCGAAGTCTCGTACGGGAGGCGTGATCTCGTGGATCAACGGTAGGCGCGAGGTGAAGTGATTCAGCGCCTTGAGTCGGGTATAGAGCCCTGGGGAGATATTCCCCCCGGTATATTCCCCCTTAGGGGTGATCTGCTCATAGGTGATCGCCGTCCCCAGGTCTATGACCAAGAGGCTGACACCCTCGGGTGCCAGAGCATGTGCCCCGACGACAGCTGCGATACGGTCGCTACCGAGGCGCTTGCGGTCGTAAGCCACGCTTACAGGTACGGCGATATGCTCGTCGACCTGCAGCACGGTGGGGATACGCTCAGCGAGCAGGCTGAGTAGCATCTTGTCGACAGCTGCGACAGAGCTATAGATCGCCGCCTGCAGGGCTGGGTGATCGGATAAGATGACCCCAGCTTCTCGTAGGGAAACTTGAGGGAAGGAGTAGTGGGCGATGAGCTCACCTCCATCCGCCACGGCCACTTTGCAGACCGAGTTTCCCTGATCGATGATTAAATTCACTTAGTGGTCAGATAGTCAATGATACCACAAAGAAACGGCTTTTATCTGGAATATACCGCAACTACGGTAAGAGGAGCGGCTTCCTATCACCGCGCCGAGGCACGATGAAGCCATCACTTTAGTCAAAGAGTGGCGTCCCTTCACCGACCAACTCATGCAGTCGGATCAAGGCCTTATCCTCTGCCTCACGCATGCGCTCCTCGTCCTCGGGGCTCTTATCCTTGAGCCCGCAGAGATGGAGGACCCCATGGATGATCACACGGTGCAGCTCTTCGGCATACTCATTGCCAAGGAGCTCGGCATTGCTACGCACCGTATCAAGGCTGATGAGCATGTCCCCCGAGATCACATCCCCCTCACTCTCGTCGAAGGTGATGATATCGGTATAGTAGTCATGATCGAGGAAGTCTTGATTGGTCTGCAGGATGCGCTCATCACCACAGAACTGGTAGCAGAGCTCGCCGACACGACGGTCATAGCCAGCAGCGACCTCACGGATCCAGTTGCGAAGGACACGCTCTCGGAGGCGAGGCTCCTCGACGTCTTCGTCAGTATAGTAAGCTATAAGCTCAGATTCTTTCGACATAAGTGATATGCTGTAGTCTAATCTTTCTTGAGTAAGGGCTCCTCATCGGCCAGGCGCCCATGGCCATAGCGGAGCACCTCGAAGGGCTCCTCTGTGCAGTCGACGATCGTCGAGGGAGCCAGCGGGATATCGCCAGCATCGAGGATGGTGTAGACGGCATTCCCATAGCGCTCGTCGATGAGCTCGGGATTGGTGCAATACTCGGGCTCGTCCTCATCCTCTATGGGGAGCGAAGAGGTGATCAGTGGATTGCCTAAATGCTCGGCCAGAAGACGGCCGATAGGATGCTGGGCAAGGCGGACACCCACCTCACGACGCTGCTTGAAGATACGTGGCAGGGCACCCGATGCTGGGAGGATGAAGGTATAGTTAACCTCGTGATCCTTGATGAACTTAAAGGCGCGGTCATTCATCTTACAATACTCTGACACCTGGCTCAGCGAAGCACAGGCGATAGAGAGCGCCTTCTTCTTCGGGTCGATCTTCTTTAGGCGACAGATCTCCTCGATGGCACGCTGATGTAGCGCGTCACAGCAGTAGGCGTAGCCCGAAGCCGTGGGATAGATGAAGACCGCACCACGACGAAGCTCATCGACCAGCTCAGTGAGCAAGCGATAGTCGGGGGAGTCAGCGTAGATCTTAGTGAGCATAGTGTAGAGTAGCTATTATGAAAGGGCTATCACTCAGCACCGAGGCCAGCCTGACGCACGACCTCATAGATGAGGATACCGCCAGCGACCGAGACATTGAGCGAACCGATAGCACCGACCTGGGGGATACGGACGATCTTATCCGCACGGCGCAGGACATCCTGTGACACCCCGTGATCTTCAGCCCCAAGGACCAGACCGAGGGGAAGCGACAGCTCACTCTCGGTATAGATATCTGCGGCCTTCTCTGAGGCAGCGACGATCTGAATACCGTTCTCCTGCAGGAGGGTGACAGCAGCCTGTATCGAGCTGACTCGGCAGACGGGGATACGGTGGAGCGCCCCAGCGGAGGTCTTGACGGCATCGGCAGTCACCGACACGCTCCCTCGCTCGGGGATGATGATCGCATCCACACCAGCGCACTCTGCCGTACGGGCGATAGCACCGAAGTTACGCACATCGGTAAGCCCATCCAAGAGGACAACGAAGGGAGAGCGTCCTTCTTCGTAGAGCATCGGGATGAGCTGATCCAGCTGCGTGTACTCGATCTCGCTGATGAAGGCGATGACCCCCTGGTGCTGCTTGCGCGTCAGACGTGTCAAGCGCTCCTCGGGGACGATCTGCACAGGGATCGTACGCACCTTGGCCACATCCATGATATGGCTCACTTCGCTGCTACGCAGTCCGCGCTTGAGTAAGATCTTATCAATCTCACGACCTGCCTCCAGGGCTTCGATAAGTGGGTGGATCCCGAAGATCAGGTTATTCTTTCCCATCAGTCCTTATACCGTATTATATATGTCAGTCTATTCTCTTTGGTTCGTGCCACACGCACCCCAGATCAATCGAGGCAGTTTCAGACGTGCGCACATAGAGCAAAGATACAAAAAGATAACAGCTCCTGCCCGTAGACTCACACAGCCACCTTGCTATCTTCCCTGTACGCACCTCCACGAGGAGTGATCAGCACCACACGAGCGTGCGACACAGCTCCCCAGTCAAAGCGTAAAGAATAGACCCCTCTCCTACTATCCGAGCAAGAGCATTCCATTGAGGTGGATGCTATGAACCTATATAGGATGGCGAAGGAAGCTATATTGCTTTGGACTGATCCCTATATAGCTTTGTGAAGTGACCTATATGAGGTTGTTGCTCCGCGTAGGGATAAAAGTTGTGGACGAGTGGCAGATAAGTTTGGACTACGTACGTGGCTCTAATATCTACGTACGTGGATATTTGGATTTGCGTGCCTAGTCTTTAGGACTACGTGCATAGACAGAGGAAAACCACTACGTGAAGGCGCTTTTTTCTTCACGAAAACAATGCTTTTCCCTCCGCTGAATAAGAGGAATACTCGCGATAAGGCGAGGGGCTTGTGTATCACTTCGGAGAGGTATATCGGGGAGCTGGGTGTGCGATGCCTTAGCAGAATAAAATAAATAGAGGGCAGGACTCTCGGCAACAGTCTCATATAGGTCAGCGGGGAGAGCTATATAGGTCACGGACTCGACCTATATTGGTCGTCACTCGGACCTATATAGGTCGCGTCAGCGATCTATATAGGTTCATAGCACCCCATCCTATAACTACATACGTCCTCCACACTATTCACTTATGAAACAGGCATATACAGCAAGCCCCCCGACCTCAGGCATCTTATGCACTTCGGTGGGGGCTTGACGTATCAACGTAGAAAGGGGGGAGCGTACCTATAGACTGTAGCTGATACTCCCCGAGAGCCAGAAGCCAGGCTGCGGTACGCCAGCGATATCAGCGTACTGCGTGTCGGTGATATTATTCAGCTCGAGGCCAGCACGGAGGTGATTCGTCAGACGATAGTCGAGCTTGAGGTCAAGCGTCGCAAAGGGACTGGCTTGATTGACACGATCCTGATAGCGCAGCGCCCAGAGGGCTTCTATTCGAGAGCCGACGTTGTGTGCGAGCTGTGCCGTGAACTTGTGGCGGAGATAGTTCAGCGCATACTTAGACATCGCGACACCAGGAGCACGATGCTGCTGCGTCATATAGAGGTAGTCAAGGCTGAGACGTCCCGCATCACCAAGGAAGGGCAGATACTCGCCAAGGCGAAGAGCCAGCCCAGCTTCGAGACCTTGGTTAGTAAGCTCAGCGATATTGTGCGAGGTGAAGGCCGTCTCCGTGGGGTCGAACTTCACCCAGTCAATGAGGTTGCTCCCCTTCATCAAGAAGTAAGAGAGGTGCGCCTCTACGTGCGAGGTCTGGTACTTCGCAATAGCCTCAAAGGAGTGGGCATACTCAGGCTGGAGATTGTCTCCATGCTTGTGGACAGGGTCGGTATACCAGAGGTCGTTCAAGGTAGGCAGACGCATCGAGCGACTCCAAGTAGCGACGAAGCTCCAGCGATCAAGGGGATGATAATTCACACTCACCGAAGGGAGGAAGGTGTACTTCCCTGAGAGGAGTGTATTATGGCTCATAAGCGTCCCAGCGGAGATCAGCCACTTATCCAGCTTGACTGTATGCTCCAGACTGAGGCTGACATTCGTTCGACTACCGAACTTCGTGTAGTAGCTCTCGGGCTTAGCGCGTGGCGTACCGAGCTTATTCCCGATGACCTCCTCATAGCGAAGCTCACCACCGAGTGTCGTCGTCCCGAGGAGGGAGCTGTAGTTGGCGATGAGCCCAGCACCATAGTTATTCACGATATGGTGGTTCTGCCCGAAGGTCGTCCCACGCACCAGCTCGAAGCAGTCGTACTCACGATCCCAATAGATAGTGGGGAGAAGACGCAGGCGCTCACCACCTAGGTCACCACGCAGCGAGGCGATCATACGCTGGGTATGCTCGTACTGATTGGGATACTTAGCCGAATAGAAGGAGTTGGCACCGAACTTTTTCTCATTGTAGCCGAGCTGGAGATCCATCTTGTTCTCCGCTGGGAGATTTAGGCGTGTTTGCCAGAGGGCATTATAGATCTCATAGTCGGTATTCGTGCGATAGCCAGCACTGGAGCGGCGGCTCAGCGAGAGGCTATTCTCCGTCTTGCCCCACGTCATCGCTCCACGGAGCTCTGCACCCACGAGGCGGTGCATACCCGCAGTAGCCTTGGCATAGAGGGAGGTCTCTGCGCTGTGCTTGGTGATGATGTTGATAGCCCCCGAGAAAGCACCCGTACCATAGATAAGTGCCGAGGGCCCACGAAGCACCTCGATACGCTCAATATCCGAGAGGTTGATAGGGAAATCGAAGCTTAGGTGCCCCGTCTTACTGCTGCTGACATTGACCCCATTGAGGAGGATGACGATCTGCTCGTGTGAGCCGCCACGAATGGAGACATCGGCCTGTACCCCTTGGGCACCGCGCTGTGCGACGTCGATACCCGCTACATAGTTCAGCAGCTCTTGGATACTTCGCGCAGGGGTCTGGGCGATCTCACGTGCCGAGATGACGGTGACGAGTCGCGTAGCTTCATTCAGCGGGGTAGCTGTCTTAGAGGCTGTGACCGTGACCCCCGTAAGCTCCTTGTCGGGCTCACCGAGGTTATACTCAGGCTCAGACGCAGCTATATTCTGCGCACTGACGGTGGAGGTGTAGGCGCAAGCCAGCGCCAGGCTGGTAAGCGTACCGATGTTGATGATACGGTGCATCGTATTGAAGGCACCGTAGCTCTTGCGCGTCATGCGCCGGAAGCGTAGCGCGACAGAGGTCTGCATGTTTGTTTGCTTCATCTGTAGATAAAAGATTGATTAGACGTGGACCTCACCTCGCTTGCCATCACGAAGGAGACACAAGCCGAGGAAGGTAAATAAGCCATTGAATAGGAGAATCTCGTAGCCGACCTTATAGCCCCATAGGCTCTCCGCTGCCACTGCGACGCCGTAGCTCACAAAGGGAGAGAGGATACAGAGGTAGGGCGTGAAGCGATCACGTACCGCCCAGCGTGTGAAGAGCCCGAAAGCGAAGAGTCCTAAGAGCGGCCCGTAGGTATAGGAGACTGCTGTGAAGATCGTCTTCAGCAGGGAGCTCTGCTGGATCTGACTGATGAGGAGTACCATGAGGGCGAAGGCCACGCACATCGCTAAATGAATCCACCAGCGACGGCGCTCCCCTACCGCATCATCCTCGAGCTTCATACCGAGGAGATCGGTACAGACCGAAGTCGTGAGACTGGTCAGAGCCGAGTCAGCATTGGAGAATGAAGCAGCAGTAATACCCAGCGTGAAGAAGATCAGGACCCACGGACCTAAGTGCCCTGCAGCGAGGAAGGGCAGGATATCATCTCCTCGCTCAGGTAGGGTCAAGCCATACGCTGCGCCGAAGTGCAGTAGGAGAATCCCCAAGACGAGGAAGAGATAGTTCAGCGGGAGGAAGCCGAAGCCGTAGGTAAGCATATTCGTACGGGCCTCACGGAGTGTACGGCACGTCAGGTTCTTCTGCATCATATTCTGATCCAAGCCCGTCATCACGATGACGATGAAGATACCGCTGACGAACTGCTTCCAGAAGTACAGCGGGCTCGTCCAGTCGTCAAAGAAGAAGACTCGGCTGTGAGGATCTTCCCTGACCAAGCGCACGATACCCGAGAGGTTAAGCCCCAGTTGCCCCGAGACGACATAGACGATGAGCCCCAGCGTGAGCACAAGGCAAACCGTCTGCAAGACATCCGTCCAGATGATCGTACCCATGCCACCGCGCTGCGTGTAGAGCCAGATGACACCGACGACCCCGAGGACCGTGACGACATACGGCACCCCTATCGGAGCAAAGACGAGCTGCTGCAGGATAAGCGTGATGAGGAAGAGCTTCGCTGCTGCCCCGAAGAGCTTCGAGATGATGAAGAAGAGTGCACCCGTGCGATAGCTATGCCGCCCGAAGCGCTGCTCCAGATAGGTATAGATCGAGACAAGCTGCAGACGATAGTAGAGTGGCAGGAGGACATAGGCGATGACGATGTAGCCAAAGAAGAAGCCCAAGACCAGCTGCATATAGCTCATATCCATCTGCTGCACCATCCCTGGCACCGAAACGAAGGTCACACCCGAGATCGAGTCGCCGAGCATCCCGATCGATACGATCCACCAAGGGGTAGCACGCCCTGCAAGGAAGAAGTCCGCATTCGTGCCTCGCCTACGCGTCCAGAAGGTGATCAGGAAGAGGAAGAAGAGATAGAGGACGAAGGTAATCAGTACACCCTGTACCATAATGATATATGATAGTAGCGACTAATAGTTGTAGTGCACTTCCCAGTCCTCGGGCGTATTGACCTTACCGCAAGCCTTGATCATCTTCATATCGTCCTCAGCTTGACGGCCAATGGTCGTGAGCAGATCACCCGTGATAGCGGCATTGATACCGACGTAGATAGCCTTGTATTGCGTCTCGGGGGAGAGCTGTGCGCGTCCACCAGAGAAGCGAAGGAATGCCCGAGGATTGACCATACGGAAGACTGCGATAGCCGAGAGGACCTCATCCTCAGTGAGCGGAGTAGAGTTGCCCAGCGGGGTACCCGTGATCGGCTGGAGGATATTGATCGGTATACTGTAGCTCTTCAGGCGCTTAACGTAGAAGGCAAGCTCGACACGCTGCTCCAGCGTCTCGCCCATGCCGATGATACCGCCACAGCAGATGCGCATACCCACACGGCGAGCGGCCTCGAGAGTCGCTTCTTTGTCCTCCTGCGTGTGTGTCGTACACAGCTCACGGAAGTAGCTGGGAGAAGTCTCCACATTGCAATGGTAGGTCGTCACGCCGCTATCAAAGAGCTTCTTCAGCTGTGGCTCGGTGAGTAGCCCCAGCGAGGCACAGCACTTGAGCTCAGGATGTGCCCGCTTGATGGCACGGTAGCTGATACTCATCATATCGATCTCGCGATCGGTCTGGCGACGCCCACTCGCCACGAGCGAGAAGCGCCCGATGCCCTGCTTGCGGTTGTAGCTGGCCTGCGCCACACAAGCACTGGGGCTGACGACAGAGTAGCGCTCTGCGGAGGTCGAATAGTGAGCGCTCTGTGCACACCACTTACAGTCCTCGGGGCAGTTCCCACTCTTAGCGTTGATGATGGAGCAGGTATCGAATGCCTTCCCCATGAAGTGCTCGGTGATCTCGTGTGCTGCTTGGTATAGCTCCTCCTTGTGAGGAGTGGTAAGCAAAGCAAGTGCTTCCTCTTCGGTGATCTCACCGCCAGCGAGGATACGTGCTTTGATGTCTTGTATCATAGTAGTCTTTTCGTGTGATCTTATCGATATATAAAAAGCGCTGTCTCGCTACACACCCGCCTCCTATCGTGGAGTGGGTAGTAGCGAGACAGCGTTGTGTCAGCTGCAGAGAGCTACACTGAGGTAGTCTGCAGGATGTGCCGATGCGGTGGGCTTAGGAGTAGGCGTGAGTGCGAGGAGCAGCTCTGAGAGCATAGCTTCCTCGAGGACTTCGGCCTCCTCACGGCTCCCTTCGGTGGGAGCAAGCGTACCACATACGGCAGGTGTGGTAGCGAGCGTCGTCGTCTTTGCTGAGAGACGCTCCAGGACGCTTGACGAGAGATGCCCGATGGTGACACAATGCCCGAGGCTGTGGAAGACAGCTGCGCTACTACGTGTCCAGCGACGGAAGTAGAGACGAGCTGCGCTCAGCGAGTGGGGTTGTGCGGAGTACATCGGAGTGGGTCAGCGTCTTGTGTGAATTACTTAGCTACGCGCTCGAGCCACTTGACCATAGCAAGCATCGTGATCATCGAGGCAGCGCAAGCACCTACGAAGACCAGCCAGCAAGCCCAGAGAGGCACGCTCGTATAGAGGATACCACCGATGAAGAGGAGCGAGTTCCCGAGAGCCGTAGCTGCGAGCCAAGCCCCCTGCATAACACCCTGGAGGTGGGGAGGAGCTACCTTCGATACGAAGGAGAGACCGAGGGGCGAGATGAAGAGCTCAGCAAGCGTGAGGATGAAGTACATCCCGACCATAACCCAAGGCGTGAGGAGCATTTCGTGCTTTGCAGCCTCCGTCATGCCACCGAGCGTGCTCTGATCGGGCAGACCGAGTGAGCAAACCATCAGGAAGACATAAGCCAGAGCAGCGATACCCATCCCGATAGCGATCTTGCGGGGAGCAGAGGGTTCCTTACCCTGATTGCGCAGACGGCCGAAGACATACATCACGAGAGGCGTGAGGCAGACGACGATCAGCGGATTCACCGACTGGAAGATCTCAGCACCCTTAATCACAGTGAAGCCGAGGTCGATCTTGATGACACTCAGGTCGACGTAGTCACGAGCGAAGTACGTGAGCGAGTACCCATTCTGGTGGAAGGACATCCAGAAGAAGATGACGACACCGAATACTGCGAAGAGTGCGTAGATACGCTGCTTGATTTCAGCGGCACTCATCTGTACTTCGTTCTGTGAGGGAGCACCATCCTTACTTGCAACTTCCTTCTTGCTTGGATCGGGGAACTTCTTCTGGTTAATGAGGAAGATCACCATTGATACGCAGATCATCACAACTGCTGCGATGAAGGCGTAGTGGAAGCCACGGTTGAAGACATCAAGGTACTGACCGACGAAGGCCTGAAGGTCGGTGACTTCATTACCCAGCGATACCTTGGAGGCAAGGCTCTGAAGGTTCTCCATAGCCTGTGCTGGCATGTTAGCACCTTCACGCAGGTACTGATGACAGAGAGCAGGAAGCTCAGCGCTATAGTCGAAGCCATTGTGACCCAGCCACCAGTTACGGATACCTACAGCCATAAAGGGTGCGAAGATCCCCCCGATGTTGATGAACATGTAGAAGATCTGGAAGCCAGCATCACGAGCGCTCTGATAGCGGGGATCATCGTACATCTGACCGATGAGCACCTGCAGGTTCCCCTTGAAGAGGCCATTACCGAAAGCGATGACACCCAGACCGACGCAAGTCAGCGTGAGGTAGAGGGCAAGGTTAGGTACTGGCGTAGGCGTGGGGATAGCGATCAGCACGTAGCCGAGAGCCATGATGACCAGACCAGCGACGATCGTAGCCTTGTACTTCTTCGAGCGGTCAGCGATGACGCCACCGACGAGAGCCAGCAGGTAAATCGAGGCATAGAAGGCCGAGTAAACGTACCCTGTCGTCTGCTCACTCAGACCGAACTTGGCTGAGATGAAGAGCGTCAGGATCGCCATCATGATGTAGAAGCCGAAGCGCTCTCCCATGTTTGCGAGAGAGGCTGCGATCAATCCCTTAGGATGATTTTTGAACATAAGTTTGGGGTGTTAGGATGAGTATTGTTAGTTGCGATTTTCCGTCTTGATTGGAGGTTTGTACAGCAGAGCTCCGCTACTCCTGACGCACATCAAGGATAGCTCCCGTGCGTGTATCGAAGTAGATAGCCGTGGCTGCATTGGGGGTCAGCTGGAGCATCTTAGGAGCTAAAGCTTGAAGGGTACCGAGCTGAGCGAGGCTGACCTGCTCATCGGCAAGCTTACGTCCCTCATAGAGGAGCGTGATGCGAGCTTGACCTGGCTGCACATAGACGATGCTATGTTCGAGCATCTTATCCTTCTTGCGCTGGTCCTTTTCGTTGAGTTCTGGAGCTTGCTCCTGCACGGAGATCACGAGGCGCAGCGGTGCACCACTCAGATCATCCGCCTCCGTCATCCCTGCCACTGGGGAGAAACGAGCCAAAGTCAGCTCACCCTCCTCATGTCCCGTGGGGGTGTAGCGAAGGATGTACTCACTGACACGCTCGGTCGTATCCCCGAGGAAGAGACGCTGCGTGCGCTGCTCCTCACGGCGCAGCTGCTCGAGAGCCAGACGCATAGACTCGCCATCCTTAGGCATATTGTCTACGGAGCCCGTGACGATGTTCATCAGATTCTCGCGTAGGTCGTAGAGATAGCTCGATGCGATCTCGGCTTGCTTAGCCTTGGAGCCAGCCTGCGAATACTCACGAGAGAGGGCGGGCTGAGCTGTATCGATCTGCTTCTCAGAGACGACACGAGAGTGACGCTCTTCACTCAGGCTGGCAGGAAGCTCACCTCCGCCATTGATGGAGAAGAGGACACCCGCATCCGTGAGCTTGACGAAGGGAGCCAGCGTCTTGCGGTCAAAGGAGACCAGATACTGCTGGGTCGAGTCGGGACGCCCTACGGTATAGAGGCGAGCCGAGACCAGCTCAAAGGTATGGCGGGGCTTATCTGATGCTTTCTTATTGAGGTACCTATCAGCATAGGCCGACAGAGGTCCAGGTGTATAGGTACGCTCACGTACCGTCACCACCGCTTCGATCTCGGTGCGGGGCAGGCGGTAGATGACCCCATAGTCCGTCTCCTTGGTAGCGTCATATCGACGCACCTTCGTCTGTGCCCCGAGTTCGGGTACAGCGAAGAGTAAGAGTCCGAGCAATGCGATCCAGCGCTCTAATCGATACATGTAATGTCTGTATATGAATGAGTGAACTTACAATTCAGAGCAAAACTAATAAAAAAGCGGGGACATTCAAACGGTTAGCCCTTGCGAGGAGCCTTATGCAGGACGGCTTTCGAGGGGAGTGACTCCCTCGAAAGCCGTCGCATCTGGAGCGGCAGTTCCCTACCGCCCTCTAAAGAGATGGGCTATTACTCAGCCAGGATATGGATCTCTGAGCCAGAAGCGTAGTCCTGTCCGTCGTGAGCTGAGAGCGCCGTAAAGCGCAGATAGCGAGCGCGAACGGGCTTCTTGAGAAGCGCTTCCTTGAGCTTCTTATCACTGCCGAAGGTACCACGCAGGACCTCGGTCCACTGCTTCCCGTCATCACTCACCGAGAGGGCATAGTCCTTGACATCGCCCGTGGTGCTCTCGTCCTGACGAGGCAGATAAGTGAGACCAGTGATCGTCTTCACCTTGTACAGATCGAAGTCAATCCAGTGGGGGTGCTTAGGCACGGTGAGCGTCCATACGGTGTGCCACATCGTGTCGGGGCTCTCATCAAGGAGATCCTGTGCCTCATAGCCATACTCCTCACTGCTGCAGAAGACGATGCGGCAGGCAGCGTACTTCATACGACCGAAGGACATGGTCGAGATGAGGCGGCGCTGACCTTCTGCCCATGCAGAGACCTCTCCACCCTGTGAGAAGTCGATAGGCTCGGTATAGCGCTGAGGACGACCACGACCGACGGTGTACCAGAGGGCTTCCCCGGGAGCACCCGTGATGACGAGGTCCCCGTGAGGATCTCGCGTGATCGAGGGAACTACGGGGCCATCGATCTTAGCCTTAGCCTGCTTGACGGCTGAGTCACCAGCACGGAGCGGACGGATCATCAGGCTGAAGAGCTGTGGAGTGCCGAGGCTCTGAGCGGATACCAGCGGGCCACCCTGACCACAGCTGGCACCACCAAGCCCCGTCGTGCTACGGGAGAGTACCAGATGGGTGTCACCAGCAGCAGGGAGTTCGTGGGGATGGGGAGCCATCATCAGCTGCATCGCAGAGTAAGGCAGAGCAGAGCTCGTCATCACGCTATCCGTGAGGAAGAGCATACCACGTCCAGAGGCATTCGTCAGGCTTACCCAGCGCACATCCTCGCGGTTAGCCATCGTCTGAGGCTTGGGGAAGGAGACGAACTGCTCGGCTACCTTGCTCTTATGCTGCTCGATATACTGGCTGGCCTTGCGGTCACCATAGTTATTGATGGGGCCGCGACCGTAGTAGGTATAGTTGTCGTAAGCACGGGGGAGGACGAACTCATAGCCCAGACGACCGAGAGGCAGCGCGGGCTTATTCGTCGTCAGGTTCGAGCGAAGCTGGATGCTTCCGTCGGGATACACTCGCCAGATAGCCTGCGATATGATAGCGAAGTCATTCTCACCGAAGGGATGTGCCTTATCCTCCGTGAGCTCATACTTACCCGAAGCCTTGTGCATCGTGAGCGTAGCGCCATAGGGAGCCTGAGAGCGTACGGTGAAGAAGAGCTCTACCGAGCCGTCGGGGAGCTTAGTGACCTGCTGCTTGAGGACACGGTGCTTGAGGTTGTGCAGACCATTGGTCGTCCAAGCCGAGCGCACCCAGATATCGTTGTCAGCGGGAGCACGGAAGGCCGTAATACGAGGCCCATTGCCTGGGTAGATGACCGTATCACCAGCATAGACGAGCTGGTGGATCGTCCCTTCGCGGAGGTCGTACTGCACGGAGAAGTTACTACCAGCGACCTCATAGACCTCATTCGTCAGGCTCTTGGCACGGAGGCCCTTGCCCCCTTGCAGGGCATCTCGCTCACGGAGCGACTGCAGGGCGAGCTGCTCATCAGCGGCTACATAGCCCGCCTTAGCCCATGGCTTGTCGGTGCGCAGACGGCACTCGACCTTGACGAAGTACTCACTATTAGGCTGGAGGTCTGAAGTAGAGAGTGGCAGCGTGACGGTCTCAGCCGTACGAGGAGCGATAGCGGGGAGATCAAGGACGCCCGAGCGCTCCTCTACCCCATCACGATAAAGACTCCAGCGGAGATCGAAGTCTGCGAGGGAGACGAAGTAGTGCTTATTGAAGATGCGCACACGTCCTGCCATCAGATCCTCAGCTTCGATACCGATCTGCTGATAGACCTTCTTCACCTCATAGTACTGAGGCTTAGGCTGGAGGTCGGCGAACATAATACCGTTCATAACGAACATACCATCATTGGGGAAGTCGCCGAAGTTACCCCCATAGGCCAGATAGCGAAGCCCCTCGGGCGTGTAGTTGTACAGCGCCTGGTCTACCCAGTCCCAGATAGCACCACCGCAGATGTAGTTCGAGCTCTCGATAGCCTTCCAGTAGTCCGCCAGACCACCACAGGCATTCCCCATGGAGTGAGCGTATTCGGAGATATGGAAGGGGTACTTGATCTTATACTTACCCGTAGCAGCCCCCTCGACCCAAGCGATAGAAGGATACTGATTGGAGCCCATATCGACGATGTCGTTATTGCGCTCATACTGCACGGGGCGTGAGGTATCGACACGCTTCGTAGCCTCGTAGCTCTTGACGAAGTTCACACCAGGGCCAGCCTCATTACCCAGCGACCAGATGACGATGCTGGGGTGGTTAATGTTGGCATGCACCATCTCGAGCATACGAGAGACGTGCTGTGCCTCGAACTCAGGCACGTGCGAGAGCGAAGCCTTGCCGTAGTAGTACTGATGTGACTCAATATTCGCCTCGTCCTCGAGGTAGATACCATACTTATCGCACAGGTAGTACCAGTAGGGAGCAGGTGGATAGTGGGAGTTGCGCACGTGGTTGATGTTCGCACGCTTCATCAGGAAGACCTCACGCTCCATCTGCTCATGCGTGATAGCATGCCCACGGGAGGGATCCGTCTCGTGGCGGTTCGTCCCCTTGAACTTCACAGGCTTATGGTTGACGTAGAAATAGCGACCAGCGTGCCCGAACTCATCTTGGTCTGCCGGTGTCTCGCGGATCTCGACCTTACGGAAGCCCGTATAGATGGACGCACGATCCAGCAGCGTCTTACCAGCCTTGTCATAGAGCTCGGCGACCAAGACATAGCGGTGGGGAGCTTCCGCAGACCAGAGCGCAGGGCTCTGGAGCGTAAGCGTCGTCTCTGCCGTGCCCGTCGAGGTGCTACGACCTTCGGCGGTAGCCACGGGAGCACCGCTCACCTCATCAGAGTAGAGAGGTAGTGCATAGAGCTTGTAGCTGAGGCGCAGATCAGGACGTACCGCCTTCGTTCCTTGACTTCTCAGCTCAGAGGTAATGCGCAGACTACCCTCCTTCAGGTCAGAGGTCACATCGGGGATGACCTGCAGGTCACGCAGATGCACCTTCGGCTTAGCGGTGAGGTAGACCGAGCGGAAGATCCCTGGGAGGCGGAACATATCCTGTGCTTCGAGGAATGAGCCATCACTATTGCGGTAGACCTCTACAGCGATTACATTCTCCTCTCCCTTGGGGCGGAGGTAAGGTGAGATATCGAAGGAGGCGAGATTGCGGGAGTTCTTAGAGAAGCCTACATAGCGTCCGTTGATCCAGAGGTAGAAGAACGAATCGACCCCATCGAAGTTGAGGAAGACCGCCTTGTCGCTCCACTCGATGGGGAGCTTGAAGGTGCGGCGATAGGAGCCGACCTCATTGCGGTCACGATAGGTCGTCCATTCCTTGGGGGGGGTACGCATGACCCCCTCGCGCCAGTCATCAGGGCGCACCTTGTGGTAGAAGATGACGGGCTGATTGACGTAGATAGGCGTACCATACTTCTGCTTCCCGTCGCGCTGGAGGCCGTAGACATTCCAGTTCATCGGTACGGTGACCTCATCCCAAGAGGAGGCATCGTAGTCGGTACGATAGAAGTCCACAGGACGCTCTTCTGGCGTACGTACCCAGTGGAAGCGCCACGTCCCATCAAGGCTCTGATAGAGGGAGCTGTACTCAGGGAGTACGCGCTCAGCACGGTCCTTCGGGGCGAAAGAGAAGAAGTAAGCGTGGGGTTGCTCCTTGCCAAGAGCATAGTCGGCTGGGCTTTGCCACTCCTTGCCCGTCGGGGCGGTCGAGTGATCATAGCGATAGCCGGGGAGGAGTCGCTGACCAGTCACTGGGCTGGGCAAGGCGAGGGTTAGAGCAGCTGCGAGGCTACTCACGGCGTAGATCTTGTTCATTAGATTGTAGTTCCAAGGGGAGATATCCGACGGCAGAGGTGGAGTCCTCCACCGCGGCTGGAATGCTATGGACAAATATACAGCTTTGGTGCATATCTACCCAGAGTGCGATGACCACTCCGAGAGAATCACCTCGTCTGCCCTCAAAATGGCAACACCAAAGACTACCGAGTAGGGAGTAGAAGTAGCACACAAAAAGCGACAAACCACAGGTAGTATTACTTCAAAACCAAGGAGATATTCTACCCAAGCAGTATCTCTATTCTTAAATCCACGTGCGTAGATTTTAGATCCAGGCACGAAAATCTTATCGTCTATGCACGTAGATTTTAGGACTTTGCACGTGGATAGAAGAATTGCATTACTGCTTCGTGGGTTTAGCACTACTGTCGGGCCACTTTTCTTGAAGGAAGACGAAGTTTGCTCCCCAGATAAAATCACCTCATCCCAATACAGAAGCTATTAAGACACCCGAATAGCCCACCTGAAGCACTGGCGAAATAACACCCAAGGGAGCGCATTTTTTCGTATCTTTGTCCTATATATAATAATGTAATACCCTACCGTGACGCTATGCGCTCACCGCGGGGACTAATCACACAGATAAGCAATGAGCGAAGAGCTGTTCGATCAAGACCATACCAACGAGAAGGAATACTCGGCCAGTAGCATTCAAGTCTTAGAAGGGCTGGAGGCCGTACGTAAGCGCCCTGCGATGTACATCGGTGACATCGGTGAGAAGGGTCTTCACCACTTGGTGTATGAAGTCGTAGACAACTCAATCGACGAGGCCTTGGCAGGCTACTGCAATGAGATCAAGGTCACCATCCGCGAGGACAACTCCATCGAAGTCCAGGACAACGGTCGAGGTATCCCCGTAGACATCCACGAGAAGGAAGGCAAGAGTGCTCTGGAGGTCGTACTGACGGTCCTGCACGCAGGGGGTAAGTTCGACAAGGGCTCCTACAAAGTCTCGGGCGGTCTGCACGGGGTCGGTGTCTCTTGTGTCAATGCCCTCTCTACCCTCCTTAAGGCTACCGTCTACCGCGACGGCAAGATCTACACGCAGGAGTTCAGCCGTGGTATACCCACCACCGAGCTGCAGACTATCGGCACGACAGACAAGACGGGTACGACGGTACTCTTCAAGCCCGACGACACGATCTTCACCAGCACGGAGTACCAGTTCAAGATCCTGGCTACGCGTCTGCGCGAGCTCGCCTTCCTCAACGCAGGTATCACCCTCACGCTGACCGATGAGCGTCAGCGTGACGAAGCGGGTGTAGCCCTCACCGAGACCTACTACTCAGAGAAGGGGCTTGAGGAGTTTGTCAAGTACATCGACCGCTCCAAGGAGCACCTCATCGAGGATGTCATCCACATCATCACCGAGAAGCAGGGTATCCCTGTCGAGGTCGCGATGACCTACAACACCTCCTACAACGAGAATGTGTACAGCTACGTCAACAACATCAACACCATCGAAGGGGGTACGCACCTGGCGGGCTTCCGTCGTGGTCTGACGCGTACGCTGAAGAAATATGCTACTGACTCGAAACTCCTCGACAAGGTCAAGGTAGAGATCACGGGGGATGACTTCCGCGAAGGTCTCACGGCCGTCGTGAGCATCAAGGTCGCAGAACCCCAGTTCGAAGGGCAGACGAAGACCAAGCTCGGGAACAACGAGGTCATGGGCGCCGTAGACGTCGCCGTCAGCGAAGCCCTCGAGATCTACCTCGAAGAGCACCCCAAGGAAGCGAAGATCATCGTAGACAAAGTCATCCTCGCTGCTACGGCTCGCCAAGCTGCACGCAAGGCGCGCGAGATGGTACAGCGCAAGTCCCCCCTCTCGGGAGGTGGCCTGCCTGGTAAGCTCGCCGACTGCTCCTCTAAGGATCCCATCCTCTCCGAGCTCTTCCTCGTCGAGGGTGACTCTGCAGGTGGTACGGCTAAGCAGGGTCGTGACCGTGAGTTCCAGGCGATCCTCCCACTGCGTGGTAAGATCCTCAACGTAGAGAAGGCGATGCAGCACAAGGTCCTCGAGAGCGAAGAGATCCGTAACATCTACACCGCTCTCGGCGTGACCATCGGCACCGAAGAAGACAGTATGGCGCTGAACCTCTCGAAGCTCCGCTATCACAAGGTCATCATTATGACCGATGCTGACGTGGACGGTAGCCATATCGCCACGCTCATCCTGACCTTCTTCTTCCGCAACATGCGCTCGCTCATCGAGAACGGCTACGTGTACATCGCCACACCTCCTCTCTACCTCTGTACCCGAGGCAAGGAGCGTGAGTACTGCTGGACCGAGCAGCAGCGTCAGGCCTTCATCGACCGTGTCGGTGGTGGCGACGAGAACCGCGTACGCGTACAGCGCTACAAGGGTCTCGGTGAGATGAATGAAGAGCAGCTCTGGGAAACGACGATGAATCCCGAGAACCGCACCCTGCGCAAGATCACCATCGAGAATGCCGCTGAGGCTGATGCGATCTTCTCTATGCTCATGGGTGATGACGTAGCTCCCCGCCGCGAGTTCATTGAGGCGAATGCGACCTACGCTCGCATCGACGCTTAGTCCAGCGCCCCTTATACCTATTATAATAAGAGAAGGCTATCCCTCCGACGGCTCGGATGCCGCTGGAGGGATAGCCTTCGGCTATGATGACGATGACGACTCCTGCCACCTCCAACGCGTACTACTATATCAGTCCCTCGACCGACCCGTACTACAACATCGCTCTCGAGGACTATCTCTACCGCCAGCTCCGTCCGCTGGACACCATCTACATGCTGTGGGTAAATCGCCCCTCCGTATTCATGGGGCGCTATCAGTGGGCTGAGGCGGAGCTCGATCTCGACTACCTCGAGGAGCATGACATCGCCCTCCTGCGCCGCACATCGGGCGGAGGCACGGTCTACCATGACCTCGGGAATCTCAACTTCACAGCGATAAAGAACGACCACTCGGGCCAAGGCTTCGACCTAAAGGCCTTCCCTACTCCCATACAGCGAGCACTCGCTGGGCGTGGTGTCGTCGTGGAGCGCTCGCCCCGTGGCGACCTCCGTCTCGATGGCTATAAGGTCGGTGGAGCAGCCGAGGCGGTGAACCGCTCACGTATGCTCTACCACATCTGCCTGCTCTTCGATGCCAACCTCGAGGAGCTGGAGCGCATCCTGACAGTCTCTCCCGAGGTAGAGGCACGCTCACGTGTCGCCTCAGTGCGCTCACAGGTCACGAACCTCCGTCCAGCACTTCCCGATGGCTATACCATCACCGACCTGCAGGAGGATATCCTTGCTGCCCTCCGCGAGGAGCATACTGGGCTCTTCCCGCTTGAATTCAATGCCTCGGTAGAGGAGTATATCCGCACTCAACGTGCAGAGCACTTCGAGCATGCCGACTGGATCCATTCGCCGATAGGGCGCGCCAAGACTCCGACCATATGACGCCATCTGTAAGCTCCGCCCTCCCCTATGTAGACTTCGCCACCTTCCTCCAGCGCCATTTCCCTGGGCAGAAGGTGCAGAAGATCACGCTCACGGCGGGCTTCTCCTGCCCTACCCGCGATGGATCTATGGGCAAGGGAGGCTGTACCTACTGCAACAACAAGAGCTTCAGCCCAAACTACGCGACGAAGCTTAAGAGCATCACCGAGCAGATCAACGAGGGCATCGCCTTCTTCCGCAGGAAGTACCCCGAGATGAAGTACCTCGCTTACTTCCAGTCCTACACCAATACTTACGGGGAGGTGGAGGACTGCATCGCAAAGTACGAAGAGGCACTCCGTCATGAAGACGTCGTCGGGCTTATCATCGGCACGCGCCCCGACTGCATGCCCCAGCCCTTACTCGACTACCTCGAGCAGCTCTCCAAGCGCACCTTCCTCCTCGTGGAGTATGGCGTAGAGAGCACGTGCGACCGCAGCCTTGAGCGGATCCAGCGGGGGCACAGCTATCAGACCAGCGTCGAGACCATCGAGCGCACCCACGCTGCAGGCATCCTCGTCGGGGCTCATCTCATCCTCGGTCTCCCAGGTGAGAGTCGCGAAGAGATGCTCCAGCATGCCGACCGCCTCTCGCAGCTCCCCATCACTACGCTCAAGATCCACCAGCTACAGATCATCCGTGGGACGATCATGGCAGGCGAGTATCAGCGTGATCCATCGGACTTCCACCTCTTCACCGAGGAGGAGTATATTGACCTCATCGTGGACTTCGTGCACCGCCTCCGCCGCGACATCGTGCTGGAGCGCTTCGTCTCGCAGTCCCCACCCGCCCTGCTCTTAGCCCCACGCTGGGGCTGGAAGAACCACGAGTTCACCGCCAAGATCCGCAAGGCGCTTACGGCTACGCCCCAAGATTTCCACAAGTAAGGGCTTTATCTGAAGGACTCCACCTGCAACCTCTACTGCAAGCATTCCTCACTTTTTCGTACATTCGCTATAGAGGTGCTGGGGAGTCTCCCCACCCTCATCACATTCGTATAGCATACGCATATGGAGCAAACATTTACTATTCCCTATAAGACGCTCGACCGCTCCGAGCTGTCCGAACAAGATCGTCAGCTGGAGGAGCGTGCACTCGAAGTCGCTCAGAAAGCCTACGCCCCCTATAGCCGCTTCCACGTCGGCGCTGCCGTCCTACTCGCTAATGGCGAGATCGTCACGGGCTCCAACCAAGAGAATGCCGCCTACCCCTCGGGGACTTGTGCCGAGCGTACAGCACTCTTCTGGGCTAGTGCCCAGTGGCCCGACGTCGCTGTCGAGCGCCTCGCTATCGTCGCTATCAACAGCGCTGGCCGTGTGCCCTTCATCTCGCCCTGCGGCAGCTGCCGTCAGGTGATTATGGAGACCGCCACACGCTTCCACCCCTTCCCCATACTTCTGATGGGTGAGGAGAAGACTATTCTCCTCGAGGACTGCCGCTACCTACTGCCCTTCGGCTTCGACGGAAGCGCCCTTTAGCCCATATATCCTCCCCCTTAACAGACTCTATGCAGCAACGTCAGCACCGCGGGCCTATGCCCTATATCGAGCGTGACACAAGCTGGATGTACTTCAATAAGCGCATCCTCTTAGAGGCCATGCGCCCCGATCTCCCCCTCCTGGAGCGCTTCAACTACCTCGGTATCTACTCCAACAACCTGGATGAATTCTTCCGTGTGCGCGTCGCCTCACTGCGTCGCCTCATCGACTCTGCGGAAGAGCTCCCCACGACCGAGCGCAAGAAAGCAAAGGAGACCCTCCGCACCATCCTCCGACTCAATAGAGAATACTCCCAGCTCTTCGACGAGACCTTCGCTCAGCTGGTACGAGAGCTCAAGGATGCTCACATCCATATCATCAATGAGCACGAGCTCACCAGCAACCAAGAGGAGGAAGTCTTGTCCTTCTTTATGGACAAGATCAATGGCTTCACCAACCCGATCTTCATCAATAGCCCTACCTTCAACCCCGAGCAGCACCTCAAGGAGTCGCTCTATCTGGCAGTCGTCCTATGGCACGATCAAGAGGAGCCTGAGACGGGGCACGAGGTAGCGCTACTAGAGGTACCCGTGCGTGAACTTGGACGCTTCTTCCGTCTGCGTGACGAGGGGGGTGAGAGCTACCTGATGTTCCTTGACGACGTCATCCGCTACTGCCTCCCCTACATCTTCATCGGGCGGGAGTACGTGCAGTACGAGGCCTATACATTCAAGTTCACCAAGGACGCTGAGTTTGAGATCGAGCAAGACCTCCGCTCAAGTGTCATCGAGAAGGTCTCCCGTGGTGTAAAGCGCCGTAAGCGTGGGGAGACCGTGCGCGTCGTCTACGACCAAGCCCTCTCACCCGAGATCCTGCGTAAGCTCAGCGCTATGGCGGAGCTCAACTTCCGCGACACACGTATCGGCGGGGGACGCTACCACAATATGCGTGACTTGATGGACCTCCCAGACTGCGGACGCAAGGGACTTCGCTTCCCCAAGCAGCCCCCACTGCAGATGAATGAGTTCCACTACACGCAGAGCATGATCCACCAGATCATGCACCAAGACCGCTGCCTGCACTTCCCCTATTACAGCTTCGATCACTTCCTCCGCCTTCTGCAAGAAGCTGCGATCAGCGAAGAGGTCACCGAGATACGTATCTCCCTCTATCGCGTGGCGCAGAACTCCAAGGTCGTCAAGGCGCTGACCACAGCAGCGCAGAACGGCAAGCGCGTCACCGCCGTCGTCGAGCTCTTAGCACGCTTCGACGAGCAGTCGAATATCAACTGGGGGAAGAAGATGCAAGACTTCGGCATCAACGTTGTCCTCGGTCATGAGAAGCTGAAGGTCCACTCGAAGCTCGTCTACATCCGCACCAAGCATGGGGGCATCGCCTGCATCGGCTCGGGTAACCTCCACGAGGGTACCGCTCGACTCTATACCGACCTCATGCTGATGACCGCACACAAGGGCATCGTGCACGACGTGATGCAGGTCTTCGACTTCATCGAGCGCCCGTTCATCGCCCCGCACTTCCATCACCTGCTGGTCGCCCCCAACGATATGCGCCAGCCACTCTACAACCTTATTAATAAGGAGATCCGCTTGGCTCGAGCTGGACAGGAGGCCTACATACGCCTCAAGCTCAATCATATCGTCGATGAGAAGATGGTCGCCAAGCTCTACGAAGCCGTGACGGCTGGCGTGCGTGTCGAGCTCTGCCTGAGAGGCAACTGCTCCCTCCTACCTGGTGTACCAGGCTATAGCGAAGGGCTCTTCATCAATGCGATCATCTCACGCTACCTCGAGCACTCCCGCATCTACGTCTTCGGTGGAGGTGGAGAGCCGAAGTACTATATCGGCTCGACCGACTGGATGACGCGCAACCTCGACCGCCGCATCGAAGTCATGACTCCCGTCTACGACCCTGCCATACAGCGTGAGCTGGACTTCATCATCTCAGCAGGACTGAGAGATACCGAGCAGGGCTACTACGTCCAAGGGGAAGCCGTGCGCCCACGTCGCGATGACTTGGGTCCCGATGAAGCCCCCTTCAACTCCCAGCAAGCACTATACAAGTACTACGAAGCAAAGAAGAACAAAGAGAATAATGGGTAAGTCTCACTACGCCGGTATCGACATTGGCTCCAATGCCGTCCGCCTACTCATCAAGTGCCTCAATGAGCCTGGGAGTGCCGAGCCACTCTCCAAGGTCCAGCTGGTACGCGTCCCCCTACGCCTCGGTGAAGATGCCTTCGTCGATGGGCGCATATCGAAGAAGAAGGGCAAGCAGCTCGTCAGCCTCATGAAGGCCTACCGCGAGCTGATGGAGATCTACGAAGTCTCTGCCTTCCGTGCCTGCGCCACCTCTGCTATGCGTGATGCCGAGAATGGCGCCGAGCTCGTGGAGAAGATCTACGAGAAGACCGACATCCGTATCGAGATCATCGATGGTAGAGAAGAAGCTCGCCTCATCTCTTCCGACCTCATCCGTTCGCTGGCCAGCCAGACCGAGGATACCTTCCTCTACGTCGACGTCGGTGGGGGGAGTACGGAGCTCAACCTCGTACGTGGTGCAGAGCTCATCGAGTCTCGCTCCTTTGATATCGGTACGATCCGCCAGCTCAGCGGCAAGGTGCGTGACGAAGAGCGCAACTCCTTCGGTGACTACGTGCGCACCCTGCGCTCTACCTATGGCACCCTACGCCTTGTCGGTACAGGGGGAAATATCAATAAGCTCCTTCGCCTCGGCGCCCCTTCGGAGCGCGCCAACGTAAACAGCCTCCCTGTCGAGAGCCTCCAGCGTGTCGCCGACGAGCTCCGGCAGTACACCCCCGAGCAGCGTATGCAGCTCTTCCGTCTCAAGCCTGACCGTGCTGAGGTCATCGTCCCTGCGGCAGACATCTTCCTCTTAGTCGCCTCGATTACCGAAGCGACGGAGATCATCGTCCCCACGAAGGGGCTCGCCGACGGTATCGTTGACTCCGTCTGCCCGATCCTGCCATAGCGCTACCCAAGGCGCATTTTCCACGACGTCCGTCACCCTCCACGCTCACTACAGCGGGAGGGTGACGGACGTCCTCTATATATAAATAGGTATAGGCTTAGCAGCATGGCTAAGTGAAGCAGTACTGGTCACGAAGGCAACCAGTACTGGTAGCACATACTGACCAGTACTGATCCATCACGTGAGCAGTACTGGTCAACACAGCGACCAGTACTGGTTCATTTTCCATCCTCGTAATCATCTCACTCAAAGTCCCCTACAAAGGCATATCTTCATCCATAAAGAAGCGCCCGAGCTCACCACGCAAGCTCTCCCCCTTGAAGCCCTTAGGTTATTTAAATATTTGTCTTAACTTTGCCATGTCTTACGAGTATACCCGAGGGCATTATGCTGGTGAAGCGCACCAGTCTGGACCTAGGGTAGTAAGGGAAGCCGGTGTGAATCCGGCGCAGTACCCGCTACTGTAAGTCACTCCCTATCTGCAGCTCCCCACGGGGATGATGGATAGGCTCCTCCTACGACGGAAGGACCAACGAGCTCTTCACCGAGCATCTTGGCAGACCTTCGCCACTGAGTACGAAGCTACTTGGGAAGGATCGTAGGAATGAGAAGTTAGGGTGATAAGCCAGGAGACCTGCTCATGAGATCCAATGTGTCAATCTCGGGAATAAGATTGGGAAGACATTGCTATGAGACGCTCCTCCTGATGGTAGCTCTCTCCGATGTGTGCACCTTCACCTACCCCACCCGACGGACCGCCCGTCAGCGCTGGTAGTGAAGGAAGTCTTTCTGCCCCGCTCTCCGAGACGCGCAGTGGCTTCCAGATATTGAAATGTGTCGTGCGTATCACTTCGCCCGCAAGGACGAAGCCGGAGAGAAGGTCACCTCATCAGAATATCCCCCGATAATCTTTTGAACATCCTGCAGCTGTGTGCCCCTATCAGGTCGTACACAAGCCCGCTTGTGACAAGTAGGACAAGGCTCTACTCTGTCTGGGATCTCTATGGGTCTGGTACTCGCAGGGGTCTTTCTTCATGTTCCTCCAACCTATCCAAAACCGCCCCTGCCCCCCATAGGGCCAGCCAGGGATACCTCGCTGGCTGCACCACCTCGATCCATACGCCGACCATGTTAGGTGCACGGCTCGGTCTAAGGCTCGTCACAACTCCCCTCGGAGAGATGTGACATCAGCTTTGACCGTCGCCGGCCCCAATATCTTGCTTGCCCTGTACGTCTACTCTACCGAAAGAGCTGAGAGCAAGAGCAGTCATGCATACTACTTAAAGGTCTATGCGAGGTATCACTACCCGTAGTCCTATCCGAATACCATGGAGTCCCGACTCCTCATCCCTTCCGCACCCTCATCTTAGCATCCGCTTCACGACGGAGGCTACTCGCTATGCGCTCTGCAATTGCTTATCTACCGATTTTACGTTACTTTTGCAGCCGAATGCGTACGCCTATGGTGTGCGTTACATGGTCGCCCAGATGGTGGAATGGTAGACACGAGGGACTTAAAATCCCTTGACCAATAGGTTGTGTGGGTTCGAGTCCCACTCTGGGTACAGCCACTTACAGAAAGCCCCTGCGTAAATCAATGATTTGCATAGGGGCTATTCTTGTAGCGGACGATATAGCGGACGGAAAATCTCAGATCACACGGAACTTCCGAGAAAACCAAGTTCCACCAACGCACACATCCAATAAGCACCAAGCTACCCGACTCTGAATATGCGCCATAAACGATAACATAGATCTACCTCACGGAGATTCTATGCTAGCTCGTTTATTCCTATATTTGTGTGAGGGTTTCTTCTAACCCTAGGGATACTTCGATATTGAAGTAGCTTACCCTATCCTGCAAACAATACTATTATTAATAACCTCCAACATCTTACTGTATGCGGTATATCTACAGCATTATCGGAGCAATAATCTTGCTCATCTCGGGTACACAGAGTGCATTCGCTCAAAAAGAAACGACTATAACACGGACAATTCTAGGCTGCACGCTGGGAACGTCTACCCTTGACTCTGTAACAATCAGGCTGCAAGAGCTGGGAGCTGAATTCGAACCAACAAATCCAACTACCCCAAGGGCAGCAGGATTACTCGTGACGGGAGGCGTAACCTTCGCCAGCGCAAGACCTAGAATCCTCTTTATATTTATCGACAAGAAACTCGCATTAATCAATATTATCTTCCTCTCTAAAGACGATGCAGATAGGATCAATAGGAATCTATCACTCAAGTATAAAAACTGGGAAGATACCACTACCTACAAAGAGGAAGGGGGAGCCGTTCAGGATCCAAGAACCTTTTTACTGCATACCTATACATTCGCAGAGGACTATAAAAAGGACTTCCAATACTCGACCCTATCCTATGGAGACAAGACTCTGCTATCTAAAAGTGCAAAAATTGCGAGCGAAGAGTTGTAGCCTAACCGCCCATAATCATTTCTATCCTATGAGAGTTTCGTTCTACGGTCCAATCGCAGGAGAAGAGGGAGTAATAGCAAGGCTATACGATATCTAAAAAGGGATTCTAGGAAATAGTACCCCGCCACATTTCCACACTCAGCTGTGAGTGAGAAAATGTGGCGGGGTACTCTATTTTCGCTTGTTGCTGACCGACTCTTTTAGAGCCTCAAGGAAAGTCCGAAGAGCAAACAGCTTAAAGGGATACAGTTCTAAAGGATCTAGCATACTTACCCCTATTAATCCAAGAGTTCTATCCTTATTAATAAGTTGGATTAGCGGGGAGTTTTTACTGCTCCAGCACCCCGACATATCAATTCTATAAATACACACATAGACATAGACTATCAAACTAAGGGCTCATTATCAGGGTCATCGGGCCTCTCGGGTAGTAGTCTACTCACTCGTTTGCTCTATCTTTGCTTGAACTGGATTCATCCGACGAAATTATCATTCTCACCCTCTCATCGACCCTATGCCGACTGAGTCTCCAAAACCCAATTTCTTCGTGCGAGCCTTCCGCCTCTATCGCGATGGCTTCCGAGGATTGACCCCGACAAGCAAGAAGCTTTGGCTCATCATTGCGCTGAAGCTCTTCATCATGTTTGCTATCCTGCGCGCCTTCTTCTTCCCTAATCACGTCAAACAGCAGGCTCAGGAGCAGCATATCGAGCGATCTGAGTTCGTCGGTGACGAGCTCCTCAATCGTCGTGCGCCAGGCGATACCGTCGCCCGATGACGCTCCTTCTCTTCACGCGAGATAAACATATCAAACTCTAATAACTATTTACAATGGATCTAGAATCTTTAGTCTCATGGTCGCGGGCACAGTTTGCCCTGACGGCCATGTATCACTGGCTCTTCGTCCCGCTGACCCTCGGCCTGGGGGTCATCATGTCACTGGCTGAGACGAAGTACTATCGCAGCGGTGATGAATTCTGGAAGAAGTCCACGAAGTTCTGGCAGAAGCTCTTCGGGATTAACTTCGCTATCGGCGTAGCTACGGGGATCATCCTCGAGTTCCAGTTCGGGACCAACTGGTCGAACTACAGCTGGTTCGTCGGTGACATCTTCGGTGCCCCCCTCGCTATCGAAGGGATCCTCGCCTTCTTCATGGAGTCGACGTTCATCGCCGTGATGTTCTTCGGTTGGGGGAAGGTCAGCAAGGGCTTCCACTTAGCCTCCAGCTGGCTCACCATCATCGGAGCTACGATCTCTGCAGTATGGATCCTCGTCGCTAACGCTTGGATGCAGAATCCTCAGGGTATGGTCTTCAACCCCGAGACGATGCGCAATGAGATGAGCGACTTCTGGGCTGTAGCACTCTCACCCACGGCTATCATCAAGTTCCTCCACACGGTCACCTCGTCTTGGACGCTCGGTACGTTCTTCGCACTCGGCATCTGTGCACTCTATCTCCTGCGCAAGCGCAACGTAGAGTTCGCTCGTCGCAACCTCAAGATCATCGCTCCCTTCGGCTTCGTCGCTGCTATGCTGACGGCTATGACGGGTCACAGCTCGGCTGTCGACGTCGCTACCAACCAGCCTATGAAGCTCGCTGCCATGGAAGCTATCTACGACACGGGTAAGTGCACCGGCGAAGGCTGCACAGAGGATGGCAAGGGTATCGGCCTCGGCGTCATCGGCCTACTCAACCCCGACAAGCAGCTTCCCGACGACGGCAAGCCCTCACACCTCTTCAACATCGAAGCCCCCCGCCTCCTCTCTTACATGGTCGCAGGTACGGGTACGCACTACGTACCTGGTGTGATCAACATCCTCGAAGGTGGCTACCGTCAGCCCGATGGTAAGATCGCTATCTCTACAGAGGAGAAGATGCGTCGTGGTCGTATCGCTATCGATGCTCTCAATGCCTTCCGTGCCGCTCGCAAGGCTGGGGATAGCATCTCCGCTGAGCAGCACCGCACTGTACTGATGGAGAACTTCCCCTACTATGGCTATGGCTACTTCACCAGCAAGTATGAGACGGTCCCCAACATCCCGCTGACCTACTACTCCTTCCGTGTTATGGTCGGGCTCGGTGGTGCCTTCCTCCTACTCTTCCTCATCCTGACGTGGTATGCCTACAAGCGTAATGAGAAGCTCGCCTCTACTCGCTGGCTCCTCTTGGCAAGCATCATCCTCACTCCTCTGGCATGGGTAGCAAGTGAAGCAGGCTGGGTAGTGGCCGAAGTGGGTCGTCAGCCCTGGACTATCCAGAACCTTCTGCCCGTCCATGCAGCTATCTCGAAGATCGAAGCTTCGTCGGTGATGATCACCTTCGCACTCTTCTTCCTGCTCTTCACGATCATGCTCGTGGCTGAGATCAACATTATGCGCAAGGCTATCAAGCAGGGCCCTGATCAGCACTAAGCCCCACGAAGTCATCTAATCAAGCTAAGCAAACGATTTATTATGGACTACGCATTCTTCCAAGAATACTGGTGGCTCTTAGTCTCCGTCCTCGGTGCTCTCCTCGTCTTCCTGCTCTTCGTGCAGGGTGGTCAATCGCTCTTCTTCAGCATTGGCAAGGAGCAGCTCGACCGCAAGCTCCTCGTGAACTCTATCGGCCGTAAGTGGGAATTCACCTTCACTACGCTGGTCGTCTTCGGCGGTGGCTTCTTCGCCTCCTTCCCCCTCTTCTACTCGACCAGCTTCGGCGGTGCCTACTGGGTGTGGATGCTCATCCTCTTCTGCTTCATCATCCAGGCAGTCTCCTACGAGTATCAGAATAAGAATGGTAATGTGCTCGGTAGCCGCACCTACCAGACGTTCCTCTTCATCAATGGCCTCCTCGCTCCGATCCTCCTCGGTGCCGCTGTATCGACCTTCTTCACGGGCTCAACCTTCATGGTGAACCGCGAGGCTATCGCTGACCTCTCTGGTGCCAGCCAGGTCATCTCCGAGTGGCTCCCCTACAAGGGTATCCAGCTCCACGGCCTCGAAGCAGTACTCAACATCTGGAATGTCGTCTTCGGCCTTGCCGTCTTCTTCCTCGCACGTACCACGGCGCTCCTCTTCTTCATCAACAACATCGATGATGAGACGATCTACAAGCGCTCACGTGGTGCACTCGCTTGGAACGCCGCTATCTTCCTCATCCTCTTCCTTGCCTACCTCTTCTTCCTTCTCACGAAGCAGGGCTTCGCTTACGATCCTGCTAACCCCGAGGTCACCTATCTCGTGGACTACAAGTACTGGAAGAACCTCATCGAGATGCCTGCAGTCTTTGCGATCTTCTTCATCGGGGTGGTGCTCGTGCTGGCAGGTATCCTGCTGACGCTCCTCAAGGAAGGCTTCCGCAAGGGGATCTGGTTCGAAGGTATCGGTGTCGTCCTCACGGCACTCGCCCTCTTCCTCATCGCTGGGTGGAACAATACCTCCTACTACCCTGCCTACAGCGCAGATATGCCCGAGCTGATCAACCACTCGCTGAATATCCGCAATAGCTCCTCGAGCCCCTTCACTCTGAAGGCGATGAGTTTCGTATCGCTAATCATTCCCTTCGTCTTAGCGTACATCGTCTACGCTTGGCGTGCGCTCGACCTGCATAAGATCACGCGCAAGGAGATGCTCGACCCAGACGGACACAACTATTAGTCCGCTGCTCGGGTAGCTACTCGATCTAAAAGAAGCCGTCCCCCAAGCAACTCCGGTTGCTTGGGGGACGGCCTTTATAAGAGCAAGCGACTAAAGGGTGGTCGGGATAGCAGGCGCTGGGACTCCTTCACCTAAGGTCTTCGAGGCGACCTCCACTAAGAGGCGATCATAGAGCCCTAAGCTAAGGAAAGATGACAGCGTAGCGGCTCCCCCCTCGATGAGAAGCGAGAGAATGCCCTCTTCATATAGGCGCTGGAGGAGCTGCTGTGGCTCGATACGCTCTCCGCTAAGAGGCAGATAGCGCACACCTTCGCGAGGCTGAGGCACACCCGCCCCCTCGAGATAAATCACCCACGTTGGGGCAAGGCCATCCGTAAAGAGGCGAAGCGTCGGAGGCAAAGCCAGCTGCGGGTCTAAGACCACACGGATGGGCGACGAGCCATACCAGAGGCGATTCGTCAGCTGTGGGTCATCAAGTAGAGCCGTGCGGTAGCCGACGAGTATAGCATCGTGGTGCATACGCTCGCGATGGATCTCCCGCTGACGCAGGGGCGCACTGAAGAGGACGGGAGCCTCTGTATTATTCTTCCGTGAGCGATCGATGAAACCATCGAGGCTCTGCGCCCACTTCAGCGTCACCAGCGGGCGGTGCTGGGTATGCGCGGTGATGAAGGGGGCATTGAGGCGAAGGGCTTCGTCAGCGAGGACTCCTACAGTGACCTCTACCCCCGCCTGACGAAGGCGCTCCAGTCCGCTACCCGCCACACGGGGGAAGGGGTCAGGGATGGCGACGACGACACGCGGGATGTGCTCTTGGAGTATGAGATCGGCACAGGGAGGAGTCTTCCCGTAGTGCGAGCAGGGCTCCAGCGTCACGTAGATCGTTGACTCAGGGAGCAGGTTGCGCTCCTTCACCGAGCGGATAGCCATCACCTCGGCATGGGGCTGCCCACTGCGGTGGTGATAGCCCTCACCGATGATACGGCCTGAGTGCACGACGACGGCACCGACGACGGGATTGGGAGAAGTATAGCCCGTACCGAGGGCCGCCAGATCAAGTGCACGGCGCATATAGCGCTCATCATCTGTCATCTGTATTCGTTATATTTGCTTATATGGATACGATACGATCATTCGAGCAGGAGGCTTTGGAGTGTCTCACAGCACTCTACGAGTCCTCGGAAGCGCGGGAGATAGCACGCCAACTCCTCGAGGAGGTACGAAGCTGTACCCGCACGCAGCTACTGCTCTTGAGCAAAGATACGCTTTTATCACCCGCAGAGTGCGCCCGTCTGGAGCGCATGCTGCACGACCTCTCCGCTGGTACTCCCCTGCAATATGTACTAGGCTATGCTTACTTCGCGGGGCATCGCCTCACGGTCGCCCCTGGGGTACTCATCCCACGCCCCGAGACGGAGGAGCTGATCGAGCTGATCTTACAGCACCCTGAGAGCCGATCTTCGCAGCGCTTGCTCGACGTCGGTACGGGGAGCGGCTGTATCGCCTATGCCCTCACGGCCGCCCTTCCCGAGGTGAGCCAAAGCGTAGCGCTCGAAGTATCCAGCGAGGCCGCACCTATTGCCGAAGCCAACTTCGAAGCTCTGCGCAAAGCCACGGGTCGCGAAGTCTATCTGTGGAAGCACGACCTCTTTGCGCTCCTTGAGGAACATACTCCCCCGACACCTCCGCTGGATCTCATCGTAAGTAATCCGCCCTACATCCACCCCGAGGAGGCCGAAGAGATGACGCCTCAAGTCCTACTCCACGAGCCGCACTTAGCCCTCTTCGCTCCTGAAGCCTCCCCCATCGCCTACTATATCGCCTTGGCAGAGCTGGTAGCTCAAGGCTATCTCCGCTCGGGAGGGAATCTGTGGGTCGAGCTGAATCCGCTCTATGCTACGGCGACAGAGGAAGCGATGCTCGAGCGTATCGGGAGGCGACACGCCAAGACCGAGCTCATCCACGACTTGAGTGGGAAGGTTCGCTTCCTTCACCTCACCTATTGCCCCGCCGAATGATCCAGAAGAAGAAAAAGGAGCTTACTCCCGAAGAAGCCTTCGCACGGCTCGCCTCCTACTGCGCCTACGCTGAGCATTCTGCCCAAGAGGTACGTAAGAAGTGTCGGGGCTGGGATCTCTCCGACGAGGTGTGTGACAAACTCATCGAGCGCTTGGAGCAAGAGGGCTACCTGAACGAGGAGCGCTTTGCCCGAGCCTTCGTGCGAGATAAGTACCGCTTCAACGGCTGGGGGCCGCTTCGCCTGCAGGCTGAGCTCCGTCGTCATCGCATCCCCTCACGCCTCATCGACGCCGCTATCGAGGAGCTCGAGGAGGAAGAGATGCAGGGTGAAGACCAACTCACCGCCCTCCTCGAGCGCAAGTACCGCACCCTCCCCGCTGGGCTTGAGCCTCGCAAGATCTATGACCGTCTCACTCGCTTCGCCCTCTATCGAGGCTATCCCTATGAGGATGTTCGCGAAGCGATCAGCGAACTCCTGTCCGACCTCCCCGATGATCTGGGCGAAGACTAAGCGGATCGGCGCTTTCCTTACCGACCTCATCTTCCCCCGCACCTGTGCCATCTGTCGGGTGCGGCTCGCCGAGCGCGAGCACTGCGTCTGCATGGAGTGCGCCACGAAGCTCCCCCGCCATGCCCCCGCCTTCGTGCATGCCGAGGAGCGCCTTCTTGGCTCACCCCTGATCCGAAGCCTCTCCTCCCCCTTCATCTACCAGCACACCAATCCTACCTACGACCTCATCATCGCCCTCAAGTACCGAGGCTATGGTGAGGTCGCGGACTTTGTCGTACGCACCGCCCTCACCGAAGGGCAACTTGTACCGCAGCCTGGCGACATTGACCTCATCCTCCCCGTCCCGATCGAAGGCACGCGCCTCGAAGCCCGTGGCTATAATCAGGCCGCCCTCCTCGGCGAAGCCCTCGCACGGCACTACGCCGTCCCCTGCTCAGAAGGTTACCTCCTACGCCATCGGGGCAGTCACTCACAGACGGCGCTGAACCGTGACGCGCGCCGTGAGAATGCTCAAGCGGCCTTCTATCTCACCGACAAGACGGAGCGCCTTCAGGGACTACGGGGCAAGCGCATCCTCCTCGTCGATGACCTGGTGACGACGGGCTCCACGCTCCTTGCCCTCACCGATCTCTTGGAGCAGTGTGGCGTCAGCGAAGTCCACGTCTTCGTCGCCGCCGTCGCCGTCCGCTAAAAACGAACCAGTACTGCTCACCGACGCGACCAGTACTGGTCCGACTTCGAAGTAGTACTGGTCACATAGGGCAACCAGTACTGGTCGCGTCGGTGAGCAGTACTGGTCCATTTTCCATCCCGCGCCCCCCCCTTATATTCCCTTCATAGATAAGCACTTCCCACAGCACCCCAAAACAGCCCCCAGACGGTATAAAAGTCCCGCGCCCACCTCTGTATGCTGAGGTGGGCGCGGGACTTCTTTTCGCTTAAGCTTGTAGGGCTAGCCGCGGAGCTATTCGGCGATGGTCTTCGTCAGATAGAGGTAGACGGGATAGTGGTCACTATAGCCACCCTGGAAGCGACCCGAGGAGAAGGTGCGGAAGGGATAGCCCTTGAAGTGCCCCGTCTTCTGCGTGAGGAAGTCAGCATTGAAGATATAGCCGTAGTTCCCCGTAGCCTTGTCCTGCTGGAGGTGCAGGCGATCAGCGGGCCCGCCGATGAGGTTGGGCGTGACGACGAAGTTGTCAAAGAGGTTCCACACGTCACGATAAGCGAGCGTGCCACGGCCCGAAGAGTAAAGGGCAGCCATGGGGTTGAAGAGGTCGGTAGGCGCCAGACCTTCTGCCGAAGTCTTCGAGCGCAGGCCGTTGACGACGCTGGGAGAGGTGGGGTCATCGTTGAAGTCCCCCATAAGGATAACCTTATTATTAGGGTCTGCCGCGAGGAGGGAGTCCGTGACCGAGCGCATGACTTCGGCAGCGTACAGACGACGCTTGAGCGAGACCTGCTCGCCACCGACGCGCGAAGGCCAGTGAGCCACGAGGAACGATACGGGTTCGCCGAGCAAGAGGCCATTGACCTCGAGGACGTCACGCGTCTTGATATGCTCCTCCCCTTTGAGGATGACGGGGTGTGGGTGCGCAGCGGTGAACTGATAGTAGCTGGGGCGATAGAAGAGCGCGCAGTCGATACCGCGCTTGTCGGGAGAGTCAAAGTGCACGATCTCGTAGCCAGAGTTCGCCAGCTCGGGTTCCTTCAGGAGGTCTTCGAGCACGCCTCTATTCTCGATCTCACAGACCCCGAGGATATCAGGTCCTCGCTTCGAGCCGATCTGGCTGATAGCGTAGGCCATGTTGTGAAGCTTCTGCTTGTACTTGTCGGGCGTCCACTGGTTCTTCCCATCGGGCAGGAAGTCGGCATCGTTGTTCTCCCCGTCGATGGTGTCGAAGAGGTTCTCCAGATTGTAGAAGGCTACCGTGAGGCGCACCTGCTTCTGGGCTTGGAGGGAGCAAAGAGCGAGGAGAAGGACGAGGGTGAGAGCGGAGATTTTCCTTAGCATAAGCTTGTCGTTTAAGAGGCTATCCGAGATAGATTATGTAATTTAGTCGTGCAAATGTAACAAATCTTGCGCGCTACTTCGTATCTCGGCTTCGAAGATAGGGAGGAAGCTCCAGCACGGATAAACGGCTTACACCTCATAATGACAGGAGCTCCGACGACGGAGCGGGAGGTCTGCACGATCCGCGGAGTGCATGCAAGCGTCATCGATATAATGCGACCGCATGAATAAACTTATCACCGTACTCGCCTGCACCTTGACATTCGCAAGTGTAGGCCTCGGACAGACTACGGGTGAACCTCTGGTCATCGACAGCCAAAGTGGCAAGCCCGTCGCTAAGGTCCACGTCAGCATCTACGGCCCCGTGGCGAAGAAGATGCTCCTCGGGCAAGACGCCCGAAGTGTCCTGGCGCTCCTCCCCAAGGGACGATATACACTGACCTTCTCCGCTGAAGGCTACGAAACCAAGCAGATCGAGCTGGTCAAGCAGGAGAACGAAGCTTCGGGCCTCAAGCAACTCAAGCTCGTCGCACTCCGCGAAGGCGGGAATGGTCGCTACGATGACCTCATCGTCAGCGAAGAGGATGGCAACGAAGCCGCCGGCATGCAAGACCGCGTCACCCTACTCACCTCCTCACGCGACCCCTTCCTCAGCGCTTCGGGCTACGTCTTCAGCACGGCTCGCTTCCGTAACCGTGGCTACGACTCCCAGTACAATGAGCAGATGCTCAACGGCATCGGGATGAACGACCTCAACAGTGGCTACTCGGCATGGTCGCTCTGGGGCGGTCTCAACGACGTCACCCGCCAGCAGGAGACCTCGCAGTCCTTCGAGCCCATCGTCTCGGGCTTTGGTGCCGTCGGCGTGACTAACAACGTGACGACACGCCCCTCGATGTTTGGCGCGCAGCATCGCCTCACCTACTCGAATAGCAACCTCACCTATAGCAACCGCTTCGCCTATACCTATGCCTCGGGAGAGCGCAAGGATGGCTGGAGCTTCGCAGCCAGCGTCGCCCGCCGTATCGGCAATGGGCAGTACTCCTACGTCCGTGGGCAGTACTACGATGCCTGGAGCTACTTCCTCGGCGTAGAGAAGAAGCTCGACGAGATGAATAGCCTTAGCCTCATCGCCCTCGGTGCCCCTACGCGCCGTGGTGTAGCCAGCGCTACCACACAGGAGGTATATGATCTCGTCGGCTCGAACTTCTACAACCCCAACATCGGGCGTCAGGGTGGCAAGTGGCGCAATGCTCGTGAGCGCCGCAACCACGAGCCTATCGTCCAGCTCTCGCACTACTTCAGCAATCTGGAGAAGACGCTCAACATCAATACCACCTTCAGCTACCGCTTCGGGAAGAATGCCTATTCATCGCTGAACTGGTACAACGCTCCCGACCCACGTGCGGACTACTACCGCTACCTCCCCTCCTACTTCACGCGCATGGCTGACCCCAATAGTCAGGATGGCGATGCGGCAGCGATCTATGAGGAGCTGTGGAAGTCTGATCCCAACGTCCGCTATATCAATTGGGACCGCCTCTATGAGGTGAACCGCGGGAACCTCACTACGGTGAAGGATGCCTCTGGCCGTACCCTCGCTACGGGGCGTAAGGCACTCTATATGATCGAAGACCGCCACACTGACCAGCGTGAATTCGCTTGGGCGACCTCTGCCAACTGGCTTCCCAAGAGCTGGCTTGAGATCACGGGTGGGGCGAACTTCCGCCACAACCGCACGGCGAACTATGCCGAGGTAGGTGACCTCCTCGGTGCGGACTTCGTCTATGACATCGATAAGTTCGCTGAGCGTGACTTCGGTGGCGACGCGACGAAGAGTCAGGTAGACCTCCTGCACCCCGACCGCATCGTCCAAAAGGGCGACCGCTTCAGCTACGACTACACCGCACAGAGCTACCGCTATCAGATGTGGGCCAATGCGACCTACCACCTCACGCGCCTCGATGCCTATACGGGTATCTCCTATACCCACACGGGTATGCAGCGCGAAGGGCATCAGAAGCGCGGGCTCTTCCCCGACAACTCCTATGGGCTATCGGACCGCGTGAAGTTCAACGACCTCGGGGTAAAGGCTGGGGCTACCTACGAGCTCAACGGGCACCACTACCTGCAGACGAACGTAGCATACCTCGAGCAGGCACCCACCTTCCAGAATCTCTTCATCTCGCCTCGTACACGCGATAGCTACATCGAGGATCCCAAGAGCGAGAAGATCTTCTCGGCAGAAGCCTCCTACCTCGTACGCCTTCCCTGGCTGCGCGGACGTGTGACGGCCTTCTACACGCACATCGCAGACCACACGCGCTCGATGAGCTTCTACGATGATAGCCGAGCTTCGTTCTCGAACTACATCATCACCGGCATCGCTACCCGCCACCTCGGGGCTGAAGCTGGCTTCGAAGTGAAGATCAGCCCCACGCTGACGGCCAACGCAGCGCTTGCCCTCGGCCAGTATCAGTATGCCAACAACCCCAGCTACATCCAGAGCATCGACAACTCCAACGAGATCGTCGACCGCGACCGCATCTACTGGAAGGGGCTGAACGTGAGCGGTACGCCTCAGACGGCTGCTACCCTCGGGCTGACGTACTACTCTCCTTGGTACGCGAACTTCGGGATCAACGCGAACTACTTCGGGCGCAACTTCGTCTCGATGTCGCCTGTCATCCGCACCGACCGCGGGCGCACCTCGCTTGACTACAACTATATCCTCCCCGAGCAGCTGCGTGATGGCTTCACAGTAGACCTCTTCGCGAGCTACTCCTGGCGCATCACCTACGGCACGTACCTGCGCTTCAACCTCTCGGTAAGCAACGTGCTGAACAACCGCAGCCTGCCCAATGGAGGCTACGAACAGCTCCGTATCCGCACAATCCGTGCTACCGACGGGACGCAGCAGCTCTATCGCCCCTTCGATACGAAGCTCTCCTATGTCTACGGGACGACGTTCTTCTTCAATACCACCCTCCAGTTCTAACCCCCCTACACGCATAGATCCTATGAATCGTCATGCTATATATGCACTCACCCTCTCGATGCTCATCGGGATAGGGGCTACGAGCTGCACGAAGTACAACGAAGTCGATCCTCCCCGTACCGACCAGAAGAGTACGGACGAGCTCCCTCTGCCCACGCACACCATCAGCCAGCTCAAGGCACTCTACAAGCGTGGTGGTACGCTCATCGACAAGCCCATCGTCATCTCTGCGGTCATCGCCTCGGACGACAGCGAAGGGAATCTCTACAAGTCCTGCTACATCGAGGATGAGACGGGCGGTATGGAGCTTAAGTTCGCCCTCGGCAACCTCAGCTCTGTCTACCCCCAGGGTACGCGAGTACGACTTCTCTGCCAGGGCCTGCAGCTCGGTGACTACGCTGGACAGATCAATATCGGATATACCTCCAAGGACGAGAAGTATGAGACAGCCTTCTACCCAGAGCTCCTCGTGCACCGCGTCCTCCTCAAGGAAGGTCACACCGATATCAAGCCCCACGAGCTCACCATCGCGACGCTGAATAAGAAGTACGCTGGTACGCTCGTCAGCCTCAAGGATATACAGTTCCTCGCCTCTGAGCTGGGTCAGACCTATGCTGATCCACAGGGCAAGGACAAGAACCGCAATGTGAACCGCACGCTCGTAGACCGCTCTGGCGCACAGCTCATCGTCCGCACGAGCAGCTATGCGAAGTTCGCGGGTCGCACCGTCCCCTCGGGCTCGGGTACGATCACGGCTATCCTCACCTACTTCCGTGACACACCTCAGCTCCTCATCCTGCGCGAGCAAGATGTCCAGCTCACGGGCGCACGCTTCTAATCACTCCCCTACAGCACTCACCATCTCAACAAATACGATTGACTGATGACAACAAGTAAGATCACGCGCTGGACGCTCCTCTTAGCCTCCTGTGCTACCCTGTCCCTCGCCTCGTGTAAGGACAACGATGACGCCTACGAGCGCCCATCGATCTCGGTCACCCAGCTGACGAAGGACAGCAACGGCAATACCCTCATCGGCAAGGACGAGAGCACGGCCACGCTACACATCCGTACCAACCGCTCTTGGACGGCTACCACCGCCCTCGACTGGCTAAGCATCAGCCCCGAGTCAGGGGACGCTGGCGAACGTGACGTCACGATCAAGGTCCTCAAGAACGCCTCAGGTGCCACCCGCCGAGGCCAATTCGCCTTCAAGGCTGGCAACGAGACCCTCTACTATACCATCACGCAGGCTGGCGACGGCTCTGCAGTCATCACCCCAGGTAAGGATCAGCCTACTCCTAACCTGCCCTCGAACCCCACGACGGTAGACGGCGCAGCACTCGCCGCCTTCATCGAGAAGTACGACAAGGGTCAGAGCGTCACGGTAGACGAAGAGACAACCTTCAAGGCCGTCCTCCTCTCCGACATCACGGCGAACAATATGACCAGCCTCAAGAACATCGTCGTGCAGGCTGGCGAAGTCGGTATCACGCTTCGTCTGAATGCCAACGCCTCTAAGGACTGGCGTCCCGGTGCCGTCTTCACCATCAAGACCAAGGGCACGAAGGTCGGTCGCTACCAGGATGGCTCACTGCAGATCGACTATACGGGTCTGAATGATGCTGCCTCTATGGTTACCCCCACGGGCGAAGTAGCGACGATCACACCTAAGGCAGTCACCTTCGCTGATATCTACGCAGGCAAGTACGACAACATCCTCGTGGCTGTTGATGGCGCTCAGTTCAAGACTCCTGGCAAGGAACTCAACCCCAACAAGCCTGCTCAGGGTAAGACGTCTGCAGGGAGCTACTTCAATGCCATCACCGACTGCGTCACGCAGGTTACGGCTGGTGTATCCGACCTCTCGGTAGCTATCTCCTACTACTCGACCTTCAAGACGACGACCGCATCCGATAAGAACGGCCGCATCGTCGGTATCATCCAGCGCTCGGTGACGACGAACAAGACCTCTGGTCAGAGCACCAAGCACTACAACCTCTGGCCTCGTACGGCTGATGACCTCGCTGGTCTGACGGCTGAGCGCTGCACGGAGGGCACGACTCCTACTCCTACACCATCACCCGATCCCACGCCTACGCCTACTCCCACTCCTAATCCTCCTGCTACCTCTGGCGATCTGATCATCTCCGCCTACATCGAAGGCTTCGACTACGAGAAGTACATCCAGATCTCCAACCCCACGGATCAGGAGATTGACCTCAGTGCTTACACGCTCCTCGTGAAGAACTTCGGGACTAAGAATAAGCCTGCAACTGGAGAGCATGCTGAGAGCCGCATCGCTCTCACGGGTAAGCTCGCGGCTGGTGCTTCTCTCGTCCTGCGCCACGAGCAGGCGAAAGTCTATACCGAAGGCACGGTAGCTAACTTCAGCTTCAACGGTAATGACCCCATCGCTCTTCTGAAGGGCACGGCGACCATCGACCAGATCGGTAATGGTATGGAGACGGCTTGGATCGACAGCGACAAGAGGTTCGCTGGCGCCGACATCGTCCTCCACCGTATCGCCCCTGTCAAGGCTCCTTCTGCGACCTTCTCCGCTGACCAGTGGGAGCGCATTGCCATCACGAAGGAGAATCAGGAAGCTACCATCAAGTCTTACCTCGGTAAGCGATAGTCCTGCCTCTCTATGCAGAAGACGATTAAATCTCTTCGGATAAAGACCATCCTCATGGGGCTCGGCCTCATGGGGATGGCTTTCTCCAGCTGTACCACCGAGCGTGGTGACCACCCCGTTCGCACCTCCGACCGCCTCCAGCTCTCCCTCTCAGGCTCTTCGACCGACAAGATCAAGAGCGTACCCAAGGAAGGCTCGAACTTCTACATCAAGCTCCGTGCGGCCTCCGACTGGACGCTTACCGTCACACCCGAGGACGCAGCCTCATGGATCGAGCTTGAGCGAAGCAAGGGGAATGAGACATCCAGCACCTCGGTCTCCGTCTCAGTAAGCCAGAACTTCGGCGCCTCTCGCTCAGCGCAGATCATCGCGACCTCGGCAGGCCTACGTGATACCCTCGTCATCAGCCAGCAGGGTATGGGTGAGGTCACCCCTACGCCATCCCCCATCCCCTCCCCTACGGGTGAGTATATCCTCGGTGATGCGACGATGCTCGAGGTACCCGCACTCCATGGTGGTAGTCAGAACTACTTCGTCACGCACCGCGCTGGTGGTATCGTGAACTACTCCCTCGAGTACGACACCGACAAGCGTCACCCACGCTTCGTCTGCTTCACCTTCGACAACACGAACTCAGCTCAAGCGGTCAAGCGTAGCGATGCCTGGCAATGGGATCCCTATGTCCCCAAGCAATTCTCTACGGAGAACCTCTTCCGAGGGAGTGGGTACGACCGTGGTCACATGGTAGCTTCCTCTGACCGCCTCTTCAGCGCAGAGGCCAATAGACAGACCTTCTACTACACGAATATGAGTCCTCAGCTCGGTGACCTCAACCAGAAATTCTGGATGGAGCTCGAGCAGAAGGTCCAGGCATGGGGTCGTAACTCCCAGCTCCGTGACGTCCTCTACGTCGCCAAGGGCGGGACGATCCGTGATGACCAGGTCGAGAGCAAGAAGGTCCGTGGCGTCATCGTCGTACCTAAGTACTATTGGATGGCTCTCGTCATGAAGAAGGGCTCTACCTACCACGGCATCGGCTTCTTGGTCGAGCACCGCTTCTATGCAGCGAAGACCGCCATTCGTAGCGTCGCCCTCTCTATTGACGAGCTGGAGACCAAGCTGGGGATGGATCTCTTCCACAACTTCCCCGATGACATCGAGCAGCAGTTCGAAGCGGAATCTCCCGCTACGCCTGCTACGCTTAGCTACTGGCCCGGGCTCTAAAGCAAGCCTTTAGCTCCATTCTCTACCGACACCCGTCGACTGCTCCTGCGGTCGGCGGGTGTTGTCTTTTATACGAAGGGGAACGTGTAGCTGGGTGCAGGAGGCGTAGCAAGCACTATTGGGTTGTGAGCAATCCTGTATTAGGTCGTTGCTCCGCGTAGGGATAAAAGTTGTGGACGAGTGGCAGATAAGTTTGGGCTACGTACGTGGCTTTAATATCTACGTACGTGGATATTTGGATTTACGTGCCTGGTCTTTAAGACTACGTGCATAGATACGGAAAAACCACTACGGGAAGGCGTTTTTTTCTTCACGAGAATAGCACTTTTCCCTCCGCTGAATAAGAGGAATACTCGCGATAAGGCGAAGGGCGTGCGTATTTCTTCAGAGGGGCATATCGGGGAGCTGGGCGTGCGATGCCTTAGCAGAATAACTTCTCAACAATCTCATATTGGTTTATAAGCAATCCCATATTGGTTCGTGCGCGGAGCAATATAGGTTCACCCAGCAACCAATATTGGTCGACACCACCCCCTCTATGATATCGGAGAAAAGCCCACTATTAAAGGGCTTGTCAAAGCTCGCTCTTGGCGGTATCAAGAAAAGGCCTACCTTTGTCCGTAGAGCAACTCAAAGGGGTGCTGGCGTAGGACACGAGTCCACGCTGTGCTGAGATTATACCCGAAGACCTGATCCAGATAATGCTGGCGTAGGCAGAGAGTGGAGGCGATATCCCGCCGCTCATCCTCTAAGATCTTCCGTTACTCGCGCTGTGATTGAGCCCATCGGCTCGTCATAGTTCCCCAGAGAGTGTCTGCCCCCTTGTGGTAGTAGGCTCGCTGGAGGTGTGTCGTCACTTCGCACTTCCTCATCACACTATGACGATAGAGTTACTTACGATGAAGATCCTGATCAACGGAGCCCCCACCACGCTCCCCCATGTATGCACGATCCCCGAAGCCCTTGCCTTCGCAGCGATCGACCTACCACCTCGCTCGGCTATCGCCGTCAATGAGCGCTTGGTACCCCGCACAGCCTTAGCCACCTACCAGCTCGAGGAGGGCGACACCCTCCTCCTCATCCGACCGACCTTCGGAGGCTAAGCCCTACCCTTCCCACGACACACACATTCCCCTACTATTATGAAGATCAAAGATGTCCTTACTCACGGCCCACTCATCGGCTCGGAGAAGATCTATGTACCAGGCCAGCTCTTCCCCGAGCTACGTGTCGGCATGCGCCACATCGCCCTCTCCGACACCTACCATGAGGATGGGAGCCGTACCCCCAATGCCCCTGTCGTCGTCTATGACACAGGTGGCCCGTACACCGATAGCACCTATCGGGTAGACCTCGAGGCGGGCCTACCACGCCTGCGCGAGCCGTGGATCGACCGCCGAGATGATACGACCCGTAGCGAAGAGCTCGGCAGTGAATACACCCGCTCACGCCTCCAGCAGCGCGCCCTCGATGGCCTGCGCTACCGTCATATCTCCCTCCACCCACGAGTAGCGAAGGAGCAGTGCGTCACCCAGCGCTACTATGCCAGCCAAGGTATCATCACCGAGGAGATGGAGTACGTGGCGATACGTGAGAACCAGCTCATCGACCAGGCCAAGGAGCGTCACGCTATGGCAGGCGACCCTCTGGGCGCAGAGATCCCCCCATACGTGACCCCAGAATTTGTCCGTGAAGAGATCGCCCGAGGGCGTGCCATCATCCCAGCCAACATCAACCACCCCGAACTCGAGCCCATGATCATCGGGCGCAACTTCCTCTGTAAGGTCAATGCCAACATCGGCAACTCTGCCGTCACCAGCAGCATCGCCGAGGAGGTAGAGAAGGCCGTTTGGGCTACCCGCTGGGGTGCTGACACCGTGATGGATCTCTCTACTGGGCGTCACATCCACGAGACGCGCGAGTGGATCATCCGCAATAGCCCCGTGCCCATCGGTACCGTCCCCCTCTACCAAGCGCTGGAGAAGGTCCACGGCAAGGCCTACGACCTCAGCTGGGAGATCTATCGCGATACCCTCATCGAGCAGGCGGAGCAGGGTGTCGACTACTTCACCATCCATGCAGGGCTACGCAAGGAGCACATCCCGCTGACCCTCAAGCGCCTTACGGGTATCGTCAGCCGCGGTGGAGCGATCATGGCGGGCTGGTGCACCGAGCACGACGAGGAGAGCTTCCTCTACACCCACTTCGAGGAGATCTGTGAGATAGCTGCCCGCTACGATGTCTCTCTATCCCTCGGCGATGGCCTGCGTCCAGGCTGTATCCATGACGCCAACGATGCAGCACAGATGGCAGAGCTGAAGACTCTCGGCGAACTCAACCGTATCGCTGCTCGCTACCATGTGCAGGTGATGATCGAGGGCCCTGGGCACATCCCTATGCACCTCATCCCAGAGAACATGACGCGCGAACTCCTCGACTGCGACGAAGCCCCCTTCTACACCCTCGGCCCGCTGGTCTCCGACATCGGTGCTGGCTACGACCACATCACGGGGGCTATCGGTGCTTCGATCATCGGGCATCAAGGCACTGCCATGCTCTGCTACGTCACGCAGAAGGAGCACCTCGGCCTCCCCGAGCGCAATGACGTCCGTGAGGGAGTCGTGACCTATAAGCTCGCAGCCCATGCCGCAGACCTGGCGAAGGGACACCCGACGGCTTATCTTCGTGACTATGCGATGAGTAAGGCGCGATTTGAATTCCGCTGGAGAGACCAGTTCCATCTGGCACTCGACCCCGAGCGTGCTCAGGAGTTCCACGACGAGACGCTCCCCGATGAGGAGCACAAGGAGAAGCACTTCTGCTCGATGTGTGGCGAGCACTTCTGCTCGATGCGTGCGAACCGCTCCTTCCGTCAAGTGTTGCAGTCACGCTCTGCTGTCCCCTCCGAAGGGCTTGCACTCAGCACCGAAGCCCCATGTAGTCACCATAGATAGCCCTTATGCTACCCCAGCAGATCATCGCCATCACACCGCCCTCGCTCGGTGATACAGGCGAAGCCCTGCGCATCGCTCACCTCCTCCGTCTCGGCGTCGGGCGCGTACATATACGCAAGCCCGACGCCATGGTAGAGGAGCTTGAGGCACTCATCCGCTCCATCCCTCGTGAGCTACGCAGTCGCTGCGTCCTCTCACACCACATCGAGCTGGTGAGACACTGGGGGCTCGGCGGTGTGCACCTCTCCGTAGCCGACTGGAGTGCACTCCGTGAGCGCCCGACGGAGGCCCTTCGCCCCGAGCAGATCGTCGGTGTCAGTTGCCACAGTGTAGAGGAACTGGAGCGCCTACCCTTCCGTCCTGACTACGCCTATGTGAGCCCCGTCGCAGCGAGCATCAGTAAGCCTGACTATGGGAATGATAGCCCATGGACACCCGAGCTGAGGCGAGCCGTCACGGCACGCTTCCCCTTCTCTCTCATTGCTCTGGGCGGTGTCGGAGAGGCGAATGCCCAAGGCTTTATCAAAGAGGGCTTCGCTGGTGTCGCGCTCTTAGGGTACTTCGCAAGTCAGCAGCTCCATAAGCTCACCGAGCGGGTGCAGAAGTTATGCACCCCGACACTCCTCCTCTGCGGGGGCATCGACCCGACGGCAGAGGCAGGGCTCACAGCGGATATGCAGCATGCCGCACGCTTAGGAGTACGCGCCTATAGTATCGTGACGGCACTCACCTGCCAGGATGCCGTGACCTTCACCCGCCTCACAGCAGTCGCTGACACAGACCTCATCGAGGCAGTACGTGCTCTTCGTAGGCAGTCGCCCCCGCAGGTAGCTAAGATCGGGCTCATCGCTTCGCTCCACCAGCTACGCCTCCTCATCCGTGAGATCCGTGTGCTCTTCCCAGCTTGTCGCATCGTCTGGGATCCGATACTACGCACCAGCTCGGGCGCAGACCTCCTCCCCGATGCCAGGCGTGAAAGCCTCCTTGAGGTGGCAGAGCTGGTAGACGTCATCCTCCCCAATCGCTACGAGTCTCGCCAGCTCTTCGGGGAGATCACACCAGGCGAACGGGCAAAGCACACCGCCACCGCTGTCATCGCGAAGTCTGCTTTTTGCACGGAGGAGGATGTCACCGACAGGGCCTACCTTCCTGATGGTCGGCTCATCGAGAGCACCGCACCACGCCTCGGAGAAGACCGCCATGGCACGGGATGTCTCTATGCTACGACGCTGTGCGCTGCCTTAGCTCGGGGCGAAGACTACCAAGAGGCACTCCACGCAGCCCAGCGTGCGACGATGCACTACCGCCTTGGGCGAGGGCAGGGAGCTCCCGTAAGACGACTGCCACTCGGCCGACGGATGTTCGTCACGCACGCTACCACCACAGCGGAGATCCTCGAGCAGACCGACCTCGTCCTTCGTCAGGGCTTAGCGGATATCGTGGAGCTACGCATGAAGGACGCCACGTGGGAGACCTTCCTCGATACCGCACGCGAAGCCTTAGCGCTCTGTCATGCCTACGGCGTCCCCCTACTCATCAATGACCGAGTAGATATCGCGCTCCTCACGGGTGCCGATGGCGTGCATCTCGGACAAAGGGATATGTCCCCGACGGAGGCCCGACGTCTCTTAGGCGACTATGCTCTCATTGGTCTGACGTGCAACAGTGCCGAAGACCTCGCCACGGCACGCACGCTCCCCATCGACTACGTGGGCATCGGCCCCTTCCGCTTCACCTCGACAAAGAAGAAGCTCGCCCCCATCTTGGGGTTTGAGGGCTATCGTGCTCTCCAGCTCCACGCCTTCCCCCTCCCTGCTTATGCCATCGGCAGCGTGTCCCCCGAGGATATCCCCGACCTCTACGCCCTCGGGCTCTACGGCGTCGCCATGAGCAGCAGCCTCATCCATGCCGCCCGCCTCGCTGCGGACGACCGACCTTAATACACCTGACCACTATGCTTACCATAGCAGACAAGACCTTCCATTCGCGACTCTTCCTCGGTACGGGGAAGTTCGCCTCCCCCGCCCTCATGGCTCGTGCTGTCGAAGCCTCGGGAACCGAACTCGTCACCCTCGCTCTCAAGCGTGTCGAGCTCCAGCATGCCGACAGCGATGACCTCGTAGCTCCCCTCGACAGCCCTCACATCCAGCTCCTCCCCAATACCAGCGGGGCGAAGACCGCCGAAGAAGCCATCCTCGCCGCAGAGCTGGGACGCGAAGCCCTCGAGACGAACTGGCTCAAGCTCGAGGTGCACCCCGACCCGCGCTACCTGATGCCCGACCCCATTGAGACGCTACATGCCGCCGAGGAGCTGGTGAAGCGAGGCTTCATCGTCCTACCCTATGTGCAGGCAGACCCCGTACTCTGCAAGCGTCTCGAGGAGGTAGGCTGCGCCACGGTCATGCCCCTGGCAGCACCTATCGGCACGAATCGCGGGCTGGATACCCGTGCCCTCCTACGTATCATCATCGCTGAGAGCACCATCCCCGTCGTCATCGATGCGGGCATAGGTAGCCCGAGCCACGCCGCCGAATGTATGGAGATGGGTGCTGATGCCGTACTCGTCAATACAGCTATCGCCACAGCACAAGATCCCGTAGCTATGGCGCGCGCCTTCCGTCTCGGGGTCGAAGCAGGTCGCATGGCCTACGAAGCTAAGCTCGCCCCACAGAGTCACGAAGCGGTAGCCTCCTCACCTCTCACCGCCTTCCTCTTCACTCCCGAGCCATGACCACCGACACGACGGCCTATGATGTGCTACGGGCCTATGACTTCGACACCCTCCAGAGGGAGATTTATAGCAAGACGGCAGCGGACGTCCAGCGCGCCCTCACTACACCGCACCGCACGATAGCGGACTTTATGGCACTCGTCTCACCTGCTGCCGTTCCCTACCTCGAGGAGATGGCACGCGAGGCGCACCGTCTTACCGTAGAGCGCTTCGGCCATACGATCCAGCTCTATATACCGCTCTACCTATCTAATGTATGCTCCAATAGCTGCGTCTACTGCGGATTCAGCGTAGAGAACAAGATCCGACGTCGCCAGCTGACGCTCTCCGAGATCGACCGTGAGGTAGAGGCCATCAAGGCCTTGGGCTTCCGCCACCTCCTGCTCGTCAGTGGCGAAGATCTTCGTGCCAGCTCATGGAAGTACTACCTGCAGGTCGTCGAGCATATCCGCCCACACTTCGCCCAGCTCAGCCTCGAGGTCCAGCCCCTCACGACCGAGCAATATACCGCCCTCCACGAGGCGGGGGTAGACTATGTCTGCGTCTATCAGGAGACCTACCACGAAGCACACTACCCCAGCTACCACCCCCGAGGGAAGAAGGCCGACTACCGCTACCGACTCGAGACCCCCGACCGCATCGCCCAAGCAGGTATCGAGAAGATTGGGCTCGGTGCCCTCTTAGGGCTCGAGGACTGGCGCACCGATAGCACCTTCACCGCCCTGCATCTCTGCTACCTTCGTCAGCGCTACCGCCAGACCCGCTACTCCATCTCCCTACCTCGTCTTCGCCCCGCAGTGGGAGCTTACGAGCCCTCCTCGCCCATTGACGATCTCGGCATCACGCAGCTCATCTTGGCCTTCCGTCTACTTGATCCGCACGTGGAGATCTCTCTATCGACGCGTGAGTCAGCCTCTTTCCGTGACCACGTTCTCCCCCTGGGTATCACGAGTATGAGTGCAGGAAGTCACACCGAGCCCGGAGGCTATGCCGAGAGCAGCGAAGATCTGGAGCAGTTCGTCATCAACGACAGCCGTACTCCCACGGAGTTCGCCGCCCACCTACGTAGCGCAGGCTATGAGCCGGTATGGAAGGACTGGGATAGTTGGCTCTGACCTCCCAGCCCCTTAAAAGCACGACCCCAAGCAATGCACATGACTGAGATAGACGACCTCAAGACCCGCTACACCCGACAGATGAGCCTCCCCGAAGTCGGGGAAGAGGGGCAGATGCTCCTGGCTGGGAAGCGGGTAGCCATCATCGGAGCAGGAGGGCTGGGATCAGCCCTCCTGCCCCTCCTCGTGGGGGCGGGGGTCGGACACCTCACACTATGCGATGACGATAGTATCTCAGTGAGTAACCTCCCCCGTCAGACGCTCTACACCACGCACGAGGTAGGTAGGAGCAAGGCGCAGTGCGCTGCCGAGCGACTCCGCGCAGCCAATCCCCACTGCGACATCACGGCCTACAGTGAGCGCCTCACCGAGGCAAATGCCACCCGCCTCATCGGGGAGGTCGACCTTCTCATCGACGCTACCGACAACGAAGCGACACGTCTTCTCCTCGATCGCTACGCCTCAGAGCACCATATCCCGTGGCTCTATGCCTCGCTCGAGGGGTGGTGCGGACAGCTTGCACTCTTCCTCCCCGACTCACCCTCACGCTACCGAGACCTCTTCCCCGAGGGAGATAAGGGAGACGCCCCAAGCCCCACGCAAGCCCCCTTCCCCGTGATGGCGACCACTCCCGCCGTCATCGGCTCTATCGCCGCCGCCGAAGCTATCAAGCTCCTGCTGGGCCTTCCCTCTCCACTCACCGAAGGCCTCCTCCTCGTAGATAGCCTTCAGCTCTCCTTCCAGCTCATCCGCCGCTAAGCCACCTATCGGTCTGAAAGGCAGCAAGCACCACAAAGGGACAGAGCGACTTAGCCCGCTATCTACATGCGTCTATGCAAGTAGATAGCGGGCTTCAATAATACCCAAGAATTTGAACCAGTACTGGTCACTAAATCAAGCAGTACTGGTCGGACTTCGGACCAGTACTGGTACACACCACCAAGCAGTACTGGTCAACTCAGCGACCAGTACTGGTTCATTTTACCCCCACTATGAATAGCTTGGAGCTTCCCTTCTATAAGGGCTGTCATTTATGAGAACCATAGAGAGCTTGGACGAGAATACGCTACTTAAATTTTCGGCACACACTACTTTGTATCCAATAAATACGTAGCTTTGCCACTGATACTAGATCAATATTATATCCTTGTGACACGAAAGCGCACTCATGAGGTATCTGAAGCAACACCTACACACACCCAGCTTTGACAAGCGAATGCGATAGCTATCTCCCCGCCTTTGGTTGCGGACGATAGCTCCCTTTGTTATGGCTCTACATTATATAATATAGCGTCACTGTTCCCCACCTCGGGGACAGCAAGCAATGAGCGATCCCCCCAGCCGTAGGCAGTGAGGTGGTCGCTCGTCTCTTTTTACCATGGGATACAGACAAGCATAAATTATTCAAACACCTATACAATTAATTGAACGAATGAGGAAAAGTACATTACTCCTCCTCACCCTGCTCCTGGGGTTCCTGCCTGCGCTCGCGCAGCAGGTGGTGACGGGCACCGTCGTCACCGCCCCCGACAACGAGGCCGCCATCGGAGCCTCGATCATCGTCAAGGAACATAGCAAGGTGGGGACAACCGTGGGGCTGGATGGCAGCTTCAAGATCACGGTACCCGCAGGCTCTAAGACCCTGCGCATCTCCTACATTGGTTACCTCACCCAAGAGGTGCCTATCAAGGACAAGATGAAGATCACACTCGAGCCCTCAGAGAAGACGCTGGACAAGGTCGTCGTCACGGGGCTCACCAAGGTAGACAAGCGCCTCTTCACGGGGGCCTCCGCTAAGCTCGGCGGCGACAAAGCCAAGCTGGACGGGGTACCCGATGCAGCCCGCGCCCTTGAAGGCCGCGCCGCAGGGGTCTCGGTACAGAATGTCTCAGGAACCTTCGGGACAGCTCCTAAGATCCGCGTGCGTGGGGCGACCTCTATCTACGGGAGCTCCAAGCCCCTCTGGGTCGTCGACGGTGTCATCATGGAAGATGTATCTAATGTAGGTGCTGACGACCTCGCTTCGGGGAACCCTGAGACACTAATCAGCTCTGCTATCGCTGGCCTCAATGCCGACGACATCGAGAGCTTCCAGGTACTGAAGGACGGCTCGGCTACCTCTATCTATGGTGCACGCGCTATGGCGGGCGTCATCGTCGTGACGACGAAGAAGGGGAAGCAAGGTCAGGCGAACTTCAACTACACGGGTGAGTTCACCAGCCGCCTCATCCCATCCTACCGCGACTTCGACATCCTCAACTCGCAGCAGCAGATGAGTATCTACCGCGAGCTACGCGATAAGGGATAGCTGAACTTCGCCGAGGTCCTCAACGGCAGTGACTACGGGATCTATGGTAAGATGTACGAGCTGATCAACACGTACAATCCCAAGACCCGCACCTTCCTGCTCGACAATACGACGAAGGCAGAGAACGCTTACCTCCAGCAGGCTGAGCGACGCAATACAAACTGGTTCAAGGAGCTCTTCTCTCCCTCCATCATGCAGACCCACTCAGTGAGTATGAGCGGTGGTACGAGCAAGTCGAACTACTACGCCTCTGCCTCCGCCCTCATCGATCCAGGGTGGTACAAGCAGAGTCAGGTCAAGCGATATACCGCTAACCTCAACGTCACGCATCACCTCCTGAAGAGCCTCTCGCTGAATGTCATCGGGGGTGCTTCCTATCGTAACCAGCGTGCGCCTGGTACGCTCGGTCAGGACGTAGACGTCGTAGGCGGTGAGGTCAAGCGCGACTTCGATATCAACCCCTATTCCTACGCTACGAATACCTCGCGTGTCCTCGACCCACGAGAGTACTATACGGCGAACTACGCTCCGTTCAATATCTTCAACGAGCTGGAGAATAACTACATCGACCTGGATGTACTGGATGCAAAGTTCCAAGCTGAGCTGCGCTTCAAGCCTATCCGAGGTCTGGAGCTAACCCTCCTCGGGGCCTTCAAGCATACGGCTGCCTCACAGCAGCACAATGTGCGTGACAACTCGAACCAAGCACTGGCCTACCGCGCCATGCCAAACAGCGTCATCAGAGAGTCCAACAAGTACCTCTACCGTGACCCTGATCATCCCTACGATCTCCCCAGCACCGTCCTGCCTAATGGCGGCTTCATGCACAAGGGTGAGAACCGCATGAGCAACTACGACTTCCGCGCTACGGCAAACTATAACCGTACCTTCGGAGTCCACACGCTCAATCTCTTCGGTGGTCTTGAGACGACCAATATCCAGCGCAACCGCACCGCCTTCACGGGCTGGGGGCTTCAGTACGCCGCTGGCGAGACGCCCTTCTACCCCTACCAGTACTTCAAGAAGCAGGTAGAGGACGGCAATAGCTACTACAACCTCAACAACACGAACTATCGTACGGTAGCCTTCTACAGCAATGCAACCTACTCCTATAAGGGCCGCTATGTCGTCAACGGTACGTACCGCTACGAAGGCTCGAACCAGCTCGGGCGTAGCAGCAATGCTCGCTGGATGTCTACGTGGAACGTCTCTGGCGCATGGAATATGCACGAGGAAGACTTCTTCCAGAAGCTCAAGCCTCTGAGTCACCTCACGCTCCGTCTCTCCTATAGCCTCACGGGGACACCTCCTGACCCCTCCTATAGTAGCTCGACGACCATCCTCAAGTCGTACATCCCCTTCCGCCTCTTCGCCGAAGACCAGGAGCCTGGGATCGGTATCGAGCAGCTGGGCAATGCTGACCTGACCTACGAAAAGAAGAACGAGCTCAACGCCGGCTTCGACGCAGGCCTCTTCGATGATCGCCTCAGCCTCTCCTTCGATGCCTACACCCGTCGTAACTTCGATGAAATGGGGCCTATGATCACGCAGGGTATCGGTGGTACGATCATCCGTCCTGCCAACGTCGCAGAGATGATGTCCAGTGGTCTTGAGCTCAGCATCACCTCGCAGAACATCAAGACGAAGGACTTCAACTGGACGACGAGTTTCATCTACTCCTACACGCACTCGGAGATCACCAAGCTCTACAACCAGGGGCGTATGATCGATCTCGTCAGCGGGAACGGCTTCGCTAAGAAGGGCTACCCTGCACGTGCACTCTTCTCTATCCCCTTCGTCGGCCTCAATAACCAAGGTCTCCCCCAGCTCATCAACGAGAAGGGTGAGGTGACGACCGACAACATCAACTTCCAGGAGCGTAACCACACCGAGTACCTCAAGTACGAAGGCCCTACCGACCCCACCCACACGGGTTCACTCGGCAATACACTCTCCTACAAGGGCCTCCACCTCAACGTATTCCTCACCTATGCCTTCGGCAATGTCGTCCGACTTGATCCGAAGTTCAAGGCTTACTACGGGGATATGGCCTCGATGACGCATGCCTTCATCAACCGCTGGCAGGCTGCTGGCGAGGAAGCTCGTACGGACATCCCCACCATCCTGAGCCGTCGTCAGTACGCGACCAACAACAATCTGCGCTACGCCTACAATGGCTACAACTACTCTACGGCGCGTATCGCTAAGGGCGACTTCATCCGCCTCAAGGAGATCTCCCTCGCCTATGACCTGCCCACAAGTCTGATCAAGCGTACGCCTCTGCGTAGCGCTTCGGTCAAGGTACAGGCTACGAACCTCTTCCTCCTATATGCAGACAAGAAGCTCAATGGCCAAGACCCAGAGTTCTTCAACATCGGTGGGGTAGCTTCGCCTACGCCCCGACAGTTCACTCTCACCCTGAAGCTTGGACTCTAACGCATCGACACCAATGAAGAAGAAACATATCATCACCTCAGTCCTCTCGCTGGCACTGCTTTTCTCGAGCTGCGGTAAGTACCTCGACAAGTACCCCGACAACCGTATGGAGCTACACACCCCTGAGGATGCGGCGAAGTTCCTCGTATCGGCTTATCCCGATGCCCATGCAGCCTACCTGCTGGAGATGTACTCCGACAATAGCGACGAGCACGACTACACCTCGTGGAGCGCTATCAGCCCCTTCCAGGAGCAGGCCTATCGCTGGAGCGATATCTCCGAGATCCGCGAGCAGGAGACCCCTCAGCAGCTCTGGGACGCACACTATACCGCGATCACCGTCTGCAATGAGGTGCTCAAGCACGTCGCTGGCGTAAGCAATAAGGATGCCTACGCCAGTCAGGTCGCCGAAGCCAAGCTATGCCGCGCCTACTCGATGTTCCAGCTGGCGAATGTCTTCTGCCAAGCCTATGCTCCTGAGACGGCAGCCTCCGACTATGGCCTGCCTTATCCTACCGAGCCTGAGGAGCATCCTGGGCGTACCCTCCATCATCGAGGCACGCTCGAGGCGCTCTACAAGCACATCGAGCAAGACCTCACCGAGGGCCTGCAGGATATCAATTCAGCAAACTACGGTAAGCCGAAGTACCACTTCACTGCACAGGCTGCTCATGCCTTTGCTGCACGCTTCTACCTCTATGCCCATCAGTATGCCAAGGCTATTGAGCACGCTGATGCCGCTCTAGGCTCGAACCCACGTACCGACCTACGTGACTGGGCTTCGTGGAGTAAGCAGGGGCTCTCAGGCAATGTACAGCCTAACGCCTATATCCAGTCTTCTGTCAAGGCGAATATCCTCCTGCAGACGGTAGCTACCGAATGGGGTGGCGTCAGCATCCCCATCCTGCGTGGTAGTAAGTACGCCCATGGTGCACTCATCTCCACTACCGAGACCCTCCAGGCCGATGGTCCATGGGGTGCCAGTGGCGACGTGATGAACTACGTCGTGGTGAACAACAACGGGGTATCTAAGTACGCCCTCCACAAGCTCCCCTACACGCCGAAGTACATCGACCGTGTAGCAGGTATCGGTATCCCCTACTCGACCTACGCTACCTTCACCACTGATGAGACGCTCATGGTGCGTGCCGAGGCGAAGGCCCTTCTGCAGCGCTATGACGAGGCTCTCGCTGACCTCAACATCGAGCTCAGCGCCTTCACGAAGCGCAGTGTACAGCTGACCCTTCAGCAGATCAAGGACTTCTACCAAGGCATCAAGTACTATACGCCTGAGAAGCCTACTCCTAAGAAGGAGCTTCACACGACACCCGCCCTCGAGACAGAGACTCAGGAGCCTCTCCTGCAGGCTATCCTCCAGCTCCGCCGCCTCATCACCATCCACGAAGGTCTCCGCATGCAGGACGTCAAGCGCTACGGCATCACGATCTACCGCCGTCGTGTGAACGTCAGCAATGCCGTCGAGGCTGTGACCGACAAGATGGAGGCACGCGACCCACGTCTGGCCGTCCAGCTTCCTCAGGACGTCATCTCTGCACAGCTCGAAGCTAATCCCCGAGCTTCCCAACATTAACATAGCGACGAAGGACCTATGAACTACATATATCAAGGACTCATCGGGCTACTCCTCACCGTAGGCATCATCTCCTGCTCCGATGACCAGCCGAAGGATCCCACGATCTTCCCCACAACCTCGGAGAAGCTCAATGACTTCGAGCAGTGGCTGGACGTGAACTACCGCAGTCCATACAATATCCGCTTCAAGTACAAGCTCGAGGACTCCGAGACGGACCTCAGCTATCACTTCATCCCCGCCGACTCGGCTAAGACAGCCAAGCTCGCGATCATCACGAAGTACCTCTGGTTCGATGCCTATGCCGAGGTCCTCGGGCCTGAGTTCATGAAGCTCAACGCCCCACGTATCCTCGTAGCTATCGGTACGCCTGGCTACACGCGTCAGCGCACCGAGGTCGTCGGTAGTGCCGACGGTGGCTACAAGGTCATCTTAGGGAAGGTCAATTCGCTCACCGACCAAGCTCTGGCCGACTACGAGACGATGACGACCTACTACTTCCACACGATGCATCACGAATTTACCCATATCCTCAATCAGAAGAAGCCTTACAGCACGGACTTTGCTCTCATCACGAAGTCGGGCTACGTCAGTGGTGACTGGTTCAACCAGTCCGAGCGTGCAGCCAATCGTGCTGGCTTCGTATCGCCCTACGCGATGCAGAATGATGCGGAGGACTTCGCTGAGATGCTCTCCTACTACGTCACCTACACGCCCCAGCAGTGGCAGCAGATCCTCAACAATGCAGGCTCTGCTGGTGCCGCACTCATCCAGCGCAAGCTCCAGCGCGTCAAGGACTATACCCGTGACTCGTGGAAGCTTGACCTCGATGACCTGCGTGACGTCGTCCTGCGCCGTGGTGGCCAGATCGCTACATTAGACCTAACTAAGCTCTACTAATCATGCGTCCTACCTATATATATATCCTCCTGGGGCTACTGAGCTTCATGCTCCCCTCTTGCCTCAAGGACAATAAGGAGATCTTCGACAAGCCTGCGGCAGCTCGCATCGACGCCCTCATCGCTGAGGAGAAAGCCCTCCTCGAAGCTGCGCCCAAGGGCTGGCGTATGGAGTACTATGCTGGCCGAGACTACTCGGGTCCTGGCTTCACGCTCCTGATGAAGTTCGAGAACGGTCACGTGACGATGGCTGGTGACAACGTAGATCCCGAGCTACTGGCTACCAGCGAGTACTCGATCGTCCGCGACCAAGGCCCCGTGCTGACCTTCCCCACCTACAATGAGGTGATTCACTCACTGGCCTCCGCATCACTCGGTTATCCCGAGGGGATCCAGGGGGACTATGAGTTCGCTATCCTATCAGCCACCGCTGATACAGTACGCCTCCTCGGAAAGAAGTGGGGCAATGAGATGCGCCTCGTCCGCATCCCCGACGACAGTAGTATCGAGGAGCAGATCCTCGGTATCCTCAATGTCCGCGAAGGGATGACAGCAAGCACCTTCGACTTCTCTCTCGGAAGCAAGGAGCTGGCTCAGGGCGAGATCCGCGGAGACGCCCGTCGCCTCTCAGTCAAGATCGGTGAGCGTAGCTTCGACACGCCATTCAACTTCACCGCTACGGGTATCACGCTACAGAGCCCCATTGTGGTCGAAGGCAAGAGCTACCGCACCTTCACTTGGGATGGCGAAGCCCAGCAGTTTACCTCGGGTGACCTCGTCGCTAAGCTCTTCCTCCCCAAGAGCTATAAGCCTATCGACTTCTGGTACGGCACGTGGACACTCCGACACAACCCCGTCCGTGGCTGGCGTAAGCCTACGACCCTCACCCTCTCAGCTGGTGAGCGAGCCAATACCCTCTCGGCTGTCCTCACCTTCTACGGAGTCAGCTACAAGATGGTGCTTCCCTACGATGCTACCACGGGTACGATCAGCTTCCAGGGACAGGCTCTGCACGACCCGACAAATAGATATGCTGGTGGTATCATCCTCGTACCTGCATCACTGGCTGATGGGCGCAAGCTCCTCGCCGCTGAGCTCCATAGCATCACCTTCACTTGGGATGAAGATCTCCAGCAAGCCGTCGCTAAGGGTACCGAGCTCGCCGATGGTAAGGTCGACTCCTTCTATGGTATCGCCTACGGTGAAGACCTCAATACTCCACTCGTCGATAGTAAGGGCAACCTCGTCATGCCAATCGCTATCGAGAATATCCAGTACATCAAGAAGCTGCCTTAGTGCCAGCCTTGTATGTACCTCTCTCAATTCAGATGATTACAATACTCATGAAGAGAATAAGCTTAATCCTCCTCGCTGCTCTCGGACTGCTGAGCCTTGGTAGCTCATGCAAGAAGCAGCAGGATGTACCTCGACTGAGCCAGGTGGACTTCTCCGTCCTGGAGGCTAAGACCTACCTCCCCGTAGAGTCCTCTACGGCGACCGTACGTCTAGATAAAGCCCCTGCGAAGGCCTACAGCTCCGCCTCTTGGCTTCAGGTAGCTCAGGAAGGTGCGACGATCCGTCTTACCTCGACCGACAATATTAATCCCCAGTCACGCAACGCCTCGCTGGTCCTCAAGGACAGCAAGGGTGACTCCATCGCGATCAACATCATGCAGGCCGGCATCATCTTCGGTCTACCGAAGGAGCAAGCGATGATCGGGGGAGATGCTGCCATCGACAAGACGATCAAGGCACCCTCAAATATCACCGTCACCTACACTACCTCAGCCGACTGGATCCAGCTGGAGCCCAAAGACCAGCAGCTTCGCGTCATCGTCGCAGAGAACACCACGGGCCGTCCCCGCACGGGCTGGATCATCGCCAAGGGGGTTGGTCTCGTTGACTCACTTCAGGTCACGCAGGTTGATCTCGCCGACATCGTAGGGCAATACACTCAGAAGTCTATGACGCTGGATGCTGCTACGGGGACGATGGTACCCCTGAGCTCCGACGTGGAGATCAAGAAGGTCAGCGACACGCAGGCGCAGTTCATCATCGATGGCACCTACACATGGGAGGCTGCATTCACGCCTGGTCAAGGCCTGGAGCTCCTCAACGGGAAGGTGGTGAAGACGGCGACAGACCCAGCCAGCGGCAAGAACATCTACATCATGAGCGTCCTCGCTGCCGATGACTTCACTGCTGAGCACAAGACCTACATCATCGGGACACGTGAACCCGTCTTGATCTCCGTCAACCATGACGGCAAGCTCATCTTCAAGGAGAAGAGCAAGATCTCCTCGGAGCAGTACTGGGCTTCCTATGGCTTCGTCCGCTCAAGCTCACGCCAGATCACCCAAGGTACGTTCATCGGCATCGAGAAGTTCTTCATCCAGCCTAAGCTCGAGGCAAAGTAACCCTCCTCCGTCCTTCGGACGAATCCACTAAGCATCAGCCCCTCGCTCGTAGCATCTGCTATGGGCGAGGGGCTTGCCTTTGGGCCCATATCCTCCATAGCTACCTGACGACAGAGCGATAATGGGACAATAGGCTACCAGAGAAACGAGCTCCCACCATGTACCCTTCGGCCCTATCTTGAGCATGTTCGTTATCTTTGCCGATGCTTCGCACAAGTGAAGTAGGATCAAGCCACATGACGAATAACCTCCCCGATACTCCGCTCGACGTAGTCATCATTGGTGCTGGCCTGACGGGCCTCACCGCAGCCTTCCATCTGAAGGAGGCTGGACTCAGCTTACACCTCGTCGAACAGCGTGAGCGACCCGGGGGCGTCATCGAGAGCCACAGCGAAGGGGGCTTCATCTATGAGTCGGGACCTACGACAGGCATCATCAGTCATGCTGCCGTCCCTCGCCTCTTCGCAGCCTTCCCAGATCTCATGTGCACCGCTTCACCTGAGGCCAATCGCCGCCTCATCCTCAAGAGCATGGGGAAGCATACAGGCGAAGGACAGACCTTCCTCCCCCTACCCTCCTCACCGCTCTCTGGGCTGAAGACGCCCCTCTTCTCGATGCGTGATAAGCTGGGCATCCTCCTCGAGCCCTTCCGTGCCCGTGGTCAGAAGGAGAACGAGTCGATCGCAGAGCTGGTCGTGCGCCGACTGGGGAAGAGCTTCCTCGACTATGCAGTTGATCCCTTCATCGGGGGCATCTACGCAGGCGACCCACACCGTCTCGTGACGCGCTACGCCCTACCCAAGCTCTACGCCCTCGAGGAGCAACATGGGAGCTTCATCCGTGGGGCTATCGCCAAGGCACGAGCGCCGAAGGATGCGGAGGCCCAGAGTGTGACGAAGCAAATCTTCTCCACCTCGGGCGGGCTATCCCAGCTCACACACGCACTTGCAAATCATATCGGGAGCGAGCACTTCTCCTACGCTGCCGAAGGCTGTCGTATCACACGCACCGCAGAGGGGCTCTACGAAGTGCAGTTCACGGCGGATGGCACTACACGCACGCTCCGAGCCCACCACGTCATCACGACAGCACCTGCACCCGCCCTCCCCAGCCTACTCCCCTTCCTCTCCACAGAAGACCTCGCTCCGATCACAGCCCTTCGCTATGCGCCTATCGTGCAAGTGGCTTGGGGCATGCGTGCGACGAAGCTCCCCCACTTTCATGCCTTCGGTGGTCTGGTCCCCTCGCACGAAGATGGCGAACTCTTAGGTATCCTTCATCCGTCGGCATGCTTTGAAGAGCGCGCACCTAAGGACGGTACACTCCTCTCTATCTTCCTCGGAGGGATGCGAGCCCCAGAGGTCATCGATTACTCGGACGAAGCCATTGAGGCCCTCGTCCGTGAGCGCCTGCAGCGTCTACTCGGGATTACAGGAGAGCCCGACCTACTGCATATCTTCCGCCACCGCTTGGCTATCCCCCAATACGAAGCCTCCTCGGGAGCACGCTTCGAGCGGATCGCTCAGCTTGAAGAGCGCTATCCAGGCCTTCACTTAGCTGGGGCGATCCGTGACGGCATCGGCATCCCCGACCGCATCAAGCAGGGCGAGGCCTTAGCCCGTCTCATCAGCAAGCAGCATGGCGCCTAATAAGAGCACCTACCCCGAGCGCACGAAGAAGATCCTGCGCGTGACGCTCCTCGGCAGTGCTTCCAACGCCCTCCTCGTGCTACTGAAGCTCTTCGTCGGGATTGTAGGGCATAGTAGCGCGATGATAGCAGAGGCGATCAACTCGATCTCCGACTTCCTCACCGACATCATTGCCCTCATCTTCATCCGTATCTCGGGCAAGCCTCAGGATAAGGATCATCACTACGGGCATGGGAAGTTCGAGACGCTCGCCTCGGTCGTCATGGCGGTCGTCATGATCAGCGTCGGCGTACTCCTCCTCTACAATAGCATCATCTCGATCATTGGCCTTTGGATGGGTACACTCCAGCTGCCCCGTCCCAGCCGTATGACGCTCATCGTCGCCTTCGTCTCCCTTCTCATCAAGCTCTTCCTCTACCGCTATACCTACCAGTGGGCAGGGCTACTCAAAAGCTCGGCACTCAAGGCCAAGGCCCTCGACCACCGCAGTGATACGCTGGCACTCATCGCCGTACTCATCGGTATCGCTGGAGCTATCTTCCTCGATGAGCGCTGGCTCTTCCTCGAGCCACTGGCAGCAGGCGTCGTGAGTATCTTCATCATCCACATGGGCTGGAGCGTCCTTCGCCCCGCTTTCAATGAGCTGACCGAGGAGTGCCTTAGCCCCGAGGTCGAGGGGGAAATCATGGAGATCGTCCTCTCGACGCACCGTGTCGAGGGCATCCATCGTATGCGCACCCGAAGTATCGGCGGGAGCTACGCTATCGAGATCGACCTCCTCGTCGATGGGCGCATGAGCGTAGCTGAGGGGCACGACATCACCCTCATCATCGAGCGCGAGCTACGTGCTCGCTATGGGACGACGACCCATATCGCTATTCATGTGGAGCCCAGCTCCCACGGACATTACTAACATCCCTTACCCCACGATAAGCCAATGAAGATCGAAGCAATGAAGATCACCCTGCATGAAATGCGCTTCTACGCCTACCACGGCGTCTTCCCGCAGGAGCAGCGTGTCGGCAATCAGTTCGTCGTCGAGCTCACTTTTTGGGCTGACGTAGCTGGGAGTGTCCGCAGTGACGAGCTGGAGGAGACCATCAGCTATGCCGACGTCTACGAGGTCATCAAGGCCGAGATGGCTATCCCTTCACGTCTTTTGGAGCATGTCGTCGGCCGTATCAGTGAGCGCCTCTTCGTCACCTTTCCCCGCATGCAGCGCCTCGCACTCACCCTCAGCAAGTGCAATCCGCCCTTCCCTGGCGAGGTGCAGTCCGCTGCCTTCACCCTCGAAGCCAGCCGCGACTAAGCCGAAACGCCTTCGGATACCTTGACACAAAACACGGGAGCGCCCCAGCGATATCGCTGGGGCGCTCCCGTATCCTTTCAGCTCTGCATAAAAGAAAAAGACGACACACCTCATAGGTATATCGTCCGTGTTTCGTAGCGAGAGGGGGACTTGAACCCCCGACCTTCGGATTATGAATCCGACGCTCTAACCAGCTGAGCTATCTCGCCGCCTCTTGTAAAAGCACTGCAAAGGTAGCACAAAGCTTTTATATATGCAAGAAGTCACACCGACTTCCTCCCTCTCCCCTTTCTCCATCTATTAGATAGAGCACCACCACTCTCAAAAAAAAGACATTATCCTCACGATAGAGATTTACCTACCCACTGAAATAAAGATGCTAAGCCATAGTGCCATACCGCTATCTATGCACGTAGTCTTAAAGTCCATGTACGTAAATCGTAGTGACTACGTACCTAGATTTTAGATTCACGTACGTAGATATAGATGAAGCTATACGTCTCAAGAGGAAGACCAGACTGAGAAGAGAAGTATCCCTCCCGCTCTCCATAGCCCCAGCATGGGCACGTTTGCGTATCTTTGTAGGTAAATAGTTATACAGATAAGACCTATGGCTGAAAAGAAATGGCTGCTGGACTTCCAAGGCGTCCAGATTGCCCGCCACGAACATATCCTCTTCGAGCATCTTGATCTGCAGGTTGCTGCAGGCGAATTCGTCTACCTCACTGGCCCTGTAGGTGCTGGGAAGAGCACGCTACTGAAGACTATCTCCGCCGAAGTCCCCCTCTCGAAGGGGAAGGCGAACGTCATGGGCTTCGACCTCTCTCGCATCAAGAGCAAGGAGCTACCGAAGCTACGTCGCCGCCTTGGCATCGTCTTCCAGAACTTCCAGCTCCTGCCCGACCAGACCGTGCATGACAACCTCGATATCGTACTGCGCGCCTTCGGTGTCAGCCGAAGCAGCGAACGCGAGAGCCTCATCAACGAGGCACTCCAGGATGTCGGGCTCGAGACGAAGAGCTATAAGTACCCCCACGAACTATCAGGCGGCGAGCAGCAACGTGTCGCCATCGCCCGCGCCCTCATCGGTCGTCCCGAGCTCATCCTCGCTGACGAACCTACGGGGAACCTCGATGCAGAGAATGGTCTGGCTATCGCCGAGCTCCTGCACCGCCTCACCAAGGAGCGTGGTACAGCCGTCATCATGGCTACGCACAACCGTCAGGTCCTCGAGTACTATCCCGCTCGCTGTATCGCCCTCGATACGCTCTAAGCCCCGAGCGAGCGTACAGCCCCATTCCCTCGACACGTACCCCCTAAGACACGAAGCCGTTGAAAGTAATGAAGTTCGGAGGCACCTCCGTTGCCTCTGCCCAGCGCATAGCCCACGTAGCTGACCTCATCACAGCTACCGATGAGCCTAAGATTGTTGTCCTCTCGGCTATGGCCGGTACGACAAACGCCCTCGTAGAGATCGGGCATCAGCTCATGGCACATCACCGCCACGAGGCCCTCACCATCCTCACGAAGCTCAAGCACAAGTATGAGCAAGAGACGCAGCTGCTCTTCCCCGACAAGCACAGCTACGACCGTGCCTGGACCTTGGTCAATGAGACGTTCTTCTTCCTCGAGCAGCTCTGCTACTCGGATACCTTCACGCTCTTTGACGAGAAGAAGATCCTGGCACGTGGGGAGCTCCTCAGCACGGCGATGATGCTACGTCACCTCGAGGATCGTGGCGTGCGTGCGGCCGGCCTCCCTGCACTGGAGTACATGCGTACCAATAAGCAGGCTGAGCCCGACGAAGACTATATCCAAGCCCATCTCTCGGAGCTCATCAAGCGAGCACCCGAGGGCACACAGCTCTTCATCACGGAGGGCTACATCTGCCGCAATGCCTTCGGCGATATCGACAACCTGCAGCGCGGAGGTAGCGACTATACCGCCACGCTCATCGGTGCCGCCCTCGAGGTCGACGAGATCCAGATCTGGACGGACATCGATGGCATGCACAACAACGACCCCCGTATCGTCGATGCTACGGCTCCCGTACGTCGCCTCCACTTCGAGGAAGCCTCTGAGCTGGCATATTTCGGAGCGAAGATCCTTCACCCCACCTGCATCCAGCCCGCCAAGCGCCGCCATATCCCTGTACGTCTGCTCAATACGATGGCGCCCGATGCCCCAGGTACGCTCATCTCCCTCGATACCGACAAGGATATGATCAAGGCGGTGGCAGCGAAGGACAACATCACGATGATCCGCATCCGTAGCAATCATCAGCTCTCCCACTGGAGCTTCATGGGGAAGGTCTTCGCGCTCTTTGAGCACCACTGCATCCCCATCGATATGATCGCTTCGACCGAAGTCTCTATCTCCCTCACCATCGAGCGCAGCACGCTCCCCGACGACCTACGCCACAGCCTCCAAGGCTTGGGTAGCATCGACGTCGAGCACGATATGACCATCGTCTGTGTCGTCGGCGATATGGAGTGGGACAACGTGGGCTTTGAGGCGCAGATCCTGAATGCTCTCAGCGAGATCCCCGTGCGCATGATCTCCTACGGCGGTAGCGACTACAACCTCACCGTACTCGTCGAGGCTGCGGACAAGCGCCGCACGCTCCTCGCCCTGAGCGACCACCTCTTCGGCTCTAAGGACACCAAGAAGGGAGCAGATAAGTAGCATGGCCTCCTCGCAGCCTACCCGCACACAGCTCTGGCTGGGGCTCACTCGCCCACGTACCCTGCTCTCGGGGCTTAGCGCCGTCCTCGTGGCGATCTTCTACGCGGCCTTCATCGGGCCTATCGATCCGCTACGCACGGCCCTGCTTCTTGTCGTCGCCATCAGCGCGCAGATCGGGAGTAACATTGCCAACGACCTCATTGACTTCAAGAAGGGTGCCGACACCGAGGTGCGCACGGGGCCACTCCGTCCGCTCTCCAAGGGACTCCTCACCGAAGGCGAGGTGCGCCGTGCGCTATACATCAGCCTATTTGTTTTCCTCGCCAGTGGTATCACGATCGTGGCGCTCACCTCGTGGTGGTTGCTGCTCGTGGGACTGGCTGTCGGGCTGGGTATCTTCGCCTACTCGGGCGGGCCTTATCCGCTCTCCTATCACGGGCTGGGAGATTTGGCGGTGCTGATCTTCTTCGGCTGGGTGCCTGTGGTGACGAGCTTCTTCATCCTACGCGGGACGATCGCTGATCCCGTGCTGTGGCACTTAGCTACGGCGATCGGTCTGGCAAGCGTGAATATCCTCATCGTGAATAACTACCGCGACGTCGACGAAGACCGCAAGGCTGGCAAGCGCACGCTCATCGTGCGGATGGGCCGTGACTTCGCTCCACGCTTCTACCTCACCTGCGGACTACTCTCGATGGGCTTCCTTTATCCTATCTATAGCTTCTGGGGGATGCTCCTTATGCTACCCTACGTCGTCATCTTCTCGATGACACACCGCCAGCTGCAGGAGTCCGAAGGTAGCGAGCTCAACAAGACGCTCGGTGCTACGGCACGCAACGTCTTCTTCCTCGCCCTCCTCATCGGCGCCATGCTCCTTCTGAGAGCTTAGCCCTCGCCCCAACCGCATCAACGCACCTCGCCCCGCTACGGAAGCCTGACGGCTTGGTAGCGGGGCGAGGTGCGTTATGTCGGTTATAGGCGCTTCAGCGCTTGTGGAGGCGGGCGACGACACGGAGGACAAAGGCTGTCGGAGCAAAGGGCACCAGACGGAGCAGGAGGCGCTGCAGAAGTGGCATGCCTGCGATGAGCTTCCTTCGGCCTCGGAGCATCGCATCGTAGCTGCGGCGTGCCACATCGTCGGGGCTTTGGGTAAGCTGGGCTGCAAGGCCCGTACCTTCGAGCTTCGCGGCGGTTTCGAAGCCCGTGCGCATCCCGCCAGGCAGGACGACCGTCGCCGTGACGCCCGTTCCCCGCAGCTCTTCACTAAGGGCCAAGGTCAGCGAAGTGACGTAGGCCTTCGCTGCGAAGTAAGTGGCTTGCCATGGCCCAGGGATGAGCGAGGCAATCGAAGAGACATTGAGGATGCGCCCACTTCCTCGCGCGATGAAGCGCGGCAGGAAGAGCTTCGTCAGAGCCGTCAGCGCAGCGATGTCTACAGCCAGGAGGTTAGCGTCGTCCTCGAGGGAGCGCTCGGCAAGGCTCCCTTGTCCGCCCAGCCCCGCATTATTGATAAGGTAGTCGACCGGGAGGCCAAGGCGCTCCACTTTGGTGAAGAGCGAGGCGGGCGCGTCGGGCTCAGCAAGGTCCTTCACGAGGACGTGGACGGTGACGTGATGGGCTTGCTCCAGCTCCGCCTTGAGAGCGAGCAGGCGCTCCTCACGACGAGCGACAAGGATAAGGTTGCCCCCCAAGGAAGCATGCAGGCGGGCATAAGCTTCGCCGAGCCCACTGGAAGCCCCCGTGATGAGGGCGGTCTTAGCGTGATCCATACGATGGTAAAAAGGGGCTTTTGTGCGCCCCAAAGTAGCCTACTTTTCGCCCTCAAAATGGGACGTCCAGCGCAAGAGATTAATCAACTGTTATACAAAGCATTATAACGCCATGTGAAGGTAGTCAGATTTTCGTGCGCATGAAAATATTTTTTTGTGCGCACGAAAATTTATTTCTGTGCGCATAGAAATTTACCGCCGTGCGCACAGCGATAAATTTCCCTCCGCAGGGAAGATATTTTTCCTCCATACGAAAGTTCGTTTTCCTCCGCAGGAAAATGCTTCGCCCTGTCAAGGTAGGATGCTTCGCCTTCGGAGAAAAGAAGGGCCCCGACTGGATACCAGCCGAGGCCCTTGCCTATGAATGGGAGTGGCGATTACTTGGCAGCTGCCTTGAGGCTACGACGCTTAGCGATTTCGTAAGCGATAGGCGTAGCGACGAAGAGCGTACAGTACGTACCGAAGATGACACCCAGGAGGATGGCGAAGGTGAAGCTACGCATCGTAGCACCGCCGAAGGCGAAGACGATCAGCATCACGAGCAGCGTCGTGAAGGACGTATTCAGCGTACGGGAGAGCGTAGAGTTCAGAGCGCCGTTGATGACCTGGAAGCGGTCAGCCTGAGGATGGTTACCCACTTCTTCGCGGATACGGTCGAAGACGATCACGACGTCATTGATAGCGTAACCGATGATAGCGAGAAGCGCCGCAATGAAGTTCTGGTCGACCTCCATAGTGAAGGGCATGACCTTCCAGAGAAGGACGTAGATGGCGATGATCATCAGCGTCGTCACCGTGACCGAAGCAAAGGCACCGATAGAGAAGGCGACATTGCGGAAGCGGATGAGGATATAGATCGCCATGAAGAGGAGCGAGAGGCCGACAGCGATGAGGGCCTGCGTCTTGATGTCGTTAGACATGCTGGCGCTTACCTTCTGCGAGCTGACGATGTAGCTATCGAAGTCAGCCTTTGAGGGCGTCGTCTTGTAGAAGCTATTCAGACCCTGATAGAGCTTATCCTTGATCTGATCTTCGACAGCCTCGCCGGAGTCTTCGATGAGGTAGTTCGTAGACACGCGGATCTGGTCACCCTCGGTACCGATAGCGGTGAGGACGAGCTTCTGGTCGAGCTGAGGAGCGAGCTTCTCGCGGACCTGCTGGTTGTCGACCTTCTGGTCGAACTTGATGATGTAGTTACGACCACCCGAGAACTCGATACCGTTGTTCAGACCGACCGTGAAGAAGCCGACAAGACCAGCGATGATGAGGACGATGGGCAGGAGGTAACCCTTCATGCGAGCCCCGAGGAAGTTGTACGTGGGGTTCACGAGGAGGTTCTTCGTCATCGCCGTCGTGTAGGTCACGTTGTCGAGCTTGTGGCGCTTGTCCAGAGCTTCGAAGACCATACGGGTGAGGAAGACCGCCGTGATGAAGGAGGAGATAAGACCGATGATCAGGGTCGTAGCGAAGCCACGGATAGGCCCTGCACCGAAGTAGAAGAGGACGACACCGGTGATGATCGTCGTGAGGTTCGAGTCGAAGATAGCGCTGAAGGCATTGCCATAACCGTCGGCGATAGCGCGGGTCATGCCCTTGCCGTTGCGCAGCTCTTCCTTGATACGCTCATTGATAAGCACGTTCGCGTCGACCGCCATACCGAGCGTGAGGACAAGACCGGCGATACCCGAGAGGGTGAGAACGGCATTGAACGAAGCCAGGATACCGAGCGTGAAGAAGCTGTTGACGATGAGTGCGAGGTTGGCGATCATACCAGGGATGAAGCCGTAAGCCAGGCACATGTAGACCATCAGGAGGACGAGTGCGATAGCGAAGGAGATGATACCAGCCTGGATAGAAGCCTTACCGAGGGTAGGACCAACGACGTTCTCCTGCTCGATGACGACGCTCGTCTCCATCTTACCAGAGTTCAGTACGTTCGCCAGGTCATTGGCTTCTTCGATGGTGAAGTTCCCCGTGATCGAGGAGTTACCGCCGGTGATCTCGTTGTTGACGTTAGGCGCAGAGTAGACGACACCGTCGAGGACGATAGCGATAGAGCGGCCGATGCTTTCCTTCGTCAGGCGAGCCCAGATCTGAGCACCTTCCTGATTCATAGCCATAGAGACCTGAGGCTCAGCGCTACCGAGGCGGTTGTGGTCGACGTCCGCCTTAGCCGAAGTGACGACGTCACCCGAGAGGTCGGGCTTCATCGAGCGGTTCGTGCGGATAGCGTACAGCTCATAGATATTGGTGAGCTTACGCGTCTTGGGATCCTGGATGGGCTTAGCACCCCAGAGCAGGGTGAGGTCCTCAGGCAAGAGGTGATATTCAGTAGCCAGCGCCAGGAGCGAGTCGATCTTGTTGCGATCGCGGTCCTGAGCGAGACCGACGGTAGCACCGCCTCGACCTCCGAGCTGGAGGTACTTAGAGAGGGTATCAATAGAAGCGAGCTGCGAAGGAGCTGCTGCAGGAGCAGGAGCTACGAGAGCAGCGCTGTCGTGAGCCGTGCTGTCATTAGCGGCTACCGAGTCAGCAGCTACGGGGATGGGGCGAGCAGCTGGAGCACCGAGAGCGAGCAGACGATCGCTGAGGCCAGCCAGATCGTTAGCTACTTCATCAAAGGTATAGGTGCGCCAGAACTGGAGGTTAGCACTACGCTGCAAAAGTTCGCGCACACGCTCGGGGTCCTTGACACCAGGGAGCTCGACGAGGATACGACCCTGACCTTCGAGACGCTGGAGGTTAGGAGCGACGACACCGAAGCGGTCGATACGCGTACTCAGGACATTGAATGAGGCTTCGACAGCGCTGTTGTACTTCTCCTTCAGGAGCTCGATGACCTTATCCTCCGTGGTAGAGGGGTTGATCTGGTCACGCAGGTCTCCCGAGCCGAAGACGACCGCAAGGTTTACCCCTGGGGAGAGCTTCTTGTACTCGGCTACGAACTGATCGATGTAGTTGCCCTGTGAAGTGCTCTTCGAAGCAGCCTGGATGGCCTTCTGGAAATTGGGGTCATCGGTGTTGCCTGCGAGGCTCTTGACGAGGTCACCAGCATTAAGCTTGAGGATAACGTTCATCCCGCCCTTGAGGTCGAGCCCCAGGCCGATCTGTTGCTTGCGAGCTTCCTTGAGGGTGTATCCGAGGAACACCTTCTCGTTAGCCATGGAGTCGAGATAAGCCTTCCCTGCGACTTCGCCCATCTTCTCCGCCTTACCATCGTAGTGGTTAGTAATGAGGGAGAAGGACAGGTAAAACGCACAGATCAAAGCCAAGCTCACTGTGACGAAAGTCACAAATCCTTTGTTTTGCATCGTGTTGTATTACTTAATTGATTGTATCTTATTTCCTTTGTTATAGGGCACAATATGCCCACAAAAATAGCCGATTTTTCCGTAATATCCGCCACTTAGCACCTTCGCGTTACGTTTCCCCGCCGTAGTATCGTACGGGGAAGGGAGCGAAAGAGGGCTGCATCACCCCCCATCCTTACCCTTCCACACGGCCAATTCTTCTGCTAAAGAAGAGATAGCAAGTCTCCCAGATCAGCACATCACAGCTGATATACTGTCAGTTAGGCGCACCACCTCTTCCTCTAAGAGCCAACACTCTCGCAAGCAAAGGAGGAGGACCAAGAGGCGGCCCCCACAAGCTCCTCTATATAAGCGCAGGCGTCACACCTCACCAGCATCCGAGTTGACTACTCTATGGGAAGGTGACAGCAACCTATATTGGTCTCTGGGTGAACCTGTATAGGTCATCACGCCGACCTCTATTAGGTTGTTGCTCCGTGTAGGGATAAAAGTTATGAACGAGTGGCAGATAAGTTTGGACTACGTACGTGGATCTAATATCTACGTACGTGGATATTTGGATTTACGTGTCTGGTCTTTAAGACTACGTGCGTAGATGCAGGAAAACCACTACGTGAAGGCGCTTTATTCTTCACGAGAAGGACACTTTTCCCTCCGCTGGATAAGAGGAATACGCACGATAAAGCACCCCTTGCGCAAAAGGCTCTTATATCCTGCTTATTCCGTACCTTAGTGGAAGTATTCACCTCCCTACATCGCACTAAGATTATGGCTAAGATATTGGTGGCCTTCGACACGGTCGACGAAGGCTTCGAGAAGATCGGTGCTGAGCACGAAGTCATCCGCCCCCCACGTGGACGGGACTTCACCCACGAAGAGCTATGCCAGCTCCTCCCCGAGGCTGACGTCCTCTGCACCTCCTTCGACTACCCAGCACGTGCCGAGCTCCTACAACATGGGTCGAAGCTCCGCCTGATAGCCAACTTCGGTGTCGGCTTCAACAACATCGATATCAACTATGCTCGCGCCCACGGCATCGTCGTGACCAACACGCCTCAGGCGGTGATCATCCCGACGACGGAGCTTACTCTGGCACTCATGCTCGATTGTGCCCGCCGTGTCAGCGAACTCGACCGCCTCATCCGTCAGACACCTGGCAAGCGCCCGACCATCGGCCGCATGGGTTACCTCGGCGTGCACCTTGCAGGTAAGACGCTGGGGCTCATCGGCTACGGACGTATCGCTTCAGCCGTCGCTGAGCGCGCTCGCGCCTTCGGTATGAAGATCCTCTACTACAAGCGCACCCCACTGAGTGCAGACGAGGAGGCTCGCCAAGGGATCACCTATGCCCCGCTGGATGAGCTACTCTTCAACTCCGACTTCGTCTCGATTCACACGCCCTACAGCGCTGAGACGCACCACTTCATCGGAGAGCGGGAGCTGGCACTGATGAAGCCTACCGCTATCTTCATCAATACCGCCCGTGGTGCCGTCGTCGACGAAGAGGCCCTCGTGAAGGCACTTCAGACGGGCTACATCGCAGCGGCAGGGCTGGACGTCTTCGAGAACCAGGACAACCCCCACCCCACGCTCTGCACCCTCGACAACGTGTGTATGACCCCACACACAGGGACCCAAACGGCTGACGCCCGACGAGATATGAATGCGGAGATGCTGGAGAATGTCGTGCGCTTCCTCGCTGGACGTACTGACCTCAATCGCGTCGCGTAGTCTCCCCACCCTTGCCTCTATACATTATTATATAACGTAAGCTTACCGCTCTACTCGCGGCTGCTTGCCCTCAGCATCAGCTGCTCAAAGAAATCCAACTCACCCACTATGGAGATACTCCACCCCAACGACACGCTGACCCGCATTGAGATCAATAGCCCACAGCGCTACCTCCTTCTCCCCATCGAAGAGAGTCAGCCCGAGGTGCAGGTACGCCTCGTAGGCGACCGCCCCGAGGATACGTGGCTCGACATCCGTCTGGCCGTCGATAGCATCGACTACTACGTCCCCCTCGCCTTGCCCGAAGGCAAGAGTCCTGCGACGGTAGAGATCATCGGTCTTGATAGGACGGCGATTAGCTATGAGAAGATTCAGCTCGCCGATACCTTCGACACCTCCGCCAAGGACTATTATCGCCCTGCCTATCATCACAGCCCTACCTATGGCTGGATGAACGACCCCAACGGCATGATCTACAAGGACGGCGTCTACCATCTCTACTATCAGTACAATCCCTATGGCTTGAAGTGGGGCAATATGTACTGGGGGCACAGCTCCTCACGCGACCTCATTCACTGGGAGCACCACGATCTCGCCTTAGCACGCGACACCCTCGGGCACATCTTCTCGGGGAACGCCATCCTCGACAAGCAAGGGACAGCGGGCTTCGGCAAGGATGCCATCCTCGCCTACTACACGGCTCACAATACGCATGCGGGGAAGCAGTGGCAAGCCCAGTGCTTGGCCTACAGCCTCGACAATGGGAAGACCTTCACGAAGTACGCTGGCAACCCCATTCTCACGCCCTTCGATGGCGTCTCGGACTTCCGTGACCCCAAGGTCTTCTGGTACACTCCCGAGAAGAGCTGGTACATGATCGTCTCAGCTGACAAGGAGATGCGCTTCTACCGCTCTCAGGATCTGAAGAAGTGGGACTACGTGAGTGCCTTCGGCGAAGGCTACGGAGCACGCCCCAACCAGTTTGAGTGCCCCGACTTCTTCCAGCTCACCGATGAGACGACGGGTAAGGAGAAGTGGGTGATGATCGTCAACATCAATCCGGGCTGTGCCTTCGGTGGCAGTGCTACCGAGTACTTCGTCGGCACCTTCGATGGCAAGGAGTTCGTCCCCGAGACGGCGCCCGAGATCGCCCACTGGCTGGACTTCGGGAAGGACCACTATGCGCTGGTTACCTTCCACAACACAGGCGCCCGCACCATCGGCATCCCCTGGGTGAGCAACTGGCAGTACGCCAACGTCACCCCCTTCAAGCAGACACGAGGCATGAACGGCCTACCTCGAGACCTTTTCCTCTTCACCAAGGACGGCACGAGCTATGTCGGAGCTCGCCCCTCAAAGGAGGTCGAAGCCTTACGCAAGGAGCAGGTCAGTCTCAGCCTTCCCCAGAGCATCGGTGAAGAGGTACGCCTCTCTGATGCACTCAAGGGACTTGAGGATAGCTTTGAGCTCGAGCTGGAGCTGACCCCAGCAGCGAAGACGACTCGTGTAGGCCTCGTCCTCAGTAATGAGCTTGGCGATGAGCTCCCCATCTACCTGGACTTAGAGAAGGAGCGTATCACTATGGACCGCACCAAGAGCGGACTCATAGACTTCGGCACGAAAGCGACACCTCACGATCGCGAGAGCAACGACTGGCGTGACCGCGATGGGGTGAACTATCAGAATGACTTCGCTATCGCCACATGGGCTCCCCTCAGTCTTTGCACAGGGAAGACCTATAAGCTCCGCCTCTTCGTAGACCGCAGTATGGCCGAGCTCTTTGTCCAGGGCGGACGCATCGCGATGACGAACCTCATCTTCCCCCGCAAGCCCTACTCGACCCTTCGCCTCTATAGCGAGGGCGGTGCTACCCAGCTCCACTCAGCGAAGCTCTACCGACTGGGACTATAGTTTTCGTACTTTTGTGCCGCATTAATAAGGTATAAATAGACAGACCATCCGATAGATCATCATGGATCATGAACCCATCATATTAGGGATCGAGAGTTCGTGCGACGACACCTCGGCAGCCGTCCTCGTAGGGCACAAGCTCCTGAGTAATGTCATCGCCTCACAAGCCGTCCACACCGCATACGGCGGTGTCGTGCCTGAGCTGGCCTCACGTGCCCACGAGCAGAACATCGTCCCCGTCGTCAGCGAAGCCATCCGCCGCGCTGGCATCACCGCGCAAGACCTCGACGCCATCGCCTTCACACGAGGCCCCGGGCTCTTAGGCTCTCTACTTGTCGGGACGAACTTTGCCAAGGGGCTCTCCCTCTCGCTCGGTATCCCTATGGTAGAGGTCAATCACCTCCATGCGCACGTGCTGGCCCACTTCATCGAGGAGGAAGGCGAGGAGCATCAGAGCCCTGAGTTCCCCTTCCTCTGCCTCCTCGTCTCAGGGGGCAACTCGCAGATCATCCTCGTGCGCTCGGCCTCCGATATGGAGATCATCGGGCAGACCATCGACGATGCAGCGGGCGAAGCCTTCGACAAGTGTGCGAAAGTCATGGGGCTGGGTTACCCTGGTGGCCCTGTCGTCAACCGCCTTGCCAATGAGGGTAATCCGAAGGCCTTTGCCTTCAGCAAGCCCAACGTCCCAGGCTACGACTATAGCTTCAGCGGGCTCAAAACCTCCTTCCTCTACACTCTCCGTGATGAGCTGGAGAAGAACCCTAACTTCATCGAGGAGCGTAAGGCCGACCTCTGTGCTTCCCTCCAAGCTACCGTCATCGACATCCTGATGAAGAAGCTCCGCCAAGCAGCCAAGGACTTAGGCATCCGCCAGGTCGCTGTAGCTGGTGGCGTGTCGGCCAATACGGGGCTGCGTGATGCCTTCCACGATCACGCTCGTCGCTATGGCTGGAAGGTCTTCATCCCAAAGTTCGCCTACACCACCGACAATGCTGCGATGGTCGCGATGAACGGCTACTTCAGCTTCATCGACGGCAAGCGTACCGAGCTCGACGCCGTACCCTTCGCCCGCGTCACCATGTAGCCCGAGACAACATCTATGGATCAGACTCATCTCACTTCACTCACTGAGCTCCTCCTACAGCGAGGGCTCCATATCGCCACGGCTGAGAGCTGCACCCTCGGAGGCGTTGCCTCTGCCTTAGGTAGTCACTCTGGGGCATCGGCTTACCTCCAAGGGGGTATCATCGCCTATCAGTCCGACCTCAAGACCTCCCTCCTCGGCGTGCCACCCGAGCTCATCGAGACCTACCACGTCGTCAGTGAAGAGGTCGCCTGCGCTATGGCTCTTGGAGCTATGGAGCAACTCCAAGCCGAGGTAGCTATCGCCACGACGGGGGTCGCGGGCCCTACGGGTGGTGATGCTGCGCATCCCGTAGGTACGATCTGTATCGCTGTCGTCTTCGAAGGGCCAAGAGGACCCGTCGTCAATTCGACCACCCTACACCTATCGGGGAGCCGTGAGGAGAACATCTCCCAAGCGATCCAAGAGGCCCTGCACCTCACTCTACAGCTCCTCGAAGCTCATCCCTAACGATAATCCCGCCACATATAGACCGCTTTCATGATGCGTAAGCCCTACCACTGCCTTCGTTCGCTGGGGACAGCACTCACCCTACTTCTGCTTCCTTCGCTCTCATCATCTCCTCTACTGGCACAGTCCAGCGAGAATGTATGTCGTATCGGCCTGCACTACAAGGTGCTCGGAGAGGGGACTAACAGCAAGAGTATCCCCGTGCTTACAGCAGTCCAGCCCTTTGGCCCCGCAGCCGTCGGAGGCTTCTTCCCTGGAGACCTCATTACCCAAATCGACGGGGTACCCACCACAGGCCTCACGAAGCAGCAGATCAGCGAGCTCCTTGCAAGCCCAGTAGGCGAGCATCTCCTGACGATCGTGCACATTGGCTCTGGCACTACGGCTCGCATCCTTCGTCCCAGCTGCAAGGCGCCCTATGCCCTCACCGAGCGTGAGCTGGCTACAGCCTTTAGCGGATACAGCCCCATGGACCAAGCGAAGCAACAGCGCACCCTCTCATTCTCCTTTGAGGCCGGTGCGCCCTTCGATTGGTCACAGGCCAAGACCTTTGCCTTCGCTCCTTCTGAAGGAGAGCATCGCGACCTCTATGATATCGTCTACGGACAGGTCGCGGGGCTCTTAGAGGCACGCGGACTGACGCAGCAAGCCAACAGCCCCGATCTCCTCCTTGAGTGCTCGCGTAGTGAAGCTGGGGGAGGAGCACGCCTCACCCTACAGGTCACTTCACCCAGCAAGCCCAATCAGACGCTCTGGAGCGGCACAAGCAGCCTACCTAAGGGCACGAAGGAAGCACACCTCTATGCTCGTCAGGCCATCCCTGTAATGCTCCAAAGCTTCCCCTACCTCGCAGCATCTCAGGCAAACTATACTGAGGAGACGAACCGCTACCTCTATACGGGTATCCTCTATGACAGCCGTGACCTCAGCCGCATCGTCGATGTAGAGGAAGGGTCGCCTGCCTTCACTGCAGGTCTACGTGTCGGTGATAAGGTACTTCGCATCAACGGCAAGCCTCTCAGCCCCACGACTGTCAGAGAACTCTCGTCACGCTACCGCAACTTCCTTGACGAGACCTACCGTTACCGTTCGGCTGAGGCTGTGCGCCCCGAGCAAGCTCCATGGAAGAGCAGTGACTATGGGAGCATCCGCAAGGCACTGGAGAAGGATAAGTACGCCAGCGTCTTCAGCTACCTATTCTTCTTCCGCCCCTACATCAATGAGACCGAGCAGACCGAGCTCATCTTCGAGATCGAACGTCACGGCGAGACCTACACGCTCAACCTCGCCCCCGTCCTCCGCGACGAAACGGTCTTCATCACCCAATAACGCCCTATGCAGCCCGCACCACTCTCAACCTATCAGCTCGGTCGCATCCAGTCACTCCCCATCCTACGCCTCGTATCGATAGGCGCCTACCTCGACGGGGGCATCCAAGACATCCTCCTTCCCCTACGCTACCTTCCCGAGGGAGCTAAGGAGGGCGACATAGTCTCCGTCTTCGTCTATCACGACAACGAAGGGCGTCTCATCGCGACGACCCTCACGCCCTTAGCTCAGGTCGGGGAAGTGGGTTATCTCCGCTGCTCCTCCGTGACCGATGCGGGAGCCTTCCTCGAGTGGGGCATCCATAAGGACCTCTTCGTCCCCTTCCGCGAGCAGTCAACGAAGATGCAGGAGGGATATAGCTATATCGTCTACCTCTACATCGATGCCCTAAGCGGAAAGATCGTCGGCTCAGCACGCCTCTCCAAGCACCTCGACACAATGCCAGCCGACTACGCTCCAGGGGCGAAGGTCAGCTGTATCGTCACCGAGCAGCACGAGCTCGGCTACCGCTGCGTCATCGAGGACAAGCACTGGGGACTGCTCTACAGCGACACGGCACCACGTATGCTTCAGCGCGGTGAGCGCATCGAAGCATACGTCATCCGCCTCCGCGAAGAGGATAATAAGGTTGACCTCTCCTTCGTCCCCGTGGGCTATCAGAAGGTCGACGGCGAGCAGGCACGCCTGCTCACGATCCTCAAGAAGCACCACGGACGTCTACCCATCGGCGATAAGAGCCCTGCAGAGGACGTCATGCGCCTCACGGGGATGAGCAAGAAGACCTTCAAGATGGTCCTTGGCTCACTCTATAAGGCAGGGCTCGTCACGCTCGCTCCGACAGAAGTTCGCAAGAAGTAGCGCCCTTCCCTCCCCACGTAATGCACACTCCCTTCCAACCCAGTGAGCAAGTATGGGCTACCCTCAAGGCGATTAACGAAGCATCGCACAGAGGGCAGCCCTTCTTCTTTATCTTAGACTTCGAGCTGCAGGAGAGCGTCTTCGTCCTCGAGCCACTGCAGCAGCACGACGGCTCACTTTTCTTTGATTTCCCCACAGCGAAGACACCCGACCCCATCGGCACGAAGGGTAAGCTCACGCTCACCCCTTCGCCCGAAGCCCCCGAGCGCTATGCTGAGCGCTTCGACATCATCCACCGAGGGCTGATGCGGGGAGATAGCTTCCTCACGAATCTCACGATTCGCACGCCCATCGAGACCGAGGCGAGCTTAGCGGATATCTACCTCTCCTCCGAGGCGACCTATCGCGTCCTCCTCCCTGGGCGCTTCGTATCCTTCTCGCCCGAATGCTTCGTGAAGCTCCAAGGGGACGAACTCGCCACGCACCCGATGAAGGGCACCATCGATGTCCGCATCCCCAATGCAGCCGAGAAGCTCCGAGCGGACTACAAAGAAGGCTGCGAGCACCATACGATCGTCGACCTGATGCGCAACGACCTGAGCCGCATAGCCGAGGGCGTGCACGTCCGCCGCTTCAAGTACCTCACCGAGCTCCACACCTCCTCGGGACCACTGCTGCAGATGAGCTCCGAAGTCGTCGGAAGCGTCGACCGCAGCAAAGGGCTCCGATTAGGCGACCTCATCCTCCAGCTCCTCCCTGCTGGCTCCATCAGCGGGGCGCCAAAAGAGCGAACTGTCGCGCTCATCCAAGAGGCAGAAGGCCATCCTCGCGGCTTCTACACAGGCATCTGCGGTTACTTCGATGGCTCAAGCCTGGACTCCGCCGTCCTCATCCGCTTCGTCGAGGAGGATGCTTCGGGAGCGCACTTCTATCGCTCGGGCGGTGGCATCACTATCAATAGCGTCGCAGAGGACGAATACCGCGAATGCCTGCAGAAGATCTACATTCCCCAGTAGCGGGCACCGCCTCACTGAGCTTCATCGAGACCTTTATGCTCCGTGGTGGAGAGCTCATCGCTGGTGAGCTCCATCGGGAACGCATGCTTCGCACCCTTCGAGGACAAGGGGCAGAGACCAGCAGTACCTTCCTACAAAGTCTCCTTAGCACCTCCCCTTGGCAGGAAGTCGAGGCTTACCTCACGGAGCAACAAATCCTCCCCGCCACGACCTACCGCCTCACGCTCGAGTACAGCCTCGCAGGGCTCTCTGCCATCCGCCTCGTCCCCTACTGCAAGCGGACGATACGCGCGCTACGCCCCCTCCCCCTTCCCGATGGCTTCGACTACAGCTATAAGTACGCTGACCGAAGTTTCTTCGAGCAGATGAAGGCCGAGCTTGCCGACGACGAAGAGCCGCTATTCGTGCGCCCCGACGGCACCATCACCGATACCAGCTTCACCAACATCCTCATCGAGACCGAAGCAGGCTACCTCACCCCCGCCCATCCGCTCCTCAAGGGCACTCAGCGCGAAGGCCTGCTGCGTGCAGGGCTTATCGCCGAAGCCGACGACCTTACCCTCAGCACGCTCCGCTCCAAGGCGAAGTCCATCCTCCTCATCAACGCACTCCTTCCACTCGAGGAAGCTCTCCGCCTCCCCCCCGAAGCCCTCCAAGACTGATTTTCTTGCCCACAAAAATCCTCGCCCCTCAGCACGAAAATTCGGCTGTGAGGCGAGGAAAATTATATCCTCAGGGCAGGGCGTCAGAGCGCTATGCGGAAGGCGGGAAATTTTCGTGCGCACGGAAATATCTTTTTGTGCGCACAGAAATAAATTTCCATGCGCACGAAAATTTGACGCCATGCGGACGGAGAGTCTATGACGAGGAGAGCGAGCGAAAAAGACGAGCGAAAAGCCCCGTATAAGCGGCAGGGCTAAAGTCACGAGCGATACGCTCACGACCCTGTCGCCCCATAGCTCGCCGCTCCTCGGGATGCGTGAGCATCCAACGGATAGCTTCGGAGAGCGCCTTTGCATCTTGCGCAGGAGCTAAGAGACCCGTTTGCCCAGGGAGAATGAGATCACGGCTCCCAGGGATATCGCTCACGATAGTCGGGAGCGAGAGCGACATAGCTTCGCGCACCACACGGGGCGAAGCGTCACGCCAGCTTGGCAAGACATACACATCCGTCCTCGCCATGTAAGACATTGCCTCGGGCGTTTCCCCGACGAAGGCCACGTCAGCTCCCACAGGTGTCGACTCGATCCACGCACGATCTTCGTCGTCATAATTCCCGACGAGGACGAGCCCAACGCGATGATCATTCAGCTCTACCATCGCCTCGAGGAGGGTGCGCAGTCCCTTGAAGGGGCGCCCCTTGTTGTTGGCGACCATAGATAGGCGAAGCTCCTTGTCGCGGAGGGCCTCGACAGCGATGGGAGCGGCGAGAGCCTTATCCGCCCAAGGAAGGGAGAAGAGCTTCGTGGCGACGGTGAGCATATCCTCGGGAAAGAAGCCTCGCAGGTAACCCTCGACGTGCTCCGTCTCGCAGACCACGTGCCGCACTCGGGGATTGAGGATACCGAGATAATAGGTCGGATCGGTGCGACGAACACGAGCACCCGTACCTCGGTAGGCAACGTTCTTCGTGCCGAGGCCCAGCGTCGCCATCAGTGCATTCGAGAGCCCTGAGCTTCCTGGCGAATAGGTCAGAGCGAAGTGGTACTGCTTCGTGTAGTGTCTGAGTAGACGGATGACCGAGAGATTGACCTTCCCCGTGATCGGTGGGCAGGGCAAGAGCGTCACACCCTCCTCCTCGGTGGGCGAAGAGATGCCCTCGCGAGTGAGGTAGACCTCGAAGTCGGGGAGCTGGGCAAGGCCTCGCGCCAAGACAAGGACGGCTTCATCAGCCTCACGGTGCGTGATAAGAAGACGAATGGGGGTATGGGTCTGTGTCATGTAGTGGACGTATCTATAAGGGATTAGGCCCACCTACCCTACTCGCTCTTCGGAGAGGCGGCTGAGGGCAGATAGGCCTAATCATGTATTGCCGGAGAGGCAAGAGAAGCGGAGTAAGCTGCAAACTAAGGCTGAGACTCCAGGCGCTTGGCCTCGTCCCAGAGGGCATCCATCTCAGCGAGGGTCATATCTCGCAGGGAGCGGCCAGCCTCCTTCGCCTTCGCCTCGACATAACCGAAGCGGCGGATGAACTTGGCATTCGTTCGCTCGAGCGCATTATCAGGATTGATGCCGTACTTGCGAGCGACGTTGATGACGCTGAAGAGGAAGTCACCCAGCTCTGCTTCGGAGTCTTCCGCAGAGCCAGAGGTGATCGCCTCGCGAAGCTCACGAAGCTCCTCGTCGACCTTCGTCCAGACATCCTCGGGCTGCTCCCAGTCGAAGCCCACACCACGTGCCTTGTCTTGTATACGGTAGGCCTTGATGAGGGTGGGCAGGGAGGCAGGGACACCCGAGAGGACGGTCTTATTCCCGCCCTTCTCTTGCTGCTTCAGTTCCTCCCAGCGCTCCACGACAGCCCCAGCAGAAGCCGCTACCGCCTCGCCGTAGACATGCGGGTGGCGGTAGATGAGCTTATCGCAAAGGGCATTGGCCACATCGCAGAGGTCAAAGGTACCCTGCTCCTCGCCGATGGTGCTATAGAAGACAATGTGCAGGAGCACATCGCCCAGCTCTTTCTTGACCTCCTCAGGGCGCCCCGAGAGGATCGCATCGGAGAGCTCATAGACCTCTTCGAGGGTATTGGTACGGAGGCTCTCGGTCGTCTGCTCACGATCCCAAGGGCAGTCCTTACGTAGACGCTCCATGACATCGAGGAGACGACTCATAGCCGCCAGCTTCTCTTCTCTACTATGTAGCATATTCGTTTGAGGTGAGAGGGAAAGGTTACTTACGCTTGTCGAACTCGCTGAGACCCGACTTGAGGAAGTTCAGGTACGCAGAGACGTCTTCGTTAAAGGCGTACGAAGGAGCCAGGGGCTTGCCCTGATGATCCAGCAGGACGTAGAAGGGCTGTGCGTTGGCACCGAACTTCATACGCTGGAAGTAGCTCCACTTATCACCGACGGTGCGGAGCTTGACCTTCTCCCCATTCTCCATGATCTCGATAGGCTCCTTGAGCGGTGCCTTCTCATCGACCATAAGCGTGATGAGGACGTAGTCTTCCTCGAGCATGTGCTTGACGTTGGGGTCAATCCATACCGACGCCTCCATCTTACGGCAGTTCACGCAGCCGTAGCCAGAGAAGTCGATCATCACAGGCTTCCCTACCTGACGGGCATAAGCCATCCCCGCATCGTAGTCATCGAACTTCGCATGGACCTCACCATTATATAGGTTCAGATCCTGCGTGCGGAGGGGTGGTGCGAAGGCACTGATAGCACGCAGAGGTGCACCGACGAGCCCAGGTATCATATAGACGGCGAAGGAGAAAGAGATGATCGCGAGGAAGAGTGCAGGGATAGGCGTCTTCTCCTGTGGTGCATCGTGAGGGAAGCGAATCTTCCCGAGGAGATACAGCCCGAGGAGGATAGCGATCACGATCCAGAGCGAGAGGAAGACCTCACGGTCGAGGATGCGCCAGCCGTAAGCCAGGTCAGCGATGGAGAGGAACTTCAGCGCCAGAGCCAGCTCGATGAATGCGAGGACGACCTTCACGGAGTTCATCCACCCACCACTCTTAGGCATCGACTGCAGGAGGTTGGGGAAGATAGCGAAGAGCGTGAAGGGCAGGGCCAACGCAAGTGCAAAGCCGAGCATCCCGACAGCAGGAGCGAGCATCCCCGAGGAAGAGGTAGCAGCCTGTACGAGGAGCGTACCGATGATAGGCCCGGTGCACGAGAAGGAAACCAGCGCGAGCGTAAAGGCCATGAAGAAGATGCTGATGAAGCCCGAAGCCGAGTCTGCCTTAGCGTCCATCTTCGCTGTCCAAGAGGCGGGCAAGACGAGCTCAAACGCCCCGAAGAACGAGATCGCAAAGATGACGAGGAGGATGAAGAAGGCGACGTTGAAGATAGCGTTCGTAGCCAGATTATTCAGGGCATCCGAGCCGAAGACCGCCGAGACGATGAGCCCCAGTGACACGTAGATCACGATGATCCCGATACCATAGAGCAGAGCGTCACGGATCCCCTTCTTACGGTCAGAGCTTCTCTTGAGGAAGAAGCTCACCGTCATGGGGATCATAGGCCATACGCAGGGAGTGACCAGCGCCACGAGACCACCGAGGAAGCCCCCGACGAGGAGCATCCACAGTGAGCCTTCGGCCTGATTCAGAGCCTTGTCACCATAAGCCTTCAGCTCAGGGATGACGGGGGCCCATAGGTCGGAGGAAGCAAGAGCGGCAGTGTCCTGAGGGGCTACCGATAGCGTATCTACCGAGGCTACGCTATCGGCTGAGGGCTCCCCCAGGCTGGTAGCGGTGGCTTCGGTGGTGGCAGGTGTTTCTTCGGTGAGCTTCGCTGCTGCGGCGTCACCGAGCTTGCCCAGCTCCTTAGGCTGGACAGTGAACTCCCAGTTAGCGGGAGGGAGGCACTGCTCATCGTTGCAGGCCATATATCGGATAGCCCCGACGAAAGCAAACTTCTTGGGGTCTGTGATACGGATCTTCTGACGGAAGGTGACCTTACCGCTGAAGAAGCGCAGGGTCATCTCGAAGTTGGGGTCATACTTCTCTATGGGCTTCTGCGTGGAGGTCAGGCCACCGACGAGTTCAGCCCCCTCGATCTTATCGACGAGAAGGTGCGTAGGCGTCGGGCCACCCTTAGGGAGCTCCGTGCCGTAGAGATGCCAAGGATCCTTGACCGTAGCTGTGAAGACGAGGACCTTCTCCGTAGGAGACTTATCCTCTACTGAGCGCGACCAAGTGACAGCATCGCGAATGACCTGAGCGTTGAGCCCCATCCCCAGAAGGAGGATAGATAGGCCCAAGACGAAGCGACGCACCGCCGAGAGGGAGGGGCGCAGGGGAGCAAAGCTCCGTGTCTGTTGGTTCATTGTGAAGATTGATTTTATGTGATTAACGGTTAGTTCTTCTTTGACCTTGCTGCGGGACTCTTCGCTGCGCGAGGGCGAGGTGCCGTGCTCTTGAGAAGCTTGCGGAAGAGTGGAGGGATGGGCTGACGGAAGTCAAGGAGCTTCTTCGTCACGGGGTGAACGAAGCTCAGACGCGTCCCCTCAAGTGCCACTCGACCGAGGTCCTTCTCGGGCGAACCATTACGCCAGTCCCCGACGATAGGGAGGCGCAGGGCTGAGAGCTGACGGCGCAGACGGTTGTTGCGCCCTGCGAGCAGGGATATTGAGAGCAGCGTGCGGCCATTGCCTTCGCTGATGACATGCCACTCAGCACGGCCTGCAGCCTGATCCTCCTCCGAGCGAGGAGTGGAGCGGGTCGCACGTGACTTCTTCGCACCCGAATCCTTGCCTTTACCCTTCTTCTCTTCGGGGGCGGGAGGCATCAGGATACCCTCAGACTCCCGAGGTGCCCCCTCAAGGACTGTAACGAAGAGCTGCTGACGGACGTAGTTCTGCCAGTGGTCACTGAGCTCACGCTGGAGGTCAGCACTCTTAGCGAAAACGACAAAGCCCGCACAATCCTTATCTAGTCGATTGATGTGGTAGACCTTCGCTAGCGGATTGAAGCTCTTGAGGTGCTCCGACAGCAGGCGCAGAGCCGTCTTATCCTTCTCCTCACCACTTGCTACCGTAGGCAGACCAGCCTCCTTGTGAATGACCAGCAGGTACTCATCTTGGTAGAGGATCTCGATCTGCTTATGCGTAAGCGTCTTCGGTAGAGGAGCAGGATGGATATTGACGGTATCGCCAGGCTGGAGAGGCGCATCAAACTGCGTCGTCGGCTCTGTACCGATGGCGATGAAGCGGTCATGCAGGAGTTGCTTGACCGTCGTGCGGCTCTTATCGGGAAGAGCCTCAATGAGGAACGCTAAGAGCGTCGTCGGATGGCCAGCATCGACATGAAGGCGCAGCAGGGGCTTTCGCCCACCTGGCACCGCGATGCGCTCCGTACGGACGGGCTGCTTAGGGGTGGATATAGGGGTCATGTTTTTAGTTCTTTTTCTTTTCGTCCATATAGAGCAGGACGTTGCCATAGATCATATAGACCAAGCCCAAGGCCAGGAATACAAGCCAAGCACCCCGGCCGAAGGAGTCAAAGACTCCGAAGCGCGCTACTGCCGAGAGCAGGAAGAGCAGTCCAGAGAAGACTCCCATACGAGCTACACGTCTCAAGAGGCGCGAAGCATCCCGCTCGGGAGCTAACACGTAGTACAGACCATACCCTACAGCCCCAAGACCATAGAGGACATCGAAGAGGCGATGCTCCGTGAGAGCCAGCGCAGCGCCCGAGATGATGAGCAGGACACTGACGATATAGAGGTACTTATACTTTACTTGCATAGAGCCTTAGTACTTAGTGCTGAGCTGCAGTAGCCGTGTCAGGAGCGAGGACGAAGACCTCTTCACCGGGCAGATGCATGTAGTACTGCTCACGGGCGATACGCTCGATATGCTCACGGTTGTCACGGATATCGCTGAGACGAGCACTGTCTGCCTCATACTGCGGGAGATAGCGATTGTACTCCTCTTGGATAAACGCTTTGCGGCGCTGATTCTTCACATAGTGGAATAGACTATTGTTCCCTAAGAGGAAGGTGAAGATGAAGACAGCCACCCCAGCCAGGATATATCGGAGGGCTGGGTAGCGCTTATTACATGTCGCTATCGTGGTAAGGAAGCGCTGCAAGCGCTCCATAAAAGTGGGCTTAAGCTCGGTCATTATCTGTTGGCAGAGGGTCGCAATACGACACAATAATATAGTGCTAAAATACACAAAAGCGCAGACTTGTTCGATTCGCATCTAAGACGCGTCTCACATCCCCACCTCTAAGCAGTGGATATTAGCTCAGATATCTCGTCCTTCGCTCCTCGGATAAGGAGATGCTTTTCCTGCTCTTAGAGCCCCTTTCAACAGGCCCACAAAAGTCCCTGTAACAACGGAACATAGAGCACTACACAGAAGGAGGAAAAACGAAGCAGTACTGGTCACCGATCTGACCAGTACTGGTCGCATCGCGAACCAGTAGTGGTTGATTATAGTGACCAGTACTGGTTCGCGCGGTGACCAGTACTAGTTCATCTACCCCCTTATTAGAGTGGGCTTACACCCTGTATCTGAGCATCCTCCGGACGAACTGCAAGTATGCCCTATATATAGGTGATCGGGGGCTTGGCAAAGCAGGCACTAATTCGTAACTTAGCAGGAGAATTATACACGACTTCGCAAGAAGGGGCTTCCTCTATGAGTCCAATGATCGTGCGGAGCCTGACCACAATGAAGCGACACTTAGCATGAGTTACCTCAAGTTCGACCGCCGACTCATGGCCAACCTCGATGAGTCCACCCAGCGGGAGTACATACGTACCAACCGCAAGGGCGCCTATTGCTGCTCCAGCATCGTAGGCTGTAACACACGCAAGTACCACGGCGTCCTCGTCATCCCCGTCCCCGAACTCAGTGAGAACAACCACGTACTGCTCTCCAGCCTTGATCTGACGATCGTGCAGCATGGCGTGCCGTTCAACGTCGGTATCCATGAGTACGAAGGGGACATCTTCAGCCCCAAGGGGCACAAGTACATCCGAGAGTACAATGTCGACATCGCCTCCTCGACGACCTATCGTGTCGGAGGCGTGGTACTGCAGAAGGAGTTCCTCTTCTGCCATTACACCAATAGGATGCTGCAACGCTACACGCTCCTTGAGGCCCACAGCCGCACGACCTTAAGACTCTCTCCCTTCCTCGCCTTCCGTGACGTAAAGATGCTCACGCATCGCAATGATCAATACCACGGAGACTATGGTCAGGCTAAGTCGGGGGTCACCTTCTGCCTCTATCCAGGCTATCCTACGCTCTACCTCCAGCTATCGAAGGCTCATAACTTCGTCTCTGACCCACACTGGAATGAGCGTATCGAATATATCAAGGAGCGCGAGCGTGGCTACGAATACACTGAGGACCTCTACGTCCCCGGCTACTTCGAGGTAGACATCGAGGTCGGCGAGTCGATCTACTTCTCAGCTGGCGTCGAGGAAGCTGATCCAGATACCTTGGCTCAGCTCTTCGCTGAGGAGCGGAATATCCGCACCCCCCGCGATGACTTCCGTAGCTGTCTGCTGAATGCCGCTCTACAATTCTACTACCGCCCCGACGCTACACATGGCTACCTGCTGGCAGGCTACCCTTGGTTCGGTGTGCGCGCTCGCGACCTCTTCATCGCCCTCCCTGGGTGTACCATCTATGCCGATGCTCCTGAGCGCTTCTACCGTATCATGGACACAGTGCTCCCAGATATGCGAGCTTTCATGCGACAGGAGGGCATCTCCAAGGAGATACGCAACATCAACGAGGGAGACATCGGTCTCTGGGCCATCTGGACGCTACAAGAGTATGCCCGCTGGTCCAGCCTCCCCGACATGGTCAGCCGCTATGGTGACTTCCTCGATGAGCTGATACACTATTATCTACGCAACGTACACCCCAACCTCCGCATCGATGATAACGGGCTGTGCGTGATGACGGGAGACGGGCGTCCCCTCTCATGGATGGATGCGAAGGTCAATGGTCAGGCGGTCGTCCGCCGTGAGGGCTATCTCGTCGAGGTCAATGCCCTGTGGTATAATGCCCTGTGCTTCTGCCGCGAAGCCCTTCCCCAGAAATGGACACCTGAGCTCGAGGAGCTGCTGGGGCGTGTACAGCAGAGCTTCTGCGACACCTTCATCAATCAGCACGGCTACCTCTTCGACTACGTACACCCCCACTCCTCATGGCGTGACTGGAGCGTGCGTCCGAACATGGTCTTCGCCACCTCACTCCCCTACTCGCCTCTACCTAAGGCCACCCGTCGCTCCGTCCTCGAGATCATCACTCGTGAGCTACGCACGCCGAAGGGACTCCGCTCCCTGAGCCCAAAGAGCGACGGCTACCAGCCTCAGTGCCACGGCACGCAGTGGCAGCGTGAGCAGTCCTACTACAACGGCTCCGTATGGCCTTGGCTCCTCGGTCCCTACTTCGAGGCCTGCATCAAGCTCTATGGGCGCAGTGCTATCTCCTTCATTGAGAACACGCTCATCGGCATGGAGGAAGAGCTCCAGCAGCACGGCGTAGGCACCGTGAGCGAACTCTTCGACGGCAACCCACCCTTCAAGGGCCGTGGGGCCATCTCCTTTGCGATGAGCGTCGGAGAACTACTTCGCTCACTTGCCCTACTCGAAGAGGCTAAGAGTAAGTACGACACACAGATCCTCCCCATAATTAGATACGAATGAAAGCGCTCATGTTCGGGTGGGAGTTCCCACCACACATCCTCGGTGGTCTCGGTACAGCCAGCTATGGCTTGACCCAGGGTATGGCAGCCCAGGGCGATATGGAGACGACCTTCGTCATCCCCCGCCCCTACGGCGATGAGGACAAGAGCTTCCTCAGGATCATCGGTGCGGGAGACACCCCCGTCGTCTACCGAGACGTCACCTATGACTACGTCCGTGATCGCCTCGAGGGGAAGATGGATCCCGAGCTCTACTACCGCCTACGGGATCATATCTATGCGGACTTCTCCTACCTACCGACGAATGACTTGGGCTGCTTTGAGTTCTCGGGGAAGTACCAAGACAACCTCCTCGAGGAGATCAACAACTACTCCATCGTAGCAGGTGTCATCGCCCGCAGTGAGCCCTTCGATATCATCCACTCACACGACTGGCTGACTTATCCAGCGGGGATCCATGCCAAGCAAATCACCGGTAAGCCCCTCATCGTACACGTCCACGCCACGGACTTCGACCGCAGTCGTGGCAATGTGAACCCCACGGTATTCGGTATCGAGATGGACGGGATGAACCACGCTGACCACATCATCACCGTCAGCGATCTCACCCGCCGTACCGTCATTGAGAAGTATCATCAGGATCCAGCCAAGGTCACGACCGTGCACAATGCGGTCACGCCACTGGCCCCCTCGATCCTCGCACTCCCCGACCGCCGTGGTGTCCGCGACAAGGTCGTCACCTTCCTCGGGCGTATCACGATGCAGAAGGGCTGTGAGTACTTCGTCGAAGCCGCAGCGAAGGTCCTGGAGCGCACGCAAGACGTCCGCTTCATCATGGCCGGTAGCGGCGACATGATGGATGCGATGATCCGCCTCGCCGCAGAGCGCAACATCTCCGATCGCTTCCACTTCACGGGCTTTATGAAGGGCCAGCAGGTCTATGAGGTCTTCAAGGCTAGCGACGTCTACGTCATGCCCTCCGTCTCAGAGCCCTTCGGCATATCGCCCTTGGAGGCGATGCAGTGTGGAGTCCCCTCGATCATCTCCTACCAGTCGGGGTGCGCCGAGATCCTCAACTACGCCGTCAAGGTCGACTACTGGGATATCGACGCTATGGCCGATGCCATCTACGCACTTATCACCTATCCCGAGATGCACCGCTTCCTCAAGGAAGAGGGGCTTCGGGAAGTCAACAGCATTACTTGGGAGGCAGCTGGACGTAAGGTCCGCGCCATCTATGATCGCTACGTCCGCTAATCACTACACCGACATACCCGCTATCCGTTATGAAAAAGATATGCCTCTGCTTCCAGATACATCAGCCCTATAGGCTGCGTCGCTATCGCTTCTTCGACATCGGCAACTCCCACTACTATACCGATGACTACCTCAACGAAGAGGTCTTCGAGCGCATAGCTGACTCGTGCTACATCCCTGCTAACCACATGCTCCTCGAGCTACTGAAGGCCTACCCCGACTTCCGTGTAAGCTTCTCGATCTCGGGTCTGGCTCTTGAGCAGATGGAGTACTACAAGCCGGCACTGATCGATAGCTTCAAGGAGCTCGCCGCCACGGGACGCGTGGAGTTCGTCGCTGAGACCTATGCGCACTCCGTCGCCTCGCTCTATGATCCCGTAGAGTTCAGAAATCAGGTACGCATGCAGCAGACGAAGCTACGCGAACTCTTCGGTATCGAGCGCTCTCGCGTCTTCTGCAATTCAGAGCTCATCTACTCCGATGAGATCGCCAGCGAGGTGGCAGCAATGGGCTACGAAGGGATTATCACCGAGGGCGCTAAGCACATCCTCGGCTGGAAGAGCCCGAATTACCTCTACGATGCAGCTGCAGAGCCTAGCACCAAGCTCCTGCTACGCAATGCTCCTCTTTCGGAGCTGGTGACGAACCACTTCACCAACTACGGCTCTCCCGAGTATCCCGTCACCGCCGACAAGCTCCTCGGACGAGTCAAGTGGCTTCCCGAAGGAGAAGACTTCACGCTCCTCTACATGAACTATGAGGTACTCGGAGCGATGCACCGCCGTGAGTCGGGGATCTTTGAGTTCTTCAAGGCGCTGCCTCTCTTAGCTCCCGACTATGGTGTGGGCTTCGCCACCCCATCAGAGCTACTTGACGAGCATAAAGCCATCGCACCGCTTACCGTAGCTTCGCCTATCAGCTGGGCAGGAGAAGAGAAGAGTACCAACGAGTGGAATGGCAACATCCTCCAGCACGGTGCCCTCGAGAAGCTCCGTCAATGGGGCGAGCGTGTGCACGCCCTTGAGGATCGTAGTCTCCTACAGGACTGGCTCTATCTGCAGAGCGCTGACCACTTCTACTATATGAATACCATCAACTGGGGAGGCCATCCCTTCAGCCCTTATAACTCGCCTTACGATGCGTTCAACAACTATATGAACGTACTCAGTGACCTCCTTCTCCGCGTCGAGGAGCAGGCACCGAGCAGTATCGAGACCGAAGAGCTGAACTCCTACCAGCAGACGATCCACGCACAGGACGAGCGTATCGCCGCCCTCGAAGCTGAGATCCGTCAGCTCAAGGGAGCTAAGGACAAAGCCTAAAGCCCCCAGTCATTCATCACAATTATGTCTAAGGACCTACACTTAGAGAATATCCGCCGCGAGTACACCTCGCTCAGCCTCAGCCGCAAGGACCTCCCAGCCGATCCCCTTGAGATCGTCAGCACATGGATCGACCAAGCTATAGAGGCTAAGGTCAACGAACCCACTGCCGTCATCGTAGGGACAGCGACTCCTGAAGGACGTCCCAGCATGCGCACCGTACTGCTGAAGGAGGTCCTCGAGGGGCGCTTCGTCTTCTACTCCAACTACGACAGCCGCAAGGGCAAGCAGATAGCAGCCAATCCCCACGTCGCTCTGACCTTCCTCTGGCATGAGTTCGAGCGACAGATCCACATCGAGGGGACTATAGAGCGTCTACCAGCTGCTGAGAGTGATGCCTACTTTGCTATGCGCCCCTACAAGAGCCGTGTCGGATCACGCATCTCCCCACAGAGCCAGCCCATCCCCTCACGCGAGTACATCATGATGCGCTTCGCTGCGGAGAGTCTCCGCTTTGTCGGGCGCGAAGTACCCCGCCCCGAGAACTGGGGAGGCTTCGCCGTGACACCCTCGCGTATCGAGCTATGGCAAGGACGTGATAGTCGTCTGCATGACCGCTTCCTCTACGAGCTACAAGAGGACGGTACATGGAGCCTTGAGCGCTTAGCACCTTAGTCCCCACGACGATGCCGCCTGCCACCGATTCGATCCGCGCCTTCCTTGACTACCTCAGCCACGAAGCTGCCGCCTCGCCCCTGACCATCGAGACCTACCAGTCCGACCTCAGGAACTTCACGGCCTATGCTGAAGAGCGTCTAGGTGAGCCGTTCGTGCCCTCCGAGGGCGACCTCGACTTGGTGCGTGGCTGGCTATCGGTCAAGCTCGACGAGGGGCTGAAGGCCTCGACGGTGGGGCGATGCCTCACCTCGATCAGGAGCTTCTACCGCCACCTACTGAAGACGGGGCAGATCAAGCGCAATCCCATCCAAGCCCTCCGCCCCCCGAAGGCTGCACGCCCGCTCCCCGTCTATGTACCTACCGAAGATATGGAGCAGATGCTCTCGGAGGAGGTCGACCCGACGGACTGGCGAGCTGTACGCGACCACCTCATCCTCACCATGCTCTATGAGTGTGGCCTACGTCGCTCAGAGATCGCTGGTCTACGTGACCAAGCTGTCGACACCACCGAGCGTCAGCTCAAGGTCTTAGGTAAGGGGCGCAAAGAGCGTATCGTCCCCTTCGGCAAAGGTCTTGCCGAAGAGATCGAAGCATGGCGTCACCTGCGCACCTCTATCTTCGGCACGACGGAGTCCTTCTTTGTCGGCAGCAAGGGCACGCCGATGGCTCCCCGTGCCGTCTATCAGGTGGCACATACGGCACTCGCTACCGTCCCCAATCTCTCCCGCCGAGGTGCGCACGTCCTGCGCCACACCTTCGCTACCGACATGCTTAACTCTGGAGCAGACCTCATGCTCCTACGCGAGCTCATGGGTCACAGCTCCGTCTCCACCACCGTACGATACACACATACCTCCTTCGAGCAACTGAAGAAGCTCTATGCGGCACATCCACGGGCAGCACGTACGCCCCGTGATGATCGCCCTGACGACGATTGACCACCGTCGCCCAGCTTGCTCGAAGCAAACACAGCTGCCGATGTATAGCTACCGTTACCCTTTTCTCTACCTCCTTCTCCTCACCTTCCTCCCTATCTGCGCCTCTGCCCAAGTATGGCAAGCGGACTTCTCCACCGAGGGCACGCCCACGGAGAAGCACTGGCGCTATGACCGAGAGCTCTACCATATCACAGGGGGAGCCCTGCATCTTTCCGTACCCAAGGAGCCTCCACGAGGTAGTGCCACACTCGCTACGGACATCCTGCTACCCAAGCAACCCATCTGGCGCGGACAGGTGAAGACCGACCTCATCCCCACAGCCTACAACCATGCAACGATCCTCCTCTGTGCTATCAAGCCATTGGCGGAAAAGAGCTACGAATATGTGGCATTAGACTTCGGACAAGGAGGTCAGCAGTGTATCAATCTAAGGCGGGTGAGGGTTGGACGAAGCGATAGCCATCCCACAGAATTCATACTCAGCCCTCTTGGGCGCCCACTTATCAGCAGTCCTATCCTGCTGAACACCTCGGGTAGCTGGGACTATGATGTCCGCTACAGTGCCGAAGCTGGCTGGCAACTCTACCTACGAGAAGCGGGCAGCGAACAAGAATGGGAGCTCATCGGCGAGGAGGAAGACTTCCGCCCCACCCTCCCTGAGAAGAACACCTTCGGTATCAGCTGTACCTTCACCAGCACGCACCATACGGGTTGGCACTTCCGACAGCTCCGCATCTACCCTGCGAGCGAGACTGATCCCATAGGAGGCGAAGGCACTCCACCTCGACCAGAGCCTGTCCCAACACCCACACCTACTCCCCGTCTACTTCTCTCCGAAGTCATGCCACACCCCAAGGCAGGCTGTCCCGAATACATCGAGCTATACAATGCCAGCGACTCCCCTTGTGAGCTCGGAGACTATGCACTGGCGGCAGGGCGTGACGGGTCATCTTACAAGATCACACCCCTCCCGCCACGCACTATCCCCGCAGGTAGCTACATCGTCGTGACGAAAGATCCCGATGCCTTAGCAGCTGCTTACCCCGATGCTCCTCGGGAGACCTTCGTGAAGGCCAGCCTTCCTCGCCTACTCAATCAGAGCGGACTCATAGGCCTTCTCCTCGGTGATGACGGACTGGTAGTCGATCTTCTTCACTACGACAGTAGCCTCCTCCCCAAGGGGTTGAAAAGCAAGGCGGGCATTGCCCTGGAGCGAAAGGACTTTCAAGCCATAGAAGAGGCAGGCAACTGGCATGCCGCAGCCCGTTCGGCTGGCTTTGCGACTCCAGGGCAAAAGAATTCTTCCCCAGAGGAGGGCGGCGGCAACCAAGATGACACTTCGCGAAAGCGTCTATCAGACGAAGAGCTCTTTACTCTACTGGATAGCTCTCCCGATGGGGAATGTCACTTTACTCTTTATCGACTGACGGGTGAGCTTCTCGCACGAGGTACCTCTCTCGCACGTGACTCTTGGATCCAAAGCCTCCGCACGATGCCCGCTGAAGCCCTTCGAATCATCGGAGTCTCCGCCGAAGGGCCTCTACTCCTACACATCAAATTGACCCGTCCCGACGGCACTCGCCTAGAGCGCTCTCTACTCTTCCGAATCGTAGGCCTTTAAAGGGGCCGTAACTAGTCCAGACTGGGACAATGTACCCCAGTGCTGATACTCATTTACAAGAGGGGGTAGTAGCAACCTATATTGGCCGCTGGGTGGAGCTATATGGGATGGCGAAGAAAGCTATATAGCTTTGGACTGATTCCTATATAGCTTTCGGTGCGAAGCTATATAGCTTTGAGAAGTGACCTCTATTAGATTGTTGCTCCGCGTAGGGATAAAAGTTGTGGACGAGTGGAAGATAAGTTTGGGCTACGTACGTGGCTCTAATATCTACGTACGTGGATATTTGGATTTACGTGCCTAGTCTTTAAGACTACGTACATAGATAGAAGAATTCCACTACGGGAAGGTGCTTTTTTCTTCACGAGAAGGACACTTTTCCCTCTGCAGGATAAGAGGAATACTCGCGGCAAAGCGAAGGGCTTGTGTATCACTTCGGAGACGCATGTCGGGGAGCTGGACGTGCGATGCTCTCAATATAGATTCACCATCCCCATCACGAAGGCGGCAAGGCTAGTACTTAGCTTGCTCTTTTTACGCTCTCCCTTCTGAGAGCTTTCAAAGGGAGGTAAGATGATGGTTTGGTGTGAGAGGGCGACTTCCTCAGCCTCAAGAGTGTACTCTAAAATTTAACCTGAGAGCCCCACCGTTCAGCCATGGCAAGGGAAACATATCGGTGAGAAGTAGTAATTTTGTGGGCTAATTAGGTAAGTCTGCCCTCATCCCAAGTAAAGGATCTTGAGAGGCCGATGACACCGACAGCATACGTTATATATAGAGATATAGAGCACATGGGCAAAGTCATCGCATTAGCCAATCAGAAGGGCGGAGTGGGTAAGACCACGACCGCTATCAATCTGGCAGCTTCCTTAGCCTCCCTTGAGAAGCGCGTACTCCTGGTCGACACGGACCCGCAGGCCAACGCCACTTCGGGGATCGGCATCGATGCCTCTCAGATAGGCAAGACGATCTACGAATGCCTCTGCTCCGGCCTGCCTGCTACGGAGGCCATCACGAAGACGGTCGTCGACGGCCTTGACCTCTTGCCTTCACACATTGATCTGGCGGGGGCAGATCTCGAGCTACTGGAGCGCTCGGAGCGTGAGTATATCCTCCGCTCTGTCCTCGCACCCATCCTCGACCGATACGACTATATCCTCATCGACTGCTCGCCCTCGCTCGGCTTGATCACTGTCAATGCTCTCGTAGCAGCAGACTCCGTGCTCATCCCCGTGCAGTGCGAGTACTTCGCACTCGAAGGGATCTCTAAGCTCCTCAACACCATCCGTATTGTACGCCAGCGCCTCAATGCACAGCTCGATATCGAGGGCTTCCTCATGACGATGTACGACAGCCGTACACGCCTAAACAACCAGATCTATGAGGAGGTCAAGTCCCACTTCAAGGGTCTCGTCTTCGAGACCGTCATCCAGCGCAACGTAAAGCTCGGCGAAGCTCCGAGCCACGGCCTCCCCGCCCTACTCTACGATGCCGATAGCCGTGGAGCCATCAACCACCTACAGCTGGCAGCCGAGCTGATCAACAAGAATAAGTAGATGTCCGCAGCAAAGAATAAGAATGTCCTGGGCCGTGGCCTGGGGAACCTCCTCGGAGGAGAGACTGCATCAGCAGCCCTCCAAGGCACCGTTTCTATCCAAGAGCTTCCGCTGGAGAAGATCGCTCCCAACCCCGATCAGCCCCGTAAGCACTTCGAGCAAGAAGGCCTCGAGGAGCTCGCAGCCTCTCTGCGTGCTCTCGGTCTTGTACAGCCTATCACCGTACAAGCCCTCCCCTCTGGCTCTTACCAGATCATCTCGGGTGAGCGTCGCTGGCGCGCTGCTCAGCTGGCTGGGCTGAAGACGCTCCCCGCATACATCCGCTCGACACAGGAAGGCGAACTGCTGGAGCTTGCTCTCATCGAGAACATCCAGCGCGAAGACCTCAACGCTATCGAAATAGCCTTGGCCTACCAGCAGCTCATCGAGCAGCACAGTCTGACTCAGGCAAAGCTCGCTGAGCGCGTCGGGAAGAAGCGTGTCACCATCAGCAACTACATCCGCCTGCTCCAGCTCCCCGCTGAGATCCAGCTTGGGTTGACGCAGCGCCTCATCGATATGGGACATGCCCGAGCCCTCCTGCAGGTAGAGGATACCGAGCGTCAGATCGAGCTCTACAACCTCATCATCACCGAGCACCTCAGCGTCCGTGCTGTAGAGGAGCTTGCCCGCGCTATCGCCGAGGAGCCTGATGCTACGCCCCCCCCCACACCACAGTCACAGCAGCCTGCGAAGGCTGAGCGCAAGGACTTCAAGCTCCTTGAGCGCCACTTGGCTCAAGTCTTCTCGTCAAAGGTTACCCTCCGCTGCTCCGCTTCGGGTAAGGGTAAGCTCACGATCCCTTTCTCTGGTGACGAAGACCTCGAGCGCATCATGCAGCTCCTCGAGCGTATCCAGCAGTAGCTCTACAGCAAGCCTCATCGCCCTATGCGCATCCGACTCCTGACCGCCCTCTTCTCCCTACTGATCCTGCCCCATGCCACGGCCTGGAGCCAGGAGTCCCCCGTGCCGACGACCCATGATATGCCTTCGCTCCTCTCTGCGAGCGACAGCGTCGCCCCCAGCACGCAGGAGCCGCTTCCCAGCTTTGAGAAGCAAGCTCTGAAGATCCAGCAGCAGGCGCTTTGGCAGCCCAACTCCACCAAAGCTATCCTCTGGGCCTTCCTCCCAGGTGGCGGGCAGATCTATAACCGCAAGTATTGGAAGCTCCCCATCGTGTGGGGTGCCTTTATGGCCTGCTACTACTCCATCACGTGGAATAACCGCCAGTATCAGGAGTACCACGCAGCCTATCGTGACCTCTCGGGGCCCGATCCCGAGCACAACACCTCTTGGCTTGTCTTCGCCCCTACTGGTGCGCAGGCCTCCGACTACCAGCAGTACCAGTCCTCACTGCGCTCCACGCTCAAGCGAGGCAATGACTTCTACCGCCGCTATCGAGATCTCAGCATCGTCGCTACGGTTCTCGTCTACGGCCTCTCCATCCTCGATGCCTATGTCGATGCCGAACTCTATACCTTCGACATAAGCCCCGACCTCTCTCTACGGGTCGTCCCCGAAGTGGGATTCCCTAAGCTCGGTCTTCCCTCCTATCAGATGGGAGTGAACTGTAGCCTCACCTTCTAAATCCCTCCCCGATGAAGCTTCACATCAAGCTCCTCTCGGCAGCCTTCCTCCTCTTCCTCTCGGCATCCAGCCTCTCCGCTCAGGTGGATAGCACGCGACGCGCTGATCGCATCGCTTCGCCCTTCACCCTGGCCTCTGCCCTTCTTGATCCCATCACCCTCCCCACCTCGCTTGATAAGGACGTGGAGAAGATGCTGGAGCAGTGGTACACCGGCTATGGCAATGCTACAGGTAAGAGCACAGGCTCCCGCTACGGCTCCGTGTCCGTCCCCTACACACCAGACAGCGTCTATGTACGCATGCTCAACAAGATGCCCTCGGCGATGCGATTCAGCTACAACCCCCTCGTACGTGAGGCGATCGAGCTGTATCTCTTCAAGCGCCGTGGCCTCCTGAGCTCCATGCTCTCCCTCGGAGATCTCTACTTCCCCGAGATCGAGATGGCTCTCGATAAGAATGGCCTCCCTATGGAGCTCCGCTACCTCGTCATCGTCGAGTCGGCACTCAATCCTAAGGCCATCTCTCCTGCTGGTGCCGCTGGCCTCTGGCAGCTCATGCTCCCGACGGGTAAGATCTACGGACTCACGGTCAATAGCCTCGTCGACGAGCGTATGGACCCCGTCAAGAGCACCGAGGCAGCCTGCCGCTTCCTCAAGGATCTCTACCGCATCTACGGTGACTGGTGGCTCGTCCTCGCTGCATACAACTGTGGCCCTGGCAATGTGAACCGTGCCCTTCGTCGTGTGAACACTGATCGCCCCAACTTCTGGGACATCTACCGCTACCTGCCGAACGAGACGCGCCGCTATATACCCCTCTTCATCGGGGCTTACTTCGCGATGCACTACCACCGCGAGTACGGCATCTACCCTCGTCAGCTGGGTCGCCCACTGGCTACGGACTATTACACGGCGAATCATCGCGTTACCTTCGATCGCATCTCCGAAATCACGGGGGTATCGACGGACCTGATCTCGACGTTCAACCCACAGTTCCGTCGCGGGATCATTCCAGGAAACGATACACCCTATCCCGTACGTCTCCCCCTCTCCGCCATCCTCAAGCTCGACAGCGCAGGGAGCGAAGTGAATTCGCCCGAGCTGCGTGTGAACCTCGAAGGGCCCAACAACACGGCATCGACTCGCTCTGCGACGAGAAGCCAATCCTCCAGCGAAGAGGAAGGATCTGTCACCGAAGAAGAGCAGCCCACCCGCCGCACCCGGGGTCAGAAGGCAGAAGCCAAGCAGCAGACGACGACCACAGCTCACGTCGTCACCACAGGTGAGACGCTCTACTCCATCGCCCAGAAGAATGGCATCAGTGTAGAGGAGCTCAAGAAGAGCAATAACATTACTTCCGATAAGCTCCGCCCTGGGCAGACGCTCCACATCACCAAGGTCTCCAAGGCTTCATCCACGGCAAGGGCCTCCAAGAGCTCGAGGGGACATAGCAACAAGAGCCACAGCTCGAAGAAGAGCCGCCGTGGCAGACGCTAACAAGAGATACAATACAACAAGCAATAGCTTCATAACAATCAAGCAATGAAACAGCCAACATTAGTCGTCCTCGCTGCAGGTATGGGTAGCCGCTACGGTGGCCTCAAGCAGCTCGACGGAGTCGGTCCCTCAGGGGAGACCATCATGGACTACTCGATCTTCGATGCCATCCGCGCTGGCTTCGGCAAGGTCGTCTTCGTCATCCGCCGCACCTTCGAGCAGGAGTTCCGTGAGAAGATCATCTCGAAGTACGAGCACAAGATCCCTGTTGAGGTCGTCTTCCAGGATCTGGACAAGCTCCCCGAAGGCTTCACTGTACCCGAGGGCCGCGAGAAGCCTTGGGGTACGAACCACGCCGTCATGATGGCAGCAGAGGTGATCAACGAGCCCTTCGCCGTGATCAATGCTGACGACTTCTATGGCCGCCACGGCTTCGCAGCTCTGGCTGACAAGCTTCGTAGCTTCTCCGACAGCCACGACAAGTACTGCATGGTCGGCTACCGCGTAGGCAATACGCTCAGCGAAAGCGGTACAGTAGCACGCGGTGTCTGCGAAGTAGATGACAAGGGCTTCCTCACGGGTGTCGTCGAGCGCACCTCTATCGCTCGTCGCCCTGATGGTAAGATCGCCTTCACGGACGAGAACGGTCAGGAGCAGCTCCTCGAAGAGAATACTCCTGTATCGATGAACATGTGGGGTTTCACGCCTGACTACTTCCAGCACTCAGAGAAGCTCTTCTGCCACTTCCTCAATGAGCAGAAGGCTAATCCTAAGTTTGAGTACTACATCCCCCTCGTAGTCAATCACCTCGTCGCAGAAGGCACCTCTACGGTAGAAGTCCTTGACACGCCTGACTCTTGGTTCGGTGTCACCTACGCCGAAGACCGCCCCGATGTCGTCGCCAAGCTCGCAGCTCTGGCCTCTACGGGCGCCTATCCCGAGAAGCTCTTCTAAGGCAACACTCCTACTATAAATTAGATACCGATAGCTCACCCCATCGTCTCCACATGCTCCTTCGGTAGCGTGTGGGAGCGATGGGTAGGCTACGGCTACCCCCTACGATAGGCATGGACTTTGTGCGCCTCGAGCCCCTGGCGAACGTCAGCTATATCACCGAGCTTGTCATCTGGCTACTCACCCTTCTTGTCTGGGTCTACACCCCAGGCCTCATCGGTGTGGCGCTGGAGGCAGGTCGGCAAGCCAACCCCGACTCGGGGGCAGTATATATCTCGCGCTTCGTCTCCTACGGACTCTTCCGCTTCCTCGTCTATGTCTTAGGCAGCCTCTCGACGGGGCTGACGGTCCTGAGGCTTCTGAGCCGCGAAGGGCTGATCCTGCAGGGGGACTATATAGGTCTCCTCACCACGCTGGCAGCGCTCTTTGTGGGGATGTACCTCTTCCTCTATATCCGCTCGCTCTCCTTCAAGCTCTGGCGCTATATCCTGCTTGACAATCTCTCTGGAGGCCTCTTGGCACAAGACTATTTCTTCCAAGATTGGCTGCGAGCTCTACTGATGGCACTGGTCTCCCTCTTGACCTTTGCTCCCCTCTCCACGATCACTCTTTGGGCCATTGCGGCAGGGGTCTTACTCCTGGTTCAGTTCCTCGGTATAGTACAAGTCATACGCCGTCTGACACAGGGTTCCACAGGCTCCCTCTTCCTTTTTTTGTACCTTTGCGCCCACGAAATTGCTCCCTTCCTTTACGTTATAGGGCTGAGCATCTCCTTTTCGAGGGGTGATCTCCTCCTTCCCACTACGTTTCAATGAGTATTAAGACGATCCTAATCTCTCAGCCTCGACCCGAGTCGGGGAAGTCCCCTTACTATGATATCGCTGCGCGCTACGGAGCCGAAGCTACGTTCCGTGCATTCATCGAAGTCGAGTCGGTGACTCCACGCGAGTTCCGCAATCAGAAGGTGAACATCCTTGATCATACGGCGATAGTCTTCACCTCGCGAAAGGCTATGGAGCACTTCTTCCAGCTCAGCGAAGAGCTCCGTGTCACCATCCCCGAGGATATGAAGTACTTCTGCATCAACGAGCAGGTAGCCAACTATCTCCAGAAGTTCATCGTCTACCGCAAGCGCAAGGTCTTCTATCCCGAAGCAGGAGGACAGGCGGAGCTGGTAGCGATCATGCAGAAGCACAGCAAGGAGCTCTACTTCCTCCCCATGGCTGAGGATCACAAGAACGATCTCATCGACCTCTTGACGTCCAAGAAGCTTCAGTTCACTAAGGCGATCATGTACCGTACTGTCAGCAAGAAGTTCACCGCAGCTGAGAAGAAGGAGAAGTATGATATGATCATCTTCTTCAGCCCCGCAGGTGTGGCATCACTGCTTGCCAACCACAGCGACTATAAGCAGGGCAAGGTCCTCATCGGGGGCTTTGGTCCTGCCACGTGCCAGGCTATTGAGCAGGCTGGTCTGCGCCTAGATCTCTCCGCTCCTACCGATGGTGCTCCCTCGATGGCGATGGCTCTCGAGCAGTACCTCAAGGAGAAGAACAAGTAGGTCGCTCCCCAGAGAGCGAAGCATTCGCTGATCGTGGAAGATCTCACCACCACTCCCCTACGCTATACGCTTAGCAAAGAAGAGCGTCTGCATCTCAAGCGAGATGTAGACGCCCTTTTTGCTTCGGGTCATGCCTTCATCGCCTACCCACTTCGGGTCGTAGTGAATGCGACTCCTATCGGGGAAGACGAAGAGCCCAGCTGTGCCATCCTCGCCGTAGCGGCGAAGAAGTACTTCCGTCGAGCCAATAAGCGCAACCGCGTCAAGCGCCTCATCCGCGAGAGCTACCGCCTACGTAAGCACCGCCTCCTTGATCTGGCCAAGACGCAGGGCCTGCACATCCACCTCGGTCTCCTCTCCGTAGCGAAGGAGCTCCCCACACAGGCCGACGTCAATCGCGGTATGGACAAGGCGCTCTCCCGTATCTGTGAGGAGCTGACGCCCAAGGCAGAAGAGCCAACTAACGAAGAAGCATGAAGCGTGTACTCGACTTCGTCAAAGCCCTCCTGACGAAGCTCCTTCTTCTCCCCATCTACTTCTACAAGGGAGCGATCTCGCCACTGACGCCCCCCTCGTGTCGCTTCACACCCTCTTGCTCAACCTATGCCATCGAGGCACTTCGTAAGCACGGGCCATTCAAGGGGCTCTACCTCGCTGTGCGTCGTATCCTGCGCTGTCACCCCTGGGGTGGTAGTGGCTACGACCCCGTACCTTAGCGACATCTATCTCCACCATGACCGAGCAGCTCGCCCCCTATATCGACCTGCACACCCACCACGTACGCTCCACGCCCGACACCGTAGAGCTACTGAGCTGCTACCTCTCTGAGGTGGACACGCTCCCCTCCCACGACTCCCTCTACTACAGCGTAGGTCTCCACCCTTGGCGAGCGGAGGAGCTCCGAGAGGAATCCCTCCCCTTACTTCGCAAAGCCCTACAGCTTCCCCGCGTCATTGCCTTAGGTGAGGCGGGCTTAGACAAAGCCACGAAACACACCACTCTCGCCGAGCAGCTCCCGATCCTTCGCGCACAGATTCTCCTTAGCGAAGAGCTGGAGCTTCCCCTCATCCTTCACTTGGTACGCGCTCAAGACGAACTTCTTCGCCTTCACCGTGAGCTCCAGCCCAAGCAACCCTGGATCATCCATGGCTTCCGTGGCAGACTTGACCAAGCACGTCAGCTCCTACACGCTGGGCTCTACCTTAGCTTCGGCGAGCACTTCCGCCCCGATAGTCTGCGAGAAGCTCATGCAGCTGGGCAAGCCTTCTTAGAGACAGACGATGCCCCTGAGCTATCTATTCAAGCCGTCTATCAGGCGGCATCCAAAGCTCTTGTTCTGGACGAATCCACCCTTCGCAAGCAGCTCTATACCTCCGCCAAATACCTCTTCCCCACACTTCTCTAAGCTAAGAGAGCTACCCTCCTCCATCCCCTTTGGAAGAAATCTCCATGAGGCAGGTGAAGCATCCTATATTGGTCACCGAGCTGACCTATATTGGTTGCTCGTCCGACCTATATAGGAGACTGTTGCGGCAGAGTCCTATCCTCTATTTAAAGTGCTAAGGCATCGCGCGCCCAGCTCCCCGATATAGCTCTCCGAAGTGATACACAAGCCCTTCGCCTTATTGCGAGTATTCCTCTTATCCGGCGGAGGGAAAAGTGTCATTCTCGTGAAGGAAAAAGCACCTTCACGTAGTGGTTTTCCTCTGTCTATGCACGTAGTCTTAAAGACCAGGTACGTAAATCCAAATATCCACGTACGTAGATATTAGAGCCACGTACGTAGTCCAAACTTATCTGCCACTCGTCCACAACTTTTATTCCTACGCGGAGCGACAAACTAATAGAGGTCACTTCTCAAAGCTATATAGCTTTCTTCGCCATCCTATATAGGTTCACAGCACCTCCTCAGGTGGATACCTTGATAGCCTTTAATTCCTACCAAATTTCTCTTCTATGGGGGCACTACTTGCGAGAGTCGTCGGTGTCACCTTCGGTGCGGGGCCTTAGGGTCGGTTGCTTCTTCGTATCTTTGCAAGCGATAAGCGGACAGGAGCTACCCGAGCAGAGCGCTCAGGATAGCTGCTGGCCATTGTATTTACTAAGAGACAAACCGAACTTCAGCCAATGAATGTAGCTATAGTCGGTGTCAGTGGAGCCGTCGGACAGGAATTCCTCCGTGTCCTCAGCGAGCGCTCCCTCAAAATTGACCGATTAGAACTGTTCGCCTCCGAGCGTAGCGCGGGGAAGAAGATCACCTTCCGTGGGAAGGAATATACGATACGCCTGCTTCAGCACGGCGATGACTTCAAGGATATTGACGTGGCCTTCGTCTCGGCTGGTGGGAGTGTATCCCTCGAGTACGCAGAGACGATCACCAAGCACGGCGCCGTGATGATCGACAACTCCAGCGCCTTCCGTATGCAGGAGGATGTCCCTCTCGTCGTACCTGAGGTCAATGCTGCCGATGCCCTCGTGCGTCCCCGTGGTATCATCGCCAATCCCAACTGCACGACCATCCAGATGGTCGTCGCCCTGAACGCCATCGAGCGTCTCAGCCACATCCGCCGTGTCCACGTAGCCACCTATCAGGCGGCCAGCGGAGCTGGGGCCCGTGGTATGGCCGAGCTGGATGACCAGATCAAGGCCATCGCACGAGGCGAAGAGCCCGAGGTGAAGAAGTTCGCCTACCAGCTCGCCTACAACCTCATCCCTCAGATCGATGTCTTCGGCGACGATGACTACACGAAGGAGGAACTGAAGATGTACCACGAGACGCGCAAGATCATGCACAGCGATGTGCAGGTCAGCGCTACCTGCGTCCGTGTCCCCGTGACTCGCGCCCACTCCGAGGCGATTTGGGTAGAGACGGAGAAGCCTCTCTCGCTGGACGATGTCCGTGAAGCCTTCCGCAAGGCTCCTGGTGTAGTCCTGCAGGACGACCCTTCGGATCAGGTATATCCCATGCCGCTCTTCATCGCGGAGAAGGACCCCGTCTATGTAGGTCGTCTGCGTAAGGACCTGGCGACGCCCAATGGCCTCACCTTCTGGTGCGTCGGTGACCAGATCAAGAAGGGAGCAGCTCTGAATGCCGTACAGATCGCCGAATACCTCGCTGCACAGGGCAACATCGGCAAGAAGTAAACCGAGACCTTACTACTCATAGCAATGAACTTATATAAGAGCATCGAAGACCTCCAGGCCTTCGTAGCGGCGGAGCGTGCACAAGGGCATCGCATCGCCTTCGTCCCCACCATGGGGGCACTTCACGCTGGACACCTGAGCCTCGTCAAGCGAGCTCTCAGCGAATGCGACCGCTGCATCGTCAGCGTCTTCGTGAATCCCACACAGTTCAACGATCCTCGAGACCTCGAGACCTACCCCCGCACGCTCGAAGCCGACAGCGAGCTCCTCGCCTCGGTCGGCACCAGCGCACTCTTCGCTCCTGAGGTCAGCACCATCTATCCCGAGGAGGATAAGCGCACCTTTGACGTCGGCGCCGTAGCCGAAGTCATGGAAGGCCGCTTCCGTCCGGGACACTTCAATGGTGTCATGCAGGTCGTCTCCCGCCTCTTCGACATCGTCCGCCCCGACTGTGCTTACTTCGGGGAGAAGGACTTCCAGCAGATCTCCGTCATCCGCGCTATGGTCCATCTCATCGGTAGCCCCGTAGAGATCATCGCTTGCCCCATCGTACGCGAAGCCGATGGTCTGGCACTCAGTAGCCGCAATGTGCGCCTCACACCCGAGGGCCGCGCAGCCGCTCCCGCTATCTACCGCATCCTCTCTGAGAGCCGTAGCTGGGCACACGAGCTGACGCCTGCCGAGCTCATCGAGCGTGTGATCCGCGAGATCAATGCCGTCCCTACCCTACGTGTCGAGTACTTCGAGATCGTCGATACCGACAGCCTACAGCCCATCGCATCCTGGAGCGATAGCCCTGCCCCTCATGGCTGCATCACCGTCTACTGCGGAGAGGTGCGCCTGATCGACAATATCGCTTACCACTAAAGGATGACCTCAGCAAAGAAACTCCTACTCCTCAGCGGTGCTGTGCTTGCCCTTAGCCTTGCAGGTTGCGGTACGCGTAAGCCCAAGGTGGTAGAGCAGCCCGTAGAGCAGATACCCGTTCCCACGCCAGCTCCCGTAGAAGAAGCTCCTACGCACTGGACTCGCCCCACAGGCGACTCCATCCGTGAGGAGATGCGCGCCGTATGGCTCACTACCGTCTACGGCCTCGACTGGCCCCGTGATAAGGCGGATACGCCCGACGGTGTGCGCCGCCAGAAGGAGTCGCTCCTGCGTATCCTCGACCGCCTGCAAGCCGATGGCTACAACACGGTCTTCCTCCAGCTCCGCCACAGCGGTACGGTCATCTACCCCTCCGACTACGAGCCCCTCTCCACGCGCTTCGCTGGCGAAGGCTTCTTCGGAGACTACGATCCCGTGCGCTTTGCTATCGAGGCTTGCCACGCACGTGGTCTGAGCCTCCATGCTTGGCTCGTCACCTATCCGCTCTCGTCCTCCAAGCGAGCTCCTCACCCCATCCTCACGGATCACCCAGGCTGGGCGATCCCTCACAAGGGCTCCTATCACCTCGATCCAGGACGTCCCGAGGTACGCTCGTACATCGCGCATCTGACGGCTGACCTCGTGCGACGCTATCCCGTCGATGGCGTGCACTTCGACTACTTCCGCTACCCCGAGGGAGCAGAGCAGTTCGCAGATGGTGGCACCTATATGCGCTATGGCTCGGAGTACGAAAGCAAGTCAGCTTGGCGACGCAACAACCTCACCCAGCAGCTCCGCGAGGTACGTGACTCGCTCCAGAGTATCGGCTCGCATGCACTGGTGAGTGTAGCGCCACTGGGCAAGCTACGTAAGATCGCAGACCTCGGTCGCTCGCATGGCTGGACGGCCTACGAGTCCGTGCTTCAAGATCCCGAGACGTGGGGTCGTGAGGGGCTCGTTGACTTCATCGTCCCGATGATGTACTACCGCGATGATCTCTACAGCCCCTTCCTGCGCGAATGGAAGGAGCAGGTCGCACGCTATATCCCCGTCGTGGCAGGGCTCGCACCCTACCGCGTGGAGGAGACGGGCTGGCCTGAGACGGTCATCGAGGAGCAAATCGAAGAGGAGCGCGAAGTCGGTCTCTCTGGCGTATGCTTCTTCCGCGAAGCGCATACGGGAGCCCGCTTCCCAGCGACGCGCCGCATCATTGCCGAAGCCTTCCGTCCGACAGCTCTCCCCCTTGCCTTCGCTCGTGGGAAGGCATTCCAAGCAGCAGCGCCTACCGAGCTGGCTCTCAAGCCTGCAGGGCGTGGCGAAGTCATCCTCTCGTGGCAGCAGCCCGAGGCATCGAAGCACCTTCCGCTGACGTGGCGCCTCTGGGTCATCACGACCGATGAGAGCGGAGCAAAGCATGCGACGCTCCTCGCTCCTCGCCTCACCTCCCCACAGTGCAAGCTCGTAGCATCGGACTTCAACGGCAGTAGCTCCATTGAGTTCGGCGTCGAAGCGGTAAATACCTTCGGCGTAGCGACCCCCTGCACGTCTGCGCTCACTATCAGCCTTCCCGACCTCAAGGCTCTGGCTGGTGGGAAGTAGCATGAACCTCTACCTCCATATCCCCTTCTGTGCAAGTCGCTGCTCGTACTGCGACTTCTACACCCAGACGGGGAGCCGTCTCCGACGAGACTTCCTCGATGCCCTCATCAGGGAGCTTTACCTTCGCCGTGTGGAGCTCCCTGATGGCGCATTGATAGACCATATCTACTTCGGTGGCGGCACTCCTTCGCTCCTCACTCCTGAGGAGCTGACTCGCATCTTCGACACCATCACCGAGCTCTACCCGCTGACGGGCACGGGTGAGGTAACCATCGAATGCAACCCCGATGACGTCACGAAGGAGTATGCCCAGGCTCTCGACTCGCTCCCTATCAACCGTGTCAGCATGGGCGTGCAGAGCTTCCACGCCGACGACCTGACGTTCCTCAACCGCCGTCATAGTGCTGAGCAAGTCTTCGCCGCTGTCGAAGCTCTACGCCATCATGGCATCGACAATCTCAGCCTGGACCTCATCTATGGCCTGCCTGGTCAGACCGAGGAGCGATGGTTCACGAACATCCGCACCTTCCTCTCGCTCGGCGTCCCCCACCTCTCCGCCTACCACCTCATCTATGAGGAAGGCACCGCGCTCACACGCCTTGTCGAGCGAGGCAAGGTACAGCCCGTGTCGGAAGAAGCCAGCCTGCGCTTCTTCGAGATGCTCATCTCCGAACTCAAGGCGGCGGGCTACGAGCACTACGAGATATCGAACTTCGCCCTCCCCGACCGCTACGCACGGCACAACACAGGCTATTGGCAGGGCGTCCCCTATCTGGGCTTGGGCCCGTCGGCGCATAGCTTCGACGGGGTACGTACCCGCTCGCACAACATCGCCTCACTCACACACTACACCCGTGCACTCCTCGAGGGAAGGCGCGACTACGAGACCGAGCACCTCAGCGACGAAGAGCTCCAGCACGAGTACATCCTCACCCGCCTTCGCACGCAGTGGGGCATCCCGCTCGGAGACTATGCGGCACGCTTCGGTGAGCGTGCCAAGCGGGAACTCATACAAGCCGCAAGCGAACACCTTCACCGAGGTCAACTCACCCAGAGCGATGATACCCTTCGCCTCACTCCCGAAGGTATCTTCGTCTCCGACGGCATCATCGCCGACCTCTTCCTCTAAGTAGCCACTTGCCTCGCAGGCATTACGAAGGGCGAATGAAAGGACTTACTCATCCTTTCATTCGCCCTTTGCGTTTGCTCCACAGCTTGATGCCCGCATCTCCCAAGGAGTATTATGAGAGATCATACGTATGATACCCACGACTTATACGAGAGAGAGAGAAAAGGGATGGTATTGTAGTCAGAAAGTAGGAATGGTTATTACTACCGTCTAACTACGCACAACTATGTTCTTGAGGCCTTCTAGTATACCGAAAGCCCTATAAGTAGTTATTCTCCAAGTAGTCTGTCAACAGTAGAGATACGTACCTATTTTATTATATAACATTCCTTATACCCGTATTTCCTGACCCTCTGATTTCTTCGTGATAAAGATAATTCACTATCGAGGGATGTCCTTTGGGACTTCGCTCGTAAGGCAATTCATTATCCACATACTTACATTGAGCCTCCTGCGCCATTTTCGCGGCCTCTTGCTCCAATTGCTTCCAGTATGTTCGGTCTTTATGCAAATAGATTTGTTCATAAAGTGGGAACAAATGGGGATAGTGTGATTTGATATACCCCATAATGCTGGCCTTAAAACTACCCCGTAGATTGAGGTTCTCAAGCCAAAAGAGGTCGCAAATGTCTTTCACTTCATGAAAAATAGCCTTGAAATCAGTGATACCGGGGAAGATGGGTGACACAAAACAAATGGTTCGGATACCCGCCTCGTAGACCTTTCGCATGGCTACGATGCGCCGCTCTATGCTCACGGCCTTGTCCATGTCGGCACGAAATGTCTCATCAAGCGTGTTGACTGACCACGATACGGTGACATTCTTCATTTGCTGGAGCAAGTCAAGGTCGCGCAACACGAGGTCGCTCTTTGTACAAATGAGTATTTCTGCATCGCTGTCTTTGAGCTCTTCAAGCAGTTTACGTGTCCTGCGGAACGTTGCTTCTTCGGGATTGTATCCATCGGTCACTGATCCAATAACCACGCGTTGTCCGGCATATTTCTTCGGATTCTTGATTGCAGGCCAATGCTTCACGTCTAAGAAAGTACCCCATTCTTCTTTATGTCCTGTGAAGCGCTTCATGAATGAGGCGTAACAATACTTGCAAGCATGGGTGCAACCCACGTATGGATTCACCGAATAGCCACCAACAGGGAGGTTGGACTTGGTCATGATGCCATGCACCTCTTTCGTATCAATGAGAGTTTCTGCCATATTTTCTTCTTTATTCTTTATAAATCTTCTACCGTTTCACCGTCTTCAGGAATAAAGACGCGGTCTAAAATTCCTGCCACTTCCGCACGCTTTCTCACCATTTCACGCGTCACACTATTATGGTTCACGCCTTCAAGATGCGTCACAAACAGCTTTGCGTCAGGTGCAGCTGCAGCAACTTTTACCACATCTTCATCGTTCATAATGACGCGTCCTCCCAAGCGAAAACCATTGCCACCCGCATTAAGGGTGATAACCTCGGGGCGAAAACGCTTCAAATTGCGCTTCACACCAGCATACCAGATGGTATCTCCGGCGTGATAGAGCGTCTTTTCTTGTGGATGAGTGAATACATAACCCGCCGTATGTCCGGCAGGATACTTCATGATGAAATTACCATGCTGGCTTTCGGCCTTTTGTATGCTCACTTCCCCAATCCTTGTATTGTCGCCGACAACTTCCACATGATTAAATCCATGCGACATCACCACCTGCCGATCGTTTTCGTCCTGCACCAAAAGTCGCATATCTTTAGGTATCGCTTCATAGGCCGCCTCATCAATATGGTCATCGTGTAGATGGGTAAGCAACACCGCATCTACACCTTTTAACACCTCTTCTACGGGAAAAGGTAGTTCATGAAGTGGGTTGCGCAGGTGTTGATTTCTACTAAAGGGGAAAGGAGGCATGCAGCCTTTCTTTCCCAACATGGGGTCAATCAGAATTTTCTTTCCCCCATACTCAACGATTATCGTTGCGTTTCTTACTTGTTGGATATTCATTGCTTATTACAACTAAAGTTTAACATTGGCTTCCAGCATAATACCATCCCTCAGTGGCTCATCATCATCTGAGAACGAATTTGCCTTATATTGTACACAAAGCACGAGCATTTCGCTGCTACCTGTGTTCTTGAATGCACGTTTGCCATTGGGGGCGATTCTCACGATGCTTCCCTCTGAAACGGGAAATCGCTTGCCGTCTACATCGAAAACGCCTTCACCTTTAAGAATGAAATAAAGCTCTTCGTGGGTTTTATGGGCATGACGTGTGCCATAATCTTGACCTGCCGCAAGACTTTGGAAAGACAATTCTGCACCTGTTGCTCGTAGTGCATGTCCGGCAAACATCTTTCCCGGAATAGAGAAATTGCCCATAGCCAACTCATATTCCTTAATTTCATTCAACTTACCTACGTTCACCGTGGTGAAGTTCTCTCCCTTTTCTGTGATTTGAATTTCTCTCATAATGCTATTTGCTTTGATTACGAGTGCAAAGGTAGCGCACAGAACAAAGGCACATTCTACCATTAACAATATATGTTCTACCATTTTGATAAACCAACATTTATTAGCACATTTGTCACATGAAATCAGAGATTCATCCCCAAGAACTTACTCAAGTCCCTTTCAGCAAAACAGAATGTGGTGTAGACTTCAACATCAATACCGATACACACGAGCGTTTGCGGGGCGTATTGATGGAGTATCCGTCTTTCAAGACCAACTTCTTCGAGTTGTTTTTCTTCAGGAAAGCATCCGGATGGGTGCGTTATGGCTTTCAACATATCGCGTTGAAGGACAATACGGTGCTGATACTTTCGCCGCACATCCATCAGGAGTGGCATATTGATGAAAGCCAAATGGATTATCGTTTCCTTGTTTTCCGTGATGATTTTCTTTCAACCTATCTTGCCGATCCTTTCTTTACTTATCGTTTGCTTTATTGCTACCAAACAGATTTCCCACCCCATCTGTCGGCTACTGCTATGGAACAACAAGAATACGAGCGTTTGCTTGTACGGATAAAAGAAGAACTCAGCCATCCTCTTGCCGACAGCTATCACATCATCGTATCCTTACTTCATTATCTGCTCATGACTCTTAATCGTAGGTATTCCACTCAGTACCATCTGCCTTTTGATACCCCCAAGAACCACCATGCCTTTGAGTTCAAACAACTCTTAGAAAAACATATTCGCCAATACCAGCGAGTGGCCGACTATGCAGCCATGCTGAACATCAGCCGCATCACATTGAATGCCTCTGTACAGGCTCAATATGGACAAACGTCCGCACATCTGCTGAAACAACGTCTGCTTGCAGAAATCAAGAATGAAATACTCTTCACTAACAAAACCACCAGTGAATTGGCATACGAATTCAATTTCTCGGAGCCAGGACATCTAATGCGTTTCTTCAAAAAACAAACGGGACAGACAGTTACAGAGTTTAAAGAAGAATATAAAGGAGGACAGTTTGCCGCAGAATCAAAAAAATGACCAAGCACAATAACTTAGCAATAAACGAACGGCACTTGAAACAGATATATCTCTGCTCAAGTGTCGTTATCCAATCAGCAATATGCGCTTATTGCCTTTATCTTATTCTATTGCTCTTGTAATTCTTCTCCAGCCTTCTTTCCATATCTGAAGCCTCATAGAGTATTTCCCTTGCAAACTGCGTGTAGGATTACGAAGGGCGAATGAAAGGACTTACTCATCCTTTCATTCGCCCTTTGCGTTTGCTCTACAGCTGGATGCCCGCATCTCCCAAGGAGTATTATGAGAGATAATACGTATGATATCCACGATTTATACGAGTGAGAGAGAAAATTAATACGTATAAACCTACCAATTAATACGTATTATTCGCCCGATTTATACGTATAAATCCTCTGATTTAATCGTATAAATATCCATCTTCAAGCGTATAATACTGCACGTACCTAAGGAAGAAAGCTCACGAAGCTATATACCTCCTTCCACCCATCTCAGATCCTTTTCGCACACACATCAAGAGAAGCGCCTTATGCCACAAGACAAAACAGCCGCCCCCGCCACCCGAAGTGCAAGCATTGCACGGGTGGCGGGGGCGGCTGCCTTATAGGATAGGTGAGGCTTAGTCCTCGAGGTCTATGGGCTGCTCTGCCAGAAGCTGCTCAATGAGCGGAGCGAGCTTCTCTGGCTTAGTCATCGGAGAGAAGCGCAGGACCCGACTACCGTCGCGTGAGATGAGGAACTTGGTGAAGTTCCACTTAATGCACGAGGTGAGTGTACCGCGTGCAGCGCGCTTGAGGTAGGTAAAGATAGGGTCTTCGTAGCGGCCATTGACGCGTACCTTCTTCATCATCGGGAAGGAGACCCCATAGTTGAGCGAGCAGAAGGAAGCTGCATCTTCGCCCGTGCTAAGCTCTTGACCGAGGAACTGACCGCAGGGGAATCCGAGGATCACCAGCCCACGATCACGATAGCGCTGATAGAGCTCTTCGAGACCTGCGAACTGAGGAGTGAAGCCACACTTGCTCGCCGTATTGACGATCAAGAGGACCTTGCCTGCGAACTGTGAGAGACGCACCAGTTCACCCGAGGGGCGCTGGGCGATGAAGTCATATATCTTCTGCATAGATCAGGGCAATTCTTAGCGCTTCATAGCGCGGTCCATCTCACGGCGATCATCACGCTCACGCATCGTGGCGCGCTTGTCGTAGACCTTCTTCCCTCGAGCGGGGGCGATGACGACCTTCGCCAGCCCACGGTCATTGATGAAGATCTTCACGGGGACAATCGTCACACCAGGGCTTTGTACATAAGCCTCGAGCTTGCGAAGCTCCTTGCGATTGAGGAGGAGCTTGCGGTCACGGCGTGCCGCGTGATTGTTGTACGAGCCGTAGAAGTACTCGCTGATGTTGGCGCCCTTGAGCCACAGCTCCCCGTTGTGGAAGTAGCAGAAGGCATCGACCAAGCTCGCCTTCCCCAGGCGAAGGGACTTGATCTCCGTGCCTACGAGCACCATCCCAGCAGTATAGGTATCGAGGAGCTCGTAGTCGAAGCGTGCGCGGCGATTCTGTATCGAGACGGCGCGCTGTATCTTTTCTTTCATATGATGAGTCGTAGTTATTGGGGGGCCTTACGCCACAGCAAGAGGGCTGCGATGATGAAGGCCACGTTCGGTATCCACGCCGCTATCCAGGGTGCCATCAGCCCGACGTTCGCGATCTGCGAAGTGAGCGAGGTGGCGAGGATGTATGCCAGACAGAGTGCGAAGCCAATGACGAGGTTGATCCCCAGACCGTTCTTCATCTTCTTCGCCGAGAGCACCGCACCGATGAAGGTGAGGATAAAGGCGGAGAAGATCGCGGCATATCGATTGTGCAGCTCCGTCTGGAAGAGACGGGTGTTGCTTGCGCCACGCTCCTTCTGACGGTCGATGTAGCGTGAGAGCTGGTCGTTGCGCATCTTCACAGCGTCCTTCTCATTGACGAGGAAGTCAGCGGGGCTGATACGTAGATTCGTATCCAAGCCATAGCCAATCGTGTCGGTAGCCTCAAGGCCCTTGAAGCGGCGGATGTGGAAGTCCGTTAGCTTCCAGTGGTCGAGCGTATCATAGTACGCTTCGTCAGCCGTCAGGCGGGAGATGAGATTCGGCCCCTTGAACTGATCCACGGCGAGCGACGTGGCACGCTTCGAAAGGCTCTCGTAGTCGCGGATATAGAGGTAGGTATCCTTCGCAATGGCGATCTGAATATTGTTCGTGTAGACCTCGCGGCGCGACTTGAGGTAGGTCTGCTCGAAGTCAATACGTACACGGTTGCCCGAAGGGATGATGAAGCCGTTGAGCACGTAGGTCGAGAGCGCGATGAGCGTCGCAGAGACCATATACGGGCGGAGCAGACGGCGGAAGCTCATCCCACTGGCAAGCATCGCGATGATCTCGGAGTTCGCTGCCAGCTTCGAGGTGAAGAAGATCACCGAGATGAAGACGAAGAGCGGACTGAAGAGGTTCGCGTAGTAGGGGATGAAGTTGAGGTAGTAGCGGAAGAGGATCCCCGAGAGTGGTACCTCTGGCTTGAGGAAGTCCGTGATCTTATCGTTGACGTCAAAGACCACTGCGACCGCGAGGATCAAGCCGATGGAGAAGAGGAACGTGGAGATGAAGGTACGTATGATGTACCAGTCCACCCGCCCCAGCCAAGGGCGGTACGGCTTCTTCATCACGGGCGGAGGCGTCCTACGCTCGGGCGCTTCGGTCTGATCTACCTGATCGGTGATCGGCTCCTGCTGGAGCTCTTCAGCTTCGTGGGGAGTGGTACTCATGACGTACTCGGGTGGGAACTTAGAGGCGGTTGTTGAGCTGACGCACCATCTTATCCTTCCACTCGGAGAAGTCTCCTGCGAGGATATGCTCACGGGCCTCACGTACCAAACGCAGGTAGAAGGCGAGGTTGTGTATCGAAGCGATCTGCAGCCCAAGGATCTCGTCAGCGCGGATGAGGTGGTGCAGGTAGGCCAGGCTGTACTGCTTGTCGACGAAGGACGTACCCTCGGGATCAATGGGGCTGAACTCCTGCGCCCACTTCGCGTTGCGGATATTGATCGTGCCGTAGCTCGTGAAAAGCTGGCCGTTGCGCCCGTTGCGGGTAGGCATGATGCAGTCAAACATATCGACACCGCGAGCAATGTTCTCCAGCAGGTTGATCGGCGTACCGACACCCATCAGGTAGCGGGGCTTGTCCTTGGGGAGGATGCTATTAGTCAGCTCGACCATCTCGTACATCTTCTCCGTGGGCTCACCGACGGCAAGGCCACCGATGGCATTCCCTTCAGCACCGAGCGAAGCCACGAATTCAGCAGCACGCGTACGCAGCTCGGGATAGACACAGCCCTGCACGATAGGGAAGAGGCTCTGATGATAGCCGTAGTGTGGATCAGTCTCATTGACGCGCTTCACACAGCGACGTAGCCAGTCTTCGGTGAGTGCCAGCGACTTCTTCGCATAGTGGAAGTCCGCATCACCAGGGCAACATTCATCGAAAGCCATGATGATGTCCGCACCGATGATACGCTCGATATCCATCACACGCTCGGGGGTGAAGAGGTGCTTCGATCCGTCGATGTGCGAGCGGAAGGTCACCCCTTCCTCCGTGATCTTACGGCGATGCGCCAAGCTGAAGACCTGATAGCCCCCGCTGTCGGTGAGGATCGAGCCCGACCAGCTATTGAACTTATGCAGCCCGCCTGCCTTGTACAGGGTATCGAGCCCTGGGCGCAGGTAGAGGTGGTACGTATTGCCGAGGATGATCTGTGCGTGGATGTCGTCGCTCAACTCGGGCATGTGGACAGCCTTCACCGAGCCGACCGTCCCGACGGGCATGAAGATCGGAGTAAGGATCTCCCCGTGGTCGGTCTCTATACGCCCAGCGCGCGCGGCAGTCTTAGTACAAGTCTTATGGATATCGAATTTCAGCATCGTTGTCTTCTTGTTGTCACCCCACGATGTCTCTCACGAGCGCAGTGTCGCTATATCTAATGGGAGATGTGGGTGTAAGTGAAGTGCAAAGATACGGCATATGAGCCATATACTCCGCTGGGAGCACCAGGGGTCAGCGTACCCCCGCCTGCTTGTAGCTCGGAGCGAGGGTCGAAGTGAGGCGCAGAATGAGGTCAAAGAAGACCATCTTCGCCTGCACATTCTGCGCTAAGTGGCGGGCGGCTTCGTCGATCTCGGCCTCGACCTGGCGGACGTTGCGCCCCGTGATGCAGGAGCGCAGGTAGCGGGCGATGCCTTCCTCCCGACTCGTGAGGTAATTGATGTCGGGGAGGGAGAGATTGTAGAGGTAGAACTCTCTGAACATGCGCGCCAGATACTCCAAGAGGCTCGCTTGCTCTTCCTTTGACAGTGCCGCGAGGTCTTCGGCGAGGAGCTTCATCTCGCGGGGTTGCGCATTGACCGTCGCGCGGAGGATGCGCTGCAGAAGGGCGTATTCCTCGCCCAGCTCAGCGGCACGCCCTTCGTAGAGATCGAGCGCCTTGCGATAGTTACCCTCCGAGAGGTGGGCCGCGTAGAGGGCATCCGCCTCGGCATAGTCCGTCGGGGTCGCCCGTAGTGCTGTCTCGATCTCAGGCTCAGTAAGGGGGCGAAGGCGAAGGGTCTGCATACGACTGCGCAGCGTCTGAAGGACGGACGGCTCGTCCATCGTGACCATGAGGATGATGGTGCGCTCGGGTGGCTCTTCGACGAGCTTGAGGAGCTTGTTGCCCAAGGCCTCCTGCATGCGCTCGGGCAGCCAGATGATGAGGATGCGGTAGCCACGCCCCGAGGTCTGATAGCCCATCATGCGCTGCAGGGGCTCGCCTTCGCGGGCGAAGATCGAGGCCTTCTTCCCATCGCCTCCGAGGAGTCCCAGCCATTCATCATAATAGGTATAAGGGCCCTGCTGTATGAAGCGGCGCCAGTCCTCAATATAGTCTTCGCAGAGGTTCTTCCCCGAAGCGTTGACGATGGGATAGAGGAAGGAGAGGTCAGGATCCCCCACTTCGTCATAGCGACGGCAGGAGGGGCAATGCCCGCAGGAGTCCCATTCCCCGCGGTCGGTGCAGTTGAGGTAGCGGGCATAGGCGTAAGCCAAGCCCAGAGCGCCCTCGCCATCGCGCCCCGTGAAGAGCTGGGCATGAGGGACGAGCCCCTGACGAGCCGTCGTGAGAAGCTGCGCCTTGAGGCTATCGTGACCGACAATATCTCTGAAGTACATAGGCTAAGGGATGTAGATGGATGGGAAGGGCTATCGGCGCCAAGCACGGACGGCTGTGGCGAAGGCCAAGAGGTAGGCACGTCCGTGCTCGCTGATCATGCTCTCGGGATGGAACTGCACCGACCACACGGGCTCCGTGCGGTGGCGCATCGCCATCAGCACACGGCCTTCACCCGCATCGGCGCAATAAGCCGTCGGGACAAGGCAGGTCGGGAGGCTCGCTTCGTCGACCGCCCAGCTGTGGTAGCGCCCGACGAGACTTCCCGTAGGGATAGCACCGACGAGGCTATCCGTAGGATCTATGACCTCAAGTGCGGAGGCATGCCCGTGGCGAGGCGCAGGGAGCTGCACCAGCGTGGCGCCGTAGTGCTCGGCGAGAGCCTGATGCCCGAGGCAGATACCCAAGATCGGCTTTACTCCCGCTTCGGCACGGATGAGGGCCTGCATACGGGGGAACTCACTCGGCACGCCTGGCCCAGGGGAGAGAATGAGCCCATCGTGCTCGGGAAGCGAAGAGAGCTCGAGCTCACCCTCGGGGATAACCTCGAAGGTGAGCTCGGGGAGTGAGCGCAGGAGCTCCACGACATTATAGACGAAGGAGTCGCGGTTGTCGATGACTAAGAGGTGTACCGTGGAGCCCATGGTACACGCTACTTGAGGTTACGCCCCGTGACGTGCGTGGGACCAACTTGGTCGCGCTTATCCTGGAGATAGCGGGGATGGTAAGCACCCGCAGGGAGGCTCTCCAGCGCATCGCGGTTAGCCAGACGAGCAGCCACGACCTTGTCCGTCATCGAGGTAGAGATCGCCCCCACGAGGATATCAACAAAGGTACTCAGGATGCCACGCCCTCCTTTGTCTTGACTCAGATCCACGGCGCCCTCAAAGCGGCGGGTAAAGAGCGTCTCCCCAGTCTTCGTAGAGCGCAGGAGGTACTCGACATCGATCTCGATCTTCGAGCGCAGGGCGACCTTCTCCCAGCGATGGATGATGGTAAAGAGGACGGCGTCTGCGCCGAAGACGCGGTAGAAGGGGGCTACATTCCCCTGGATGAAGTCCTCGGCATTGGCGGCACTCTCCTGCTCCATCAGCTCCTTCGCGAGGAAGGGTGAGAAGACGTAGTAGCCACGCTCAGCCAGCGGCTTGAGCAGCGTGGCGTAGAAGTTATCCTTCAGCTCGACCTGATTGGTCTCATTGATCGTGGGCATGATGACGATGGAGCGGGGATTCTCCCTGTAGAGCGTAGCATAGGCGTCCTCACGACGCTGCGTCTGCTCGCTCAGCAGTCCACAAGAGGAGAGGAGTACCAGCGAGGCGAATGCCCCTACGGCCATGAAGGCTCGGTGTAGTCGGATCTTCATTTCTTCAGCTGCTTGATGAGACGACGGACGAAGACGGCACTCTCGGGGTACAGCTCAGCTTCCTTCTCGAGGAGCTTCACGCCTCGCTCGGTATCGCCTTGCTTAGCTAAGAGGTAGCCGTACTCCGCGCAGAGCCCTGGAGGAGGCATCTTGCGCAGGCCTTCGGGCTGAGTGATGAGCTTCTCGTAGACCATGCCGAGAGCCCTAAGACGCTCGGGGGTGGGATTCTGTGCGACGGCATAGGCCGTCTGCTCATAGTCGCCCCACGAATATAATGCTGGTGAGGAGCCACAGCTCGAGAGGAGTCCCGCAAAAAGTAGGAGTGTGGCGGCGGTATAAGAGAACTTCATCTGTTGCAAAAGAGGATCTACGATTACTGCAGGGTGATGGTCTTCGCGGCTCGGCTGGAGATGAAGATCTCCTTGGAGAAGAGCGTACGCCCCTCGGCATCTCGGACGATGACCGTATGGCGCCCTGGGGTGATGGTGATACGCTTTGCGTGGCGCGTGACAGCGTCGGGGCGAACGGCCACGATCCCCACAGCGGAGACGTCGTCGACTAAGACAAAAACCTTCTTCCCGACGTAGGCACCCGAGGAGGATACGACGATATAAGACTCATCATTCAGCCCGCCCGAGATCGACGAGGTCGTCCCGCAGGCTGTCCCAGCGAAGAGGAGGGCAAGGAGGGAGAGTAGACCGACGGCCCACTGCTTGTAGAATGGTTGCTTCTTCATGATCGCTGCGGTCTTACTGCTGTACATAATAGTTGTCTAAGGCGCCCTTATCAAAGCTCCCCGAGACGACGCTGACGATAGCGTACTGCGTATCGGGCGTATCGCCGTCTACGGACTCTACGCGCAGCTGTGCTACGGGCTTACCCGCCAGATAGAAGGAGACACCCGTCTGAGGGTTCTTCACTTGCTTGCCGCGCTTATAGAGCGTGAAGGTATCTCCAGGACGAATGCCTTGAGCGGCCCCGCCTGCGATGATGATGCCATCGGCATCAGCATTGATGAGGTAGGTGCGCCAAGGCTTGTCGGTGCACTTATTGATGATATTCTCGACGAGCTGATCGATAGCCCCCGAGATGGCCTTATCGCTGAGGGTGGCGTCATAGCCAGCCTTACCGCCAAGACCCAGAGTACTCTTACTCGTCGTCTGAGCCTGCCCCTTACCTTCCTCCGAATAGATGACTTGCCCCGTCGCGACGTCGACGATACGAATGCTCACACCCGCCTCTACCGTCTGACTCTTCTCCGAAGTGAAGAGGCCATCCCTGCCAGTCGTCTTGCGGCCGAACTCGGTGATCGAGCCGAGGATAAGGTAGTCAGCACCGATACGCTGACCCTGCCCAGCCTTGAGCTCTGCCTCCAGCTTCTCCGAGTCGCTACGCTCGAGGAGGATGAACTTCCCCGAAGCATTGAGCTTCGTCATAAGGATATCGAGGGCCTGCTTCGCCATGGGGTCATTATCGCGCTCGTAGAAGATACCCTTGCCGTACTGCGTCTCGTTGGAGAAGCGCCCGACGGCGACCTTCCACTTGAGGCTACGCGCATCGGCAGGGCGAGCGTTATTGACTCCAGGATGGGCGATGACTCGCTGGGGCTCTTGTGCAGCAGCATAGCCAAGCCCTGAGAGGCCTGCCAGCGCTACGAGAGAAAGCGTCTTAAGTACATTCATAAGGCACTGTATATCTATAAGTGAGGTTTGTGTCGTACAAATGTAGTGATTAATAGCGGTAGAGCCCTGGGTCTACGCCTATACAGACGAAGCTCTATACCACAGCTTGAGTGCAGATGGATCCTATATGATACAGATCTATATTGGTCGGCGGGCTGACCTATATTGGTCGCAGACGTGACTTATATTGGTCGAGAAAGCAACCTATATAGGTCAGCCCGCCGACCAATATAGGTTCGCACCACCCCTCCCCTACAGAGCCGTCATCACACACAGATAAAGACAAGCCCCCCAGCTCACTGAGAGCTGGGGGGCTTATCCTGTATAGAGCTAATCTGTGCGCTTAGTAGTCGGGATTATTCTTACCGAAGTTGGGGTTACGGTCGATGACCCACTGAGGTATGGGGAGGTAGCGGAAGTGAGGCTTGAAGATGCGGTTCTCTACGAGCTTAGCTTCAGCAGGAGCAGAAGGATTGATCGTAGCACGCGTCTCAGGATTCGTACCCGTCATATCGACAGTACCGACCATACGCTGCAGCGGACCATTGAGTACCGTCTCAGCGATCATCTTGCCGTCCGCACCCTTCCAGCGAAGGATGTCAGCACGACGGAGACCTTCGCCAGCGAACTCTACGGAGCGCTCGCGACGGATCAGCTCACGGAGCTTATCCTTCGTACCGTACTTCGTCTGGTCGACAGCAGGCATACCTACACGCTGGCGCACGAGGTTGATCTTAGCGTACACATCAGCCGAAGGACCATTCAGTTCGTTCTCAGCTTCAGCGTACGAGAGGAGGACCTCAGCATAGCGGAAGACGATAGGGCTGGCATTCGTAGACCACACGTCGGCATACTGATTAGCAGGAGCGGTGTACTTGTTCCACGTGAGCCCCGTCTTAGAGCTGTTGTTCGCGCTCTCGGGGTAGTCCTCGTTCTTCTTCCCACCGGGCAGCGTCTGGTCGAGGGTATTGTAGATCGCGGTCTTCCCCTCGGGCGTGATGTAGTTAGCACCGGGGTAGCAGACGGTCATAGCCATACGAGGGTCACGATCCTTGAAGGGATGGGTGGCATCGTAGCCTGAGCCCGACTCATCCGTCGTCAGCCCTGTCTTCATCTCATAGAGATTGATGAGGTTAGCCGTTGGCACCATCGAAGACCAGCCCCCGACGGAGTTATTGAGCATCGAGCCGATAGAGGTATAGTGAGGCTTTACCGTCTCGAGGTACTGTACAGCTGCGATGATCTCAGCAGAGCCTTGACCAGCGATGGTGAAGAGCTTCTGGTAGCTGGGCTCGAGGCTGTAGACATTGAGATCGATGATCTCCTTAGCCTTCGCCTTAGCGACCTCCCAGTCACCATAGTAGAGCGCTTCGCGCATACGGATAGCCAGAGCAGCACCCTTACCTAAGCGACCACGCGTGACATTAGCCTCGAGGTCGGGGATCGCTTCATCCAGATCCTTAGCGATGTAGGCACGTACCTCAGCCTCAGTCTTACGAGGCAGACGAGCTTCGTCAGCATTCTGAGGGAGCTCGATGATGGGCACGCCACCATAGAGGAAGTTCATCGTGAAGTACTGATAGGCACGGATCACCTTAGCCTCAGCGATGATGCGCTTCTTCTGCGCCTCAGGCATGTTGGGGATCTCTTCGATCTGCTTGAGAAGGAGGTTACAGCGGCCGATAGTACCATAGCCATAGAAGGAGGCACCTGGGCTGGTGGGGCTCATCGTCCCGTTGCCGATAGAGCGGAAGCCTTCGTGAGCGTGGAAGCTAAAGCCAAAGTCCGAGAGGCAGTCCATGTAGAGGATCGTACCACCACTCTCCCAGCCATCATAGCAGCCGACGAGGAACTTCTCAGCGTCTTCGGGAGTCTTCCAAGCGGTCTTCTGAGAGAGCTGATTGCGGGGGGCTGTATCGAGGAAGCCCGAGCAGGAGACACTACCAGCCGTCAGGAGGCCAGCCAGCAGGTACTTATATAGGTTGTTCATTATCGTAGTCACATTAGAAGGATACGTTCAGCCCGAAAGAGTGCGTACGCAGCAGGGGGTAAGAGGAGAGACGCTGGCTCGTAGCCTCAGGGTCGATGTTACCGCGCATGTTGTCCAGCGTGAAGAGGTTCTCACCAGAGTAGTAGACACGCAGGGAAGAGACACCGAGGTTCTTCAGAAGGCTCTTAGGCAGGGTATAACCCAGCTGGAGGTTCTTCAGACGCACGTAATGCGTGTCCTGCAGCCAGAAGGTCGAGCTTGCTTCGTTGTGGTTAGCCTGACCAGCGAGGTAGATGCGAGGCATCTTGCCCGAGGGCTTGTCTGCGCTCCAGGCATCACGCCACTCAGTAGAGGGGTGACCCGTATCCCCACCGAAGGCACCGAAGACCTCAGAGCTGTAGAGGCGAGAGGCAGCTGCGACACCGCTGAACATAGCAGAGAGGTCGAAGGCACGCCAGCCCAGGTTGAAGTTCATAGCGAACGTATAGGCGGGATCTACAGGATTAGAGAAGATACGGTCCTTACCATTGATCTTGCCGTCACCATTGACGTCCACATAGCGGATATCACCAGCCTGAGGGCGAGAGCCGAAGGGCGTGCCATACTTAGCTACGAAGGCATCTGCTTCTTCCTTGGACTGGAAGAGCCCATCAGCCTTGTAGATGTAATAGGTGTCGTAGGAGTGACCGACGGCATTACGGATAGCACCATTGTCCATGTACTCGTTAGCACCGAGGTTGAGGATCTTATTCTTGTTGTAGGTGAAGTTACCGCCTACGCCGAGCGTCCAGTCACCGAAGTTCGTCTTGTAGTTCAGTGCGATTTCGACACCCTTATTCTCCATCGCACCTACATTAGCGTGGTAGGGCTTGAGAGGGAACTCAGAGGGGACGTCAACCTTCATCAGGATATCGGTCGTCTTACGAGCGTAGAAGTCTACTGACCCAGTCAGCTGTCCAGCGAAGAAGCCGAAGTCCAGACCTACACCGACGTTGCGGCTCTTCTCCCAGCTGATATTGTTCAGCTTGAGGTCGGTCTGTGCATAGCCAGAGGTAAGCGCTCCACCGAAGGGATAGGTCGCGCCGATATTGTAGGTATTGAGTGCAGGATAGTAGTCATTGAGAGCTTCCTGATTACCGAGGAGACCCCACGAAGCACGGACCTTCAGGTCGCTCAGTACAGGATAGAGAGGCTTCATGAACTCTTCCTTCGAGAGGCGCCATGCACCAGAGAAGGAGGGGAAGTAACCCCAGCGATAGCCCTGAGCGAAGCGCGAAGAGGCGTCAGCACGGAAGTTCGCTTCGAGGAGGTACTTGCCGTCGAAGTCATAGTTCAGACGACCGAACCAAGAGAGCATACGCAGCTGAGCCGTCGTACCATTGTTCTCCTGCGTAGAGGAGGAGCCTGCACTTAGGTCGGTGAGGTCGTTCGAGGGATAGTCCTTACGCTTGCCCTGCATGTACTGCGTGAAGAAGTCTTCAGCGTGCCACCCGAGGAGGGCCTTGAAGTTGTTCTTGCCAAGGCTCTTGCTGTAGTTAGCCAGTGCATCAAAGTTTGCACGCGTCCAGAGGTAGTAGCGTTCGTCCAGATTGTTGGGCGCACTCACCTTGTGGTCGTTGTACTTGATGAAGGGGACGAAGGCCTTGTAGTGCTGCAGACTGGCTACATAAGCTACGTTAGCCGTGAGGGTAAAGCCATCGAAGAGATGGAAGTCGATACCCCCAGTAGCGGAGATGTTGTGGTTGTCGCGGTCGATGGTCTGACCTGAGTCAAGCCAAGCCAGAGGGTTACCGTCACCCGTCGTACCCCAGCTCTTACCGTCCTTACTACGGCCGAGGATCCAAGGTGCGACGATATTCAGCTGGCGGATGATCTGGTCAGAGCCACCAGAGACGTAGGAGTTATTAGGATCTGCGTACTTATTCTTGATGTAGGAGAGACCGAGTCGAGCCGAGATGAGGCGGCTGAGGGTGAGGTCAAGATTCGTACGAGCATTGAACTGATTACGCTTAGCGTTGGGGAGAATACCGGACTGTCCGAGGTAACCCAGCGAAGCCATATAGCGGACCTGCTCCGAGCCACCATTGACACTCACATTGTGGTGCTGCATAAGAGCCGTACGGAAGGCCAGATCATACCAGTGGGTATCGGGGTGCCCCTCGGGGTCACTGCCGTCCTGGAACTTCTTGAGGTCCTCGTCAGAGAAGCGAGCTACCTTACCAGCAGCTACCATCGCCTTGTTGTAGAGGGTAGCGTACTCGAAGGAGCCCATACGGTCCATCAGGCGCGTAGCGCTCTGCATACCCACGCTACCCGAGTAGCTGACGCGAGCCTTACCAGACTTACCGCGCTTGGTGGTGATGAGGATGACCCCGTTAGCAGCCTTCGAGCCGTAGATAGCTGCGGAGGCAGCGTCCTTCAGGACTGAGATGCTCTCGATATCGCTTGGGTCAAGCATATTGAGCGTCCCAGACTCGAGACCGTCGATGAGGATGTAGGGATTTGCGTTGTTCAGGGTACCCGTACCACGGATGCGGAGCTTACCGCCGTCGAGACCTGGAGCACCGTTGGTAGCGGTGACTGTCAGACCTGGGACGAGACCTTGCAGACCATTACTGAGGTTCTGAATGGGGCGAGCTTGTACCTGCTTTAGGTCAAGAGCAGTCACGGAACCAGATAGGTTAACTTTCTTCTGCGTGCCATAGCCCACGACGACGACGTCACTGAGCTGCTGGGCTTCTTCCTTGAGCGTGATCTTGATCTGCGTCTGCCCTGCTACGGCTACCTCACGAGCTTCGTAGCCCAGATAGCTCACACGGAGGATGGCATCACGCTGTACTCCCGATAGGGTGAAGGCGCCCTTGGCGTCCGTCATAGCCCCTTGCTTGGGATTCTTCTTCACGACAACAGAGGCTCCAACGATGGGCTCATCTTTGGTATCCACTACGGTGCCGCGGATGGTCAGCCCCTGTGCCATAAGCTGTGGGGCCAGGTAGATCGCCAGGATCAGTAGCCAACCGACCCAGAGAGACCTAAGGATGAATGTTTGTTTCATACACTTGGGATTTGTGAATTTGACTAGTGGTATGTCTACATGCCACTCGGCTGCGGTGGCACGGTGTTCGCTCCCGAAAGCGTCTTCATGGCGGGAGCGAGTGATGAACCTCTCGCTCGAGGTGCATCGTGGTATTCGGACGATGTATTTCGATTCAAACTTATAAAAAATACTTATTCATTCCTATTATAGAATTTTCCAAGTATAAGCATTCTCTCTTTTTGCTTGTAAGTAAGGCTTTTGGGTAGAGGAAGGAGGGCGGAGGGATAGGGGTACTTAGCACCTCTCTAGAGTGTGTCATAATCAAGGCTTTACGAAGGCAAAAAATCGACCAGTACTGGTCACTGCGCCGACCAGTACTGCTTCGATGTGTGACCAGTACGAGTAACGATTCGTGACCAGTACTGATCACCTCGCCGACCAGTACTGGTTCGTTTTGCCTCCTCGGCAAAGCTGATATTATAGGGCGTATTCACCGCTCGCTCTGCCCTTGGGCGATTCGGCTCCATCATGATAGTAGTTCGTGGATGAAGCTGAAGAAGTCGATTTGCAAACGACTACTGGTCTGCATGCGGATAACTATTGGTATGGGGGTCAAACCACTATTCGTTTCGTATGCAAACCACTATTCGTTCGTATATCGAACCACTATAGGACTGAGTGCGAACGACTATTGAACCGAGACTTACCCCCAACAGCTTCACGCCCCCGCTTACGAAGCCATCACCCTTCCATAAGCTCTCAAAAGAGGAAGTTCAATCGCAATTCCATACTGAACATCAGCCACTTATATATCGACAAAGCTTGTGCGGATATACCATAAGTGCAGGCAATTCCATATCTTTGCGACCGCCTCCATGGTGAGGCAGATAGGCTGCGCACCCTATACCATATTATATATAGCGGTGCGGCCGCCGGAAGGACTTTCCCCAAGCTATTCCCTATAGCAGACAAAAACCTTCATCCCCTACCCCGTGTTGGGATAAGGGGGTGTATACCCCACAAACGATAAACGAACGGTAAGACAACACCCATGACAAAGAAGATCATCGTGGCCATTGACGGCTACAGCTCATGTGGCAAGAGCTCTATGGCACGTACACTGGCGCGTGCAATCGACTATATCTACGTCGACACAGGCGCGATGTACCGAGGCGTCACCCTCTTCGCCCTCAGACGTGGCTTCATCCGCGAGGGAGTGATCCAGGAGGCAGAGCTTCGCGAAGCCCTGAACGAGGTATCCCTGAGCTTCCGTCAGAGCCACGAAGGTGCCATACCCGAGCTCTACCTCAACGGCGAGAACGTCGAGAAGGAGATCCGCACGATGGAGGTCGCCTCCTTCGTCAGCCCCATCGCCGCACTGGGCTTCGTACGTGAGTTCCTCACGGCCCAGCAGCAGGCCTTCGGCGCTGAGGGCGGTATCGTTATGGACGGCCGAGACATCGGCACCGCTGTCTTCCCCCAGGCAGAGCTCAAGGTCTTCGTCACGGCTGACCCTGTCATCCGCGCAGAGCGCCGCCTTGCCGAGCTTCGCGGCAAGGGCGACAGCAAGATTACCCTTGAGGAGGTGCTGGAGAATCTTCGTCAGCGTGACTACATAGACACGCACCGTGAGGTAGCTCCCCTGCGCCAAGCTGAGGATGCCCGCGTCCTCGACAACTCCCACCTGACCCACGACGAGCAGGATGCCCTCCTGCGCTCCTACTTCGAGGAAGCTCTCGCCAAGGCGTAGTCCAGCCTTCCTCTCCCCCACTCCTTATCCCCACGCATGTATCCCAAGATCGAAATAGACCAACAGTCGGGCTTCTGCTTCGGCGTCATCAATGCTGTCAAGCACGCCGAAGAAGAGCTGAAGAAGGATGACAAAGAGCTCTACTGCCTCGGCGACATCGTACACAACAACCAGGAGGTAGACCGCCTGCAGGCCAAGGGTATGCAGACGATCGACTACGAGGCCTTCAAGAAGCTCGAGGGAAAGCGCGTGCTCTTCCGTGCCCACGGAGAAGCACCCGCCATCTATCAGCTCGCTCGCGAGCGCAACATCGAGCTCGTCGATGCTACTTGCCCCGTCGTGCTCGCCCTGCAGAAGAAGGTCCGTCGCAAGTTCGCTGAGCTGGATCCCGTGGGTGGTCAGATCGTGATCTATGGGAAGAAGGGTCATGCCGAGGTCAATGGTCTCGTCGGCCAGACCGATGGGAAGGCCATCATCGTGCAGAGCCCCGAGGATATCGAGCAGATTGACTTCACCCGCCCCATCGCACTCTTCTCGCAGACGACCCAGTCACTGACGGGCTTCCACGAGCTCATCGACACGCTCCGTAGCCGTATGATAGGCGATGCTCGCTTCGACTTCCAGGACTCGATCTGCCGTCAGGTATCCAACCGTATGCCCCACATCCAGGAGTTCTCCTCCCAGCATGAGCTGACGTTCTTCGTCGCAGGGGGCAAGAGCTCCAACGGCAAGGTGCTCTTCAGCTACTGCCAGAAGGGCAACGAGCGAAGTATCTTCGTCTCCTCTCCCGATGAGATCCAGCCCGAGATGCTCCAGCCCCTACCACAGAGCATCGGTATCTGTGGGGCGACCTCCACGCCTATGTGGCAGATGGAGCAAGTCGCCAGCCGTATCCGCGAGATCCTCGGGATGCCTGAGCCAGAAACAGCCGTCAGCGAATGAGCATCGACAGCGAGCGACTCGAGGAGTACATCCTAAGTCATACGACCCCGGAGAGTCCCTACCGCCAGCGACTCTGGAGAGAGGCTCATGTGCGCCTCCTGCGTGCTCGTATGCTCTCTGGACACCTGCAGGGCAACCTCCTTCAAATGCTCTGCCGTATCTCGGGAGCCCAAAAAGTCCTTGAGCTTGGCACCTTCACAGGCTATGCTGCGCACTGCTTGGCCGAAGCCCTCGGAGAAGGCGGTGAGGTCCATACCATCGAGTCAGATGATGAGATGGAGGACTTCATCCACGAGTTCCTCGACGGCACGCCCTACGCCCACCGCGTGCACCTCTACCTCGGAGATGCGCTCACGATCCTCCCCGAGCTCTTAGAGAAGCACAGCTTCGACCTCGTGTATATCGACGCCAATAAGCGCGAGTACATCGATTACTATGAGCTCATCCTCCCCCACCTCCCCTCGGGCGCCCTCATCTTAGCAGATAATACCCTCTGGGACGGTAAGGTCATCGAGGAGCCGACTCCTACCGACCAGCAGACGCAGACGATCCTCGCCTTCAACGATCACGTGCAGCGCGACCCCCGGGTTGAGAACCTCATCCTCCCCCTACGTGACGGGCTAAGCCTCATCCGTAAGCTATAAGCTCCCCCCCGAGCATATACAGCAGCGCCCCATGATGCCATCTGCATCATGGGGCGCTGCTATATATAAGGTATAGGGAGGCGTGAGCTACAAAGCCCCGACCATACGTAGGATACGTGTGAACTGTACCGCCATCATCAGCGTGACGGGGATAGAGACCCAGAGCGCACAGACCAGCGCAAGCATCCCCTCGTGATAGATCTCCTGCGGGGCACGATAGCCCGTGGCGAGGACTCGCCCTCGGATGTAGAGGTACAGACGGTAGACACCATAGCCCACGGCAAGGCCTACAAGGATACCCACAAGGCAGTCAGAGAAGAAGTGCGCTCCGATATACATACGGCTGTAGACGACCCAGGCAACTAAGAGCGAGAGCACCGCCGTGAAGCGTCGGTCTCTGAAGGTCAAGCAGAGGAAGGTAGCCACTGCGGTATAGTTCGCCGAGTGCCCAGAGAAGAAGCCATAGAGCTTCCCGTGGTAGCCATAGACATAGTGCAGGCTCTCCTGCAGCCAAGGCGTATGCGTGGGACGTAGACGCTCAAAGAAGGGCTTCGCCAGCGTCGAGCTTAGGACATCTCCCAGCGCCACACACAGCCCCACCATCAGCAGAAGGAGGATAGCCTCGCTCTTCGGACGGCGATAGAAGAGGAAGATCAGGAGGGCTATCGCAGGAAAAGTCCAAGCACCTACATTGGAGATGAGGAACATCGCTGCATCCCAGAAGGGCGAATGCGCTCCATTGATAGCACGCAGTAGGGCGACCTCGCCCGGCAGGAAGGGAGGCGTCATAGGAGTATTTACTTGGGAGCTACAATAGGCTCAATAGCACTCGAGGCGATCCAGCCCTCTGTACCATCGCCCAGGGAGAACTGCTGATATTCGCCTACGGACTTACCGACCAGACGAAGGCGCGTACCCTCATGCAGCTGGGTCTTGACCGTCCCCTTCCCACTGGGAGAGGAATAAACATTCACCTCGGGCTGCGTAATGACAGCCTTCTCTCGAGCCGAGCGCTCGGCATACACCCAGTGCAGGATCAGCGCCCCGACAAAGGCCGTCAGGACGAAGCTCCCCAGCGCCGTATAGAAGGCGATACGCTTACCACGGCGTGTGCGCCCCAGAGCAAAGGCTACGCAAGAGCCGATAGCCAGGGCAAAGAGCACAAGGGCAAGCGGGAGGAGTGCGGTGAGTGGCAGCGCATAGGCGACCTTAGCCCCCGTAAGTGTGAACCAGCTCTCCGCATCGGGGAGCTTATCTATGGTCTTCTTGATGAGGACAGCACGCGCCTCGGCAATCGCCTTGTCACGAGGGTCCAAGAGCGTAGCACGCTCATAGCTCAGCACCGCATGCCCGAGGTCACCCAGCAGATAGTAACAGTTACCGAGGTTGGCATAGCGTGTGGAGCTTTCGCCAGAGGTCTTGATCTCCGCCTCGAGAGCGGCAGCTGCCTCACGGTAGCGCCCCGCTGCGAAGAGACTATCGACAGAGATCTCCGCCTTCTCGGTAGCCCCGAGGTGGAGCGTCGAGATCAAGCAAAGTAGGGAAAGAAATATCGTACGCATAGTAAGGGGGCTAAAGCTTGTGACTATCGATAGCGCCGATGACCTCAGCAGCTGTATCATACAGCGCCTGCATATCCCCCTCCTTAGCGGGAGCATAGCGGGCGAACTCAACTTCATCGATGACCTGTGTGAGGCGCGTGATCGTCTCCTCATCCAGCCCTCGAGTGCGCAGGATCTCAGAGACCGAGCTACGACTCAGCTCCGAGACAGGCAGACGGAGCTTATCTCCGAGATAGCCCCAGAGTGCACGTAGCGCCTCTTCGTAGAAGGCATCACGCTTACCCGCCTTGAGGAGCTTATGAGCCGTGCGCAGGCGCTTAGTAGCCACCGAGCTGGCACGCGAGGCCTTGTAGCCCAAGCTGTCAGCACGCAGACCACGCTGGCGAGCGATGACGAGATAGGCGATGAGGCCGAGGAGCGCGATGAGGGGGAAGAGCAGAAGATAGCTCCAGCTCGTCGCCCAGCGAAGACCCTTAGGAGCGGAGACCCCTTCGGTGTTATGGAGCTGACGCAGGAGCTGCTCCTGCTGGCGTAGGCTACCGCGATCATCCGACGCTGTCTCTGGGCCTTGAGCTACATTCAGCGAGAAGGTCTGGGAGCGGAGCGTCTCATAGCGCCCCAGCTTCGGGTCGAAGTATGAGAAGGTCAGTGCAGGGATCGTCACCGAGCCGGTACGACGAGGGATGGCGAAGTATTCGATGATCTTCTTACCATAGACCTCGGTAGCGGAGACCTTCTCCTCATACGTCTCCTTCGGATCATAGACCTCGAAGTCTTGAGGGAAGGCTATCGCAGGGCTGATGACCTGCTTGAGGTTGCCCGTACCCTCGAGTGTCAGGCGAATCGTCACTGACTCATTCGTCTTGGGGGTCTTCGTGAGGAGCTCGGCACGCATGCGGAAGGAGCCGACAGCACCAGAGAAGTCCTTGGGCTGCCCCTCCGTGGGGAGGGGGCGTACTTGGATGGTCACTGGAGCTGACTCCACCGTGCGGTCAGCGAGTACCGCCGAGCCAAAGAAGGGATCGTCACTGGCCTGAGGCACAGGGACACGGATGCCGATCTTAGATGAGGGGATCGTGAGCGTACCACTTCGCTGAGGGAAGAGCACCTCACTAAGGATATCTACCGTGCGGTAGTTGCGCCCCTGGTAGGTCTCGAGCTGGAGCTGACGACGACCATCATCGGCTTGCTTCTCGGAGAGGAAGCCATCATATTGGGGAGCTTCGAAGGAGTTGATATCAAACTCCGTCGTCGCATAGAGCTTGTAGCGTATGGGGAAGGCCTGCTTCTCATAGACAACGGTAGCCCCAGGGAGAGCACGGAAGAAGTAGCTACCCGTAGTAGTAGCCCCACCAGACTGAGAGCGACCTGCTGGAGCATTCTTATCGGGAGGGAGGACGCGCACCGTAGCACCATGGACATTGACACGCTTACCTCCGATGGTAGCCGTAGCCGCTGGGATCGTGATGCTCCCCGGACGCTCTGCCATGAGGGTATAGGTGAGGCTCACCGAGGAGGTCGAGCTATTGCGTCCATTGACACTCTGGAAGCTACTCATCTGCTGGCGAGCGGGGCCATAGAGGACCTGCAGGCCTGCGACCTTAGGCTCCGTGACACGCTCGAAGTCCTCACTACCTGAGTAAGTATAGCTGAGCTGGAACGATGCTCCTTGGACTACAGTCTGCGGCACCTCGACACGTACCACCTGAGCCCTAAGACCAAGCGGCAAGAGGAGGAGGCAGAGGAATAGGGCAAGACTGCGCCCTACGAAGGCTACTGACTTCATCGAGATTACCATCTCTTCTTATTCTTATTACTACTATTCTGCTGCTGACGCTGCTCCTGCTCTACACGACGACGCGTCTTATCATCATCGGTGCGGAAGGAGCGGAGGATCTGCTCAGCCTGCTCCTTCGAGAGCTCACCGGAGCGCTGCTCATTGGGCTGGCCCTGCTTATCCTTCCCCTGCTGGGGCTTCTGGTCAGGCTTATTCTGATCCTTCTGCTGGTCCTGCTTGGGATCTTGCTTCTGCTTATCCTTGTCCTTATCCTTATTCTGATCTTGGCCCTGCTGGCTCTGCGACTTATTATTCTTGTTCTGCTGCTGCAGGAGCTTCTGCGCCAGGGCAAGGTTGTAGCGCGTATTGTCGTCCTCGGGATTGCGGATCAGGGCTTCCTCATAGGACTGGACGGCACTCTGATAGTCCTTCTTCTGCATCGCCACATTACCGAGGTTATGCAGGACACCAGCCTGCTGCCGTGGCGTGAGCCGAGGATCTTGAGCAGCACGCTCCAGATAGTCCTTAGCTTCGTCATAGCGTCCCTGCCCGTAGGCAGCTGCTGATATACCGAAGTTCGCCTTACCTGAGAGACTGTCACGGAGCAAGGCACGACGGTACTCCTGTGTAGCTCCCGCATAGTCCTTGGCTTGATAGAGCTTATTGGCGCGGCGTATATAGGACTTGAGCCCCTGAGCATAGAGCGAAGAGCCGCCCAGCACAAGGAGAACAAGATAGAGGATGGCAATCTTACTTCTCATGACCGAAGATATTATGACGGATGAGGAACTTATTCTTGCGTCCCATGATGAAGAACTCGACGACGAGCAGCACCAGCGCTGCCCAGAGCCAAGGCTCGAAGGCCTCTGCGGCACCATTACCCGATCGTGAGGTGATCGAAGCGCGAGGGAGCTCCTCCAGCTGCTTCTCTACCTCCTTGACGACGGTAGACTGTGAGGTCGAGGAGACGAAGATACCCGCACCAGCATCAGCGATCTGCTGACACATCTCGGGATTGAAGCGGGTGACGACCATATTCCCCGAGTCATCGGTGAGGTTACCCTCCGATGTAGGGATAGGGCCGCCCTTGTCGGTACCAATACCTACGACATTGATATGGATACCAGCCTTCGCAGCATCTTTCGCAGCCTCGGTAGCATTGTCCTCGAAGTCCTCACCATCCGTCAGGACGATGATCGCTTTCCCCAGATCCTTGCGGTCGGAGAAGGACTGACGAGCAAGCATGATAGCTTGACCAATAGCCGTCCCTTGGTCCGAGAGCATATCGGGCGAAATATCGGAGAGGAAGTCCTGAGCTGTAGCGATGTCCGTAGTGATCGGGAGCTGCACAAAGGCGCTTCCCGCAAAGACGATCAGCCCCACGCGGTCCGAGCGCATATTCTCCAAGAGGCGGGAGATCGAGCGCTTAGCAAAGTCCAGTCGGCTGGGAGCGACGTCCTGACAAAGCATAGAGTTCGAGATATCGAGGCAGATCATTGCTTCGATACCCTTATCATCCGTCCCTTGGTCGCTACTACCTGCCAGCTGTGGGCGAGCCAAGACGATGATCATGAGTGCCCCCGCTATGAGGAGCAAGAGGTCACGTAATACGTACTTCTTCCCCGAAGCCAGAGGTGCAAGGGCTTGCCCCAGCTCCTTGTCGGCAAAGCGCTTGAGCATCTGACGACGTCGCCAATAGGCGAAGAGCGAGAGAGCCAAGAGCGGCAGGAGCGCAAAGAGCAGGTAGAGGTATTCGGGTGAATGGAAATGGATATCCATCGTCTTACGGATTGGTGCGTAGGATCGTCGAGCGCAGGAGGTACTCCAAGAGGAGGAGGAAGGCTGCGGCAAGGACGAAGATGAAGAACTCCTCGTAGGTCGTATGATAGTTCCGCGTCGAGAGCTTAGTCTTCTCCAGCTGGTCGATCTTCTTGTAGATCGCAGCGAGCGACTCATTGTCCGTGGCACGGAAGTAAGCTCCGCCAGAGACATCAGCGATCTGCTGCATCGTGGGCTCATCAAGGTCGACAGGCATATTGCGCACGACTGTACCGAGCGGGGTCTGTATGGGATAGGGTGCCTCACCAGCTCCCGAGCCTACGCCGATCGTATAGATCGATATGCCGAAGGTCTTCGCCAGATCAGCAGCCATCTTCGGAGAGATATTCCCCGTATTGTTGGCACCATCCGTCAGCAGGATGATGACCTTACTCTTGGTCTTGCTGTCCTTGAGGCGGCTGATAGCCGTGGCAAGCCCCGAGCCGATAGCCGTCTGGTCAGCGATGATACCCGTCGTCATCTCCCGAAGACGATTGATAAGGGTCGCGTGGTCTTGCGTCAGCGGACAAGCCGTGAAGCTCTCACCAGCGAAGACGACGAGGCCGATATTATCATTCGGGCGATTGGCGATGAAGCGCATAGCCACCTCCTTGGCAGCCTCGACGCGGTTGGGCTGGAAGTCCATCGCCAGCATACTCGTCGAGATGTCCATGGTGAGCATGATATCGATCCCCTCGACACGATCCTCGCTCCACGATGAGGAGCTCTGGGGGCGAGCCAAGGCTACGATGATCAAGCCCAAGGCAAGGAGACGCAGGGCAAAGAGCACGTGACGCAGGTAGACACGAAGGCCGCCACGTACACCGCTAATGAAGAGAAGCGAAGGCACACGGAGCGAGGCCTGCTGACGCCGACGCCATACGATATAGATGATGAGGAGTGCTGGGAGCAGAAGTAAGAGCCACAGCAGCTGAGGATGAAGGAAAGTCATTCGGCCACCTCCTTTCTCTCGGCTTCTTGCTTAGCCTGCTCTTCAAGACATGCTAAGTGGAAGGCCTTTGTCTGCTCCTGGATAGAGCGAGTCACCTGCTCAGCCTCACTACGAAGCGGGAGGCTCTTAGCGAACTTCACAAAGTCCGCCTCTCTGAAGAGGCCCTCGATCGTGCGACGGTAGTCGCTACTCAAGGGATAGCCCTGCAGCTCGTCAAGCAACTCGCTGGATGTCTTCTCCAGTGCATCGAAGTGTAGGACATCTCCGAGATAAGAGCGCAGTGCCCCCGTAAGCTCGGAGTAGTAGTTCTTGAAGTCTTGCTGATCCTCGAGGCGCAGTCCCTTGAGGCCCCCCACTCGGCGCAGGAAGATCTCGAAGGCGGTCGTCGGAGGTTGGTAGACAGGCTCGGGCTCCTTCATATACTCCGCTCTACGCTTATACTCGTAGATGAAGAGGAGGACGAGAGCGATGAAGATCGCTACGTAGGTAATCCAGCTCGTCCAGATGATCACAAGGATATCCCACAGCGTGTAGGGTTCGTCCCACGGATCTTGGATCGGCTTGAAGCGATCGGGATGCTCGAGGTCAACCTCGGGTGAGATAACGTTGAGGGCAAGGGGCTTGGAGACAGCACTCCCCGATGGCGTCTCAACCACGATCGGGGGAATCGTGATGAGCGTCGAGTCAAAGGAAGTGATGATCATTCGCGCCTTGATCTCCTGGATCGTCCCACCGACATTGATCGTATCGAGTGCGCCGAACTCCAGGATGCGGAAGCGCTCCGTCCCCGTCGAGTCCTCGACGAGGTGGAAGCGTGTGGCAGCGAGGTTATCCGTGCGGATGGTCATCTCGATGGCCGCACGCTCCCCGATACGGATCTCGGAGCGGTCAAGGTGGGTCTGGATCGACACACGCTGTGCCGCTGCCTGACCACCGAGCCCGAAGAGAGCCAGTACGAGGATATATAGATACCGTAGTCTCTGCATGGTTGGGTTAGGATCTACGTCCAAATAGTTTGATCAGCTCAGGCACATAGTCTCCGTCGGTAGCGACCTCGATATGGTCGACCCCCGAGCGAAGGCAATGGTTGCGGAAGGTCTCTTCCTGCTCACGCACACGCTCGGCATAGATACGAGCCACTCGACGCGAAGAGGTATCGACCCAGCGCTCCTGCCCCGTCTCCGCATCGTAGAGGCGGAGGAGTCCCATACGTGGAAGCTCCAGAGCCCCTTCGTCATAGGTACGGATAGCCACGAGGTCGTGGCGGCGAGCTGTGAGGGAGAGCGTCTGACGATAGTCCTCGCCCCAGTGATAGAAGTCGGAGATGAGGAAGGCCGTACAGCGGCGCTTGATAAGCTGATTGAGATACTTCAGAGGCACATTGAGGTCCGTAGCACGGCGCTGCGGCTCGAAGCTCAAGAGCTCACGTATCAGATAGAGGATATGCTTGCGCCCACTTCTCGCAGGGATGAAGAGCTCGACTTGGTCGGTGAAGAAGATCGCACCGACCTTGTCGTTATTCTGTATCGCGGAGAAGGCCAGGGTCGCTGCGATCTCGGCATTGAGCTCGCGCTTGGTCTCGACGCGGGTACCAAAGTCTGTACTCCCCGTCATATCGACCAGGAGCATCACGGTCAGCTCACGCTCCTCCTCAAAGACCTTGACGAAGGGGTGAGCATAGCGTGCCGTGACATTCCAGTCCAGGTCACGCACGTCATCGCCTATCTGATAGCCACGGACCTCGCTAAAGGCCATACCTCGTCCACGGAAGGCGGACTGGTACTGCCCCGCAAAGACCTGCTCCGAGAGGCCACGGGCCTTAATCTCGATGCGGCGTACCTTGCGTAGGAGGTCGGAGGGCTGAAGTTTGGATTTCATCATGCTACTTATCGTGCTAAGTTCGTCACTCCCCTACACCACCATATTTATGGTATAGGAGCACATCGGCTATGGAGCTTCCTCAAAGAAGGGAAGCCCCGCTCACTGCCGACTAAGGTACCTCGACACGATTCAGGATCTCCTTGATGAGCTCATCAGAGGTGAGATCCTGGGCTTCGGCCTCATAGGAGAGTCCGATACGGTGGCGCAGCACATCATAGCACACGGCACGGACATCCTCGGGGATGACATAGCCACGCCCCTTCATGAGGGCATAGGAGCGGGCAGCCAATGCCAGATTGATCGAAGCACGGGGTGAAGCACCGAAGGAGATGAACGACTTGAAGTTCTCCAGTCCATAGTCAGCGGGCTGACGCGTAGCGAAGACGATATCCACGATGTAGCGCTCGATCTTCTCATCGATGTAGACCTCAGCTGCCAGACGACGCAGCTCCAGGATGTCGGCGATACTGACGACGGGGCGGATCTGCTGACTCTCGGGGCGAATCTGCTGGCGGATGATCTGAGCCTCTTCCTCCTTCTTAGGGTAAGAGATCAGGACCTTGAGCATAAAGCGGTCTACCTGAGCTTCGGGGAGGGGGTAAGTACCTTCCTGCTCGATGGGGTTCTGCGTCGCCATAACGAGGAAGGGATTGGGGAGCTTGAAGGTCTCATCACCGATGGTCACCTGATGCTCCTGCATGGCCTCAAGCAGGGCGCTCTGCACCTTAGCTGGGGCACGGTTGATTTCGTCCGCGAGGATGAAGTTAGAGAAGATAGGTCCCTTCTTCACGGAGAAGTCCTCTTGCTTCTGGCTGTACATCAGGGTACCCACGACGTCAGCAGGCAGGAGGTCTGGAGTGAACTGGATACGCTTGTAGTCAGCGCTGATAAGCTGCGAGAGCGTCTTGATCGCCAAGGTCTTGGCCAGCCCTGGGAGCCCTTCGAGGAGGATATGCCCCCCAGAGAGGAGGCCGATGAGCAGCGAGTCGATCAGGTGGCTCTGCCCCACGATCGCCTGATGCATACCTGTACGCAGGGATTCAATAAGGTGGCTACGGCGCTCAATCTCGGCGGTGAGTGCGCGGATGTCTACGGATTCCATATGGTTCTATTACGTTTATCTGTCTATCTAAAATATGCTATGCGATACGCCTCATCTACCGATGTAAAGAGCGCTGTAGTACCAACGCCCGGTTGATTGAATTCGTATCTCCTGCATTTATCTGATACTTAGAGGCTGCGGGCAGCGTTATGACCGCTCCTACAGGGATATTATCGGGGTCCTTGAGCTGGGCTCTATTCTCCTCGTAGATGTAGACCCAGAAGGCCTTATTCCCATACTTTTTCAGTGCCAAGCGGGAGAGGCGATCCCCTGGACGGAGGCGCACACGCTCGATGGTCTCAGCCTGTGACGAGGCGGTAGAAACAACAGCTTCAGAAGGTGCTACGGATGAGGTAGCCCCCTCTTGAGTCGCGATAGAAGTCGTCTGTAGAGTGTCAGTCTCGTCAAGGGTCTGTGCAGGTACAGCGGGCACGGCTGGAGTAGGACTGGGCTGTACAGCCTCCACCGCAGCGGAAGCCTTATCCTTCATCTCCAGCTCGGGCTGTATAGAGAGGAGATAGATGAAGAGACAGAAAGCCATCGCTATACCCAGCGCTACGAATATCCATACCAGCATGCGGGGATGGGCCTCTTGGTCAATGAAGGGATCTTCCTCTACGGGCGCCGTCACTGCGATAGAAGGAGCGGGCTGAGGCGCTACGATAGGAACTTCATCTGCGGGAGCTGGGAGGATTTCTTCCTCGACAGCTGCTGGTGACTCGGGCTGCTGCGGCTCTTCTGTCACCACAGGCTCTACCACCTCCTCGACTACGGGAGGTGTAGCTACCTCCTCCTGAATAGGCTCACGAGAGGCAAAGAGCACCTCGATAGGCTTGACCTTCGTCAGCTGATCCAGCTGGTCGATCTCACGAAGCTCCAGATCAGGGCTCGAAGAAGACGGGGCGACCTCTACGGGTGCAAACATACTGAAGGGCTTATTCAGCGCCGCACAGAGCGCCTCAGATGGGAGGAAGCGATAGCCTCTCCGCTCGCCCGACTCCGAAGTGATCGGCGTAAAGCTCCCAAGGCCTGCCCAGACGATCTGAATGCCCTCATCATAGAGCGCTCGCCAGAGCGTGGGGATAGCACGGAGCCACGTAGCGACCTGTTCGCCCGAGACGTGGGTAGCCTCTGAGAGCGCATCACGTAGGAGATCGATAGAGAGGCTGGTCACGCCACGATCTTCTACTGGACGTAGCCCAAGCGTCAAGCGTGGCGGGATGAGCCACTGCTTACCGTCAGCTGTACGGGCGACATACTCTCTATGCTCCTCGAGCTTCCACTCCCCGATCTCGGGGAAGGTCAGCGACAGCCCCGACAAGAGGCGCTGCTCTACCTGCTGGCAGAGGGCGCGCCAGAGCTGCTGCGAAGTCTCCAGCTGCACAGCGGAGAGCTCCGCGAGGCGTACGTACCAAAGTTCCTCCTGTAGCATCTCTTACTGGGCCAGCTGGCCGTATAGGTCAAAGGTATCTGCCGAGGTGATCTCCACAGGGTAGAAGTTTCCCACCTGAAGGTTGGGAGCATCCTGCTTCGAGATCAGGACCTCTTGATCTACCTCGGGTGAATCATATTCGGTACGACCGACGAAGTATTCCTCTTCATTGCGGTCGATAAGCGTCTTGAAGGTGCGGCCGATCTTCGCCACATTCAGCTCTGCTGCGATCTCTTCCTGAGTCAACATCAGGCGGTCCATACGCTCCTGCTTCACCTCAAGAGGGATATCATCAGCGTAGGTCTCGTGGGCATAGGTCCCCATCTCATGCGAGTAGACGAAGGCACCCATACGATCGAAGCGGATATCACGGACGAACTGCAGGAGCTCCTCGAAGTCCTGCTCTGTCTCCCCTGGATGGCCCGTCATAAGGGTCGTACGCAGGTGGATCCCTGGCACTTCCTCACGCATATAGCGCAGGAGGTCATAGGTCTCGGCCTTCGTCACACGGCGACGCATAGCACGGAGCATCGGGTCGCTGATATGCTGGAGGGCGATATCGAGGTAGTTGCAGATATTCTCGCGCTCACGCATCACAGAGAGGATCTCACGGGGGAAGTCCGCGGGATAGGCATAGTGCAGGCGAAGCCACTCCAGTCCCTCGACGTCGGAGAGACGCTGTAGGAGCTCGGCAAGGCTATTCTTCTTATAGATATCGAGCCCGTAGAAGGTCAGGTCCTGAGCGATGAGCTGGATCTCCTTGACACCCGAAGCCACGAGCGACTGAGCCTCTGTGACGAGGTCCTCCATCGGACGAGACTTATGCTTGCCCGTGATGATGGGGATAGCGCAGTACGAGCAGCTACGATTGCACCCCTCGGAGATCTTCATATAAGCGTAGTGCGCGGGCGTCGTGATACTACGGTTGCCCCCGAGCGGATCATTGTGGTAAGCCTTACCTAAGTCCGTCAGGAGGTTCTTCCAGTTGAACTTCCCATAGTAGCCGTCCACCTCGGGGATCTCAGCCTTGAGCTCATCCATGAAGCGCTCCGTCAGACAGCCCATGACATAGACCTGCCCGATACGGCCCGTCTTCTTGGCCTCGACCATCTTCAAGATCATATTGATAGACTCCTCCTGCGCATCACCGATGAAGCCACAGGTGTTGAGTACGACGATCTCGCCATTGACGGCACCGGAGTTGTGGTGCACGACATAGCCGTTTGCCAGGAACTGGCGGATGAGCTGCTCAGAGTCGACAAGATTCTTGGAGCACCCCAGGGTAATTACATCTACTTGGTTCTTTCTCATTCTCCGAATAGGGAGTCAACAAATTCTTTCTTTCTGAAGAGCTGGAGGTCTTCTATACCTTCCCCCAGCCCGATATATTTTACGGGGATCTTAAACTGGTCAGAGATACCGATGACCACACCGCCCTTGGCCGTGCCATCGAGCTTGGTGATCGCCAGCGCATTGACCTCGGTAGCAGCGGTGAACTGCTTGGCCTGCTCGAAGGCGTTCTGCCCCGTCGAGCCGTCGAGTACGAGGAGTACTTCATCAGGAGCATCAGGTACGACCTTCTGCATCACGCGACGGATCTTCGTCAGCTCGTTCATCAGCCCGACCTTGTTGTGCAGACGGCCTGCGGTGTCGATGATCACGACATCTGTACCGGCCTTCACTGCGGCACTCAGCGTATCGAAGGCGACCGAAGCGGGATCAGCCGACATGTGCTGACGAATGATGGGTACATCGACGCGCTTAGCCCAGATATCGAGCTGCTCGATAGCGGCAGCACGGAAGGTATCCCCTGCGCCGAGCATCACCGAGTAGCCCTGTTGCTTGAACTGATAGGCGAGCTTACCGATGGTCGTGGTCTTCCCCACGCCATTGACCCCGACGACCATGATGACATAGGGCTTCTTACCTGCGGGCAGGGCGAAGCTCTCGCCGTCAGTAGAGCCGTTCTCCGTGAGGAGCGAAGCGATCTCGCTACGCAGGATACCCGTAAGCTCCGAGGTGGAGACATACTTGTCACGTGCTACACGCTCCTCGATACGGCGGATGATCTTCAGGGTCGTCTCTACGCCGACGTCGCTGGTCACGAGGACATCCTCCAGCTCATCGAGCACGGAGTCATCGACGGTGCTACGCCCGGCGACAGCACGTGCGAGCTTGGAGAAGACATTCTCCTTAGTCTTAGAGAGCCCTTCGTCAAGCGTCTCTTTTTTCTTCTTAGAGAAGAGTCCGAATAGTCCCATGATTCTCTATGTAGTTTCTTAGTACCGCATACGGACTTAGTCCATGCGGCTCTTATAGTCTTGATACGTGTACTCACGCAGCATCTCGATCGTGCCGTCACAGCGACGCAGGGCGATGCTGGGATGGGAGATACCGTTGAACATCGTCGTCTTCACCGTCGTGTAGTGAAGCATATCCTCAAAGATCACTTCATCACCGACCTCGAGGGGCTTGTCGAACTCCCAGTAGCCGATGAAGTCACCACTCAGGCAGCTATTCCCGCCGATACGGTAGCTGTGCGCCTCGGGGCGATATTCGTCCATCGTGCGAGCGCCACGGATAGCGGGCTTGTAGGGCATCTCGAGGCAGTCAGGCATATGACAGGTGAAGGACACATCGACGATCGCCGTGCGGATCCCATGGTGCTCCACGACATCCACCACCGAGGAGGTGAGGTAACCCGTCTGCCAGCCAAAGGCACTACCTGGCTCGAGGATGAGGTGCAGGTGGGGGTGGCGCTCACCGAAGGCGCGCAGTACGCTGACCAGATGCTCGACATCGTAGTCACGACGGGTCATCAGATGGCCACCACCCATATTGAGCCACTTGAGGCGAGGGAGGAAGTGCCCGAAATTCTTCTCGATGATCTGTAGCGTCTTCTCCAGATCCTCCGAAGTCCCCTCACAGAGCGAGTGGAAGTGGAAGCCCTCGATCCCCTCGGGGAGCTCCGTCAGCTCCGCAGCAGGCACACCGAAGCGGGAGCCTGGGGCACAGGGGTTATACAGGTCGGTCTCCACCGCCGAGTACTCGGGGTTGACACGCAGCCCGAAGGACACACTCCCATCGGTCGGCATCAGAGGGCGCATCTGCTCGATCTGACTCAGCGAATTGAAGGTCACGTGCGAGCTGTAGCGAAGGATGGTGGGGAATTCCTCACGAGTGTAGGCTGGGCTAAAGGTATGTGCCTTAGCGCCCATCTCCTCGTAGGCCAGCTGTGCTTCGTAGATAGAGCTTGCCGTGCTATGAGGGACGTACTCGCGGATAATCGGGAAGGTCTTCCAGAGCGCATAGGCCTTGAAAGCCAAGATGATCTCCACACCCGCTCGCTGAGCTACGTCACGGATGAGGGTAAGGTTCCGCCGAAGCAGGTCTTCCTCGAGGATGTAGCAGGGGGAAGGGAGGGAGGTCTTATTCATCGTTGTCAATACTTATGCTATGTATATAATATCTGTAAGGTGTAAAGATAGTGAATATCATTGTTTTCGCTCACCGAAGCCCCTGAACTTTCTAATAAAAATGCTCGCAACTCCCTACAGTATATCGAATTATTGACATCCATGTAGCAACATTCTTTACCCCAAAAGAGTATCTCCACTCGAGCCGAAAATTCAGAGGGCAAGATTACGAATTAGCTTGAGATGCTCTACACGATAATCGTTGTGAATATGGCAGCATCCTCAAGAAAAGACAATACAGAGATCGCAAGACTACTTAATCCCAACATAGGCATGGGCGAGTGAGCTCAGATGGGGACAGCCCCGATGGCTAATTAATAAATAGGGAGGCGACTTACCCACTTAAGAGTAAGTCGCCTCCCTTATATTCCTTACTGATAAAGCTAAGCTCTATACCAGAGATAGAGATAACAAATATCAGAGAGAACCCTTAGAAGTCCTTAGCACTTCGGTGCCCAGGAGAAGCTTTACTTGGGATTGCACCTGTAAACTTCTCTGCATACCACTGTTGGTAAGAAAAGTTTAAGAATTCAGGCATATGCTGAGCTACAGTGCGCACTCTGAAGTGTGGAGCACCTGAGTTATTGGGATCATCCGTAGTCAAAGTTACATAACGCACAAAATCAGTCCAGTTATTAACTCGAGCAAACGGATTGGAGCTTGTTGCATCCACAATCCTTCTACGACTGCCATCTTTTGAATGCTTCTGCACGAGGAAGAGAGCATCGCTATAGTTCAGGTTCATCACTCCGGCACCCTTACTATGAGTATACTCATTCTTATCCGTGTAGTTATCCAAAGCGACGATTATCTCACATTCATCGGAATTCTTGATTCTATTCCAGTCAGCCGTCGCAAGTTTATACTCGGGAGTATAATAACCCCTATTCCCCCAGCGATCTTGATACCAATAGGATGGTATATCCGATGGATCACCTGATTCAAGGAAAGCATTCCCGAGCAACAGCATCGTCTTACCCCCAGAAAGCATTGCCTTCCCAGATGTAAGCCCTCCCTTAAGGAAGCGCACTCGTTCGGTTCGACTATCATTAGTGGGATCAGGATAAAGCTCCTTTACTATACCATTCCCATTATTCTCCAAGCTACTTTTGAAACCTAAGCTATTAGGCTGGAAGCTACTAATCTGTCCATCCTGCAGCTGGAGGGAAATAAGCAAAGCTCTATTAGACCACGTTAGATTGTCTGCATTTCTGTCAGCCCTACCCTTAGGATCCCCATGGAAACCGCCTGATTCCCATGTATTATATCTTTCACGACCAAACGGATGCATGAAGGAGTAGTTTTTACCCAATCTACCGTCCGAGAAATAACGACGTAGATTAGATATACGAGCCAGTGCATAGTTCTCCAATGAGACCGGATCCAGATTGGGGTTGTACAACTCCACAAATCCGAAGAATAGAGGATGACGAAGGTAGTGCTGCACACCAGTCGGCGATTTAACATCATATCGATTGATGAAATACTCTGTAATCATCAACGATGATTGCACCTTAAGCTTCTTGATAAAGTAGACAGAATTTTCAGGTCTCTTCTTAAACGATAGATCTATAACATAGCGGTCATTGAAGCGTCCAACACCATTCTGACTAAACTGATCCCTGGGGTCCAAATCACTGTCCGTGGTAGTACGCTCCGAACTTATAAAAGTGAACGTCACATCCATAGGACCCTGCGACTGGCTTTGGGAAGAAGCCGTAGGCATCAGCCACAAGTATAGAGGCTTATCGGTTTTTGCTCCAGAAGGGATCTGAAGCTTCTCAGGTAAAACCTTTACGGATTCATTATTCGTATTATCCGTAACAGCAGGACGAAAAGCGGGGAACTCTCCTTGTCGGAGATCGTTATCCGTCACTCCCGTGAAATCAAAGCGACCACCTGAAGACACACCAGTCATCTCCTTGTCTAGAGCCACTATGTCAGCAGTATATTTTGTTCGATTTTCCAAGATGACAGACAGCAATACCCCCATTGGACGTATCTTAAGATTACGGTTCTCGAGGCGAAGCGCACCATTCTCAGTGACTTGAGTAAGTCGCGTCCAAGAGAACCCAAGAGGAATGTCCATAGAGACGGCATCCCCAATATTATTCGGGCTAATCGGTGCCACAACCGCCACCTTATGGGCGAGGCGATCTTTCTCTACTGTAGCCTGCTCTTCTTGGGATCCACCGCCCCAAAAACCAGCTACATACCACTCTCCGGTAGCGAAACTTTCACTTCCTTGAGCAGTCAAATTCTTTACCTGGATCGTCATCGTATATCCTCCGTCAGAGCTCTTTGCAAGCTTAACGGGGGCAAACACTGTTGTGATCGCTTGTCCTCCGACTTTACGAAGGAAGAGATGCATCTTCACATCTTTATACTTCTCGATGTCAATAGAAAAAGAGAGAGGAGCATCATGATCTGTTCCCTTTTGATAGACATCAAGAGCTTTAAACGTCTCCGTATCGCTAAAGTCAGCGCCAAACTTTGGCTCTAATACGCCCGAAAGCTCAAAATTGATTCCACTCTTTTGAGATTCGTCCTGTCGGATCTGGCCCAGATCCGATTCGTGACTACAAGCCACACTGGTCAATAGCACAAAGACTGCGCTAATCCAAAGATTTAGTTTCTTCATAAATTTCCTCATTAAGCTATGCACCCCAATCATCTACAATTAGGTCATCATCATCACCAGGCTCAAAGTCTGAGACATTCCCCTGGAGTGAAAGGGAAACCAAGAGATCAGCAGACCTCTGCAGATCAATCATCCAGACCTCCATAATAGGAGGCTCGTAAGTTTTCTTCATCGAATTTAAAAAAACCAGTTATTAATCTATACGAATAAAAACGAGCAAAGGGGCACTAGGCATCGTACAAATGAGCCACAAAAGAGCACACCACCTTTACTTCTCGACACGAATCAAACTCATCCAAAGGAAGATACCCCTATAGAAGCGCACGACCCATATCAGGCCGCAAAGGTAGTACTTTTTTTTTACAATGGGAACTGCGCCCTAACAATTATGCACACCCTAACCTCCGGAAACACAATAGCCATCAGGGCTCTTCGTTGCTTTTCTCATCACTATCGCACTTCAAATAAACTTACAGAGGGACACTTCCTCCGAGCGCATTCAAGAGGAGTGAGTTTGCAAGAAATAGGGTCAGTAGATATCACCGCCACTCATTGCGGATCCGCATGCAGCCCAATAAGGGGAGAGCAAGGCGCATATATATAGAGAGTGTGTGTATGTGCATGAGAGAGGCAGTGGGGAGGGAGGGAGTGTATATGGAAGTTTAAAGGGGCAGGGCTATTCTCACGCACCTCACGATCTATTTCCTCAGAGGAGTACAGCGTATCATCTATCTACGTACGTGGATCTTAAATCTCTGCACGTAGATCCTATAGACTACGTACGTAGATCTATGGACTATGCACGTAGATCAAGGATTTCCACTACGGCTTCATGGCTTTTACTCTGGGAGAAGGCAAGTTTATCTCGCCTCGGATACAGCTTTCCCTCCGCAAGGCGAAGCCTTATGCTGAGAATATCTATCTTTGCATGCAAATTGTCCGTGGTGTGCCCATACGTAAAGGGCGCGCCCGACAGCTCATCGATAGAGAATACATACCTATAATATTATATGGGCGCGCCCAAAGCTAAACAGTCCTCGACCCTGCGCTACGCACGGCTCCTCAGCTTCCTAAGCATCACCTTTACCCTCTTTATGCTCGGGGCTCTCGGCCTCGTCTATGTCCTGGAGCAGGGACTAAGCAAGGAGGTACGCGAACGTATATCCTTCTCCGTAGAGCTATCCGATGAGCCAGGAGCCAACACTGAGGCGACGCTCAGCGAGCTTCGTGCCCTACCCTACGTCCGCTCCGTCGAGCTCATCACTGCCGACAGCGCAGCTAAGAGCCTCACGGATGTCCTCGGCGAAGACCCCACGAAGATCCTCGGCTACAATCCCCTACAACCCATGGCTAAGGTCTACCTCAAGAGCGAGTACACCGAGCCCGATAGCCTCAAGAAGATCATCGCCACTAACCCCGTGCTAAAGAATGCCGAAGGTCTTGAGGAGCAGCAGAGCCAGTGGGCCTCCGCGTCAAGCAACCTCCAGACCATCCGCTTCGTCCTCTGGGTCTTCCTCGGCATCAACCTGCTGGTGAGTTTCCTGCAGATCACGACCGCCACAGGCCTGGTCATCTACTCGCAGCGCATGCGTATCCGCACGCTCTCGCTCATCGGTGCTACGGCGGGCTTCATCGGTCGTCCCTTCATCCGTCGTGCTGTCCTCGAGGGCTTCATCGGTGCGCTGCTGGCACTCGCCCTCCTTGGCGGACTCCTCTATGGTGCTGAGCAGGCCTTCGGCTACCGCATCCTCAGCCTCTGCCCCCGCACGCCCCTACTCGGGCTCATCATCGCTATCCCCTTAGTCGGGGTATGCGTCAGCTTCGTCTCCTCGTGGCGTGCGACCCGCCGCTACATCCACATGGAAGAGGGTAAGATCCACTTGATCTAAGCCTCCCCGATTCCTATCATCCCTATACGATATAGTATAAAGCATGCTGTACAGCAAGAAGAATTATCTCCTGATGGCGCTCTCTGCGCTCTTCATCCTCGTAGGCTTCATCCTGATGTCCGGCGGGCAGAGCGAAGACCCTACGGCCTTCAGCCCCGAGATCTTCAGTAGCCGCCGCATCGTCGTGGCACCCATCGTCTGCCTCATCGGCTTCTGCCTCATGGTCTACGCCATCCTGGTGAAGCCCGCCACTCGCCCCATAGAGAAGAAAGAGGAGGAGGAAGCCTAATGACCATCTTACAAAGCATCATCCTGGCCCTCGTCGAGGGGCTCACGGAGTTCCTCCCCGTCTCCTCCACAGGGCACATGATCCTCACCGAGGGTATCCTCGGTATGGAGAGTACGGCTTATCTGAAGGCCTTCACGGTGATGATCCAGTTTGGCGCGATCCTCTCGGTCGTCGTCTACTACTTCCGTCGCTTCCTTCCCTTCCCCATCTTTGGGCTGAAGCCCGACCCTACGACGAGCCTCGGTGGCTGGCGTCTCTATGGTCTGATGATCATCGGCTGTATCCCAGCTGCCATCCTCGGTGCCCTCTTCAACGACACCATCGATGACCTCCTCGGCAATACCTGGATCGTGCTCACGATGCTCTTCCTCGGGGGGATCTTGATGATCTACTTTGACCGCATCTTCACGGGCAAGACCGAGCGCAAGGTGACGGCACAGAATGCCTTCATCATCGGGCTCTTCCAGTGCCTGGCGATGGTACCTGGTGTCTCACGCTCGATGGCTACGATCTTCGGAGGGATGCAGCAGGGCTTGACGCGTCGTCAGGCAGCTGAGTTTTCCTTCTTCCTCGCTGTCCCCACGATGTTCGGCGCCACCCTACTCAAGGGCTACAAGCTGTATAAGGAGCTGGGCATGGGTGTCTTCGAAGAGAACTGGCAGACGCTCCTCATCGGGAATGTCGTAGCCTTCCTTGTGGCACTGCTGGCGATCAAGTTCTTCATCAGCTTCGTCACGAAGTACGGCTTCCGCGCCTTTGGCTACTACCGCATCATCCTATCGGTCGGTATAGCTATCGCACTGCTCCTCGGGGCCAACATCTCCCTCGGATAATAGATGGAGAAGCTGGACCTCATCGCGGGGGCAACGATTGCCCTCGACAAGCCTCTGACATGGAGCTCCTTCAGCCTGGTCAATAAGTTTCGCTGCGAAGCCTGCCGCTACCTCGGCATCAAGAAGCTCAAGGTAGGGCACGCTGGTACACTCGACCCGCTCGCCACTGGCGTGATGATCCTCTGCACCGGCAAGCATACCAAGCGTATCGACGAGCTGCAGGCTGGGCGCAAGGAGTATATCGCAGAGATCCGCCTCGGGCAGACGACTCCGACCTTCGACATGGAGACGGAGCCTGATGCCTTCTTCCCCACAGAGCATATCACTCGCGAGGCCGTCGAAGAGGTCCTCAAGGGCTTCATCGGCACCATCGAGCAGGTGCCTCCCGCCTTCTCAGCTGTCAAGGTCGATGGCCGCCGTGCCTACGACTTAGCCCGCAAGGGACGGGACTTCGAGCTCAAGGCTAAGACCCTCGTCATCGACGAGATCGAGCTGCTCGACTATGCCCTCCCCCAGATTCAGATCCGTGTGGTCTGCAGCAAGGGCACCTACATCCGCGCACTGGCTCGCGACATCGGCACGGCCCTCGGCTCGGGTGGCCACCTCACCGACCTCCGTCGCACCCGTGTCGGAGACTATCGCATCGAGGACTGCTACCGCGTCGAGGATATCCAAGCCTTCCTCCGTGAGTACGTCGCCCTCCCCACAGAAGAAACAGAACCCTCCAACCCATAGCCCCTACGAGATAGACAATGAAGGATACTAAGCTAAGTCACTTCGAGATCGAGATCCCCGAAACGCTCATCGCTAAGAAGCCCGCCACCTTCCGCGACGAGTCACGCCTGATGGTACTGCACCGCTCCACGGGTGAGATCGAGCACCGCCACTTCAAGGACATCCTGGACTACTTCAGCAAGGATGACGTCTTCGTCTTCAACGATACGAAGGTCTTCCCCGCCCGTATGTATGGCAACAAGGAGAAGACTGGCGCCCAGATCGAGGTCTTCCTCCTGCGCGAACTCAACCCCGCCTTCAAGCTCTGGGATGTCGTCGTCGACCCCGCTCGTAAGATCCGTATCGGCAATAAGCTCTACTTTGGGAAGAACGATGAGCTCGTAGCCGAAGTCATCGACAACACCACCTCACGTGGTCGTACGCTACGCTTCCTCTTCGACGGCTCACAAGAGGAGTTCCGTGAGCTCCTGCACGCCATGGGTGAGACGCCACTGCCCAAGTACATGAACCGCAGCCCCAACAGTGAAGATGCCCAGCGCTATCAGTCACTCTTCGCGAAGAACGAAGGCGCTGTCGTAGGGCCTGCTGCCAGCTTCCACTTCAGCCGTGAGCTCCTCCTGCGTATGGAGATCAAGGATATCCGTAAGGCCTTCATCACCGTACACAACGGGCTGGGGAACTACCGCGAGATCGACGTCGAGGACCTCACCAAGTACAAGATGGAGAGCGAGCAGATGATCATCCCAGAAGAAGCCTGCACCATCGTCAACGCTGCCAGCGCCGCAGGGCAAAACATCTGCGCCGTCGGCACCTCCGTACTCCGCGCTATGGAGACGGCATCGGGCACGCAGCGCCACCTCAAGGCCTTCGACGGCTGGACGAGCAAGTTCATCTTCCCCCCCTACGACTTCAACGTCCCCAATGCTCTGGTGACGAACTTCCACATGTCGAAGTCCATTCTGCTGATGATGACCGCAGCCTTCGGGGGCTACGAAGAGACCATGCGCGCCTACTCCATCGCTATCAAGGAGAAGTACCGCTTCGGTGCTTACGGTGACGCTATGCTCATCATCGACTAATCTGACGGAAGCGCCTCATGCCTCAGCTGTACCTCTCTCTCGGTAGCAACGAGGGTGATCGTGAAGCACTCCTACATCAAGCCATAGATGCCATCGACCACCTCATCGGGCCGGTCGGTGGCATCGCTACATTCATCGAGACGGAGCCGTGGGGCTTCGAGAGTCTCCACCCCTTCCTCAATACCGCGCTCGTACTCACCACGTCGCTCTCCCCACTGGAGGTACTCGACCGCACCCAAGAGATTGAGCGGCAGCTCGGTCGTCAGCGCAAGAGCGTGTCAGGGCACTACCACGATCGCCCCATAGATATCGATCTACTCTTCTATGACGATCTCATCCTCGAGAGTGAGCGCTTGACCCTCCCCCACCCGCTCCTCACAGAGCGACTATTCGTGCTGGAGCCCCTTTGTGAGATCGCTCCAGAGTTTATTCATCCCCTCTTAGGCCGCTCCATCGAAGAGCTCTATACCGAGCTTTGCAGTCGCCTAAGCTAACCACTACTCCAAGCCTAACTTATGATCCTAATCTTCGGAGGTACGACCGAGGGCCGCATCGTCAGCTCCGTCCTCGACGAGTCCGGCAAAGAATACTATTACTCCACCAAGGGTGCCTTCCAAGAGGTAGACCTCGTCCACGGCGAGCGTGTCTCGGGCGCCATGACACACGAGGTCATGCGTGACTTCATCCGCGAGAAGGATATCCGCCTCGTCGTCGACGCCGCCCATCCCTTCGCCGCCGTCCTCCACAAGACCATCGGAGAGGTGACAGCCGAGCTCGGCATCCCCGTCCTCCGCTACGAGCGCAAGTACAGCGAGCGCACGGGGAAGGTCATCGAATGCGAGAGCTATGAGGAGATGATCAAGAAGCTCGAGGCACAGCCCTGTCGCAGGCTTCTTGCTCTGACGGGCGTGAATACCATCGCCCCACTCAAGCCCTTCTGGGAGAAGCATGAGAGCTTCTTCCGTATCCTCGATCGAGATGACTCCAGAGAGAAGGCTGAGGCAGCAGGATTCCCCTTCAGCCATATACGCTACTTCCATGAGGGCGAAGATCAGGCGCTCTTCGACGAAATACAGCCCGACGCTGTGATCACGAAGGAGAGTGGCGAGAGTGGCTTCTTCGAGGAGAAGATCGCTCCAGCCCTCGCCGCTGGTGTGCCCGTCTACATGATCACCCGTCCTGCACTCCCCGAGCACTACGAGTACGTCTACGGTCCCGTAGGCCTGCGTAAGGCTGTCGAGCGCCTTTGCCCTGACTTCTTCCCGCTGAAGACGGGCTTCACCACAGGAAGCACCGCGACTGCAGCGACAGCCGCCGCCCTGCATGCCCTCCTCCACGAGGGCGAGGTGCTGACAGAGGCTGCTATCCTCCTTCCCTCGGGTGAAGAGGTGAAGCTCCCCGTAGAGCGCGTAGAGAAGACCGAGCTGGGCTACAAGGCCATGGCACGCAAGTACTCGGGCGATGACCCCGATGTCACGCACCTCACCGAGATCTGCTCCGAGGTCGTCCTCACCACGGAGCATGAGGGCATCCGCTTCCTCCAGGGTGAAGGCGTCGGGGTCGTCACGCTCCCTGGGCTGGGACTGGAGATCGGAGGCCCTGCGATCAATAAGACACCACGTGCGATGATGGAGACGATCGTCCGCCGTCACTACCCTACTGGAGGCGTCGATATCACCGTCAGCATCCCTGCTGGGAGAGAGCTTGCCTCGAAGACCTTCAACCCCCGTCTCGGTATCATAGACGGGATCTCCGTCGTCGGCACCTCGGGCGTCGTCAAGCCCTTCTCGTCAGAAGCCTTCGTGGCCTCCATCGTTCGCCAAGCCGATGTCGCCGTAGCGCTCGGAGCAGATACCATCGTCATCAACTCGGGAGCCAAGAGTGAGAAGTACCTCAAGAGTGCCTTCCCCGAGCTACCCTTCCAGTCCTTCGTGCAGTACGGCAACTTCATCGGGGAGACCCTCGAGAAGCTCGCCCTCCTCTCCATCCCCAAGATCTACATGGGGATCATGCTCGGTAAGGCAGTCAAGCTCGCCGAGGGCAACCTCGATACGCATAGCCGTAAGGTCGTCATGAACAAGGACTTCATGCACCAGATGGCCACGGACTCTGGCTGTAGCGAAGCCGCTCATACCCTCATCGACGGTCTGACGCTGGCTCGTGAGCTGTGGACGGGACTCTCCCCTGACGACCTCGAGCGCTTCATGCTCCGCGTCCTCGATGCCTGCTACGAAGCAGCTGCGAAGCTCGTCCCCAAGAGCGAGCTTTCTCTGCTTCTCATCGATGACGACGGCAATATCCGCTACACCTATCCTCACGACTTCTTAGATAAAAGATAAAGAGACATCCCCATGGAACTACTACTCAAGCGGGCCTATGAGCCAGCCGAAGCCACCGACGGCTACCGCGTACTCGTTGATCGCCTCTGGCCTCGTGGCCTCAGTAAAGAGCGAGCCCAGATAGACGAATGGACAAAGGACTTAGCACCCTCGACGGAGCTTCGCCAGTGGTTTGGTCACGATCCAGCCCGCTGGGAGGAGTTCGCCCGTGACTATCGTACCGAGCTGGAGGGCTCAACTGCGCCCGCAGAATTCCTCGCTCGTCACAAGGATGAGGAGCGTATCACTCTCGTCTATGCAGCGCACGACGAAGCACACTGCCACCCACTCGTCTTGCGTGCCTACCTCGAGAGTCTCCTATCGCATCTGTAATCGATCTTTATGGTCTACCCCATCCTCATCTTCACGCTTCCCCTTCTCCTCGGCTTCCTACTGGATCGGGCACTGGGAGATCCGATGCGCCTTGGCCACCCCATCGTGTTCTTTGGCCGGCTCATTGGCTTCGGAGAAAAGCATCTGAATAACGGGACGTCACGCCGACTCAAAGGCTTCCTCTACAACGGGAGTTTAGTCTGCTTTACCTTCTTCCTCCCGCTCCTCACCTTTGCCTTCCTCCTGCTTGGTGCTGCGATCAACTACTATCTGGGAGACCTCTACTTCGGGCACTTCCTCCTCCTAAGCATTGCGCTACCCTCTACGATCTGCATCTTCTATATGCTCTCGGGTAAGACTCTGGTCACGGAGGTGAAGGGAGTCTTCTCCGCACTCTCCATCTCGCTGGAAGCTGGGCGTAAGCAGGTCGGGCGCATCGTCGGGAGAGATACAGGCGCGCTATCTGCGCAAGAGATCCGTACAGCAGCGCTGGAGACACTCGCCGAGAACCTCAGCGATGGTGTCGTAGGCCCCATGCTCTCCTGGAGCTTCTTTGGCACACCTGGCATACTCACCTATAAGATGATCAATACGCAGGACTCGATGGTCGGCTACCTCAATGAGCGCTATCGTGCCTATGGCTTCTTCTCCGCCAAGCTCGATGATCTGGTCAATCTCATTCCCTCGCGTGTCACAGCTGTGCTGATGCTCATCGCAGCAGGGCGGCTGGACCTCCTTCGCAAGACCTTCCAGCACGGCAAGCGCCATCTCAGCCCCAACTCAGGTTACCCCGAGGCAGCACTGGCACTCGTCCTCGGTTGCCGCTTCGGTGGGCCTCACGACTACTTCGGCGAAGTCATCGACAAGCCCTATATCGGTGAGGTCGGGCGCGAGCTAAGTGACGAAGATCTGCAGCGTGCCGTACAGATCACCCAGCGCACAGAGTGGCTGGCCCTCGGTCTATCCCTTCTCTTGCGCCTCCTCCTTATCATGCTCATCATCTGGTACCTTTAGGACCTCACGGTCATCTATTAATGAATACAACGAAACAGCATCCTCTGGCAGCCCACCTCAGCCTCCTCGGAGCTGCCGTGTGCTGGGGGCTTATGGCTCCACTCGGGAAGGATGCTCTCCTACATGGTATCAGCGGTATCACCCTCGTCTCCTGCCGAGTATTAGGCGGAGCTATCCTCTTCTGGATCGCCTCACTCTTCGCCCCACGGGAGCGCGTAGCGAAGCGGGATAAGCTCCTCTTCGTCGGCGCTGCTGTCTTCGGGCTTGTGTGCAATCAGTGCTGCTTCACCATCGGACTCAGCCTCACCAGCCCTGTGAATGCTGGTATCGTGACTACGACGATGCCGATCTTTGCCCTCATCCTCTCGGCACTGATCCTCAAGGAACCCATCACCCGCAAGAAGGCACTGGGTGTAGCTCTCGGCTGCTGTGGTGCGCTCCTACTCATCTGGACCAGTATGCAAGCCTCGGGCTCCTCGCTCCAGCTGGGTGATATACGCGGTGACCTACTCTGCGTCGCTGGGCAGGTGTCCTACGCCCTCTACCTCACGATCTTCGGGAAGCTCGCGAAGAAGTACTCCGTCTTCACGGTGAATAAGTGGATGTTCCTCTGGGCTACCCTCCTTCTACTCCCCTTCACGGCGAGCGAAGCCCTGAAGACAGATGTCGCAGCCCTCTCGATGCGCACCCTCCTGGAGGTCGGCTACGTAGTCTTCTTCGGTACCTTCGTCAGCTACCTACTGATGATCAATGGGCAGCGCACACTCCGCCCGACCGTCGTGAGTATGTACAATTATATGCAGCCGCTGGTAGCCGTCGTAGTAAGCGTCACGCTTGGGCTAGCAGTCTTCACGCTCACGCACGCTCTTGCCGTAGCACTCATCTTCAGCGGGGTATGGCTGGTCGCCATCTCGCGCTCAAGGCAGAAAGGCTAAGGGTCACCAAGGTATCTCCGAGAGAGGCTCTACGACGCAGAGCCTGTAAGCACAAAAAGTTAGCCCCCACATCCTACCGGAGGATGTGGGGGCTAACTTTTATATTCTAAGGAATCCGCGGAGGATTACTTGCGACGCTTAGCAGGAGCCTTCTTCGTCGTGGTCTTCTGAGCAGGCTGTGCAGCAGGCTCTTCGACTACGGGAGCAGTCTTATTGACGGTGAGGTCAAGACCCTGGAGGAGCTCCGTGAGATCAGGCAGCGTAGCACCATCTACGTTGAGCGTTCCAGCTTCGATAGCATCGTGCTTGTCATTCATCTTGAGCTGATAGTAGATGCTGCTGAGCATAGCCTTGATGTTGTCAGGGCGCGTCTTGTAAGCGATCTCGAGAGCAGGTACTGCAGCACGGAGGAGGTCATCAGCCGTCTTGGCCATAGCAGCCGTGACATTCGTGTTCTCGTAGATCTTAGCAGCAGCCGTGTAGAGGCCAGCACCGAGGTAGACTACAGCATTAGCGTTGTTGGCATCAGCCTTAGCAGCCTTGTAGTACCACTGGAGAGCTTCCTTGAGATCCTTCTCTTCTGCGAGCGAACCCTTGACGAGGAGAGCCGTAGCATCGTTAGGATTAGCAGCGATACGATCGTCGAGGACCTTGTTAGCCTCAGCGGCCTTACCGGCCTTCTGGTAGGCGGTGACGAGGTTCACGAGGAAGTAAGGCTCTTCGGGAGAAGCCTTGACAGCTTCGATGAGGACAGGGATAGCACCTGCAGTGTCCTGCTTAGCGAAGTAAGCAGAGATGACCCACTGATGGATATCCTTGGGGTTGAGAGCGAAGGAACCGAAGCGGTTGTAGAGGGAGATGACGCGGTCATAGTCCTTCAGCGAGCTGGCAGCACCGATAGCATAGTAAGCTGCGTTCATCGCGTTGGAGTCGATAGCAGCGACATCCTTGTCTTCAGCGAAGAGAGGAGCCTTCTTCACGTCGAGGAACTTCTCGAGAGCGTCGACGCCCTCAGCGTACTTGTTGCTCTGGAGGAACCAAGCGCCCCCGTTGAAGAGCTGGAGGTAGTCGTTGTGCAGGACTTCCTGGAGCTTCTTCGTGTACTTGAGGTTGACCTTACCCTTATCGTTGGGCTGGCTTTCGAGCTCATAGACCTTGAGCCAAGAAGGCACAGAGGCGGTGAGCGCCGTGTACATAGCCGTACGGTCAGCGTTCTGGTCGATAGCAGCCTGCTTGAAGCCTTCGGTGTAAGCCTTGTTTTCGATCAGACCAGCTACATACCACGTATAAGGGTCATTCTTGGTCTCATCGTTAGCGAGAGCTTCGGTGATGAGGCGGCGAGCTTCGGCGAGGTCTGGCTTGTCTGAAGAAGCGATCTTCTCAGCAGACTTGACATTAGCAACCTGAGCGAAAGCTCCAGCGGAGGTCAGGAGACCTACGGCGATGGCACAAACTAATTTCTTCATCTTCATTTAGGTGTTAGTGTGTCTTGTTATTGATTGTCTTCGGCGAGGGCTCTGTCGATGAGCTCTTGTGGGAGCTCGCTCTTGGTGCCCTCTTCTTCTCTGATTGGAGTTGCGGATTCGTTTTCGGGGAGAGACTCTGCATCAAAAGCCTCCTCGTCGGAGTCTTCCTCGGTGAGGACCTGGCAGACGGAAGCGATCTCATCGCCACGCTTCTTCAGATCGATGATGCGCACGCCCTGCGTAGCACGACCCTGGACGGAGATATCACGAGCGTGGACACGGATCGTGATACCACTCTTATTGATGATCATCAGGTCGTGCTCATCGGTGACGGGACGGATAGCTACGAGCTCACCCGTCTTATCGGTGATGTTGAGGGTCTTGACACCCTTCGTGCCACGATTCGTGATACGGTAGTCCTCTACAAGAGAACGCTTACCATAGCCCTTTTCGCTTATCACGAGGATGGTCTCCTCGGTATCCTGAGGTACGGTGATCATACCGATGACCTCATCACGGCCGTCAGCATCGAGCGTCATACCGCGTACACCCGTGGCATTTCGACCCATAGCACGGACGGTAGATTCGTTGAAGCGGACAGCGCGACCGTTGCGGTTCGCGATGAGGACTTCGCTATTACCATCGGTCAGGCCGACACCGACCAGCTGGTCATCGTCGACGAGGTTGATGGCGATGACCCCGTTGGCACGAGGACGAGAGTAGGCCTCGAGGAGGGTCTTCTTGATCGTACCGCGCTTGGTGCAGAAGATGAGGTAATGCGAGTTCACGAACTCAGCATCACGCGTCAGGTTCTTCACGCGGATGAAGGCATTGACGCGGTCGCCTGCCTCGATGTTGAGGAGGTTCTGCAGGGCACGGCCCTTAGCGTTCTTAGCGCCCTCGGGGATCTCGTAGACCTTGAGCCAATAGCAGCGGCCCATCTGGGTGAAGAGCAGCATCGTCTCGTGCATCGAAGCCGAGTAGATGTACTCGATGAAGTCTTCGTCGCGTGTATCACTACCCTTAGCACCGACACCGCCACGAGCCTGTGAGCGGAATTCGGAGAGCGGAGTGCGCTTGATATAACCGTGGTGGGAGATCGTGATGACCATATCGTCATCAGCGTAGAAGTCTTCGGGATTGAATTCCTCAGCCGTGTAGATGATCTCGCTGCGGCGCTCGTCACCATACTTCTCCTTGATCTCAAGGAGCTCTTCGCGGATGAGCTGTGCACGCAGTTCCTTGTCAGCGAGGAGAGCCTTCAAGCGCTCGATCTCCTGCATCAGAGCAGCGTACTCTTCCTTCAGCTTCTCACGCTCCAGACCGGTGAGGGCACGCAGACGCATATCCACGATGGCACGCGCCTGGATGAGCGAGAGGGAGAAGCGCTCCATAAGCTTCTCGATAGCTTCCTGAGGCTCGCTGGCCGCACGGATGATGCGGATGACCTCGTCGATATTGTCGACTGCGATGATCAAGCCCTCGAGGATGTGGACACGCTCCTCAGCCTTGCGTAGCTCAAACTGCGTACGGCGGTAGACGACATCGTGACGGTGCTCGATGAAGAGCTCGATGAGGTCACGAAGGTTCAGCAGCTGAGGGCGGCCCTTCACGAGCGCAATATTATTGATGCTGAAGGAGCTCTGCAGTGCACTCATCTTGTAGAGCTTGTTCAGCACTACGCCTGAGTTCGCATCACGCTTGATGTCGATGACGATACGGATACCCTTACGGTTCGATTCGTCAGCGATACCAGAGATCCCGTCGATCTTCTTGTCGTTGATCAGGTCTGCGATCGCCTTGACCAGCTCGCTCTTATTGACCTGATAGGGGATCTCGGTGACGATGATACGCTCGTGGTTATTGTGCTCCTCGATCTCGCAGCGGCTGCGGATGACGACACGGCCACGACCGGTCTCGAAGGCTTCACGCACCCCGGCATAGCCGTAGATGATCCCGCCTGTGGGGAAGTCAGGAGCCTTGATATAGTTGATCAGCCCAGCGGCATCGATATCCCCCTTGTGGTCGATGTATGCCACGCAGGCATCGATGGACTCGGAGAGGTTGTGCGGTGCCATATTCGTAGCCATCCCGACGGCGATACCAGCTGACCCATTGACCAGAAGGTTAGGGAAGCGAGCGGGGAGGACGGTGGGCTCGACAGTAGAGTCGTCGAAGTTATTCTGGAAGTCTACCGTATCCTTATCAATATCTCGGATCATCTCGCTGGCCAGACGGTTCAGGCGAGACTCGGTGTAACGCATCGCAGCGGGAGAGTCCCCGTCGATCGACCCGAAGTTCCCCTGCCCCTGGACGAGAGGATAGCGGAGGTTCCAAGGCTGGGCAAGACGTACAAGCGTCCCATAGATAGAGGAGTCCCCGTGTGGGTGGTAGTACTTCATAACCTGCCCGACAGCGCTGGCGCACTTACGGGTGGGCTTATCATAGGTATTCCCATCCTCATTCATCGCATAGAGTACGCGACGGTGGACGGGCTTGAAGCCATCACGCACATCGGGTAGAGCACGTGAGACGATGACCGACATAGAGTAGTCTATGTAGGCAGTCTTCATCTCATCCTCGATGTTGATGTCTATAATTCTGTCTTCTCGATCCAGCATTCTTATTTTGAAAAGTAAGTTTAGCCTTGATAGTAACGGGCCAAAAGGCACCTACTACCAAGGCTCTAAGATACTACTTTTTGAGCAAATGACCCGCATCGCCACAAGGGATCCGAGCCTCATGCACCTACTCATCGCCCCTCAGCGAAAAACAGCCCCATCGAGGAGCATGAGCAAAGCTGTATAGGTAGGCGGTATGAACCTATATTGGTCGGTGAGTCAACCTATATAGATCGTCGCGCTGACCTATATAGGTCGCAGCAGTGACCAATACTGGTCGGAGCAGTGACCAATACTGGTCGGAGCAGTAACCAATATGAGACCAACGACATAAAGGATGGTCCTTCGGTAAGGTTCTTGTTGAGTCCGTATTTCTTCGTGAAGAACGTTTTGGGGTTCGTGCTGCCGCTTACTATGCCATGGAAGTAATCTGCCAGCTTGCGGTCAGAGGTGAAGGCGTAAAATTCCCGAGCTATTGTTTCGAGATCAAACTGCGCATAGCGTCCATTCGTCGAATAGAGCGAGTCCAAAATGGTTAGACGAAGGAGGATCGATCCTTGAGTAAAAGGCTGCGCATCGCTGAAGAGTGGACGGATGATATCGATTTGCTCCCAATAGCCTGAGCCTTCTGCTGCATCTGAGGGCACGGGCTGGAGCGAGCGCTGGTAGTCAGCATCCAGCAGTAGAAGTATGTCCTAGATTTCCTTGATGGACTTCATATATAGATCTATTGTGTTGGCATATTGAAGGGGTGGCAGAGTAAGCTCTGTCACCCCTTTCAGCATGGATTTACTTCGTTATGCTTCCTTGCGACGATTGTAGAGGAAGAGGAGGAGAGAGACTAACCCTACTTTGCGACGAATGCAGAGGTAGAAGAGGAGAAGAGAGATTAACCCTACTATGAATAGCGAAGTGGCAAGCCAAATAACCCACTCGGGACGCTCCTGGACTTCAGGAGCAGGCGTAGGTGCAGGCTGTGGTGCTGGTGCTGGTGCGACTTCGGGTTCGTCATAGATCCCCTTGAGCGTGCGAATGATGTGCATCCCATCTGCTTCATCGAAGAGCGAGACAATGCGCTCCCCATCATAGCTGGGATCAAGTAAGACCAGGTAGGCTTCTCCGTGAGGATGAGTTGACTTCCAGGCTGTGATCTGCTCTTCGAGTTTATCAAGTGAATTAACCTTGCTGTTGTGCTACCCATCTGAAATGAGGAAGAGACGGCTTGTGCTGTCCTGAAGTAGAGGTGCCCCAGCAGCCCATGCGGCATAGATATCCGTGCGCCCAGTACGAGGAGTAAGGCCTTGGAGAAACTCATCCATTGAGGGGAGTTCCTTGGGTAGCTCGAAACGATTTGTCGTGAACACATTCGTTCCGAAGGTCAGGAGATCAACTTGTGCATCCTTGGCCGTATCGAAGGCATCACGTAGCTCGGTGCGCATGTGCTCGAAGACGCTTGCACTGCTTTTATCACCTTGTCCAGACATGGAGGCACTGACGTCTACGAGGAAGACATCACGGAAGGTACGTGCCGAGACTGATTGATTGGTGATAAAGAGTAGGCACACAGCGAGGCTAAGCCATCAAGTTAGTCGGTTCATTTTAGTCCTATTTTCTGGTGATTGATGCTGTTTACTAACTGCGCTTCATCGCAGCTTGCGCACTGAGAATGCTCCTCTTCAGGCTTTCGATCTGCCTGTCGTGATAGGCTGCCTTATCGATCTTATTCTTGCGATAGGTTGCCTTGCTTGAAGGCGAGCTCGCACTTTTTATCATACGAGCATAGTACTCGTTATCTCGTTTCTTAGCCTCTTTCTCCTGTGCGACACGTGCGCGGAGATCGATGATTTGCTTGCGGTAGTAGTCTTTGCTCATACTGCTGTTTCGTTTGAATTAGAATTGTTTGTTAGCGTTTATTGATACTATAAGTAGGGGTTGTGTAGGAAGTCGTTTCGGATAGGCTGACTACCTCCAGCCAGATATACGTGTCGTAGCGGAAGCGTTCGTTCTCAAATCCTAAATAGACGTTGCTCTGTCCCTTGGCAGGTATCAGACGACCATTGCACGACTGTGTGCCCTGCTGAGATTGGTCCACATCATAGCTGAAGTTAGCTCCTCCTGCAGTGCCATCCTGCCAACGCTTGGCATCGCTACGGCTCTTGAATACATAGAAGTTGCAGTACGCATTTTCTTCTCGTGGTGGGCGTGTATCCCCGAGGATTAAGTTCACCAGGCTATTGCGTCCACGTCCGCCCTCACGCTCGTAGAGAGTGAGTCCAAAGACTTTGTGCTTGCTGTAGGAAGTCTGTAGGCGTTCGGGGAATGTGCCATCCGAGCTCTCAGTACGCTCATTAGAAGAGATACGCAAGCTGTAAAGTAGAGCCTGAGTCTTGGGGGGAACGGCTACCGTGATGATGGAGCGATAATGCCCAGAGAAAGCAGCCTTGAGTTGCCCACGCAGAGTGATCTTACGAGGCTCTTCGAATACTGATTTGGTCTTGAGAGACTCCTCGCTACTGGCGAGGAAGTCCCCTTTCTTACCTACTTTCTTCGCCTGCTTTACACGAGGATGGCTATGCTGCATCGAGCGATAGCTCAGCTGAAGCCCCGTATATTGCCTCGATGCTGTCGGTGATACTTCGACGAGATAGATGGCTTTGTGTGGGATGATGATGCTTTGCTCTACCGTACGACCCGACCAATGATGCATCGTCTGACGCTTGTCATAATTGATCAGTGACAGCTGCACCACCTCCTCACTCTGAGCCTTCAAGCTCAGTGTATCCCCTGCATAGAGGTAGACAGGGTAGCGTGTCGGTTGGGTCAGAAGGAGCTCTCTCACGGAGGCAATAGAGGTAGCACCTCCCGAGTGAACCTCAGGAGCTGCCCCATCGAGATAGCGAGCTTTCAAGCCCTGGAGACGCTCTTCTAAGGCCTTGAATTTAGGGCGATCTGCTTCAGCGATATTCGTGCTGTCGTACTCCAAGGTAATCTGTCGGAGTTCGCTCAATGCCGCTTGTGTTGGTTGCTCGGAGGTGCTTTCTTCCCAAGCGTTGATCTGGTCTTCGACGGCCTCATAGAGGAGGCGATCACGCTCCGTGGTCACAGAACCCGTCCCCTTGCATGCCACCAGGGCTAAGAAGAATAGTGCTCCAAGAGCAGGCCTGTAGCCATACTTCATTACTTTTTGCGCTTGCGCCCTATGACGGCATTCAGTATCGCCCCACCGATTTTGCGTTCGAGTCCCTGCTTGGTCGTCGGAATACCCGTAGCTCGGGCGATCTTTTGCTTGGCGGAAGTGATGCCAACAGCTCTCTTGAGAGAGAAGGAAAGTCCTGGGATCTTCATACAATGAATAAGCTTAGTTGCTTAGATGGTTGATTATATCTTGGAGCTTTTCTTGCACAAGCTCAGTGCTATATTCCTGCCGATACTCTGAGTCTGCAGGCATCGTGTCGACGTTCTTGGAGAACCAAATGATATGGGTGCGGATGAACTCTTGAGCCTCTTCATCTTTGCCCTGTAGCTCGAGTGCCGTCACGACATCCACCATAAACGTGTAGTAGTGCTTGGCATTCATCGCATCATTAGGGTCGTTGGTATCCAGCTCATGGCATTCCCATGCATCGTCATAGCGACCAGCTGCGATGAGCGCTTTATAGAGCTTGGTATATGAGGCACGCGCATAGTTATCACGGAAGCCCCAAAAGTGATCGTCCTCGGGGAAGAGGCGTTGTAGCAGCATTTTCGCTTTGTCTACCTGACCTACCTTGAGTAGTGCATCCAAGAGGTCAGAGGAGACCTCGTGTGAGGTCGAGGCGTTGCATTTCTCTACAGCTTCGCTTAGTTCTCCAGCTTTAAGTGCCTTACGTACACTACTACTGGATGAGAAGCCCGAACACCCTTCTATGCCCTTCCACAAAAGCCCTATACAGAGCAGACCACCGAAGACATATCGTAGTTTGATCATATAATCCCAGCTTAAAGCTATTGTTACGTAGGGGATGCGGTCTATTTTCCTTATGAACTCTCCAGATTATCCAGTCGATAATCTGGAGAGTTCATAAAGCGTTGTTTTTACTTAGCGTATTTGCTCTTCAGGGCAGCCATGTCTGCCTTGCTTGCCTTCTTAGGGATCTCGGGGAGCTTAGCCAGCGTCATCTCATCGAGTGCGAGGACGAAGTCATCAGCTGAAGCGACCTGTACACTGAGTCCGAACTGGGTCTTTAGATCCTTCTCGAATCCACCGACCGTCTTACTCCCACGGCAGGTATATTCACCTACGGCAGAGACCAGTGAGCTGACCTTTTCAGATCCATCGCAGCGAGTGCGACCATTGTAAATGCGGAGCGTACCGCCAAATTCTTCCTTGAAGCGAGCTGCAAGGGTGGACACGAGGAGGCGTCCATCGATCTTAATCGTCATGATTATCTATGTGTTATTAGGTGAGTGTTATCTGAGTGGTTTACTTCCCATAGAAGCAGAAGAAGTATACCGCAGCTGCGATGGCTATCAGGGCTAGGAGCAGCCATATCCAGCAACACGTGCATTTCTTCTTTGCGACAGGGGGAGTCCAACCGTTGAGGTATTCCAAGCGAAAGCCCCCCTTCTTGCCGAAGCCCTTCTCTGCTTCTGTGAACTCTGCGACTACGATGCCGTATTCCTTAGCCTTAGCTACGATACGCTCGAAGCTGGGCTTCGTCCACATCTTCACTACAGAGACCTGTGAGCCATCCTGCAAGAGGACAATCTCCTCGGGTTCCTTGAAGTAGCCATCCCAGTTTGCTTCTGTTCCCTTCTCGTGTGAGAGGATGAAGTTCTCTTTAGTTCCCTTATCTGGATTGAGACTATTGGGGAAGGCTGCACGTAAGTCTTCGAGCGTTCCATTTGGGTAGGCGAGTGCCCAGGCATGTATGATGCCCAGTGCCGTGCGATTCTGCGCCTTCCCGTAGACGCGTACCTTGTCTGTTTGTGCCATGTCTGATATCTGTCTGTGAGGATATATGGGAGGTTATTCTCCGAGGTCGATTTCGATGTCGTCCTCTTCCTTGAGCATATCTGCGATGAGGAGAGTAGCCATTGGAGCTGAGATGCCGAGAGCTTCTGCGATTGCGTGGAGCATCTCTGCTTCGGAGATGGTCAGGACACGGTCAGCGAGCGAAAGCTCAAGCGCAGACTCGAATACCAGCCCAATTTCTTCGTCAGCGACGAGAGCTGCTTGTTCCTTGATGGTCGTGTTGAGCTTATCTTCATCGAGCTCTTCGACTTCATCGAGAGCGGCTTCTACTGCAGAGAAGAAGTCGTCTTCATTGTATTGAAGGGCTTCTGCTACTTCGAGTACGATCGCCTGCTCCTGTTCACCGTATTCGCCACCAGCCACGAGGATAGAGGCCATGAGGCGAGCTGTTACCTTGATATCTGTCTTCATTGTCGTTCTTTGTTAGGTCTGTGATCTGTTGTTTAGAAAAGACGCAAGATGCGCTTCATAAGCCCCCCACGCTTAGCCTTACGTGCCTTTTCCATGCGTGCTGCGATCTCCTTACCTTCCTTGGTGCGGAGGTCAACGGTACCGTCAGCCGTGCGCTTTACCTTGCCAGTAGACTTCTTGGTTGCCTTAGGTGCGGACTTCTTTGCCGCAGCCTTACGTGCCTTTGCCAGGTTGGCACACATCTCCTTGTACTCCTTGGTACGCTTGTCTACCTTTCCGCTTTGGGTTCTTTGGATAGCCATACAAATCTGTTTTATCTGGGTTAGTAATAAAGATTATCGATTGGGTAAAACGCAGAAAGGCTCACCTCCATAGTGCCACTGAGTAGCACTATGAAGGCGAGCCTTTATCTCAACAAAGAGGGTTAGGTTACAATTTACCCCCCCCCCCGTTTACATATTTACACATATAAGAATTCCTATATTGTCCGCGTTGTACTTGTCGCAAAGGTAAATAGTATTGCCTTAAAAGCCAAATCGTAACCTGCAGACATACACAGTACTCTCCCCTCCCACTTTACCCCAAAGCGAAAGCAACTCTACCTGCGAAGGTCTGAGCCCCATCGAGGAGCATGAGCAAAGCTGTATAGGTAGGCGGTATGAACCTATATTGGTCGGTGAGTCAACCTATATAGGTCGGAGCAGCGACCAATACTGGTCGGAGCAGTGAGCAATATAGGTTCGCACAGCCCCTCTTCGAGAGGCCGGCAAAAAGAAGACGCCACTGCCCATCCCACAAGGGGGAGGACAGTGGCGTCTTCGCCTTTATCCGTTTCACCCGTCAGCGACGGGAGTAAGCGTGTCTTACTTCACTTCTTCGAAGTCAGCGTCGGTGATATTGTCACCAGCAGACTGCGAGGAGGCACCAGCACCGGGCTGTGCACCAGCGGCAGGATCAGCAGCACCAGCAGCGTTAGCGTGGCTGTACATCTCTTCGCTTGCAGCCTGGAAGGCAGCCTGTACTTCAGCTGAAGCAGCGTCGATACCTTCGATATTCTGAGCTGAGTGAGCTTCCTTGAGCTTAGCAAGGGCAGCTTCGACAGCAGCCTTCTTGTCAGCGGAGAGCTTATCACCGAATTCCTTCAGCTGCTTTTCCGTCTGGAAGATGAGGCTGTCAGCCTGGTTCAGCTTCGTGATACGCTCGGTCTCCTTCTTGTCAGCTTCAGCGTTAGCAGCGGCTTCGTCCTTCATACGCTGGATCTCAGCGTCAGAGAGACCGCTGGAAGCTTCGATACGGATCTTCTGCTGCTTGCCCGTAGCCTTATCGAGAGCCGTGACGTTGAGGATACCGTTAGCGTCGATATCGAAGGTCACTTCGATCTGAGGCGTCTGACGAGGAGCAGGAGCTACCTCGAGCTTGAACTTACCGATGCTCTTGTTGTCCTTAGCCAGTGAGCGCTCACCCTGCAGGACGTGGATCTCTACCTCGGGCTGGTTGTCGACAGCCGTCGTGAAGATCTCGCTCTTCTTCGTGGGGATCGTCGTATTGGCATCGATGAGGCGCGTCATGACACCACCCATCGTCTCGATACCGAGAGAGAGAGGCGTGACGTCGAGAAGAAGGACATCCTTGATCTCACCCGTCAGGACACCGCCCTGGATAGCGGCACCGACAGCGACGACTTCGTCAGGGTTAACACCCTTAGAAGGAGCCTTACCGAAGATCTTCTCTACGATCTCCTGGATAGCAGGGATACGCGTAGAGCCACCTACGAGGATCACTTCGTCGATATCGCTCTTAGAGAGGCCAGCGTCACGCAGAGCCGTTTCGCAAGGAGCGACACAAGCCTGGATGAGGCGGTCAGCCAGCTGCTCGAACTTTGCACGAGTCAGCGTACGTACCAGGTGCTTGGGCACACCACCCACGGGCATGATGTAGGGGAGGTTGATCTCCGTAGAGGTCGTGCTGGAGAGCTCGATCTTAGCCTTCTCAGCAGCTTCCTTCAGACGCTGCATAGCCATAGGATCCTGACGGAGGTCTACACCTTCATCAGCCTTGAACTCTTCGGCGAGCCAGTCGATGATCACGTGGTCAAAGTCATCACCACCGAGGTGCGTATCACCATTGGTAGAGCGTACTTCGAAGACACCATCACCGAGCTCGAGGATCGAGATATCGAACGTACCACCACCGAGGTCGAAGACAGCGATCTTCATATCGCGGTCGCTCTTGTCAAGACCATAGGCGAGCGAAGCTGCCGTAGGTTCGTTGACGATACGACGGACGTTCAGACCAGCGATCTCACCAGCTTCCTTCGTAGCCTGACGCTGAGCGTCGTTGAAGTAAGCAGGTACGGTGATGACTGCATCCGTGACCTCTGCACCGAGGTAGTCCTCAGCCGTCTTCTTCATCTTCTGCAGGATGATAGCAGAGATTTCCTGAGGCGTGTAGAGACGGCCGTCGATGTCGACACGAGGCGTGTCGTTATCACCACGCACGACCTTATATGGTACGCGGGCGATTTCGTCCTTCACTTGTTCGAAGGTCTCACCCATGAAGCGCTTGATCGAGTAGATCGTCTTCGTGGGGTTCGTGATAGCCTGACGCTTTGCGGGGTCACCTACCTTACGTTCGCCACCATCGATGAAGGCGACGACAGAGGGAGTCGTGCGCTTACCTTCGCTGTTAGCGATGACGATAGGTTCGTTCCCTTCGAGTACGGAGACACAAGAGTTTGTAGTCCCGAGGTCAATTCCAATAATCTTTCCCATAATATTCTTTTGTCTTTTATCTTGTTTCTGTTATTGTTCTACTTTCCGAGCTTCAGCTGCGTCCTCCGTCGTAGGGTGCCCGCCTGCCGACTGCCTCACCGAGGGAGGCACTTGGTCAAGGGGCGACACCTATGAGGAGTCTAACAACTCACACTCACGCCCTACTTATGTCAAAGGCTATGCCAAAAAGCATACGCCACGAGAGTACGCCAAATTGTCACACTCACCTAAACACATCGTGTCATTTATACTACAGAGAGGCTGGCATACTCTCTTCATCTGTCCCTTCTACCCCCGTGTATAGATACAGCGCGCCCCAGTGTGACAGGACTTACCTATCAGCACTGGGGCGCGCTGTACTCGATGAGGGAGGAGTATAATTACAGCTCCAGCTCGAGACCGATCTGCAGCTCCTCGGGAGCGAAGCGCAAGCCGAAGCCCGAGGTAGAGAGGCCAGCTTCTTCGCCAGCACCGAACTTATCACGATAGCCGATGAAGCCAAGACGCAGGCACAGGCACAGGCCCTTGGTCAGGTCGACACACGCTCCAGGGCGCAGACCCACTTCCCAGCCCTTCACACCGCCAGAGGTAGAGAAGCCGAAGCCACCATCAAGATAGAGGTTGAAAGGCTCGCGGCGCATATAGTAGTAGCGAGCGAAGGGGCGTAGTGCCCAGAGGCTCTCGCTTTCACCATTCCCCTTCTGATACTGATAGGTCCCGACGACACCGAGTCCCCAATTCTCATTGAAGAGGTACGCGACCTCAGGGGAGAAGTCGAATGTCGTAGTCTTGGCCTTATTGTCTTGCCAGAAGGAGACGAGCCCACCGAAGACCCAGCGCGCACCGTGTTCGTCGGGTGTAGAGGGATCTCCGTTGGGGAAATACTGCTGTGCGACAAGAGGAGTAGCGGAGCCTAAGAGGAGAGCGACCAGCGCCCGACGGCCCCAAGCACGTAGAGTTTGTAATTTCATAGCTACTATAGTAGTTTGGATGAATAATGTTAGATGGTAGGGCAAAGGTACAAAAGACCGCCCAACGAGCGAATAGCTCACCCATATACAGCAGTCCTCCCAGGCGGTATGCGCCGCTTGGGAGGACTGTCTTCCTCTTCTACGCAAAGAGGCGGGTAAGGGATAGCCTTATCGGCGAGCTGCCGTAGTAGCAGCCTGCGTGCGAGGAAGCAGGACAATACTATCTCCCGAGAGGCGCGTCTTGAGCCACTCCTGGAAGCGAGTGGCATCGGCCGAAGTCCAGCTCTTCGAGTCGTCTACAGCAAAGACCGCCGTGACGAAGCGACGGGTAGCCGTCGTGTCACGCTGCACCTCGACGGTACGCGCCAAGCTCAGCGAGCGTACAGCAGGGAAGAGTACCGCCAGCTCGGGGCGGATGGCTTCGGCCACCTCCTCACATCGGGTATAGGCATTGAGCTGCTGGGTAAGCGCTGCATTATCAGCCGAGAGCTCGAGGAGCTTCTGATGCTCGCTCTCCTGACTGTAGGCGCGCTGCGCCAGCTGACTACTGAGCGCCAGCAAGCTATCCGAAGCTCCCCCCTGAATCACTGAGAGCTGATAGCCACCGAGGCCATAGTGCTCCATATTCTCCGATGCTGACCTCTGCTTCTCCTCCGTGATCGCACGCCCTACGGCTATGACACGTAGCTCCTTCGCCGCTGCATCTGTCCCCGAGGAGAGGATCTGTGTCCCGGGCTGTTCCAGCTCTGAGGAGATGAAGCGACGAAGTCCATTCTCGAAGATGCTCGTACGGATGATATTGATCGTCATCATGACCGCAGGGATCGTCGTCGCGATGACGATAAGCATCAGGATATTTCGGGCGTGCTTAGCTCGCTCAGGCGAGAGGAACTCATGATAGTGGAAGCGCATCATACGCACCCCGAGAGCTGTCGCCAAGCTGATGAAGACCGTATTGATGAAGAAGAGGTAGAAGGCCCCGAAGAAGAAGTTCAGCTGCCCCGTCGCCAGACCATAGCCCGCCGTACAGAGCGGAGGCATGAGTGCCGTAGCGATGGCGACCCCAGGGATCACATTCCCTCCACGACCACGAGTCGAGAGGGCAATGATACCAGCGGCACCACCGAAGAAGGCGATGAGTACGTCATAGATTGTCGGCGTAGTACGTGCCAGCAGCTCCGACTGCGCCTCCTCCAGCGGACTGATGAAGAAGTAAATCGTAGCGGTGAGTACGCTGATAAGCATAGCGATACTGAAGTTCTTCAGCGCGCGCTTCAGGAGGTCCAGGTCATTCGTCCCCACAGCGAGCCCCATCCCGATGATAGGTCCCATAAGCGGGGAGATGAGCATCGCACCGATGATGACAGCAGTCGAATTGACATTGAGCCCGAGTGACGCGATGAAGACCGCTGCGATGAGGATCCAGAGATTAGCTCCACGGTAGGACACCCCACGGGTCACCTCCTCGATGATCGCCTGCTCCTCTTCAAGGTCAGGACGTAGATTGAAATAAACTCTTATTCGATCGAATGTATTCATATGCTCTGTATTTATATCGTGACTTTGACTTTCGGGGAGCACACTCCCCCACCCAGCTTAGTTAGCCTGAGTCAGCTTGTAGCCCAAGCGTGCCAAGCCCAGCGCTACTCCGATGCGATAGAGACCGAAGAGCGTACGTGCATAGAGCTGGAATGCTATGGGGCTCGATGGCTCGGCATTCTCATGACGAAGCTGCGTAAGCGCCAGCTCTGCCAAGCGACGTACCAAGTCGGTATAGCGCTTGGCTTCCTCCGAGCCACGGAGCATCCCGAGGACATCTTCGAGCACATATTCGTCCAGCTCATCCCAGCCACGTGCATCACGAAGCTGCGTATAGAGCGCACTGCCCAGCGGCTGATAGCGCTGCCAGTCTTCATCCCACAGCACGGCCATCGCCATACCGACGAAGGTCATCCAGCCGAGCGACACCAGCGGGTACTGCTCGAAGTCGGGCACGGCACTGGCCATATAGGGCTGTGCCAGCGCGGGCCACAGCTCGTCGAGGTCTGCCGTCTCTAAGAGGGGACCACGAAGAAACCCCTCCTGCTGTGCAAGCTGCAGTAAGAGGGGCTGAAGTTCACTTGTATATTGCTCGAGGTAGGCTTCCTGTTCGCTCATCGTCTTCTGCCAAATAATGAATTAGGGTTCACAAAGATACGGCATTCACCCCAGCAGAGGAAAAGTGTCCTTCTCTTGAAGGGAAAAGCGCCTTCCCGTAGTGGTTTTCCTCTGTCTATGTACGTAGTCTTAAAGACCAGGTACGTCAGTCCAAATATCCACGTACGTAGATATTAGGGCCACGTACGTAGCCCAAACTTATCTGCCACTCGTCCACAACTTTTATCCCTACGCAGAGCAACAACCTAATAGAGGTCACTTCACAAAGCTATATAGCATTCTTCGCCATCCTATATAGCTCTACCCACGTACTCATATAGGAAGAGGGTGCGAACCTATATTGGTTCGCACCCTCAAGAAATAGTAAGGTACTGCACCGCCCTCTATCAAGAGCGGGCGAATGTGGAGCTCTTAGCTCTCGTAGCCCTCAGCCAAGCGCAGGACATCGCCGAAGACACCACGTGCCGTGACGGCAGCACCGGCACCCGCCCCTTGGATGACGATGGGCTGGCTACCATAGCTCTCCGTGTAGATCTCGAAGCAGCTATCCGCACCACTCACACGACCCAGTGGCGACGTGCGGGAGACGAGACGGAGTCCCGCCGAGAGCGTCGCCTCCTGACGCACATCATCCCAGACGATATCCCCGACATAGCGGAGTACTTCATCGGGCTTAGCCGTAGCACGTAGCGCTTCGATGGAAGCCTCCAGCTCACCAAAGCGCGCCCAGAAGTCCTCCAGACTCAGCGAGCGCAAGGCCTCGGGTACGGGATTCTCCCAGCGGACATCCGAGAGTTCGGCAGGTACATCCAGCTCACGCACGAGGATGAGCACCTTGCGCGCTACGTCCTCTCCGCTGAGGTCTTCGCGCGGGTCAGGCTCGGTGAGACCAAGGCGTGCCGACTCCTCGACGATGGAGCGGAGCGAACGCTCGGGCTCCTCGGTGAGGCGGTTGAAGATATAGCTGAGACTTCCCGAGAAGAGCCCGTGAATACGTGTAATCCGTTCGCCCGAGAGGTGCAGGAGCTTGAGGTTGTCGATCAGTGGGAGGCCCGCACCGACATTCGTCTCATAGCGGTAGCTACGGCGATGACGCTGGAGCGTATCCCGCAGGTAGCTGTAGTCGGCATAGGGTGCGATGTTCGCCTTCTTGTTCGAGGAGACGATATCGAAGCCCTCAGCTGCATAGCGAGCGTAGTGCGAAGCGATGACAGGGGACGAGGTATTGTCCACGAGGATCATATTCTCCAGTGCCTGACGCTGTCCGTAGCTGATGATCGCTTCGGGAAGGTCACCCGAGAAGGGAGCACGCTCCAGCTCGGTCGTCCAATCGGCCCCCGCACCCGAAGAACTAAGCAGAAGATGGCGTGAGTCAGCGATCGCGAAGATGCGTAGGTCTATATTCTTCTGCGCGATGAGGAGCTCACGCTGCTGGATGATCTGCCCGATGAAAGCACCACCGACCGTGCCGTGACCAATGACCGCCAGATGGATGCGCTTGGGGCGCTCAAAGAGCTCGCCGTGGATGACCTTCAGCGCCTTCTCACGCTCTTCATCATCACGTACCAGGAGGCAGAGGGTATTCTCCGGTACCGAGTTGCTGAGGAGGATAGGCAGGATGCGGTTGCGCACGAGGGCACGATAGGGGCGGTCGAACTCCAATAAGTTCAGCCCGATGATAGCGACCACTGCTAGCCCCTTCTCCGCATAGATCTTCGTCACATGACCAGTCTCGAGATCGTGGTGAAACTCCTGCACGAGGGCTTCCACTGCGCGATCGGCCTCCTCCTCGTCGACGACAATCGCCGTACCACGCTCCGTAGAGCCCTGAGCGATGAGGCTGACACTCACCTCTGCTGCCTCAAACGAGCGGAAGATACGCGCATCGATCCCCGAGCGCCCAAGCATATTGCGCCCCTCGAAGTGGATGAGCGCCTTACCCGAGAGCGAAGCCAGCGCACGCACGACCTTGTCCCGTGGATGAGCCGTGACGAGTGTCCCATTCGACTCCTCACCATAGCTGAAGGTATTGAGCACGCGCAGTGGGATACCCCGCTCCTGTAGCGGCTCAATCGTCTTGATATGGAGGATCTCTGCGCCGAACTGCGATAGCTCCGCAGCATCAGCATAGGAGAGCTCGTCGATCTTGCGTGCCTCGGCTACGACACTGGGGTTGGCCGTATAGATGCCATCGACATGCGTGTAGTTCTCCATCAGCGAAGCCTCGAGGAAGTTCGCCAAGAGCGCTGCGCTGTAGTTGCTCCCATTGCGCCCAAGCGTCGTGCGACGCCCAGCCTCATCACGAGCGATGAAGCCCGTGACGATAGGTATCACTCCTGGGGGAAGCCCAGCAAAGAGCGTACGACAGCGCTCTCGCGAAGCCTCGGTAAAGACCGAAGCCGAGCCGTAGTGGGCATCCGTCACGAGGAAGTCACCCGAGTCAATCGCCACGGCTTCGTAGCCACGGTCCTTGAGCGCCTGTGCGACATACTGCGACGAGAGGACTTCGCCATAGCTCACGAGTTCGTCTGCAGTACGAGGGGAGCATTCGCCCAAGAGCGAGATCCCCGAGAGGAGGCGCTCCAGCTGCACACGCTCCGCCTCGAAGCGAAGCGTAGTATCCTGACACTGATGTTCCCAGAAGGCTTGGAGGGCTGCTTCGTAGGGCTCACCAGCGCAAGCCTGCTCCGCGAGAGCGAGCAGGGCATCAGTGCTCTTACCGCGCGCTGAGACCACGACGACGGGAGCTTCGCCAGCGCGATAGTTATCGATGATGATATCCAGCACCGTCAAGATGCCGCTACCATTATCCAGGGACTTCCCCCCGAACTTCAAGATCTTCATACGTGAGTAGGAAAGTAAGGTCTGATGATATGATTGAGCTGCTCGTACTCCATGAGGAAGGCATCATGCCCATGGATCGAGTGGATGACAGCAAGGCTCACGTCCATACCCAGCGCACGCAGCGCCTCATAGGTCGCTTCAGCACGGTCATGGGTGAAGAGGAGGTCGCTATTGATGGAGACTATATGGATAGCCGAACGGATACGTGCAAGAGCCTCTACCTCCTCACAGACCCCGATAGTCGAGGTCAGGTGCGTCATCACATGGTAGGCCGAGAGCTTGAAGCGGCGTGCCAAGGCATCGCCATGGTAGAGAAGCCAGCTCTCGACGTCGTACTGCCCTGAGCCTGTACCCCGACTATCACGCTGACCAGCGAAGCGCACATTGAGCGACTGAGGCGTGCGGTAGCACGACATCGCATGGATGCGTGCATCCTCCAGCGGGTGCGAGGAGTGCGCAAGGATCTGCTTCTGGATAAGCGTCTGCGTGAGCAGCCAGTCCGAAGCACGATAGTCGCAAGCGATGGGAAAGATATGCTTCGCCAGCGTTGGGTTGAGATAAGCTATCTGCCACGTAAGCGCTCCGCCCATCGAAGCTCCGATGACAGCATAGACCTCCTTCACGCCCAGCGCCTCCAGACCGAGGAGGAAGAGACGAGCGACATCACGCAGCTCAAAGGCCTCGGGATCTTCGGCTTCGCGCCCATCATAGGCATTGCCTGGGATATTGAAGGAGAGGATCGTGTAGTGCGTCGGAGAGATAGCCCCCTCCTCGCTGATGAGCTTATTCCACCAGCCTTGCTCGCCTGTGACGGTAGAGTTACCCGTCAAGGCGTGGCACACGACTACCAGAGGCGCCGAGCCAAGAGGTGGACCAGCCACCTCATAGCTCAGTATGACCTCGGGATAAGACTCACCTCGCTCGGAGCGAAAGTCGGGGATAGAGACTTCGTGCAGCATCTTACTTCGTCGCCTTCTTCAGTGCTTGAGCCAGGTCTGCCTTGAGGTCTTCGATACCTTCGAGGCCGATGGAGAGGCGCACCAGGTCGGGGGTGACACCTGCCGAGCGCTGCTGCTCCTCGGAGAGCTGACGGTGCGTCGTGCTGCTGGGGTGAATGATGAGGGACTTCGTGTCGCCGAGGTTGGCCACGATGCGGAAGATCTCCGTGTTATCGACGAAGCTCTTAGCAGCCTCGTAGCCGTCCTTCAGACCGAAGGTGATGATACAGCCGAAGCCTCCCTTGAGGTAGCGGTCGCAGATCTTATGATGCTGATCTGACTCCAGACCAGGGTAGCTCACCCAAGCGACCTCAGGCTGGCTCTGGAGCCAACGAGCGATCTCAAGTGCCGACTGCGAAGCGTGCTGGATGCGAAGCGAGAGCGTCTCAAGACCCTGGATGAAGATGAAGCTATTCGAGGGACTCAGGCAGCTACCGAGGTCACGCAGCCCTTCGACACGAGCACGGACGATGAAGGCAGCAGGGCCAAACGTCTCGCTGTAGCGCAGGCCGTGATAGCCTGGGCTGGGCTCGGTGAAGTCAGGGAAGTTACCATTCGTCCAGTCGAACTTACCCGAGTCGATCACTGCACCACCCATAGCCGTACCATTACCGCAGAAGTACTTCGTCAGCGAGTAGATCACGATATCAGCACCATGATCGATGGGGCGGCAGAGCACAGGTGTCAGCGTATTATCTACGGCGAGGGGGAGGCCGTGAGCATGGGCAATATCAGCTACAGCGGCGATATCGACGAAGTCGAGCTTGGGGTTGCCCAGCGTCTCGGTATAGACGAGCTTGGTATTGGGCTGGATAGCTGCCTCGAAGTTCTTGGGATCCTGGGCATCGACGAAGGTCGTCGTGATACCGAGGCGGGGCAGTGTGACGCTCAAGAGATTGTACGTACCGCCGTAGACGCTGGAGGAGGCTACAATATGGTCACCAGCACGCAGCAGGGTGAAGATCGTCGTAGCGATAGCACCCATGCCGCTTGCCGTAGCTATGGCACCGACACCACCTTCAAGGGCTGCCAGGCGCTGCTCAAGGACGTCGGTCGTGGGGTTATTGAGGCGGGTATAGAGGTAGGCAGGGATCTGCAGGTCAAAGACCCCAGCAGCGTGGTCAGTACTATCAAAAGCGAAGGCATTCGCCTGATAAAGGGGCACTGCAGTGGAGCCGCAGTTTGCAGTGGGATCGAAAGCGTGGTGGAGGGCCAGGGTAGATACGTTCTTGCTCATTGTCTTCGTCGTTGTTTGTGGGGTGAATAGTAATGGGGAGTAAATGGGGAGGTGCTATAAAAGCACAGCCCGCTGCAATCATGGACTGCAGCGGGCTTACGTGATATCTTGGAGATTCGACTATGCGAAGTACAGATGTGACGAGCCCGACGCAGACATCATCTGCATCATCATCATGGACATCATGTACGTGGTACGCTTCATCTAATACTTCTCTTCTTGAGTTTCTTTCGGGCAAAGGTAATGAAAATTAACTACCCTCCAAATCTCCCGTCTCGCAGGAGCTATATATAATGTAGAGACTCCCCCAGCTCTCACATATGACACGCACGCAGTGTGTCGCGTGTGAAGTCCTTCCAAGTAGCCAAGGGGGGGGGGGGGGGGAAAACGAAGCG